>NZ_JBRFIX010000008.1:0-132680 GCF_053456425.1 Pseudomonas sp. LF020
CAACGCCGCAATGGCGGCGTGTCGCTCAACCAAGTGGAAGCCTTTTTACGAGTCTTACCTGGCCAGAGGCTTCTCGAAAACACAGGCATTGGTAGCTCTTGCTCGCAAGCTCTGCCGAGTGGCATTCACCCTGATGAAGAATCAGGGCGAATACCGATCAGTTTGAGATTCTAGGGTTGCTGAGCAACATAGAATCTCCCACAGGTTGCTCGCTGGGCCTATGGGAGCGATGACGCTTAATACCGAACCAGTTTCTCCATCGCCGCATCCGCCAGAAACGAAGAGCGGCTTTTGACATTGTGTTCACGCACATAGCGATCGATGCGCTGGATCACATAACCTGGCAACGTCACGTTGACCTTCTCGGTTTTGCCCATGTACGGCGAGATATCCAGCTCGAGCATCCCCCAGCCCATGTCGGCAAACTCCGGATTATTGCGATGCGCCGCTGCCGACGTCGGCATCGGAATCGATTCCCCGTCCGCCGCCATCTCCTGCAACATGAGATGGGCGACTTCAACGGCTGCGTTATAGGCGTCCTCGAAAGTGTCCCCGGCCGTGACGGCGCCGGGAATGTCAGGTATCTGAATACCGATGGCGGTGTTGTCGTCACCCCATTCGATGCAGATCGGATATTGCATTATGGATCTCCCTTGTAGCTGGCTGGCGGGGGGTACAACCCGGCACGCCTCCTGATGCTTTTGACCGTCCCCAACGGTAAATCCTTTTTCGGGTGGGGAACGGGAATGGTGTAAGGGTTGTAACGGTGAGTGAAGATGTGATGACTGCCGGTGACTCGATCCAGCGTCCAGCCTGCTTCCTCCAGCTCCTTGATCAATAGCCTGCTTTGCACCTGACGCCTCCTTGCTCCGGCGGAATAAAAGTAACTCTAGAGTTATCTTTACTCAAGCACATAAATCTGCAAAACGACGTCCGGTTGTTTTACCGCATGTGATTGAATGGACGCGGATTACACTCAGCACCCTATTCCCTGTGGGAGCGAGCTTGCTCGCGAAGGCGCCTGATCAGTCAACACATCTGCTGAATGTCAGACCGTATTCGCGAGCAAGCTCGCTCCCACAGGGCTCCTCTGAATGCTTGAAGATTGCGCAAGGACCTGAGATGGACCGCCTCGCCGCCATGGAAACCTTCATCTGCGTGGTCGAAACCGGCTCGTTTTCCGCCGCCGCCCGACGCCTGAATATCGGCCAGCCCGCCGTGTCGAAAACCATCGCTCAACTGGAGAAACGCCTGGCGGTCAGCCTGCTGCTGCGCTCGACCCGTGGCCTGACCCCGACCGAAGCCGGACTGGCGTTTTTCGAGCGGGCCAGACGCGCCATCGATGAAGCCAACGAAGCCGATGACGCCGCCCGTGGCAGCGCCGGCGGATTGCGCGGCAACCTGCGGATCAGCGCTGCGGTGACTTTCGGGCGTCTGCATGTGGTACCGCAGTTGGGCCCGTTTCTCGATCAGCATCCGCAATTGAACATCGATCTGATGCTCGACGACCGCAACATCAATCTGGTGGAAGAAGGCATCGACGTCGCCCTGCGCATGGGCCCGCTGAGCGACTCCAGCCTCACCGCGCGCAAGATCGCCGACTGCCGCCGCGTGGTCCTCGGCACCCCGGCGTACTTTGCTCGCCACGGCGAACCCAGCCGCCCTGCCGATCTGGATCAGCACCAAGGCATCGTCTACAACCTCAGCGGTGGCGCGACCTGGACGTTCATCCGAGGTAACGAACAACAGACGCAAACCCTGACCGGCCGCCTGCGGGTCAGCGCCGCCGAGGGTTTGCGCGCGGCCGTGTTTGCCGATCAGGGCCTGACCATCGCCTCGCAATGGATGTTCGCCCCGGAACTGGCGAGCGGTGCGGTCAGGGCGGTGATGAGTGACTGGGTATTGCCGGATCAGGACTTGTGGGCGGTGTTTCCCACCGGGCGGATGGTCAGTGCGAAGGCGCGGGCCTTTGTGGAGCACATGGACAATTTGCTGACACGCCGGAACTGAATCGGCCCCCGTTTCGTTTATTGCGATTTTCGTTTAATTCGAATAACGTTCCAGCATCCTCTATTCAGAATGCTGGAATTCATTATGTCGATTGTCCTTCACCCCTCTCTCAATCTCCCTGTGGAGCGCGAAGTCAAAGCCGCAATCGAAGGCAGACGCGCGCTCAACGCCTACCTCGCGACCCGATTCGAAACCCAGCACATTCAGATTTTCGACGAGCAGAATCAGGCGCACCAGGTCGAGCTACCTACCTCTGCACTGCGCTTGCTGGTGGACATTCTGGCGGAGCTGGCTGAAGGCAATGCCGTCAAAGTCGTACCGGTGCATGCCGAGCTGACCACTCAGGAAGCTGCAGACATGCTCAATGTCTCACGCCCGCACCTGATAAAACTGCTGGAAAGCGGCGAGTTGTCCTACCACAAAACCGGCAAGCACCGACGTGTGCGTTTCGCCGATTTGATGGACTATAAAACCCGGCGCGACACCGCCAGCGAGCAGGCAATGGCGCTTCTCGCGGAGCAGGCACAGGCGTTAAGGACAGGATACGAGTGAGGCATTCACCAGTTCGGGCGCTAAGCGCCTATCGTGCGATTCTCTGAATAATCATTTTGTGAACCCAGACAAAAAAACGGCGATCCAGAGATCGCCGCTTTTTCATCACTGCCCGAACTGCTTGCCCAACCCCGGTGGCACGCCGTGGATGTCGGTGTCTTCCCATGGGCCGTTGGGGCTGACGGAGCGGGTCCAGCCGTTGTTCCAGCGGAAGTAGGTGCGCTGGCGGTAGAAGGTGTTGGGCTGGTCGTCGAGGACGTAGACGCCGAGTTTCTGGTCCCAGTGGCTGTTGCCGCCCGGTGGCGGGGCGAAGCTGGCTGAGGTGCGTGGCACTGGTTTGGAGGGTTTGGCCGGAATGCTTTTGCCCGGGGTCGGCGAGGTCGACGGGGTCGGGCTCGGTTGTGACGGCGGGATCGGCGGCAGGCTGGTGGTCGGTTCCGGTCGGTGCACCGCACAGGCGCTCATGCCCAGGGCCATGGTGATGACTGCGATTCGGGCGAGACTGTGCATGGCGGTGCTTTCCTGTGGGTGCCGGTGGTTATTGATCCGGGCTGTCGATGGTCAGTGTTTGCGGCGCGGTGGTGCTGCTGGCCAGCGGGCCGCTGCGACCCACCCACTCCCCGGCGGTCGGTTGACCGGCACGGGAGACGCGCGCAACCAGTTGGACTTCAGGAAAGTTCGACAGTTTCAACTGCGGCATCATCGCGTCGGCATCGCCCAGTTCGACGGTTACGGGCAGATCGGCCACGGTCAGGCGCTTGGCCGCCAGCGGCGCCGGCGGGCCGGAAACGGCACGGGCGAAGATGAACACGCTGTCGCCCGGTTGTACCTTGCCCTTGAGTTCACTGGACAGATCCACGCGCACCTTGAGCAGCGCGGCAGCCTTGGCGGCCGGGCTCGCAGCGACCTTGCCACCACTGGCTTCAAGCCGTTCGGTGGCACGATTGATGCCGCCCTGCAGGGCTTCGCGGGATTTGTCGTCCTCTGGCAATTGCGCCAGCAAACGGTTCCAGTAATCGATGGCTTGCTGGTAACGCTCGCCTTCGAACGCGGCGATGCCGAGCAGGCCAAGGCTGGTGACTTCTTTCGGATCGGCTTTCAGCGCTTCGTCGGTCAGGGCCTGGATCTTGTCCGACCACTTCTTGCCATCGGCAAAATACTGCGCCTGTGCCCACTGGCCGAGCAGCTCCGGCTGGCGACCGGCCAGGTTGGCGGCGCGTTCGAACATCTTCGCCGCGTCCGCCGGGCGATCCTGGGCCATGTAGGTGCGCCCGAGGAAGTACAGGCCTTCCGCCGAATCCGGCTGCGCCGCAACAGCACGCTCCAGACGCTGGGTCATTTCTTCCATCGACTGCGGCGCCTGGGCGAATTCGCGGGTCAGCTCGACTTTATCGGCAGCACCGAAATGCAGGTACAGACCCAGGCCCAACACCGGCACCAGCACTGCGGCCAACAACGGCAACGGCTTGCCCAGTTTCGAGACACGCGGTGCGGCAACGCCTTCGGTATCGGCGAGCAGTTCACGCGCCGCTTCAGCACGACCGCTGTCCATTTGCGCGGCATCGAGTACGCCTTCAGCCTGCTGCGCTTGCAGTTCGGCGACGCGCTCCTGATACAGCGCCACGTTCAGGGCAGTTCGATCCTCTTCGCGCTGGGCGCGACGGCCACGCAAAACCGGGATCAGCAGAAAACTCAGGGCGACCAGAAGCAACAGCCCTGCGGCAAGCCAGAAATCAATCATTCTTGGTTTTTATCCAACAGTTGGTCGAGGCGCTGACGCTCTTCGGTGGACAGCGATGGCGGGGGCTCGGTGCGCTGTGCGCGACGCCGGCGAACGATCACTGCGATCACCACCAGACCGCCGAACAACAGGCCGGCCGGGCCGAACCACAGCAGTGCGGTCTTGGCATTGAGCGCCGGTTTGTAGCGGACGAAATCACCGTAGCGATCGACCATGAAATCGATGATCTGCTGATTGTCCTTGCCCTCGCCGAGCATGCGGAAAATCTCTTTGCGCAGGTCGGCGGCAATCGGTGCGTTGGAGTCGGCGATGTCCTGGTTCTGGCACTTGGGGCAACGCAGTTCCTTGGTCAACTCGCGAAAACGCTCGCGATCACCTTCCTTGGCGAACTCGTAAGTGTCGATGGCGGCATGCGCCACGCCGGCCAGACTCAGGCCCAAGACCACGGCAGCGATAAAGCGCTTCATGGCTTGGCCTCATCGACCAGTGCCTGATATTTGGCTGCGAGTTTTTCGCGCCAGACCTGCTCGTCGATAACCCCAACGTACTTGTCGCGAATGATGCCCTTGGCGTCGATGAAGAAGGTTTCCGGCGCGCCGTACACGCCGAGGTTCAGACCCAGCGAACCTTCGTCGTCACGGATGTCCAGCAGGTACGGGTTGTGGAATTCGGCCAGCCACTTCAACGCATCGGCGTTGGTGTCCTTGTAGTTGATGCCGTAGATCACCACGCCACGCTCGGCCAGTTTGTTCAGCACCGGGTGCTCGACCCGGCAGGAAATGCACCAGGTGCCCCAGACGTTGACCAGCGCCGGTTTGCCGAGAATGTCGGCCTTGGTCAGGGTCTTGTCGCCCTGCACGTTCGGCAGGCTGAATTCCGGGAATGGCTTGTTGATCATCGCCGACGGCAGCTCCGCCGGATCGAGGTACAGACCGCGATAAAGAAACACCGCCACCAGCAGGAAAATCGCCAGTGGCACCAGCATCAACCAACGTCTCATGCAGCCGCTCCTTGCAGGCCGAGGGCTTCACGCACCTTGGCTTTGACCTTGACTCGATAACGCCGATCCAGCGCCGCCAGCAATCCGCCCAGACCGGTCAGCAGACCGCCGAACCAGATCCAGCGCACGAACGGCTTGACGTGAACCCGCACCGCCCACGCGCCGTTTTCCAGCGGCTCGCCCAGTGCAACGTAGAGATCGCGAGTGAAACCGGCGTCGATCCCGGCCTCGGTCATCATCGAACTCTGCACGGTGTACAGGCGTTTTTCCGGGTGCAGCACGCTGACTTCCTTGCCGTCGCGGATCACCCGAATAGTGCCCTTATCGGAGGTGAAGTTCGGCCCTTCGAAGTGCTTGGCGCCCTCGAAGATGAAGTGATAACCGGCCAGGTCCATCGACTCGCCCGGCGCCAGACGCAGGTCGCGCTCGGCACTGTTCTGACTCGACAGCACCACACCGAGGGCGCACACGGCGATGCCCAAGTGCGCGATCTGCATGCCCCAATAGCTGCGGGTCAGGGTTGGCAGGCCTTTGATCAGGCCCTTGTGGCGAGTCTTGTCGAAGATGTCGCGCACACCGGCGAGCAACACCCACGCGGCGAGCAGGAACGTCGCGATCACCGCCCAGTTGAAATCGCCGTAAGCGACACCGGCCACCACCGCCAACGCGACACTGCCGAGCAACACCGGGGTCAGCATGTTCGCCAACCACCTCACCGGGGTGTCCTTCCAGCGGACGATCACGCCGACCGCCATCACCAGCATCAGCAACGCCATCAGCGGGATGAACAGCGCGTTGAAGTACGGCGGGCCGACCGACAGCTTGGCGCCGCTGATCGCATCGAGAATCAGCGGATACAGGGTGCCGAGCAGGATCATCGACGCGGCCACCACCAGCACCAGGTTGTTGCCCAGCAGCAGGGTTTCCCGCGACCACAGGTTGAAGCCGACCTGACTCTTGACCACTGGCGCACGCAACGCAAACAGCGTCAGCGAGCCACCGACCACGAACAGCAGGAAGATCAGAATGAACACGCCACGCTCAGGGTCCGAGGCAAACGCGTGCACCGAAGTCAGTACACCGGAACGCACGAGGAACGTACCGAGCAGGCTCAACGAAAATGCGGCAATCGCCAGCAACACCGTCCAGCTTTTGAACACCCCACGTTTTTCCGTGACGGCCAGCGAGTGGATCAGCGCGGTGCCGACCAGCCATGGCATGAACGAGGCGTTTTCCACCGGGTCCCAGAACCACCAGCCGCCCCAGCCGAGTTCGTAGTAAGCCCACCACGAACCGAGGGTGATGCCGATGCCGAGGAAGGCCCAGGCAACAATCGTCCACGGCCGCGACCAGCGTGCCCACGCGGCGTCGAGACGACCACCGAGCAGTGCGGCGATGGCGAAGGCGAACGCCACCGAGAAACCCACATAACCCATATAGAGCATCGGCGGATGCACGATCAGGCCGATGTCTTGCAGCAGCGGATTGAGGTCACGCCCGTCGGCCGGAATCTGCGGCAGGATCCGCGAGAACGGGTTGGAGGTGAGGATCAGAAACAACAGGAAACCGGTGCTGATCATGCCCATCACCGCCAGTACGCGAGCGAGCATGACTTGCGGCAACTGCCGGGAGAACACTGACACCGCAAAGGTCCAGCCACCGAGGATCAACGCCCACAGCAGCAGCGAGCCTTCGTGGGCGCCCCACACTGCGCTGAACTTGTAGTACCACGGCAAGGCGCTGTTGGAGTTCATCGCCACGTAGCCGACCGAAAAATCGTCGGTCATGAACGCGTAGGTCAGGCAACCGAAGGCAAACAGCAGGAACGCAAACTGGCCCCACGCCGCCGGCTGGGCCAGGCCCATCCACATGCGGTCGCCGCGCCAGGCGCCGAGCAACGGCACCACGGCCTGCACCAGCGCGAAACACAGCGCCAGAATCATCGCCAGATGACCGAGTTCAGGAATAAACAGTGCAGACGTCATCGATCAACCCTCCTTCGCTTGGGTCGGTGCCGATTGACCACTGTCTTTCAGCGCTTTGGTCACTTCCGGCGGCATGTACTTTTCGTCGTGCTTGGCCAGCACTTCATCGGCCACCACCACGCCGTCGGCATTGAGTTTGCCCAAGGCAACGATGCCCTGCCCTTCGCGGAACAGATCCGGGAGGATGCCGCGGTAGGTGATGGTCACGGCTTTGTTGAAGTCGGTGACGACGAATTTGACGTCCAGCGAGTCCGGCGAACGTTGCAGCGAGCCCTTCTCGACCATGCCGCCGGCGCGGATCCGCGTGTCGTGCGGCGCTTCGCCGTTGGCGATCTGGGTCGGCGTGTAAAACAGGTTGATGTTTTCCTGCAGGGCGCTGAGAGCCAGGCCGACGGCGGCGCCGACCCCGACCAGGATCGCCAGAATGAGGGTCAGACGTTTTTTGCGCAGCGGATTCACTTGCCGTTCTCCCGGCGCAGACGACGCGCCTCTTGTTGCAGATAGCGCTTGCGGGCCGCGATCGGTGCGACCACGTTGAGGATCAGCACCGCCAGACAGATGCCGTAGGCCGACCAGACGTACAGGCCGTGATGGCCCATGGCGAGGAAGTCGCCGAATGAAGCGAAACTCATCGAGCGGCCTCCAGACTGTTCTGCACTTCTTCCTTGACCCAACTGGCGCGAGCTTCGCGCTTGAGCACTTCAAGGCGCATGCGCAACAACAGCACGGCGCCGAAGAAACAGTAGAAACCCAGCACCGTCAGCAGCAGCGGCAGCCACATTTCGGCCGGCATCGCCGGTTTTTCGGTGAGGGTGAAGGTCGCGCCCTGGTGCAGGGTGTTCCACCACTCCACCGAGTATTTGATGATCGGAATGTTGATTACTCCGACGATCGCCAGCACGGCGCAGGCCTTGGCCGCGCTGTCGCGATTACTGATGGCGTTGCCCAGCGCAATCACCCCGAAATACAGGAACAGCAAAATCAGCATCGACGTCAGCCGCGCATCCCAGACCCACCACGAGCCCCAGGTCGGCTTGCCCCAAATCGCGCCGGTGACCAACGCCACGGCAGTCATCCATGCGCCGATCGGCGCCGCGCATTGAAGGGCGACGTCGGCCAGTTTCATTTTCCACACCAGCCCGACCACGCCGCACACCGCCAGCATCACGTAGATCGACTGCGCGAGCATCGCCGCCGGCACGTGGATGTAGATGATGCGAAAGCTGTTGCCCTGCTGATAATCCGGCGGCGCGAAGGCCAGGCCCCAGACCACGCCAACGCTGATCAGCAGCAACGCTGCGATGCCCAGCCACGGCAGAAACCTGCTGCTGATGCCGTAGAACCACTTGGGCGAGCCGAGCTTGTGAAACCAGGTCCAGTTCATACTGTTTCCATCACGGGTGCCGCTCATCGGTGTGAGCAGTCTCAGGGTCTTTGCTGGTTAAATTTTAACCAGACCTCATTATTCGCCGACGCTGATCTTCAGGCCAGCAGCTATTGCAAAAGGTGTCAGGGTGATCGCCAGGGCGGTCAGGCTACCCAGCCACAGCAGATACCCGGTCGCCGGCATGCCTTGCAAGGCGGCCTGCAA
This sequence comes from Pseudomonas sp. LF020, assembly GCF_053456425.1. Lineage (NCBI taxonomy): Bacteria > Pseudomonadati > Pseudomonadota > Gammaproteobacteria > Pseudomonadales > Pseudomonadaceae > Pseudomonas > Pseudomonas sp. LF020. Next base: position 8,880 of record NZ_JBRFIX010000008.1, read on the forward strand.
GGCGCCACTGCCCAGGATCAACACCGGGATGTACAACGGCAGAATCAGCAGCGCCAGCAACAGGCCGCCGCGTTTCAAACCGACCGTCAGCGCCGCGCCCACCGCACCGAGCAAACTCAGCACCGGGGTACCCAGCAGCAACGACAACAGCAACACCGGCAGGCAGGCGACCGGCAAACCGAGCATCAGCGCCAACAGAGGCGAGAGCAAGACCAGCGCCAGCCCCGAGAACAGCCAGTGTGCCAGCACCTTGGCCAGCACCAGAAGTGGCAGCGGGTGCGGCGAAAGGACCCACTGTTCCAGGGAGCCATCTTCGAAATCACTGCGAAACAATCCGTCCAGCGAAAGCAGGACCGACAACAGCGCGGCCACCCAGACTAACCCCGGGGACAGGTTTTGCAAGACTTGAGTTTCCGGGCCGACGGCCAGCGGGAACAAGGCAATGACGATGGCGAAGAAAATCAGCGGATTGGCCAGTTCCGCCGGGCGACGAAACAGCAGGCGGGACTCACGGGCGACCAGCAGGCCGAACACACTCATACTGCCCAGTTCCCCAGATCGATATCGCGATAACCGGCCGGCATGCGGCTCAACGTGTGGTGCGTGGTCAACACCACCAGACCGCCGCGTTCGCAGTGCCCGGCCAGGTGTTCTTCGAGTTGTGCCACGCCCTGTTTGTCGAGCGCGGTGAACGGCTCGTCGAGAATCCACAGCGGCGGGCTGTCCAGATACAACCGTGCCAGCGCCACGCGGCGTTGCTGACCGGCGGACAGGGTGTGGCAGGGAACATCTTCGAAACCGCGCAATCCTACGGCAGCCAATGCCTGCCAGATCGCCTCGCGCTCGGCCGGCCGATGCAGGGCGCAGAGCCAGGACAGGTTCTCTTCCGGGGTCAGCAGGTCCTTGATCCCGGCAGCGTGGCCGATCCACAACAGGTTGCGCGCCAGTTCGCTCGGTTGTGCAGTCAAGGGCTGGCCATTGAGCAGCACCTGACCGCTGGTCGGCTGCATCAACCCGGACAACAGGCGCAGCAGACTGGTTTTGCCGCTGCCGTTGGGGCCGCTGATCTGCACCATATCGCCACTGGCCAGTCTCAGTTCGAGATTTTCGAAGAGCAGCCGCAAGTCTCGCTCACAGGCAAGGGCAACGGTTTGCAGGACAGGACTGGTCAAGGGATCACGGGCCTTATACGGTTCAAGTCGGCTCTGGCGCGGCCGTTAAAGAGATGCAGGATAAATGCAATGACGGTGCGAACCAGAGAGCTGGATCAAACAATTGCTATGTTTTCTGAACGAAGCGCAAGACGCGCGGCATTATACATGCCGTGCCTTACTCTCAAGAGTGCAATTTCCTCAGGTTGTGTCCGCGTATGACAGGCGAAATGAACATCCTCCCGCTCCCGCCCACCACCCCGGCGAACACGCGTCCGCTGGCGATGAGCGGTGAGTTGCTCAAGCTGCTGACCCCGGTCGAAGGCTTGATTGGCGCCGGGCAAAGTGCTCAGGCCGAGGTGTTGTCGCTCAAGCAGGCGGATCAGACCTTTCAACTGCTGCTCAAGGTCACCGTCGACGGCGGCCGTCAGACCACCGTGCAAGCCAGCAGCAACCTGCCGTTGCCGACCGGCACCAACCTGGCCGTCACCCAGCCGTCGGCGGGCAATCTGGCGATCACCGTGCAACAGGCGATTGCCAGCAGCGTCGCCGCCCTCACCCGCATCGACACCGCGCAGTTGCCGGTCGGCACGCTGCTGCAAGGCAAGGTGCTGACCTCGCAGACACTGCCGCAAGTGCCGGGACAGCCGACGGTGTATCGCTCGCTGGTCAGTCTGCTCAACACCGCACAGAGCGGTGCCACGCTGGACATCGACAGCCCGACGCCGCTGCGTATCGGCACCCTGCTCTCGGCACTGGTCGAAGACTCGCAAACCCTCAAGTTCGTGCCACTGAGCAGCCGTCAGGAGCAATTGGCGGTGAGCCAGCAACTGCTCGGCCAGCAGAGTCGCCAAGGTTCGCTGGATGGTTTGCTCAACGCCTTGCAAAACCTGCCGGCCGACGACGATCAGACCTCGCAGGATCTGCGCGCTGCCGTCGTGCGTCTGCTCGCCAACTTGCCCGATGTGCAGCAGATGAGCAGCGCCAAGGGCGTGGCCCTGGCCCTGGCCAACAGCGGCGCCTTCCTCGAAGCCAAATTGCTGACCGGACAGAATCCGGCGCTGGCCCCGGACATGAAAGCCGATCTGCTCAAGCTGATCGCGCAACTGTCCCCGGGTGCGCCGGGCAATGCCAGTTTCAACGCGATCATCGCCGCCAACACCCTGGCACAGGCGCTGCCGAGTTTCGTGCGCAACGCCCTCGGCACCCTCGGCCAGGTCAGCGCCAAACCCGTGCCGAGCAGTTTCCCCCTGCCCGACCGTCTGCTGCAAAGTCTCGACGGCGAAGGCGATCTTGAGCATCTGCTGCGCCTCGCAGCAGCCGCCGTGTCGCGCCTGCAAAGCCATCAGCTGTCGAGTCTGGAACAGACCGGGGTCACCGACGACGGCCGTCTGCTCAGCACCTGGCAGCTGGAAATCCCCATGCGCAATCTGCAGGACATCGTGCCGTTGCAGGTCAAGTTCCAGCGCGAAGAAACGCCGGAAAGAGAACCGCAACCCAACGAACGCCGCGACGAGCGCGAACCCAGACAGCAGCTGTGGCGCGTCGATCTGGCCTTCGACATGGAGCCGTTGGGGCCGATGCAGATTCAGGCGCAATTGATTGCCGGCAGCCTGTCGAGTCAGCTCTGGGCCGAACGCCCGTACACCGCCGACCTGATCGAAACCAATCTGTTCGCGCTGCGCCAGCGCCTGCTCGATCGCGGGCTGAACGTCGGCGATCTCGACTGCCACCTCGGCACCCCGCCGCAAGGCAACCAAACCCGCCTCGAACATCGCTGGGTCGACGAAACCGCATGAACGATTCCACTGCTCCACGCCAGGCCATCGCCCTCAAATACGACGGCAACCACGCCCCGACTCTCACCGCCAAGGGCGACGAGGAACTGGCCGAAGAAATCCTGCGCATCGCCCGCGACTGCGAAGTGCCGATCTATGAAAACGCCGAGCTGGTGCGTCTGTTGGCGCGCATGGAACTGGGCGACAGCATCCCCGAGGAGCTGTATCGCACGATCGCCGAGATCATCGCGTTCGCGTGGAATCTGAAGGGGAAATTCCCCGAGGGGCAGGATCCGGATGCGCCGATGGTCGAGAAGGACATCACCGCACGTGGGGATGATTATTAGCCTTGAAAGCAAAAGATCGCAGCCTGCGGCAGCTCCTACATTGGGATACGGTTCCCTGTAGGAGCTGCCGCAGGCTGCGATCTTTTGATCTTCAGCTTCTGTGCAACTTGCGCATCAACTCCGCCTCAGCCTGGGTCAAACCGCAGGACTGAGTCAGCTCATCGACGCTCGCGCCCATGCCCACCAGTTTCGCCGCCTGGGCGAACGACAGGCTCGACGGGTCGCGTTGTTCCAGCGCGACAATCTTGTCTGGCAACGGACCGACGACCGAGCGCAGCTCGTGCAGGGCTTCGCCCATGCGCACGTTGCCGTTCTGATAGTCGTCGACACGCTTGGCCAAGTCCTTGATGCGCTGATCACGCAGCGCATCGCCCTGGGCCTGTTGCGCAGCGATCGCCCGCTGCGCCTTGATGTACGCCAGAAACATTGCCAGCGTGCCTGCCCAGAAGAGGAACAGGACAATGACCGCAACCTCGAGAATCAATCAGATGCTCTCCAGTTCCGACCATTCTTCTTCGCTCATCATCTTGTCCAGCTCGACCAGGATCAGCAGTTCGTTGTTCTTGTTGCACACGCCCTGGATGAACTTGGCCGACTCTTCGTTACCGACGTTTGGCGCGGTCTCGATTTCCGACTGACGCAGGTAAACCACTTCAGCCACGCTGTCGACCATGATCCCGACCACTTGCTTGTCGGCTTCGATGATGACGATACGGGTGTTGTCGCTGATCTCGCCGCTGTTCAGGCCGAAGCGCTGACGGGTGTCGATCACGGTGACCACGTTACCGCGCAGGTTGATGATGCCCAGCACGTAGCTTGGCGCACCCGGTACCGGCGCGATTTCGGTGTAACGCAGGACTTCCTGAACGCGCATCACGTTGATGCCGTAGGTTTCGTTGTCCAGCTTGAAGGTCACCCATTGCAGGATCGGATCTTCAGAACCTTTTGCATTCGTCGCCTGACTACTCATACCCTGACCCCTCGAAAAAACCGCACTGGGCGGTGTGTGTTCTGTGTGGAGGCATTGAAAAATGCCTTCGCCTGACTGTTATGTCGGCTGCTATGTCGATTTATGTAGCGGCTTGTGGCCGCCCAAGTGCTTTGCCCCGCCGCTGGCGATCAACTCGGCCAGCGCGGCTACATCAAGTAATGCACACATGTGCTCGATCACCGTGCCGGCGAGCCATGGCCGCTGACCCCGGTGACTTCTCCATTTGATTTCATTCGGGTCCAGTCGCAACGAACGGCTGACCTGATGCACCGCCAGGCCCCATTCGTAACCTTGTACCGAAATCACGTACTGCAGGCCCTGACGGAAGTCATCGCGATAGCGATCCGGCATGACCCAACGCGCGGTGTCCAACACTTTCAGATTGCCGGCCTGGCTCGGCAGAATCCCGAGGAACCATTCCGGCTGCCCGAACAGCGGCGTCAACTCGTGGCCGGCCAGCGAATAGATCGAACCGAGGCACACCAGCGGCACCGCCAGGGTAAGGCCGGCAACATCGAACAACAGGCATTCGAAGGCTTCGGCAGCCCAAGCCGGACGGCCATCGGTGTCCACCGGTGGCGGCGTGTTGCTCGGCGGCAGGTGCACTTCCACCACTGGCGGCACCCGCGTCTGCTCGACGGGTGCGGGCGCAACCGGCGCCGGTTCGACCACCACCGGTTCCGGCGCGGTTTTCAGCAATTGGGTTTGCAGCAACGGTGCGAGCGTCGACACCGGCGCGCGCGGCGGCTCGGCTTCTTCGATCAATGCCACCGGTGCTTTGGCAACGGGCGCCACGGCAGGCGCGGCAACCGGGGCGGGAGACTTGGCGGCTTTCTGCGCATCACGCGCCTGCTCTTCAAGCACCGCAGCCTGGAACTCATCCAGCGCTTCGGTACTTTCGACCACCTCGACCGGCGCCTCGACCTGCAACTCGTCAGGAATCTCCTGCAGCAAGCTGTCCAGATACGACTGCAATGCCAACTGCGGCTTCGACGTCAACTTCACCGGCCGATTCATACACAACTCCCTGTAGGAGCTGCCGCAGGTTCGGTGCCGCGTTCGGACGATCTTTTGATCTTTTCAGAAGCCACGCAAAACCGGATCAAAAGATCGCAGCCTGCGGCAGCTCCTACAGAGGTCAACGTCATTCAAGCCACCTGCGGAACAAGTTGTTGCGCCAACAGATGCTTGAGCAGCGCGCGGTAAGCCAGCACGCCACGACTCTTGCCGTCGAACTGCGAAGGCGTGACCCCGGCCCGGCTGGCGTCGCGCAGACGGGTATCGACCGGGATGTAACCCTGCCAGATCTCTTCGGGGAATTTGTCACGCAGCACGCGCAAGGTGCCCAGCGACGCCTGGGTGCGGCGGTCGAACAGGGTCGGCACGATGCTGAACGGCAGCGCCTGTTTGCGCGAGCGGTTGATCATCGCCAGGGTGTTGACCATGCGCTCCAGACCTTTGACGGCCAGGTGCTCGGTCTGCACCGGGATCACCAGTTGCTGGCTCGCGGCCAGCGCGTTGACCATCAGCACACCGAGCAACGGCGGGCTGTCGATGATCGCGTAATCGAAGTCCTGCCACAGCTGCGCCAGACTCTTGGCGATCACCAGGCCCAGACCACTCTGCCCCGGCGACTGGCGCTCGAGGGTGGCCAGTGCGGTACTCGACGGCAACAGGGAAATGCGTTCGTCGCTGGTCGACAGCAGCAACTGCCCGGGCAAGCCTTGCGGCACGCTGCCCTTGTGCAGAAACAGGTCATAGTTGCTGTGTTCCAGGCTGTCGGGGTCGTAGCCGAAATAGCTGGTCATCGAGCCGTGCGGGTCGAGATCGACCACAACCACGCGCTTGCCCGCCTCCGCCAGCAATCCGGCTAAAGCGATGGAAGATGTGGTTTTACCGACACCACCCTTTTGATTGGCGACTGCCCAGACTCTCATTCGGTTCGTTCCTCCCGGTCGAGATGCTCGACCGAGACATAGCTCAGCGTATTAATGCGGGCGACGGAGAATTGACGGCACTCTCGCGTCCCGGCGTCTTGACCGGGGACGGTGCAGTTTGTGTGCCAGCGCGCTTCAATGCCGCGTCCGGTTGTGCATTGGCGGTACCGGTGCCGGTCAGACTGCGGCGCACATCGAGATTGCGCGACACCACCAGCACCACACGACGGTTTTTCGCCCGGCCTTCGGCAGTGGCGTTATTGGCCACCGGCTGAAACTCGCCATACCCCACCGAAGCCAGACGCCCGGGGTTGACGCCCTGCATTGCCAACATCCGCACGATGCTCGCCGAGCGCGCCGAGGACAGTTCCCAGTTGGTCGGGTACTGCGCGGTGCGGATCGGCTGATCGTCGGTGAAGCCTTCAACGTGTATCGGGTTGTCGAACGGTTTGAGGATCGCCGCGACCTTGTCGATGATGTTGAACGCGATATCACTCGGCATCGCGTCGCCACTGCCGAACAACAGGCTGGAGTTGAGTTCGATCTCGACCCACAGTTCGTTGCCGCGTACGGTCATCTGGTTGGAAGCGATCAGGTCGCCGAATGCGGCGCTGATGTCATCGGCGATGCTTTTCAGCGGATCGCTGGCCCCGGCAATACCGGCGTCAACCTGCTCGCTGTCCTTGACCAGCGGCTTGGCCGGGGTCACGGTCTTTGGCCGTTCTTCACCGATCGGGATCGGCTTGAGCGAGCGATCAGAGTCAGTGAAAACCCCGATCAGCGCTTCGGAAATGACCTTGTACTTGCCTTCGTTGATCGACGAGATGGAATACATCACCACGAAGAACGCGAACAACAACGTGATGAAATCCGCGTAGGACACGAGCCAGCGCTCGTGATTAACGTGTTCTTCCTGATGCCTGCGGCGAGCCATAGTCCATTACCCCCATCAATCCATGAAGCCCTGAAGCTTCAGCTCGATAGAGCGAGGGTTTTCACCTTCGGCGATCGACAAAATACCTTCCAACAACATTTCGCGATAACGCGACTGCCGCAACGCGATTGACTTGAGCTTGGCCGCCACCGGCAGCAACACCAGGTTGGCACTGGCCACGCCGTAGATGGTCGCGACGAATGCCACGGCAATACCGCTGCCCAATTGCGTCGGATCAGCGAGGTTGCCCATCACATGAATCAGGCCCATCACCGCACCGATGATGCCGATGGTCGGCGCGTAGCCGCCCATGCTTTCGAAGACTTTGGCCGCTTCGATGTCGCGGGCTTCCTGGGTGTAGAAATCCACTTCGAGAATGCTGCGGATCGCTTCCGGCTCGGCGCCATCGACCAGCAGTTGCAGGCCCTTGCGCGAGTAGTTGTCCGGTTCGGCATCGGCCACGCCTTCCAGGCCGAGCAGGCCTTCCTTGCGTGCGGTGAGACTCCAGTTAACCACGCGGTCGATGCCGCCGGCCAAGTCCACGCGCGGTGGAAACAGGATCCAGGCGAGGATCTGCATGGCGCGCTTGAAGGCGCTCATCGGCGATTGCAGCAGCGCGGCACCGATGGTGCCACCGAGGACGATCAGCGCCGCCGGGCCGTTGGCCAGCGCGCCGAGGTGACCGCCTTCAAGGAAGTTGCCGCCGATGATGGCGACGAACGCCAGGATAATCCCGATAAGGCTTAGAACATCCATCAGATACACGCCTCGACGATGTGCTTGCCGATGTCGTCCAGGCCGTAGACCGCGTCAGCCAGATCGGCTTTGACGATGGCCATCGGCATGCCGTAGATCACGCAGCTTGCTTCGTCCTGCGCCCATACCGAACTGCCGCCCTGCTTGAGCAGACGTGCGCCTTCGCGGCCGTCGGCGCCCATGCCGGTGAGCACCACCGCCAGAACTTTGTCACCGTAGGACTTGGCTGCGGAACCGAAGGTGATGTCCACGCACGGTTTGTAGTTCAGACGCTCGTCGCCCGGCAGGATCTTCACCGCGCCACGACCGTCGATCATCATCTGCTTGCCACCCGGGGCCAGCAGCGCCAGGCCCGGACGCAGGATGTCGCCATCCTCGGCTTCCTTGACGCTGATGCGGCACAGCTTGTCCAGACGCTCGGCAAACGCCTTGGTGAACGCCGCCGGCATGTGCTGGATCAGCACGATCGGCGCCGGGAAGTTCGCCGGCAACTGGGTCAACACCCGTTGCAGCGCGACCGGGCCACCGGTCGAGGTGCCGATGGCGACCAGTTTGTAGGCTTTGCGTTTCGGTGCCGGCGACGAAGCGCTGGCGGCCGGCGCGCGAGCAGGTGCAGGAGCCGGGGCCGGACGCGTCGGAGCAGCAGCGCTGTGGCTGCTGAAACTCGAAGCCGCCGGGGCTGGCGCAGGCGTCGGTGCCGCGGCCGGAGCCGGCGCACTGTAGGCACTGAAACGACGGTTACTGCGCGAGATGCTGTGAACCTTCTCGCACAACAGTTGCTTGACCTTCTCGGGGTTGCGCGAGATGTCTTCGAAATTCTTCGGCAGGAAATCCACCGCACCGGCATCCAGCGCATCCAGGGTGACCCGGGCGCCTTCGTGGGTCAGCGAGGAGAACATCAACACCGGGGTCGGGCAGCGCTGCATGATGTGCCGCACCGCCGTGATGCCATCCATCATCGGCATCTCGTAGTCCATGGTGATCACGTCCGGCTTGAGGGCCAGGGCCTGATCGATCGCCTCTTTACCGTTGGTGGCCGTACCGACCACCTGGATGCTCGGATCCGCTGAAAGAATTTCCGAGACGCGGCGGCGGAAAAAACCCGAATCGTCCACCACCAGGACTTTGACTGCCATAAACACTCCATTAGGTGCAGCGGGACGTCGTCGCCCCGCTGCACCGGATTCAAATACGCTTCGTCGCGTAACGCTTGAGCATGCTTGGAACATCGAGAATCAGCGCGATGCGGCCGTCACCGGTGATGGTGGCGCCGGACATGCCCGGAGTGCCCTGCAGCATTTTGCCCAATGGCTTGATGACCACTTCTTCCTGGCCGACCAGTTGATCGACGACGAAGCCGATCCGCTGGGTGCCCACCGAAAGGATCACCACATGGCCTTCGCGCTGCTCTTCGTGAGCGGCGGAGCTGACCAGCCAGCGCTTGAGGTAGAACAATGGCAGCGCCTTGTCCCGCACGATCACCACTTCCTGTCCATCCACCACGTTGGTGGTCGACAGGTCGAGGTGGAAGATTTCGTTGACGTTGACCAACGGGAACGCAAACGCCTGATTGCCGAGCATCACCATCAGGGTCGGCATGATCGCCAGCGTCAGCGGCACCTTGATGACGATTTTCGAGCCCTGGCCCTTGGTCGAGTAGATGTTGATCGAACCGTTGAGCTGGGAAATCTTGGTCTTCACCACGTCCATGCCGACACCGCGGCCGGACACGTCGGAGATCTCGGTCTTGGTCGAGAAACCCGGGGCGAAGATCAGGTTGTAGCACTCGGTATCGCTCAGGCGATCGGCCGCGTCCTTGTCCATCACACCGCGTTTTACCGCGATCGAACGCAGCACGTTCGGGTCCATGCCCTTGCCGTCGTCGGAGATCGACAGCAGGATGTGGTCGCCTTCCTGCTCGGCTGCAAGTACCACGCGACCGCCACGGGCCTTGCCTGAAGCTTCGCGTTCTTCCGGCGATTCGATGCCGTGGTCGACAGCGTTACGCACCAAGTGGACCAGCGGGTCGGCCAGGGCCTCGACAAGGTTTTTGTCGAGGTCGGTTTCTTCACCCACCAGTTCCAGGTTGATCTCTTTCTTGAGCTGACGCGCGAGGTCGCGAACCAGACGCGGGAAGCGCCCGAAGACCTTCTTGATCGGCTGCATCCGGGTCTTCATCACCGCGGTCTGCAAGTCAGCCGTGACCACGTCGAGGTTCGACACGGCCTTGGACATGGCTTCGTCGCCGCTGTTGAGACCCAGGCGCACCAGACGGTTACGCACCAGCACCAGTTCGCCGACCATGTTCATGATTTCGTCGAGACGCGCGGTATCGACCCGCACGGTGGTCTCGGCTTCGCTCGCCGGTTTTTCCGGTGGCGGCGCCGCGGCAGCGCGGGCAGGGGCCGGTGCAGCAGCAGCGGCGGCCGGTTTTGGCGCTTCGGCCTTCGGCTCAGGCTTGGGTGCAGCCTTCGGCGCAGCGGCTGGAGCGGCTGGAGCGGCAGCAGCCTTGGCGGCAGATGCAGCCACGGTCGATGCGGTGCTCGCAGCAGCGGCGCCAACGTCGGTGAACTTGCCTTTGCCGTGCAATTCGTCGAGCAGCGATTCGAATTCGTGATCGCTGATCAGATCGCTGCCGGCAGCGGCGGCCGCCGGTGCGGCAGGCGCAACCGGTGCCGAGGCGATCGCCGACTCCAGCGCTTCCACGGCAAAGTTGCCCTTGCCATGCAACTGATCGAGCAGTGCTTCGAATTCGTCGTCGGTGATGTCCGAGCTATCGCCCGCCGCCGGTGCCGCCGCAGCGGCCGCCGTCGGTGCCACGGCGTCCGGCGCGAACTGGCCTTTGCCGTGCAACTGATCGAGCAAGGACTCGAATTCAGCGTCGGTGATTTCATCGCTGGCGGCCGCATCGGCAACCGGCGCAGATGCCACAGCAATCGGCGCTTCGGCTTCGGCCTTGACGGCGTTCAGCGAATCGAGCAGCTGTTCGAATTCGTTATCGGTGATGTCGCCCGAATCGCTCGAATCGCCTTCGACGACCAGCTCTTCGATCATCTCGGCCACCGGCGAAGCCGGGGCTTCGTCAGCCGATTGCGGTTCGGCCAGACGCGCCAGCGCGGCCAGCAGTTCCGGGGTAGCGGCAGTGATCGGTGCACGTTCACGGACTTCGCTGAACATGCTGTTCACCGCGTCCAGTGCTTCAAGCACCACGTCCATCAGTTCTGCATCAACGCGACGCTCACCCTTGCGCAGGATGTCGAACACGTTTTCGGCGATGTGACAGCACTCCACCAGCTCATTGAGCTGAAGGAAGCCGGCGCCCCCTTTTACAGTGTGGAAACCGCGAAAAATTGCGTTGAGCAGATCTGCGTCATCCGGGCGGCTTTCCAGCTCGACCAGTTGTTCGGACAGTTGCTCAAGAATCTCGCCGGCCTCAACCAGGAAATCCTGAAGGATCTCTTCATCGGCGCCGAAGCTCATTAATGGGGTGCTCCTACAGGTCTAAAAACCTAAAACTCAAAATCCAAGGCTGGATAACAAATCGTCCACATCGTCCTGACCGGACACAACGTCTTCTCGTTTATCGGCATGAATCTGCGGACCTTCACCCTGCGAGAGATGTTTTTGTGGATCTTTTTCTGCAAGCATCGCGGCGCGGTCGTGTTCGATGCCCGCAAAGCGGTCCACCTGACTGGCCATGAGGACGAGTTTGAGCAAATTGCTTTCGACTTCGGTGACCAGTTGGGTCACACGCTTGATCACCTGACCGGTGAGGTCCTGATAATCCTGAGCCAGCAGGATGTCGTTCAGATTGCTCGACACCGCACGGTTGTCCGTGCTGCTGCGTGACAGAAAACCGTCGACCCGGCGCGCCAGCTCGCGGAACTCTTCAGCCCCGACCTCGCGACGCATGAAGCGGCCCCAATCGGTGCTCAGCGCCTGGGCTTCTTCAGCCAGGCCATTGACCACCGGCGTGGCGCTTTCCACCAGATCCATGGTGCGGTTGGCCGCGGCTTCGGTCAGCTTGACCACATAGCCCAGGCGTTCGGTGGCGTCGGTGATTTGCGACACTTCCTCGGCCTGCGGCATGTGCGGATCGATCTGGAAATTGACGATCGCACTGTGCAGTTCGCGTGTGAGCTTGCCCACTTCCTGATACAGGCCGCGGTCACGGGTCTGATTGAGCTCATGGATCAGTTGCACAGCGTCGCCGAACCTGCCTTTTTCAAGGCTCTCGACCAGTTCGACCGCGTGTTTTTTCAGGGTCGACTCGAAATCGCCCTGTGAAGATTCGTTATGCTCCATAGCTCCCCCGCGCGTCATCAGCCGATGCGTTCGAAAATCTTCTCGATTTTGTCTTTCAACGCCTGAGCCGTGAAAGGTTTGACCACGTAGCCGTTCACACCGGCCTGAGCGGCCTCGATGATTTGCTCGCGCTTGGCTTCAGCGGTCACCATCAGCACCGGCAGATGCTTGAGTTTTTCATCGGCACGCACGTGGCGCAGCAAGTCGATACCGGTCATGCCCGGCATGTTCCAGTCCGTTACCAGAAAGTCGATGCTGCCGCTGTTGAGCACCGGAATGGCGGTCGTGCCATCGTCGGCCTCGACGGTGTTGGTGAACCCGAGATCGCGCAGCAGGTTCTTGATGATCCGCCGCATCGTTGAGAAGTCATCAACGATGAGGATTTTCATGTCTTTGTTCAATTCGACCTCCAAGCAGTCTTAAACGCGCCCAGCACCTGGACGCGCCACTTCAATCAATCGGCGCAGCACTCGAAGACTGTCTGGAGCACAACAGAGCAAGACCGGTGCCGTTCATCACCGCACCAGCCTCGTTCGCAGTGTCCCCACACTGCCTTCAGCGCGCTCGCCACTCCCCCAAACGCCCCCGCAAACGGGCCGCGCACTGGCTGTGTAACTGGCTGACCCGCGATTCACTGACGCCAAGGACTTCACCGATTTCCTTGAGGTTCAGTTCTTCGTCGTAGTACAGCGCCAACACCAGTCGCTCACGCTCCGGCAAATTGGCAATCGCGTCCGCCAGCGCCGCCTGGAAGCGTTCATCTTCCAGATCGCGTGACGGCTCAAGATGAGCACTGGCGCCATCCTCGTGCAGCCCTTCGTGTTCGCCGTCCTGCAACAGGTCGTCGAAACTGAACAGCCGGCTGCCCAGGGTGTCATTCAAAATCCCGTAGTAATCGTCGAGACTCAATTGGAGTTCGGCCGCAACCTCGTGATCTTTAGCGTCACGGCCGGTTTTAGCTTCAATTGCGCGAATTGCGTCGCTGACCATACGGGTGTTGCGGTGAACCGAGCGCGGTGCCCAATCCCCTTTGCGCACTTCGTCGAGCATCGCGCCGCGGATTCGAATGCCCGCGTACGTTTCGAAACTGGCGCCTTTGCTGGCGTCGTATTTGGTCGAGACTTCGAGCAGGCCGATCATCCCGGCCTGAATAAGGTCTTCAACCTGCACACTCGCCGGCAAGCGTGCCAGCAGGTGATAGGCAATGCGCTTGACCAGTGGCGCGTAACGCTCGATCAACTCGTATTGCGCGTCACGTGCCGACTTCTTGTAGTAGTTCATACCGCTGGCGGTCATAACACAGGCCCTGCCGTTTGCTGCACGAGGCGCTCGACGAAAAACTCCAGGTGACCGCGCGGGTTGGCAGGCAGCGGCCAGGTATCGACCTTCTGCGCGATCGCCTTGAACGCCAGCGCGCACTTGGAACGCGGAAAGGCTTCATAGACCGCTCGCTGCTTCTGCACGGCCTTGCGCACGCTTTCGTCGTACGGCACCGCGCCGACGTATTGTAAGGCGACGTCGAGGAAGCGATCCGTGACCTTGGTCAACTTGGCGAACAGATTGCGCCCTTCCTGCGGGCTCTGCGCCATGTTGGCGAGGACGCGGAAGCGGTTCATGCCGTAGTCACGGTTGAGCAGTTTGATCAGCGCGTAGGCGTCGGTGATCGAGGTCGGCTCGTCGCAGACCACCAGCAACACTTCCTGGGCGGCGCGGACAAAACTGACTACCGAGTCACCAATACCCGCAGCGGTGTCGATCACCAGCACATCGAGGTTGTCGCCGATGTCGCTGAAGGCCTGAATCAGACCGGCATGTTGCGCCGGGCTCAGGTGCACCATGCTCTGGGTGCCGGAAGCGGCCGGCACGATGCGGATCCCGCCGGGCCCCTGCAACAACACGTCGCGCAGCTCACAGCGGCCTTCGATCACATCGGCCAGAGTACGTTTGGGGGTCAGTCCCAGCAGAACGTCAACGTTCGCCAGCCCCAGGTCAGCGTCCAGCAGCATGACCCGACGGCCAAGCTCTGCCAGCGCCAGAGACAAGTTCACTGACACGTTAGTCTTGCCGACGCCACCTTTGCCGCCGGTCACCGCGATCACCTGTACGGGATGCATGCTGCCCATGTTATTTCTTTACCTTGTCTTGCATAGACGGAGGCCACATTACTGGCTGCGCGTTCACAACCGGAACAATGCATGGCAGACCATCGATGTAGGTACAAAAACTGTTCATTACCTCAGCCAACCTGCTTGGTCGGGCTGTGATAGATATCAGCGAACATGTCAGCCATGGCTTCTTCGCTGGGTTCTTCCTGCATTTGCACGCTGACGGCGCGGCTGACCAGTTGATGACGGCGCGGCAGATGCAGATCATCCGGAATCCGTGGGCCGTCGGTCAGGTACGCGACCGGCAGTTCATGACTGATCGCCAGGCTCAACACTTCGCCAAGGCTGGCCGTCTCATCCAGTTTAGTCAGGATGCAGCCGGCTAGCCCGCAACGCTTGTAACTGTGATAAGCGGCGGTTAGAACCTGTTTCTGGCTGGTGGTTGCCAGCACCAGATAATTTTTTGAACGGATACCACGCCCGGCCAGACTTTCCAGTTGCATGCGCAGGGCCGGATCACTGGCCTGCAGGCCGGCGGTATCGATCAGCACCACGCGTTTGCGCAGCAGTGGGTCGAGCGCCTGCACCAGCGACTGGCCCGGATCGACGTGCGTTACCGGCACATTGAGAATCCGCCCCAGGGTCTTGAGTTGTTCCTGCGCGCCGATGCGGAAGCTGTCCATGCTCACCAGCGCGACATTCTGCGCGCCGTACTTGAGCACGTAGCGCGCCGCGAGTTTGGCCAGGGTGGTGGTCTTGCCCATGCCGGCCGGGCCGACCATGGCAATCACCCCGCCCTCTTCCAGCGGCTCGACTTCCGGTACGGCAATCATCCGCGCCAGGTGTGCGAGCAGCATGCGCCAGGCCTGACGCGGCTCCTCGATGTCGGTGATCATCGCCAGCAGATCGCGCGACAACGGCCCGGACAGACCGATGCGTTGCAGGCGGCGATACAGATTGGCTTGGGCCGGACGGCTGCCTTGCAGCTGATTCCAGGCCAGCGTGCCGAGCTGCACTTCCATCAGCTCACGCAGACTGTTCAATTCGAAACGCATCGAATCCAAAGCACGCGGATCGACACCAGCGGACGCCGGTGCAGGTGCCGGAGCCGGACGCGCCGGGGCGGAGTAAGTCGGTTCGCTCAACGGCTCGGCAGCGGTCAGCGGCAGGCCGGCCGTCAACGGCAGCCCGGCGAACAACTGGCGATTGGTGTTGCCGTCGGCTTCGCCACGCAGGCTCAGCTCGGCCTGGGCGGTGACGATGCGCGACTGGGTCTTGCGCAGCTCGTCCTCGAGTTCCATGTTCGGAACCCGTGGCGCCAGCGCCGACAATTTGTAATCCAGTGCCGCCGTCAGCTCGACACCGCCGGCAATGCGGCGGTTGCCAATGATGGCGGCATCAGCGCCCAGCTCATCACGAACCAGCTTCATGGCCTGACGCATATCGGCGGCAAAGAAACGCTTAACTTGCATAAACCACTACCTCAGCCGTTGGGCCCTACTGTCGCAACGATGGTCACTTGCTTGTTGTCCGGTATTTCCTGGTAGGCCAGCACGTGCAGCCCCGGGACTGCGAGGCGACCGAAACGCGAGAGCATCGCGCGGATCGGGCCTGCTACCAACAGGATCACCGGCTGACCTTGCATTTCCTGACGCTGCGCCGCTTCGATGAGCGAACGCTGCAGCTTCTCGGCCATGCTTGGCTCCAGCAGAACGCCCTCTTCAGAGCCTTGTCCTGCCTTCTGCAGACTATTGAGCAATATTTGTTCCAACCTTGGTTCCAAGGTGATCACAGGCAGCTCGGAGTCAGTGCCTACAATGCTTTGGACGATGGCGCGGGATACGCCGACGCGCACTGCGGCCACCAAGGCGGCGGTATCTTGACTCTTGGCGGCGTTGTTGGCGATAGCCTCGGCAATGCTGCGGATATCGCGCACCGGCACGTGTTCGGCCAGCAGCGCCTGCAACACTTTGAGCAGTTGCGACAGCGACACCACCCCCGGCACCAGTTCTTCAGCCAGTTTCGGCGAGCTTTTGGCCAGTAATTGCATGAGTTGCTGCACTTCCTCGTGGCCAATCAGCTCACTGGAGTGCTTGTACAGAATCTGGTTCAAGTGAGTTGCGACCACGGTACTGGCGTCGACCACGGTGTAACCGAGCGATTGTGCCTGCGCACGCTGACTGACTTCGATCCACACCGCCTCGAGGCCGAAAGCCGGATCTTTGGCGGTAATGCCGTTGAGCGTGCCGTAGACCTGCCCCGGGTTGATCGCCAGTTCGCGATCCGGGTAGATCTCGGCTTCGGCCAGGATCACGCCCATCAGGGTCAGGCGATAGGCGCTCGGCGCCAGATCGAGGTTGTCGCGAATGTGCACGGTCGGCATCAGGAAGCCCAGATCCTGCGAGAGCTTTTTGCGCACGCCCTTGATCCGCGCCAGCAACTGCCCGCCCTGATTGCGATCCACCAGCGGGATCAGGCGGTAACCGACCTCCAGGCCGATCATGTCGATCGGGGTCACGTCATCCCAGCCCAGCTCCTTGGTTTCCATGGCGCGGGCCGGCGACGGCAGCAGTTCCTGCTGACGCTGAACCTCTTGCAGCGCCTGCACCTTGGCGACGTTCTGCTTTTTCCAGAACAGGTACGCGCCACCGGCAGCCAGTGCGGCCATGCTCAGGAACGAGAAGTGCGGCATGCCCGGGACAAGGCCCATGACCGCCATCAAACCAGCGGCCACCGCCAGGGCTTTTGGCGAGGCGAACATCTGCCGGTTGATCTGTTTGCCCATGTCTTCCGAACCGGAAGCACGGGTCACCATGATCGCTGCCGCTGTCGATAACAACAGTGATGGCAATTGCGCCACCAAACCGTCACCGATGGTCAGCAAGGCGTACACCTTGCCCGCGTCGGCGAAGGTCATGTTGTGCTGGAAGATACCGACAGCCATACCGCCGATGAGGTTGATGAACAGAATCAGCAGGCCGGCGATGGCGTCACCACGGACGAACTTGCTGGCACCGTCCATCGAACCGTAGAACTCGGCCTCTTGGGCGACTTCCTGACGGCGCGCCTTGGCCTGGTTCTGGTCGATCAGACCGGCGTTGAGGTCGGCGTCGATCGCCATTTGTTTGCCGGGCATCGCATCGAGGGTGAAGCGCGCGCTCACCTCGGAAATCCGCCCGGCACCCTTGGTCACCACGACGAAGTTGATGATCATCAGGATCGCGAAGACCACGATACCGACCACGTAGTTACCACCGATCACCACCTCACCGAAGGCCTGGATCACCTTACCGGCAGCGGCGTGGCCGTCCTGACCGTGGAGCATCACCACCCGCGTCGAGGCCACGTTCAACGCCAGCCGCAGCAGCGTCGCCACCAGCAGAATGGTCGGGAACACCGCGAAATCCAGCGGCCGCAGCGCATACACGCAGACCAGCAGGACGACAATCGACAGGGCGATGTTGAAGGTGAAGAACACGTCGAGCAGGAACGGCGGCACCGGCAACATCATCATCGCCAGCATGACCAGCAGCAACAACGGCACGCCCAGATTGCCTCGACTGAGGTCGGCAACATTCGAGCGAGCAGTGTTGAATAACTGAGAGCGATCCACCGGTTTTCCCCGTTCCTTTAAAGCAAACTTTTGACGCCCAAAGCAGGCGCACGGCGGCTACTGCAAGAAGCCTTCCAACTTTTGCCGGGGATTGAAATTGAGGTTTATTTCGGGGAATTGTCTTGCCTGAAGCCGGGCGCCATGGAGCCGACCGCAAAACAGACGCAAGACGGCTATCACCCTTAGCGCAGGTGAACAAAAATCAGAAAAACTCGCGTATTGGCGAATTTATCCGGCAATCAAAATTTGCTTTGGATTAATTTCACCAAGACGCAAATCGCGGCCCACCAGATAGCGCGCCCCCTTACGGATCTGCCTGCCTTCCACCTCGACATACTCTTCCTCAGAATAGCCAAATCTCACGATTTCATCAGGCTCATGAAAAGGATCATCGGGGCGTGCCTTCAGCACACTCAGTGCCCAGGTAAAGTGAATGTTCGGCACATCCTGCGGCTTTATCTCCCGCTCGTCCTCCCATCGATAGTCCCGCCCACCGGTGATTTTTATCTGATCACCGACCGTGTCGAATTGGGGCTTTTGATAACGCATCTGTAGACCATTGCCACTCCATATATCGAAGTAGTTATCAGGAGAGGAGAACACTCTGACCAACGCCTCAACGGTGCCAATGTTGCCAGCTGCACTGTTGAATCTGTTGTAGAGACCATGGTAGGCCACCCCTTCCAACTCTGGCTTGATCGCATTGGTACTCGAATCGAGATAACCCGGCACATACGTATTACTCATGTACTTGAAATGCGTTAAGTCCAACGTCGCCATAAAAGTGACCGTGCAAGCGATATGCACAGACTCTTTCACCACCGACCCGGAAACGAACTCGTACCTCATTCCTTCAAGCTTTCTGTAGTTTTCCTGCATGATCTTCTCCTTGGCGAATGTTAGACACAGGTCAGAAGGCGACTTGCCCGGGAAACCTGCCAAGGAACATGGGATAGCTGAATGCCCTTTGTGTCCACTGTCAGAACTAACAGGTTGAGGTCTTTTTCAGACAGGCGGAAGGTCGCGGTCTTCTGATTTATCAGGAATCGCGCCGCAATGAACACAGATTGGAGGTATCACACAGATCACCTGTGGGAGCGGGCTTGCCCGCGAAGAGCCCAGCAGCCACACCGCAAGAGCCACAGCGCCTTTTAAACGCAAATGTTTAAAAGACACTTAAAGACACGCCTTGCGGGCTACACATCCTTGCGCCATTGCCTACAGCCAAGCCAGAATCCGCCGGCTTGTGCGCCTTGGGGTCGGGTTCTATTGTGGATCGGTCGCTGACGAATCAGCGATCGGGTTTAGCGACTCGAACTCAATTCAAAGGTGCATCAGCGTTCCAGGCTTCGTTGCGGATCTGTATTTTCGCGATTTCGTCATGGTGGCTGTATGCGGGAGACCTTCGGGTCTGCCGGGTGCCTTTGACCGGTTCGCTAACCTGCGTACAGCCGCCACCCTCCTGTTTAGCGACAGGTTGTAGCGGCTCCACCTCAAAGGAGCTTCACCATGATCAAACCAACACCCAACCCACCCGAAACCGACGCCACCTCCCCCTACGAATCCCTCGATTCAAAAAAGCTCCACGAAGCGGCCGATCGCGCCCTCGACCATTACCTCTGCTCCCCCGGCGCCACGCCCATTCAACGTAAAACCCGCTCGATGTACGCCGTCACCGCCGACTTCAAAAACGAGGAACTGCTGGCCGATGCCTGCGAAACCCTCGCCTCAGCCAGAACCATCGCCAATGACTTCGCCCACCTCATACCGGCGTCGCAGCGCAGGACGCTGCTGGGTATTGCGCAATTGATCATGCTTGGGGAACTGGCGGTGAATCGCGCGCTGGATAATCTGCAGTTGCCGGGCTGAGAAGTCAGACGAGAAACTGTGGCGAGGGAGCTCGCTCCCGCTCGGCTGCGCAGCAGCCGTAAACCCTGAACTCGCGGTATTTCTGAAAATTTGCAGTGACAGGATTTGGGTCTGCTGCGCAGCCCAGCGGGAGCAAGCTCCCTCGCCACAATGACTGCGGCAGGAGTCGAAGTTTCATTGGGTCAGGTGGGGAGCTGGCGGTGAATCGCGCGCTGAATGATCTGGAATTGCCGGGCCAAGAAGGCACGCAAGAACCTGTGGCGAGGGAGCTTGTCGAATCGTCGCACCGTCCCGCTCGGCTGCGCAGCAGTCGTACCTGAGCTCGCGGTATTTCTGAAAGATTGCAGTGACAAGCCTTGGGTCTGCTGCGCAGCCCATCGGGGATAAATCCCCTCACCACACAATGACCGCGGCAGGAGCCAAAATATCATTGGGTCAGGCATAAAAAACCGCCGCTCCGTTTGTTCGGGGCGGCGGTTTTTTTGATGACGGCAAACGTCAGGAATCACGCCGCAAATCGGGCGGAATCGGCAAATCGTCCTTGAGCGGATCCGGGCGTTTGCCCTTGCCGGCGCGGTACTGGCGGATCTGGTAGACGTAGGCCAGTACCTGGGCGACCGCCAGGTACAGGCCGCCGGGGATTTCCTGTTCAAGTTCGGTGGAGTAGTAGATCGAGCGCGCCAGCCCCGGCGACTCCAACAGCATGACGTTGTTGGCGACGGCGATTTCGCGGATCTTCAGCGCGAGGAAGTCACTGCCCTTGGCCAGCAACACCGGCGCGCCGCCCTTCTCCGAGTCGTACTTGAGCGCGACGGCGTAGTGGGTCGGGTTGGTGATGACCACGTCGGCGTCGGGAATCGCCGCCATCATCCGCCGCTGCGACATCTCGCGCTGGGTCTGGCGGATGCGCTGCTTGACCTCCGGCCGGCCTTCCTGATCCTTGTGCTCGTCGCGCACTTCCTGCTTGGTCATCAGCAGTTTCTTGTGCGCTTCCCAGAGCTGCACCGGGACATCGACGGCGGCGATGATGATCAGGCCGCAGGCCAGCCATAATGTGCTCCAGCCGACCAGCGTGACGCTGTGAATGATCGCCATCTCGAGCGGCTCATGAGCGATACGCAACAAATCGTCGACATCGGATGACAACACCACCAGCGCCACAGACAAGGTGATCAGAAACTTCGCCAGTGCCTTGAGCAGTTCGACCACCGCCTTGAACGAAAACATCCGTTTCAGACCCGAGGCCGGGTTCATCCGGCTGAACTTGGGCGCCATGGAGCCGGCCGCAAACAGCCAGCCACCGAGGGAGATCGGCCCGATCAACGCCGCCAGCAACAGGGTGATCATGATCGGCTGGATTGCCAGCAGCGCCATCTGGCCCGACTGCAACAGAAACCTGCCCATGGCCCCCTGATCCATGATCACTTCGCGCGAGAGGGTGAAGTTCAGGCGCATCAGCTCCATCAGGTCTTCGGCCAGCATGCCGCCGAACACCAGCAGCGCACCGGCACCCGCCATCATCACGGCGAGGGTGTTGAGCTCTTTGGAGCGGGCAATCTCGCCCTTCTCCCGGGAGTCCTTTTTCCGTTTGTCCGTGGGGTCTTCTGTTTTGTCCTGACCGCTTTCGCTCTCAGCCATGACTCAGCGCGCCCGTGCCAGTTCGCGTAACAGCTGCAAGGCCTCGCTGGCCAGCGGCTGATACTGATTGAGGATGTCCGCCAACCCGACCCAGACGATGAACAGGCCCAGCACCAGGGTCAGCGGGAAACCGATGGAGAAGATGTTCAGTTGCGGCGCGGCGCGGGTCATCACGCCGAATGCGATGTTGATCACCAACAGCGCGGTGACCGCCGGCAGCACCAGCAACAACGCGGCCCCCAGCACCCAGCCGAGCTTGCCGGCCAGCTCCCAGTACTGCGCCGTCATCAACCCGCCGCCAACCGGCAGCGTGGTGAAACTCTCGGTGAGCACTTCGAAGACCACCAGGTGGCCGTTCATCGATAGGAACAGCAAGGTCACCAGCATGGTGAAGAACTGCCCGATCACCGCCACCGAGACGCCGTTGGCCGGGTCAACCATCGAGGCGAAGCCCATGCCCATCTGGATCGCGACAATCTGCCCGGCCACGGCGAACGCCTGAAAAAACAGTTGCAGGGAAAACCCCAGCACCGCACCGACCAGAATCTGCTCGGCAATCAGCAACCAGCCGCTGAGCGCAAGCGGACTGACCTCCGGCATCGGCGGCAACCCCGGGGCAATGCACACGGTGATGGCCACGGCGAAATACAGGCGTATCCGCCGCGACACCAGCGTGGTGCCGAACACCGGCATGACCATCAGCATCGAGGCAACGCGAAACAGTGGCAACATGAACGACGCCACCCAGGTACTGATCTGGGTGTCGGTCAGCTGAAGCAGCGACTGCATGGCTTAGCCGATGACCATCGGAATGTTTTTGTACAACTGAATGATGTATTCCATGAACGTCTGCACGATCCACGGGCCGGCGACGATCAGCGTCACCAGCATCACCAGCAGACGCGGCAGGAAGCTCAGGGTCTGTTCGTTGATCTGCGTCGCCGCCTGAAACATCGCCACCAGCAAACCGACCAACAGGCTCGGCACCACCAGGATCGCGACCATCAAGGTGGTCAGCCACAGCGCTTCACGAAAGATATCGACCGCGACTTCCGGCGTCATGGCGAGACACCTCCGAAACTGCTGGCCAGGGTGCCGATAATCAGCGCCCAGCCATCCACCAGTACGAACAGCATGATCTTGAACGGCAGCGAAATGATCAGCGGCGAGAGCATCATCATCCCCATCGCCATCAGCACACTGGCCACGACCAGGTCGATGATCAGGAACGGGATGAAGATCATGAAACCGATCTGGAACGCAGTCTTCAGTTCGGAAGTGACGAACGCCGGCACCAGGATGGTCAGCGGCGCCTGATCCGGGGTGGCAATGTCAGTGCGCTTGGACAGACGCATGAACAGCTCCAGATCGCTGGTGCGGGTCTGGGCGAGCATGAAGTCCTTGATCGGCACCTGGGCTTTTTCCACCGCTTGCTGGGCGGTGAGTTTTTCCGCCAGATACGGCTGCAGCGCATCGTTGTTCACCCGGTCGAACACCGGGGCCATGATGAACATGGTGAGGAACAGCGCCATGCCGGTAAGGATCTGGTTCGACGGCGTCTGCTGCAGGCCGAGGGCCTGACGCAGGATCGAGAAGACGATGATGATCCGGGTGAAACTGGTCATCAGAATCACGGCCGCCGGAATGAAGCTCAGGGCGGTCATGATCAGCAGAATCTGCAGGCTGACCGAATACTCCTGCGCGCCGTCGGCGTTGGTGCCCAGCGTGATCGCCGGAATCGACAACGGGTCGGCGGCGAATGCCAGCGGCGCGGCCAGCATCAGGGACAGCGTCAAGACGATGCGTAGCGCACCCATTACTTCTTATCCTTCTGATCCTTGCCAAGAATCTTCAGCAGATGCTGGGCAAATTCCGGGGTCGCTTTTTCGCTGCTGCTCGGCACTTGCACCGGCTCCTTGAGCACGTGCAGCGCGGTGATGGTGCCAGGACTGAGGCCCAACAGAATCTGCTCGTTGCCGACCTGCACCAGCATCAACCGGTCACGCGGGCCGAGCGCGCGGGAGCCGATCAGCTCGATCACCTGGCCCTTGCCCGCCGGCCCCGACTGTTGCACCCGGCGCAGCAGCCAGGCGAGGAAGAAGATCAACCCCAGCACCAGCAACAGGCCGAACACCAGTTGCGTCAGTTGCCCGGCCACGCCGCTGTTGACCATCGGCGCGGTGGCAGCAGGCACGGTCGTCGCCGTCGACGGCTCAGCGGCCAGCACGCTCAATGGCAATGCCAGCAATGCCCAGAGAAACCGTTTCACTCAGCGCAGCTTCTTGATGCGTTCGCTTGGGCTGATCACGTCGGTCAGGCGGATGCCGAACTTCTCGTTGACCACCACCACTTCGCCGTGCGCGATCAGGGTGCCGTTGACCAGTACGTCCAGCGGCTCGCCGGCCAGACGATCCAGCTCGATCACCGAACCCTGGTTCAGTTGCAGCAGGTTGCGGATGTTGATGTCGGTGCTGCCCACTTCCATCGAGATCGACACCGGGATGTCGAGGATCACGTCCAGGTTCGGACCGTCCAGGGTCACCGGATCGTTGTTCTTCGGCACGCTGCCGAACTCTTCCATCGGCAGACGGTTGGAGCTTGCGGCGCCAGCGTCGGCGGCCAGCAGCGCGTCGATGTCAGCCTGGCTGCCATCACCGGTCTCTTCCAGGGCCGCAGCCCATTCGTCGGCCAGTGCCTGATCGTCCTGGGCGTTCATTTCGTCGTTCATCATGTGTCCTCGGCGGGCAACAATTCAGTTAAATGCGTGGGGGTGAGAGTGGCGTTTCAGCGCCGCTCGATCGGCTCGATAACCTGCAACGCGAGGTTGCCTTTGTGCGAGCCCATCTTGACCTTGAAGGCCGGTACGCCGTTGGCGCGCATGATCATGTCTTCCGGCATCTCCACCGGGATCACATCCCCCGGCTGCATGTGCAGGATGTCGCGCAGCTTCAACTGGCGGCGGGCCACGGTGGCGCCGATCGGCACGTCGACATCGAGCACGTCCTGACGCAGGGCGTTGACCCAGCGCTCGTCCTGATCGTCGAGGTCCGACTGGAAACCGGCGTCGAGCATTTCGCGTACCGGCTCGATCATCGAGTAAGGCATGGTCACGTGCAGGTCACCGCCACCGCCATCGAGTTCGATGTGGAAGGTGGAGACCACGATCGCTTCGCTCGGGCCGACGATGTTGGCCATGGCCGGGTTCACTTCCGAGTTGATGTACTCGAAATTGACTTCCATGATCGCCTGCCAGGCTTCCTTCAGATCGACGAACGCCTGCTCCAGCACCATGCGCACCACACGCAGTTCGGTCGGGGTGAATTCACGCCCCTCGATCTTGGCGTGACGGCCGTCGCCGCCGAAGAAGTTGTCCACCAGCTTGAACACCAGTTTGGCGTCGAGGATGAACAGCGCGGTGCCGCGCAACGGTTTGATCTTGACCAGGTTGAGGCTGGTCGGCACGTACAGCGAGTGCACGTATTCGCCGAACTTCATCACCTGCACGCCACCGACGGCAACGTCGGCCGAGCGGCGCAGCATGTTGAACATGCTGATGCGGGTGTAACGGGCAAAACGCTCGTTGATCATTTCCAGAGTCGGCATGCGTCCACGGACGATGCGATCCTGGCTGGTCAGGTCGTAGCTTTTGACACTGCCGGGTTCGGCAGCGTTATCGGTCTGTACCAGACCATCGTCGACGCCATGCAACAGCGCGTCGATTTCATCCTGGGACAGCAGATCCTGCACGGCCATGTCGTGTTCCTACTGCAGTACGAAATTAGTGAAAAGCAACTGTTCGATCACCACTTTGCCCAGCTCTTTCTGCGCCACTTCCTGGACGCTGGCGGTAGCCTTCTGGCGCAACATCTCCTGGCCGACCGGGGTCGCCAGCGTGGCGAAATCCTGACCGGAGAAGAGCATCACCAGGTTGTTGCGGATCACCGGCATGTGCACTTTGAGCGCGTCCAGATCGGCCTGGTTACGCGCCAGCATGGTGATGCTCACCTGCATGTAGCGCTGACGGCCGTTCTGGTTGTAGTTGGCGACAAACGCCGGCGCCATCGGCTCGAAAATCGCCGGTTGCTTGCCGACCGGAGTGGCCTCGGCCGCTGCGGCAGGCTTGCTCTGAGCGCTGTGCATGAAGTACCAGGTCGCGCCCACGGACACACCGATCGCCAGCAGCAGAGCCACCACGATCAGGATGATCATCTTGAGTTTGCCTTTGGTCGCGGGGTCTTTTACAGCTGCTGCTTCGCTCTTCGCCATGCCAATAATCCGTCACTAATCGGGTTTTCACAGTCGCACGGCAAGGCAAGAGCAAGTGTTATGCCAGAAGTGTCGGAGCTTTGGAGGAGTGGGAGTATGAATCGATGCAAGCCCTGTGGGAGCTGGCTTGCCAGCGATAGCGATTTGTCTGACACATTGGTTTTGAATGTGCCGCCGCCATCGCTGGCAAGCCAGCTCCCACAGGTTTTTGGGGATACTTTGAATCAGGCGTAATAGTCGACGGCGCTGCTGCCAATGACACTGGTGGTTTGCGCAGCAGCTTCCGCCACTGCCGCTGGCGTCAGCTCTTCCTCCGCCGAATCCAGACGACCGCCAGCAGCGCTGGTGCGTCCGCTCTGGCCCTGCTGCGCCTGTTCCTGACCTTGCTGACCCTGCCAGCCACGGCTCTGGTCGGAGACATTGACGTCGACCTGGCCCATTCCCTGCTGGGTAAACATGTCACGCAGGCGATGCATCTGCCCGTCCAGCGCTTCACGCACGCTTGGATGCGCGCTCATGAACGTCACCTGGGTCTGCTGATCGGGAACCATGTTCACCCGAATATCCAGACGCCCGAGTTCCGCCGGTTGCAATTGAATATCCGCCGCCTTCAGGTTGGCGCTGGACAGGTACATGACGCGATTGACGATTTCTTCGGTCCAGCCGCTCTGGTGCATGGCGATCGGCTGATTCACCGGTACGGCGTTCGCGGTTTTCGGGGTGGCCGCCTGAGTCAGCGCCGCCAGACGGTTGGCGAAATCATCGACCCGGGTGTCGCTGGTGGCCGCTTTCAGATCTTTCAGGCCATCGTCGATCAGACCACTGAAGGCTTTCTCGCCGCTCTGACTGGTGCTGTCCTTGTCGCCCTGCACATCGAGCATGCTGGCCATGCCGGCGGCGAAGTTCTGCGCCGCAGTCAATTCACCGTCGGCCTGGGTCTGGGCCGGCGTAGCTTTGGCTTGTGTCTGGCTGCTGGCGGAAATGTGTCCGCCCTGCTCCATCGCCATGCGCACCGCCGGCAGCGAGTCAAGCGGATCGGCCGCCGGGTCGAAAGCGCTGTCGGTCGATGCCGCCGGATCTTTGACCACGGCTGGCGCGACGGTTGCGGCCACGACCGGTGTTTCAGCCTTGACCGGCTCCGGTGTTGCAGCGACTGGCGCTGCCACCACTGGCGCGGTCACCAGCGGTTGCACGGTTTGCGCCAGTGCCGGATCCAGTGCCGGATCCACCGGAGGGGTGTCCGCCACTGGCGTCTGCGCGCTGTCCGCGGCAGCATCGGCGGCGGCCTTGTCAGCGGCTGCCTGATCATCGGAGGTTGTCGGTGCAGTCTTGTCGGCAGGCAATGCGTTGCCGCTATCGGCAACGGTCTGTTGCGTGGCGGCAGATTTATCCTTGCTGAAATCCTTCTTGTCGCTGTTGTCGGCCACCTTGTCGCGCGCCGGCTTCACCGAATTGTCAGCGCTCGCAAGGGGCTTCTTCGGGCCTTGATCAGCGTACACCTGAGCGAAGCTTGAGGCCTTGTCCCCGGTGTCTGCGGCCATGACCGGCGCTTTCGCGGCGGCAGCTTGCGCCTTGGCCTGGGCGGCAGATTGAAGAAGAACATTGGGGGTCGCAGGCATGACACGGTCTCCGCTGCACTGGGATCGTAGGTACAGTTGACGGGGATTATTGCAAGTGTCGGGCCAGTTTTGTCCGGCGCTTGCGAAAAGCGTCGGACGGCAGGACTCAATGCGTCAGGGCGTGCTGGCGTTCGTCTTCGTAGATCGGGCGGACATCGGCGAATTCGCTGCTGATATCGGCCACCAGTTTGACGATTTCCGCAGGGCTTTTGCCTTTGGCATCCGCCTCCAGCTCCTGACAGAGCGTCGCCAGTCGCACGGCGCCCATGTTGCTGGCGCTGCCCTTGAAACTATGGGCGACCTCGGCCAACACCTTGGCGTCGGCGGTCTTTTGCAATTGATGCAAGCGACTTTCAGAATCGGTCAGGAAGGTATCCAGCAAATCCGGATAGCTGTCTTCCATCACTTCGCGCAACGCATCGAGTACTTCGCGATCCACATGTTGGTCAGTCACTTGTTCACTCCTTGATCAAGAATCGGCGGATTATGCCTTAACCTCCCAGAAAAACTCTACGCAAGCACTGCGACCTTCGTCCGACCAACTGGCGTTATGCCCCAATTGCCGGATCAAACTGACGCCGCGCCCCGACAAACGGACATCGTCCAGCGGCCGCTCCATCACGCGCGCCACGTCAAAACCCTTGCCGCTGTCTTCGA
Source organism: Pseudomonas sp. LF020 (assembly GCF_053456425.1). Taxonomy (NCBI): domain Bacteria; kingdom Pseudomonadati; phylum Pseudomonadota; class Gammaproteobacteria; order Pseudomonadales; family Pseudomonadaceae; genus Pseudomonas; species Pseudomonas sp. LF020. Next base: position 36,846 of record NZ_JBRFIX010000008.1, read on the forward strand.
CGCGAATGACCAGGCAGCCTCCGGCACCTTGCGGTTTCACTTGCAGATGCACGCGCACGTAACCGTCCTGCAAGGCCTCGAGGCGCGCATTTCGCTGCTGGTAATAGCTGGCGAACCCGGCGGCATCACGTTTGAGGCTGGAATCGAGACCCAGCACGCCATGTTCCAGCGCATTGGAATACAACTCGGCGAGCACGCTGTAGATCGCCCCGCCCTGGGTGCGCAAACTGTGTACTTCCTGCAACAACTGCAGCAGATACGGCAAGGGATTGAAACGTTTTAGCGTAGCCCCGCGAAACTCGAAGCTTACCGACCAGTCCAGCGGGCACGATTGGCCACTGTCGGAATATACCGGCGTCGACGGCACTACCTGCGCTGCTTCCAGCAGGCTGATCTCGACCATGCTCACATCGTCGCGGGGCTCGCCGCGAAATGCGTGCAAGGCCTGCTCAATCTCGGCGAACAGGTTGTCCGGCTCGCGATTGGCGGCGAACAGTTGCTGCAAACGCTCGACACCAAACAGCCGGTCCTCGGCGTCAGTGGTATCGATCACGCCATCTGACAGCAGGAACACTCGATCCCCGACCGCCATGGCCTGCACTTCAGTGCGATCGTCAAACGCTTGCGGGCTGAGCACCCCCAACGGCAAATGGCGCGCCGCCAGCGGCAACCGTTCGCCCGTGGCGATACGGTGCAGATAACCGTCGGGCATGCCGCCGTTCCACACCTCCACCGTGCGGCGCTGAAAGCTCAGGCAAAGCATGGTCGCGCAGCAGAACATGTCCACCGGCAGGATGCGCTTGAGCTTGGCGTTCATCTCGCGCAGGGTTTCCGCCAGACCGTAGCCCTTGGCGGTCATGCCGTAAAACACTTCGGCCAGCGGCATCGCCCCCACCGCCGCCGGCAAGCCGTGACCGGTGAAATCACCCAGCAGCACATGCATGTCGCCGGCCGGGGTGTAGGCCGCCAGCAGCAGGTCGCCGTTGAACAACGCATAGGGTGATTGCAGGTAGCGAATATTCGGCGCGCTCAGGCAACCCGAATGCGCGACCTTGTCGAAAACGGCTTTGGCCACGCGCTGTTCATTAAGCAGGTAATCGTGATGCTTGGCGATCAGGTCGCGCTGCTGCAGCACCGTGGCCTGCAAGCGGCGCAAGCGATCCATCGCCTTGATTTTGGCGGCGAGGATCACCTGGTTGTAGGGCTTCGCCAGAAAGTCGTCGCCACCCGCCTCCAGACACCGGGCCAGCGCTTCGCTCTCGGTCAGCGAGGTCAGGAAGATGATCGGCACCAGGGTCTCCCCCGCCAGCGCTTTGATCTGCCGCGCCGCTTCGAAGCCGTCCATCACCGGCATCATCGCGTCCATCAGCACCAGATGCGGTGGCTGACGCCGAAATACCTCCAGCGCTTCGGCGCCATTGGCGGCGGTCAGCACTTCATGGCCCTGGCGGCGGACGATGGTCGACAGCAGCAGACGGTCGGCGGCGCTGTCTTCGGCGATCAGGATGGTCAGCGGCTCTTGCGCCTGCATGGCCGTCAACTGATGTCGAACAGTTTGTCGAAGTTGGAGATGGCGAGGATCTTGCGCACGTCGGAGTTGCTGTTGATCACCCGCACGTCCGAGTCGTCGCCGCCGGCGTGATCGCGCAGCAGGAGCAGCATGCCCAGCGCGGAGCTGTCGAGGTAGGTGGCATCTTTCAGATCAACCACGATGGAGTCAGGTTTTCTGTTAAGGCGCTCATAGGACTCGCGAAATTCCTGATGGCGCCCAAAATCGAACCGCCCCCTGACCGAAATCGTCAGTTTTTGACCATCCGGAGAGACTTCTGTAACGACTGACATTGACTGGCTTCCTTGTCATTGACGAACGTGTACAAGGTTTAGCACCTGGACAGGGTTGGGGCAAGGTGCAGAGCAAAGTCAAAAGATCGCAGCGTGCCGCAGCTCCTGCAGGATCGGTGTAGGAGCTGCCGAAGGCTGCGATCTTTTGATCTGGTTTTAAAAAGGATCGTGCCGCGGCAAGCGCTGCGACAACTCGTCCAGCAGCTTCTGCTCGCGCTTGTCTTCGAGGCGTTGCGCCTCTTCGCGGTAGCGCTGCACCAGTTTGCGCAAGCCTTCGACCTTGGCGAATGCTTGCTGCCAAGCGTCGCGCGCCTTGATCAGGTTGTTCTGGTGCCAGACCAGGCTTTGCCGCTGCTGGTCGATCGCGGTGTCCAGTTGCGCGAGGAAGCCGTGATACCCCAGCAGCCATTGCCCGGAAACCCCGTCGCTGCCGCGCACGATCCACTGTTCCTGGTAATCCAGACGAAAGGCGTCGAGGTCGGCCAGTTTGCTTTCGGCCACTTTGACCTGGCCCTGAAAATAACCCAGGCGCTGCACGGCGGTTTTCTCGGCCTGTTCGGCCATCTCCACCACCGGTGCCAGACGCGCAGCTCGGCTCACGGCCATGGCCGGTTACCCGCCCGCCGCAGGCGCGAACAGGGTTTCGAGGTAAGCCTGGCTCTCGCCCATGTTGATCTTGTCGTTCAGCCCCTGGCGCTGGTAGCGGGTCAGTTGCGGTTGCAGCGAGATCGCCAGGTCGGTTTCACGGTCGCCACCGGCGACGTAAGCGCCGACGCTGATCAGGTCGCGGCTCTGCTGATAGCGCGACCACAGCTGCTTGAAGTACTGCGCGCGCTGCATGTGCTCCGCCGAAACCACGGCCGGCATCACTCGGCTGATCGACGCTTCGATGTCGATGGCCGGGTAGTGCCCTTCCTCGGCCAGACGCCGGGACAACACGATGTGGCCGTCGAGCACGCCCCGCGCCGAGTCGGCAATCGGATCCTGCTGGTCATCGCCTTCGGACAATACGGTGTAGAACGCGGTGATCGAACCCCCGCCCTTCTCCGCATTACCGGCGCGTTCCACCAGTTTCGGCAGTTTGGCGAACACCGAAGGCGGATAACCCTTGGTCGCTGGCGGCTCGCCAATGGCCAGGGCGATTTCCCGCTGGGCCTGGGCGAAACGGGTCAGCGAATCCATCAGCAACAGGACGTTCTTGCCCTTGTCGCGAAAATACTCGGCAATGCGCGTGCAGTACATCGCCGCGCGCAGACGCATCAGCGGCGCGTCGTCCGCAGGGGACGCCACCACCACGGAACGCTTGAGGCCTTCTTCACCGAGGATGTGCTCGATGAACTCTTTAACTTCTCGACCCCGCTCACCGATCAGGCCAACGACGATAATGTCGGCCTCGGTGAAGCGGGTCATCATGCCCAGCAGCACCGATTTACCGACACCGGTACCGGCGAACAGACCCAGACGCTGACCGCGCCCGACCGTGAGCAAACCGTTGATGCAACGGATCCCGACGTCCAGCGGTTCGTGGATCGGGTCGCGGTTCAGCGGGTTGATGGTCGGGCCGTCCATTGGCACCCAGTCTTCAGCCTTCATTCCGCCCTTGCCGTCCAGCGCGCGTCCGGCGCCGTCGAGTACGCGACCGAGCATGCTCATGCCCATCGGCAGGCGACCGGTTTCGGCCAGCGGCACCACACGGGCGCCCGGGGCGATACCGGCGACGCTGCCGACCGGCATCAGAAAGACTTTGCTGCCGGAAAAACCCATGACTTCCGCTTCCACCTGGGACGGGTGATAGCTGTCGTCATTGATCACCAGGCAACGCGTGCCCATGGCGGCGCGCAGGCCTTCGGCTTCAAGCGTGAGGCCGACCATGCGCAGCAGGCGGCCTTCGAGAATCGGCGCGCCGGCGATTTCAGTGGCGTCGGCATAGGTGCTGAGGCGCTTGGCGAAACTGGTGCGTTCAAGGCGCATCGGGGGTGTCCGCGAGCGGCTCTTCAGGCGCAGCCGCCGATTGGCTTTCTTCAGGAATGTCCAGGCTCAGATCGGGCGCCGCCGGGTGCAGGGCCTGTTCATGCAACTGGTCGAACAGTTTGGCCATGACCTGGGTCACGCGGGTCTCGATGCTGGCGTCGATGCGGCTGTGCTCGGTTTCAACCCGGCACCCGCCCGGCAGCAACGTGTCGTCTTCAACGATGCGCCAGGTTTCTTCGTGACGCTCGCGCAAGGCCTTGGCCTGCTCGAAGTCCTGCGGATTGACGTACAGACGCACGTTGTCCACGCCCAACGGCAGCAGCTTGAGCGCGTCACGCATGACGTGTTCGATCTGGCTGGAATCGATGGCCAGCTCGCGCTTGATCACCTGTCTGGTGATGTGTTGCACGAGGTCGACCAGCGACTTTTCGATCTGAGTGTCCTGCTCGGCAATCGGCTCGAACAGGTGGGTCATCAGTTGTTCGAGGCTGGCGAGTTTCGCCGCCAGAGCCACTTCGGCTTCCTGACGCACCTTCAGCGTGGCGCTGTGAAACCCTTCTTTCTCGCCGATGCCGAAGCCCTCGTTATAAGCCTCCTGACGGATGCTTTCGAGTTCTTCCAGGGTCAGTGGCTGGACTTCTTCCAGCGGCACTTCTTCCATTTCCGGCGGTTCGGGCTCCGGTTCCGGCTCGGGTTCCGGTTTCGGCGGATCGAAGCTGGGCAGCGCCCAGGATTCGAAACCACGAACATCGCGGGCGCGGATCAGATCCGTCACTGACTCGTCATGCTTGTCCATGGGCTTAGATCATTTCCTCGCCGCCCTTGCCACCGAGCACGATCTCGCCGGCCTCGGCCATGCGACGGGCAATGGTGAGGATTTCCTTCTGCGCGGTTTCCACGTCGCTGACGCGCACCGGGCCTTTTGCTTCGAGGTCGTCGCGCAACAGTTCGGCCGCACGCTTGGACATGTTCTTGAAGATCTTCTCTTTGACGCCTTCGTCCGAACCCTTGAGGGCCAGTACCAGTACGTCGGAGGACACTTCGCGCAACAGCGCCTGGATGCCACGGTCGTCGACGTCGGCCAGGTTGTTGAACACGAACATGAGGTCTTCGATCTGACCGGACAGGTCTTCGTCGACTTCGCGGATCGAGTCCATGAGCTGGCCTTCGATCGAGCTGTCGAGGAAGTTCATGATGTCCGCCGCCCGCTTGATGCCACCCAGGGTGGTGCGCGAGGCATTCGAGTTGCCGGAGAACTGCTTCTCGAGAATCTGGTTCAGCTCTTTCAACGCAGCCGGTTGCACGGTGTTCAACGACGACACGCGCAGGATGATGTCCAGACGCACCTTGTGGTCGAAGTTGCCGAGCACTTCACCGGCCTGATCCGGATCGAGGTAAGCCACCACGATGGCCTGGATCTGCGGGTGTTCGTAGCGGATCACGTCGGCAACCGCGCGCGGCTCCATCCATTTCAGGCTGTCGAGGCCGCTGGTGTTGCCACCGAGCAGAATGCGGTCGATCAGGCCGTTGGCCTTGTCTTCACCCAGCGCCTGGGTGAGCATTTTGCGCACGTAGTCGTCGGAGCCGACGCCGAGGCTGGTCTGGTCGCCGACGATGTCGACGAACTCGCTCATGACCTGCTCGACCTGCTCGCGATGGACGTTGCCCATCTGGGCCATGGCCACACCCACCCGCTGAACCTCTTTGGGGCCCATGTGGCGCAGCACTTGCGCGGCATCGGTCGAACCCAGGGACAGCAGCAGAATCGCGGCTTTGTCGACCTTGTTCAGTTTGACGGTTGCGGCTCGGTTATCACTCATCTGCGTTAATCCACTCTTTCACGACCTGAGCCACGCGACCCGGATCCTCGGCCACCAAGCTCTTGATTGCATTCAGTTGTGCGTCGTAACCCTCGCTCGGGCTAGGCAACAGAATGCTCTGCGGACCACCGAGGCTCACGCGGTCGTTGGCCAGGTCGCCGTCCAGGCCGCCCATGCCACCGAGTTCCACGTCGCTGCCCAGACCGGCCAGCTCCTTGCCTTTGCCGCCGCCGGTGATGTTGTTCAACACCGGACGCAGCACACCAAACACCAGCACCAGGATGAACAACACACCCAGCACTTGTTTGACGATGTCCCAGAACCATGGCTGGGAGTAGAACGGAATATCGGCGACCACTTCACCGCGCTCGGCGGAGAACGGCATGTTGATCACGCTGACGCTGTCGCCACGGCTGGCGTCGAAGCCGACCGCGTCCTGCACCAGACGGGTGAAGCGCGCCAATTCGTCGGCGCTCCACGGCGCGCGGGTGGTTTCACCGTTGGCCGCATTGACCTTGACCTGATCGTCGACCACCACCGACACCGACAGACGATTCAGGCGACCCTGCTGCTGTTTGGTGTGGCTGATGGAACGGTCGAGCTCGAAGTTCTTGGTGGATTGTTGACGCTTGTCGGCCGGATACGGCGCGAGCATCGGCTGGCCGGTGGCCGGGTCCATGATCTGCTGACCATTGGCATCGACCAGTGGCTGACCTGGCTGAATCATGCCGGTAGAGCCTTGCGCGCCACCGGTGGTTTGCGGTGCCGACGCCGGCGCCGGCGGCTGGTTGCTCAGGGCGCCCGGCACACCTTGGGGGCCATTGCTGGCGGTGCGTTGTTCGTTGACCGACTGCTCGCTGCGCAACGCCGGCTGGTCCGGGTTGAACTGCTCGGCGGTGGATTCGACGGCACTGAAATCAATGTCGGCCGAGACTTCAGCCTTGTAGCGATCGTTGCCCAGTACCGGCTGCAGAATGTTGTGCACGCGCTGGGTGAGCATGCTTTCCATGCGACGGCTGTAATCGAACTGCTTGCCGGCCATGGTCATTTCGGAGTTTTCCGCCTGATCGGAGAGCAGGTTGCCCTTCTGATCGACGACGGTGATCTGCGATTTGCTCAGCTCGGGAACGGAGGTCGCCACCAGGTTGATGATCGCCACCACCTGACTCGGCTCCAGCGAACGCCCGGAGTACAACTCGACCAGCACCGAAGCGCTTGGCTTGCGTTCATCACGCACGAACACCGAGCTCTTCGGAATCGCCAGGTGCACGCGGGCGCCCTTGACGTTGTTCAGGCTGGAGATGGTGCGCGCCAGTTCGCCTTCGAGGCCGCGACGGTAACGCGTCGCTTCCATGAACTGGCTGGTGCCCAGACCCTGTTCCTTGTCGAGGATTTCGAAACCGATGTTGCCGTCGCTGGGAGTGACACCAGCGGCCGCGAGTTTCATCCGCGCACGGGACAGGTCGTCAGCCTTGACCAGCAAGGCGCCGGAGTTCGGCTCGACGGTGTAAGGGATGTCGGCGGAGGCCAGGGTGTCCATGACCTGCTTGGCGTCCATGCCGGCAAGGCTGCCGTACAACGGACGGTAATCCGGCTGCTGCGACCACAGCACCACGGCAAAGCCAATCGCCACGCTCGCAGCCAGGCCGACCAACAGGCCCACCTGACGCAGCATGGTCATCTCGGAGAGGTTTTCCAGGAAGGACAGGCCGAACAGCGGCGGTTTGCCGTCTATCGGGGTGGCCTTGGCCGGAACGTTATCGGCGACTGCTTCTGCCATGACTCAATCTCGTCCTTAAACCGGCATCTGCATGATGTCTTGATAAGCCTGAACCAGCTTGTTGCGCACCTGGGTCAGAGCCTGGAACGACACGCTGGCTTTCTGCGAGGCGATCATCACGTCCGTCAGATCGACGCCGCTCTTGCCGATTTCAAATGCGTTGGCCAACTGAGTCGACGCCTGCTGGGTATCGCTGACTTTGTTGATGGCCTGACCGAGCATGTCGGAAAAGCTGCTGCCTGCCAGTTCAGGGACGGCGGCAGTCGATTTCGGCGTGGCCATGGCGTCCATTTTCATGGCCTTCATGTCCATCATCAACCGATTGAATTCAATACCTTGGCTCATGGTCTACTCTCTTGGGCGGCCCGCAATTTTTTGACACTCACTCGGCGGGTACACAGGTGTTAGCAACAAGGGTGCCAGCTCGGCGGACTATTTTATAAAAGCCCGTCCAGGCACCGCGAAATCACTGTGGGAGCGAGCTTGCTCGCGAAGAGGGAGAATCAGTCGACATTTTCGCAACTGCCCCACCGCTTTCGCGAGCAAGCTCGCTCCCACAATTGACTGCGACAACGTTCAGGTGGCGAACAGATAGCCTTCGACGTCCATCCCGGCATCACGCATCTGCGCCAGCTTGTAGCGCAGGGTACGCGGGCTGATACCGAGTTTTTCCGCGGCTTCCTTGCGTCGGCCACGCTCGGTGCGCAGGGTGTCGATGATCATCTGGAACTCCCGACGCCGCAGGTCATCGCCCAGTGCACCGGCGGATTCGGCCTCGACTTCAATCTCGCGCACCTGCGGTTGCAGCGGCGCGACGGCCGGCGCTGCGCTAAACGTCACCGCGCCGGTCAGACAGAAATCCTGCGGCTGGATCAAACCGCCCTGCTGCAGAATCAGCGCCCGTTGAATCGCGTTATCCAGCTCACGCACATTGCCCGGCCATGGGTAATGGGTCAGGCACGCTTGGGCGTCTGGCGAAAGTTTCGCCGCCGCATGCTTCATTTTATTGACGTGTTTGTTCAGCAACCGCTCGGCCAGCGGCAAGATATCGGCAGTGCGCTCGCGAAGTGGACGCCAGGCCAGGGGAAAAACCGACAGACGGTAAAAAAGGTCTTCACGGAAACGCCCCGCTGCCACTTCGCCGGCCAGATCACGGTTGGTGGTCGCGACTACGCGAATATCCAGGGTGATCGGCTTGCGCGCACCGACGCGCTCGACTTCACGCTCCTGCAGCACTCGCAGCAACTTGGCTTGCAGGCCCAGGGGCATTTCGGAAATTTCGTCGAGCAGAATGGTGCCGCCATCGGCCTGCTCGAACTTGCCGGCCTGCGCCGCGATGGCGCCGGTGAATGACCCCTTCTCGTGGCCGAACAGGGTGGCTTCGAGCATGTTGTCGGGGATCGCTGCGCAGTTGATCGCGATGAACGGCTGGCTGGCGCGGTGGGATTGCTGGTGAATGTAACGCGCCAGCACTTCCTTACCGGTACCGGACTCGCCGGAAATCAACACCGTGGAATCACTGCGTGCCACCCGCGCCGCCAGCTCGAGCAACTGCGCACTGGCCGGCTCGACCGCTACCGGGCCTTCACCCTCCGTTACACCGATGCTGCCCAGAGCATGCCGCGACACCAGGTCCAGCAGCGCCTTGGGCTCGAACGGCTTGACCAGGTAATCCGCCGCACCCTGGCGCATCGCATCCACCGCACGCTCGACCGCGCCGTGCGCAGTCATCAGCAGCACCGGCAATTGCGGCTGACGCGCACGCAGCAAACCGAGCAGTTGATGGCCGTCCATGCCAGGCATGTTGACGTCGCTGACCACCAGACTGAACGCTTCGCGCTCGACCGCCTGCAGCGCCTCTTCGGCACTGCCGACTGCATGGTAGTCGTGGCCCGCCAGCAACAGCGTATCGGCCAGCGCTTCGCGCAACGAGCGGTCATCCTCGACCAGCAAAACCTTGATGCCCATGACGTTTACTCAGCTCCCTGTACAGCGGAAAACAGCGGCAGGATCACCTGCGCGCACGTGCCACGCCCGACACGCGAACGCAGCTGCAATTCTCCCTGATGTGCCCGCGCCACTGCCTTGACCACGGTCAGGCCAAGCCCGGTGCCGGTCACTTTGGTGGTAAAAAACGGCTCGCCGAGACGCTCGAGCACCAGCGGCTCGATGCCGCTGCCGCTGTCGCTGACGCACAGGCGCAGGCTGTTGTCGCGGGTGTAGCAATGCACCTTCAGGCGCACGTTGCCATCGCTGGCCTGAATTGCGTTTTCGATCAGATTGAGAATCGCCCCGACCAGGGTGTCGCGGTTGCACAGCAATTCGCCGACATGACTGTCGCACTGCCAGCGGATTGGCAAATCCTGCACATGGGTCAGCGCCGCCGCTTGCAGCGACTGCATCAACGCATTCGGGGTGACCCGATCGGTCAGCGGCAGCTCGCCACGGGCGAACACCAGCATGTCGCGCACCTGATGCTCCAGTTCATGCAGGCGCTCTTTGAGACGACCGGCGAAGCGCTGCTGGGTGGCGACGGGCAGTTCCTGCTCGGTCAAATGACTGGCGTAAAGCAACGCGGCGGACAACGGCGTGCGGATCTGATGGGCCAGCGAGGCGACCATGCGCCCCAGCGACGACAGGCGCTCATGGCGCGCCAGTTGATCTTGAAGGTGGCGGGTTTCTGTCAGGTCGTTGAGCAGCACCAACTGGCCCGGCTCGGCATCCAGCGAGCGGGTGGCGATCGACAGGCGTCGACCGTTTTTCAGAGAGATTTCATGACCGTCGTCTTCACGCGGGGCAAAGCAACGCGCGATGACATGGCGCCACAACTCGCCTTCCAGCGGCAGCCCCAACAGATCGATCGCCGCCGGGTTGGCTTCGCGAACCATGCCGTGGCCGTCGATCACGATGACGCCACCGGGCAACAGATCAAGGAGGTTTTGCAGGCGATTGGCCAAGCGTTCTTTTTCGGCCAGCTCCTGCATGCGCTGGGCACTGACTACCGCCAGCTCACCCTTGAGCTCGGTGACCCGGGCTTCAAGCATGCTGTAGGAATCGGTCAACTGGCTGGACATCTGATTGAACAGTGCGAACGCCTGCTCAAGCCCCAGGCGACTCGCCTGCTCTACGGACGACGGTTGCCCCTCGGCATGGGAGGCAGATGACATCTGGGCGTGGGGCATTGTGTTCTCTCGCTTGGCTGACCGTCAGTTAAACGGAACGTTGCGAGGGCTGTAGCAATACCCGTGCCTAAAAAAAACTGCTTATAAATGAAGGCGTTGAAAAACAGGCGTCAATCATCCGCCTGTTCGTCACCTTCGCGCCGGCTCATGCCGTATTTGCGCATCTTCTCCACCAGCGTGGTGCGACGAATACGCAGGCGCTCGGCGGCACGCGCGACGATACCGTTGGCGTCATCCAGCGCCTGCTGGATCAGGCCCTGTTCCAGACCACCGAGGTAGTCCTTGAGGTCCAGGCCTTCCGGCGGCAGCATCGCGTTGGCGGTAAAGTCCGGCGTATGACCGTTGATCGCCACGCGCTCTTCGAGATCGCTGCGCAGGCTGTCGACCATCTGCTCGTCTTCGTCGTCGACGTAGCGGAATTTCTTCGGCAATTCGACCACGCCGATCACCCCGTAAGGATGCATGATCGCCATGCGCTCCACCAGGTTGGCCAGTTCGCGGACGTTGCCCGGCCAGCCGTGACGGCACAGCGACATGATCGCCGCCGAGTTGAAACGGATGGAACCACGCTTTTCGTGCTCCATGCGCGAGATCAGTTCGTTCATCAGCAGCGGGATGTCTTCGACGCGCTCACGCAGCGGCGCCATCTCGATCGGGAACACGTTCAGGCGATAGTAGAGGTCTTCGCGGAAGGTACCGATCTCGATCATGCTTTCGAGATTCTTGTGGGTCGCGGCAATGATGCGCACGTCGACGCTCTGGGTCTTGTTGCTGCCCACACGCTCGAAGGTGCGCTCCTGCAGCACGCGCAGCAATTTGACCTGCATCGGCAGCGGCATGTCGCCGATTTCATCGAGGAACAGCGTACCGCCGTTGGCCAGTTCGAAACGCCCGGCACGGCTGGTGATCGCGCCGGTGAAGGCGCCCTTCTCGTGGCCGAAAAGTTCGCTTTCCAGCAGCTCTGCCGGGATCGCCCCGCAGTTGACTGGCACGAACGGCGCGTCGCGACGCTTGGAGTGGTAATGCAGGTTGCGCGCAACCACTTCCTTGCCGGTGCCGGACTCGCCGAGGATCAGCACGCTGGCGTCGGTATCGGCCACTTGCTGCATCATCTGGCGGACGTGCTGAATCGCCCGACTGGTGCCGACCAGGCTGCGGAACAGGTTCGGCTCGCGATGACGGCCACGCTCGCGGGCCTGGTCGTACATCTCGCGATAGACCTGGGCACGGTGCAGGGAGTCGAGCAGTTTGCTGTAGCTGGGCGGCATTTCCAGGGTCGAAAGCACCCGGCGGCGCTGGTCTTCCGGCAGGTCGACGGAAGAATTATCGCCCATCAGCAAAACCGGAAGGAACTCATCCCACGTCGAGAGTGTCTTTAACAAGCCCAAAAGTGCACCCGGAGCATTTACCGTCCCGATCAGTACACAGATGACTTCACGACTCGATGACAAAGAGCCGACAGCCTGCTGCCAGTCATGGCTGCCGCAGGGTAAATTTTCTTCGCCGAGAAAATTTAAAATCACCGCCAGGTCGCGGCGGCGGACGCTATCGTCATCGATCAGCAGAATTTTGGTTTCACGCCACATGCAATAGCAACTTCCCTAGTCAACTCAATGCCCGAAAAATGGGGCAAGCGAGACGCTTGCAGGACACCTTGTGCCTGTAGACGCCTGAAATCTGAAAACAGCCACTAGTTAAGTCAAAAAACCGTGCACAGTCAAATTTATGGCGCACATGTCTGGATTAACTGGGGGTTAATTAACCAAACAGATGGTAAACCTTTGCCGCCTTTTGCGCTTGGGTGATCTGCGACATCTCGTTGGCTATCGCCTGCCGCTCACCCATGGCCGCCTCCAGAAGCTCCTTGTAAACGTGGAGCAACTCCTCAAGGTTACTGCGCAAGGCCTCCTCATCCAGCGAGGCCTCGGCCATGACGTCTTCCATGCAGGAACGGCAAGCCAGATCCAGCTCGCCAATGGCTTCCCAGTTGCGTTCGGCCAGCGCACTGACCAGCGCTTCACGGGTGTCGGCGATTCGCTGCAATACAAGACTCATGGTGCTCTCCTTAAAACTGGGGGCCTGGCGGAGCGATGCCGTCCCAGCCTTCCTTTACGGTGCGCAGCAGGCCGGCAACTTCGTCGAGGATTTTCGGATCGCTCTTGACGTTGGCCTCAGCGAGTCGCTTCATCATGTAGATGTAAAGCTGGTTGAGCTCACCTACCGAATCAGCACTGTTTTCCAGATCCAGGCCTTCACACAGCCCACCAATGATGCCAACGGCTTTACTGATGGCCGTGCACTTGGCGGGAATATCCTTGCGCTCGATAGCGCCCTTGGCCTGAGCGATGCGCTCCAGACCGCCTTCCATCAACATTTGTACCAGACGGTGCGGGCTCGCCTCGGATGTCTGGGCGTGCGCGCCGACTTTCTGGTATTGCCGAAGGGCTAACATTGGATTCATGTTCTACCTCATTTGCCACATTGACTCGTATAACCAGTGTATCGCCAACGAGCCACAGAACTTTAGATCAAAAGACAAAAACCCGGCGCACGCCGATAAAGCGTAGCCGGGTTTTTGTCGTTCTTGCCTGTTACTTCGCGGATTGCTGAGCGTTCAGCGTGCTGAAGAACGACGTGATGTTGCTCGCCGTGGCCTTCATCTGCCCGACCAGCAAGTCCATGGCGTTGTATTTGGCAGTCAACGTCTTGGTCAGGTTGGCAACACGTACATCCAGAGCCGTCTGCTGATCGGTAAGATTGCGCGTGTTTTTGTTGAGGATGGCCATGCGCTGATCAAGCAGGCCGCTGCCGGTGATATCACCTGCCGCCGGCTTGAGGTACGGGTCCGTTGCCTTGGTCATGCGCGCCAGCAGACCGTTGGTGTCATCGGTGCCGGTGAACAATTGCTGAACCTGACCAGTCATGCCTGGCTGGGCCATGGTCTTGGTGAAAGCCGCGGTATCAAACGTCAGGTTACCGGTGTTGCGATCGGTCATTACGCCCAGCTGGGACAGTACGGCCAATGGACCGCCAGCGCCCTTGGCCGTCAACTCGGCACGCACGTCGGCAATCAGCGCGCGCGGCATCGCGTCGCCAGTGAAGGCCGCTTGCACGGTCAGCTTGCCATCGGCGTCCGGTGTCGCCTTGGACAACGTATCAATGGTGGTCTTCAGCGTGTTGTAAGCGTCGACAAACGACTGAATCGATGTCTGCAAGCCTTTGGTGTTGGCATCTACGCTGACAACAGTCGGAGTGCTCGGCGGGGTGCCAGCGCTGACCGTCGTCAGATTCAGGGTCAGGCCACTGATGGCGCCGGTTACCGTATTGCTTTTGCTACTTACCTGAAGGCCGTCAATGGTCAACAGGGCATTTTTTGCAACGCCGTTGACGGCGCCTGAATCACCTGCCGCCGGAGTGCCGCTCATTGCCTTGGTGCCATCAATTTCCAGACCGGCAATACCGCTGACGGTGAGGTCGGAACCTTCGCCGGTCTTGCTCGAACTGATCACCAGACGCGAAGCGCCATTGGCGTCGGTCACGATGTTGGCGGAAATACCGTTGGCGCCCTGAGCCTTGTTGATCGCATCACGGGTGCTCTGCAAGGTGGCATCGGCCGGGATGTCGACATTGTAATCAGTGCCATTCTGACTGATTTTCAGGGTACCACTCGGAATGGCACTGGAGGCGCCGCCGGCGAAAGAGGCACTGGCGATTTTCGAACCGGTGGCCAGCTGACTCACGACTACGTTGTAGCTTCCCGCTACTGCGGTGCTGTCGGCAGTGGCGTTCAGAACCGACGTATTGGCCGAAGTGGCGGTGAAGCCGGCAAACGCAGGGTTGGTTTTGCTGCTCAGATTGGTCATTGCCGTCTGGAACGCCGTCAGCGCGCTCTTCAACGAACCGATGCCGGAAATCTTCAGCGTGTTGGCTTTGGTCGCAGTATCGATTTGCGTCTGCTTCGGCGACTTGTCGGCGTTGACCAGCGCAGTAACGATCGCACCGATGTCCAGGCCGGAACCCAGGCCCGAACCCGGTAAAATTGGACTTGCCATGTGCATCTCCCTTCAGTTTGCTGCCGTTCTTTTGACCCTTCCCGGCGTCATTAAAGAAAGACAAACACTATTCATGCCAGCTCTCAGACTTTGGCGTCGAACAATACGTGGCTCGCGTTGGCGAGGCTGTCTGCCAGCTTGAGGGCTTCTGCGGAGGGGATCTGTCGAACGACCTCACCCGTCTCGCTTGCGATCACCTTGACGATGACCTTTCCGGAATGTTCGTCGATGGAGAACTCCAGATTGCGCTTGATCGACTGAACAAACTTTTCGATCTCCTGCACCGCCAGCTTCAACTTGGCATCGTCCGTATCCTGACTCTTGGCAGCGACCGGCGCTTGCACCTTGCTGACTTCAGGCGTCTCTGACGGTTTGTCAGCAACCGGCGTTACTGGCTTGGGAGCCGGATAAGACTGGTTAAGCTTCACGCTCATGTCCATGCTCATCACCTCCTAACGTAAAAAGGCGAGAGAGCACGACTAGCGCACTCCCCCGCCCGAACTCATTCCGAAATTACTGAAGCAGCTTCAGTACAGCGGAAGGCAGTTGGTTGGCTTGAGCCAGAACGGAGGTCGAAGCCTGCTGCAGAGTTTGCTGCTTGGTCAGGTTAGCAGTTTCTGCGGCGAAGTCGGTGTCTTGTACACGACCCTGTGCAGCAGTGGTGTTCTCAACGATGTTCTGCAGGTTGGAGATGGTGCTGGTCAGACGGTTTTGCGAAGCACCCAGGCTGGCACGGGTATCACCGATTGCAGCGATAGCAGCGTCGATTGCGGTGATGGCGGCGTCGATGTTGCTACCGGCGTTTGCAGCGTCAGTACCGGTCAGAGCCAGAGTACCTTTGTCCACGGACAGGCTGACGGCGTCGAACTTGGAGCTCAGTACCAGGTCGATGTGGTTGGCAGTACCGGTGTTAGCGCCAACTTGCAGAGTCACAGTACCAGCCGAACCGTCCAGCAGGTTTTTGCCGTTCAGGTTGGTGGAAGCAGCGATACGGCTGATTTCGTCGGACATGTCGGCGAATTCAAGGTTGGTCGCTTTCTGGTCAGCAGTGCCGTTGGTGCCGGTACGTGCTTTAACAGCCAGTTCACGCATACGCTGCAGGATGTCGGTAGTAGCTTGCAGAGCGCCTTCAGCGGTCTGGGCAACGGAGATACCGTCGTTGGCGTTCTGGATAGCCTGGTTGCCACCACGGATTTGCGATTGCATACGAGTGGAGATCTGCAGGCCAGCAGCGTCGTCTTTAGCGCTGTTGATTTTCAGGCCGGAAGACAGGCGCTGCATCGAAGTCGACAGAGCGTCGGAAGCACGGTTCAGGTTCTTTTGAACGTTCAGCGACGTGGTGTTGGTGTTTACTGTTAAAGCCATGACGAATTCCTCGTTGGTTGGGTACTGCGGCTTCCGGCCCTGGCAACCGCCTGGAATGGCCTAGAGAACCTTCGTAATAGTTATCGTCGGGTTGGCAGGTTGCTTGAGGGTTTTTTGAAAAAAATTTGCCATCACCCTGCCACCCCCGAGAAAACAAGGGCTTAGCGCCCTCCCACCTGCGAAAAAATGACGCCATAAAACCGACCCCCACCTAAAGCCGCGGGCCAGTGCGGTCGCTCACGTTGCCGATCGTGCTTTTTGCAACACTTCGATCAACTCGTACTCCATCCAGTCAGCCAGCCCCAACCAGTCCTGACGTTCCTGACAATCGAGCATGTGCATGAGGACAAAGGACCAGTCCTGCTGAATCGGCGCAGGCGCAGCTATCAGCAACTGCTGCGCGCCCCCGAACACATCGAGCATATCCAGTGCCGCCTCGACATCCCGCCCGAGCCGAAACAGCCCGGCGCACTGCCGGCACTCGTCGACGCACTGCTCAATCGTCGTCATTGCACAAACTCCTGATTGAACTGCGTCCCGGCGATCAATGCGCCCGCACGACTGCTGTTGAAGAACTGCACCTGCGGATGCGCGGCGATATAGCGCTCCAGCACACACAGATAGCCGCGAAAATTCAGCTGGGTGCTGACCCGCTGACCATGGCCGTCCTGCACCCAGTGCCGCGCCTGATCAACCCCCGGCCCCAGATCGCCGTCGTTCCAGCCGGCATGGGTCTTGTTCATCGGGAACGCGAAGTCGGCGCCAAACAGGGTAATGCGCGACGCGCCCATCTTCACCGCCAGGTCCACCGCCGGATGAATCACGCTGCCACCGACATGCAGTTGCCCGCGCGGGTATTGCTCACGCAACGCGGCGTACACCGGGCTGGCCGAGTAACCGCCGTAGCGCTTGCCCTTCCAGGCGGTCAGCACCGCAGGATCGCTCATGGGCAGATACACCAGCGGGATGCCAGCGGAGTCCTCGAACGGCAGATGCCGGAAGCTGATGCGCTGATCAATGGTGACCACCAGATCCGGGACGATGCCGTGTTCACGCAGCGGCCGGTAAGCGGTATCGACGCACACCAACAATGGACGTTCAGCCTGCGCGTGCACCGCCGCCAGACGCTGGAAATGCCCTTCCAGGGTCGGCCCGGTGCCGATCACATAGATCTCCCGGCCATTGGCGCTGCCGAACAACTGCGCCACATCGTCATCGCCCAGCAACACCGGCAGGCAGTCCTGCAAGCGCTGTTGAATGAACGGCAAGTGTGGATCGAACTCACGATTGTTGAAGCTCAGGTGCACTTCGCTGACCAGCCGATCGCGGATCTTCGCGTTGAAGTCATCAGCCAGCAGCATCTCCGCCGGCAGGGCGAAAAACGGTGTGCAGATGTCTGACAGATCACCGGCATAGAACAGCTGCACACGCGGATCTTCCAGCCATTGCCGTTGATCAAGCAGTTGCAGCACCAGCGCGAACAACGCGCCATTGAGGATATGCACGTACAACTGCTCAAGGCTAGCGCGCTCCAGCAGCACCGCTGGCAGATCACCGAGGCCAGTGCCATACACGTGCAGCTGCGGTTTTTCCGCCAGGCTGGCCGCCTGGATGCGGGCTTCGTGGACCCGGTCGTGGCGGCTGGTCAGTTGAATGCCATTAACGCTGAGCGTCGAGCCCATGCCCTGCACCAGTTCGGCTTGAACGACTGAGCTGTCTTCCGCCAGCAACCGCTCGAACAACGCCGGCCAGCGTTGCTGGATGACCTGGGCATTGGGTTGGAAAAACTCGCTCATGACGCCTCGCGTTTCGTTCGGGCAAAAAAATAGCGTTCAAGGGTAACCTTGAACGCTATTTTTGTATCCGCCGTTTTTGACCGGGCTCAAGGGCGATAGATGATCGCCGAGCCCCACGACAGACCAACGCCGAACCCGCTCAGGGCAATGCGCTGCCAGTCGGAATCGAGCACGTGTTTTTCCAGCAGCAATGGAATGCTCGACGACACGGTATTGCCGGTCTCGACCATGTCCTTGATGAACTTCTCCGGCTCGCCTTCGAAACGCCGCGCCACCGCATCGACAATCGCCGCACTACCCTGGTGAATGCAGAAGGCGTCGATGTCGTCAGCGTTGAGGCCGGAGTCGTCGAGCAATTCGTGCAAGTGCGCCGGGACTTTGAGCAGCGCGAAGTTGAACACCTGACGCCCGTTCATGAAGAACACGCCATCGGTGACTTTCAGGTGCGGTGCGCCGGAACCGTCGGTGCCGAACTTGGCCTTGCCCAGTGCCCAGGCCGGGTCTTCGCCCATCCAGGTGGCGGTGGCGGCATCGCCGAAGAGCATTGTGGTGTTGCGGTCTTCCGGGTCGACGATTTTCGAATACGGGTCAGCGGTGATCAGCAGGCCGTTCTTCAGGCCGGCGGCTTCCATGAAGCCCTTGATCGCGTAGATGCCGTAGACGTAACCGGAGCAGCCCAGGGAAATATCGAACGCCGCGACATTGGTCGGCAGACCGAGTTTGTCCTGAACGATGGCAGCGGTGTGCGGCAGGCCTTCTTCGTCACCGTTCTGGGTGACGACGATCAGTGCGTCGATCGATTCACGCTTCAGTTCAGGGTTGCTGGCAAACAGCGCATTGGCCGCTTCCACGCACAGATCGGAGGTTTCCTGTTCAGCGTCTTTGCGCGGCAGGAAGGCCGAACCGATTTTGCCGAGGATGAATTCTTCATCCTTCTCGAATTTTGCACCTTGTGCGTAATTGTCCACGCCGGCTACAGGAACGTAGCTCGCAATGCTTTTTATGCCAATCATTACGGCTTCCCAATAAAAAACAGCCCAAAACCACCGCTCGCAAGGATTCGAGGGGCGCCGACAAACAGAAAACGGCCGCCACAAAGGGCAGCCACGGGGAGCGCAAAGGGCTATCACTGGAACCGATACACGGCCAGGCGCCATCTCCCCGGTCAATACAATACAGTGAAGATGCGCGTTATGACTCGCAGGTCACGCTATTTTGCCGAATCGGTTGCAGATCGGGTTATTCGACCAACGACCAGTCCAGCGGCGTGCCACGTTTGATCGCCTGACGAGCGCGGCGACCGAGGACGGCATCGGTGTGCTTGGGCGGCAGACCGAGACCCGGGCGAATGGCGCGCAGATTGTCCCCGGAAAAGGGCTCACCGGCCGCCATGTCGGCAGTGACGTACAGCGAACGGCGATAGACCAGCGACTTGCGCTCGGCCTCGGTGACGCCGTAATGCACCTGGCCCATGGCCTGCCAGGCGCGTTCGGTTTCCACCACCAGACTGGCCAGCTCCGCAGGCTCCAGCGAGAAACTGGCATCGACCCCGCCCGCCGAACGGTCGAGGGTAAAGTGCTTTTCCACCACCGTCGCGCCGAGTGCCACAGCGGCCACGGACACGCCAACCCCCATGGAGTGATCGGACAGCCCCACCTCGCAACCGAACAGTTCACGCAGGTGCGGGATCGTGCGCACATTGCTGTTGAGCGGGGTTGCCGGGTAAGTGCTGGTGCATTTGAGCAGTACCAGATCCTTGCACCCCGCCTCACGGGCGGCGCGCACGGTTTCGTCGAGCTCGGCGATGCTCGCCATGCCGGTGGAGATGATCAGCGGTTTGCCGGTCGCGGCCACACGGCGGATCAACGGCAGGTCGGTGTTTTCGAAACTGGCGATCTTGTAGGCCGGGACGTCGAGGCTTTCGAGAAAGTCCACCGCCGTGTCATCGAACGGCGTCGAGAACGCGAGCATGCCCAGTTCTTTGGCCCGGGCGAAAATCGGCGCGTGCCACTCCCACGGCGTGTGAGCCTTCTCATACAAGTCGTACAACGACGTGCCGGCCCACAGGCTGTTCGGGTCCTTGATGAAAAACTCGCCCTCGGCCAGATCCAGGGTCATGGTCTGCGCGGTGTAGGTCTGCAGCTTCAAGGCATGCGCGCCAGCCTTGGCGGCGGCCTCGACAATCTGCAGGGCCACCTCCAGCGACTGGTTATGGTTGCCGCTCATTTCGGCAATGATGAACGGCGGCGCATCGGCACCGATCTGGCGCTCGCCAATCTTGAAACTACTCATCGCGGTGATCCTTCAAAACCTGGGTGAACGCGCAGGCACTCTGGGTGAATCCGGCGTCACGAAATACATTCAAAGAGGGACGATTATCCGGCAGAACCTGAGCGCTAATCGCGCTCAACTGCGGCCAGTGCGCGCGAACGAACGCCTCACCTCGCGCCAGCAGCGCCCTGCCCCAACCCAGACCGAAACGCCCGTCCAGCAGATACAGCGACACTTCAGCCTCGAATCCACGCAAGTCATAACGCAAGACGCCGACCGCGCCGTCATCGGCCTCGGCAATCAACAGCAGACGCTGCGGGTTGCGCAGGCTCGCATTGAGCCAGTTCAGGTGCTGCGGCCACTCGATTGCAGCGGTGTCCAGTGACCAGCGCCGCACAGCCTCGGCATTGCGCCCGTCGAACAGTAATTGCGCATCATCGAGGGTCGCCGGACGCAACGTGAGCACCGCGCCGGCCAGCGCCGCCGCCACGCGCAACGCACCGCGCCCGTCGACCAGTTGCCGTGAGCGCTCGGCCAGACTCTGGCGCAGATAGACATTGTCGACGACAAAACCGATGGCGTCGCGCAGTTGTTCGACGCTGACCTGCTCGCGGGCGCCCATGAACACATGCGCCCCCGCCGCCGCCATGACTTCGCCATTGGCCTGCTGATTGTTCGAGACCGCGATGCAGATCGTCGGCAGGCCCAGCGCCGCGCGCTCCCAACTGGTGCCGCCACCGGCGCCGATAAACAGGTCCGCCGCGGTCATGCGTTGCTGGAAATCGCTGACGAAACTGTGCAGGCGCCAATGCGGCCGTGTTGCGGCCAGTGCTTGCATTTGCGCCCACGCAGGATTGTCTGCACCAGCGACGAAATCCACTTCCAGCTCTGTGAAGTCCTGCAGTGCCAACATCGCATGATGGGTCTGCATCGCCGCGTCGAAACCACCGAAATTCACCAGCACCCGGCGGGCCCTTGGTTTGATCTCGATGGCCGGGCAGACGAATTCTTCGCGCAACATGGCGTAGCGCGGGCCGAGCAAGGTGCGGCAGCCTTCGGGCAGCAGCGGCGCATAGTTTGCGCTGAGACCGGACAGGTTCTGATTGAGCAGCAGATCAACGCTGTAACGGCGGGTGGCAAGATCGTCCACCGCCGCGATCCGAGGCGCCCAGCGGCGCGCTGCGGTCTGCCACTGATGATCGAGGCCGTAGTGGTCGGCAATGATCCAGTCGAATGCAGCGTGACCTGCCAGCAAGGCGTCCAGCGCCTCGATGTCCGCCTGCCACGGCAGCATCGATTCAATGGCTTGCTGCGGGTCTTCGTCAGGGTAGACGTCCGGCAATGCGAAAGTCTCGAAACCTTCGGCGGCCAAGGCATCGAGCCGATGCCCCGGCAACCGCCGGCAGGCGAACGCGACATGACTGCCCTGTTTGCGCAGCACTCGCGCCAGCGTCAGGCAGCGGGCGATGTGGCCACTGCCGATGGTCGGCGAAGCGTCAGCGCGGATCAGCACTCTCATTGCAGTTCTCCGCCGGCCTTGAGCGCGGCGTACAGGTATTCGGCGCGTTTCCAGTCTTGCAACGTGTCGATGTCCTGCACCAGATGCCGCGGCAGTATCACCGGCAGGCTGGCGCTTGAATACAACACTTCACCGCGCAACCACGCTTCGCTACGGCCCCAGTAGAACTGGCCGGCGTCCTGAAAGGCTTCGGGCAGATCCTGCGAGCGGGTTTGGCGAAACTCCGGGTACAACGCCGTCAATGCGCCCTGCCCGTCCAGCGTCAGCGCCCGCTGCGCCGGGAAACCAAAGCTGCACACGGAGAACGCAAAGGCTTTGTCCGGGTGCTGCTGCAGCAGCTCAAATCCTTGCCGCAGAAAGCGCGCCTGCAACAACGGTGCGGTGGCGTACACGCAGCAGGCGTAATCGAAGGCCGGCAGTTGCTGCAAGGCATGCTCGATCACCGCCGCGGTGCCGGTGAAATCATCCGCCAGTTCAGCCGGGCGCAGGAATGGCACTTGCGCACCATGGGCCAACGCCAGTTCGGCAATTTCGGCATCGTCGGTACTGACCACGACCTGTTCGAACAGGCCACTGTCGAGCGCCGTACGGATCGAGCGAACGATCATCGGCACGCCGTCGAACGGCAACAGGTTCTTGCGCGGGATGCGCTTGCTGCCGCCACGGGCCGGGATGATTGCGACGCTGTTCAAGGACGTTTTTCCAGCAGGAACCAGGTGATGTCGTCCACCGGAAACTGCGGATCACGGTGATAACCAAAGCCGTAATCGAGCAAGCGCAGATCGGTATACCGGTCGAGCATTTCTCCGGCGAAATCGCGCTTGAACAGCTTGCCGCTGTTGCCGCGATAGGACACTTCCACCGGCGCCGGATTGTAGTATTCGGCGATCAGAATGTAGCGCTGGCTCAACGCATACAACTGCGCGTAGGCAGTCGGCAGCAGCTCCGGCGCCAGATGGATCAGCACGCCTTTGCTCAGGGTCAGGTCGTAGCTGCGCTCGCGGGGGAAGTCGAACAGCGAGCCGTGCCAGATCTGCGCGATGCCCAGTGCCCGCGCCTGCGCGCAAGCGCTTTCATTGATCTCGACGCCGAACAATTCACTGTGCGGCAGCAACTGATGCAGCGCCTGCAGGTTGTTGCCGGCATTGGTGCCCAGCTCAACCACACTGTCGATGCGCCCGGCGCGGCTCAGGGCCTTGGCGAACAACGCCAGGTTGGCCGCGACCAGCGGCTGACCGATGTTGCGATCGACGTACTGGTTGCCGAAATCGCCCTGCCAGAATTTTTCCTGCTCACTCAGATCACGCATTGCACAGTCTCATTCGCCGCCGCAGCGGGATTTATTCGGTCAGCCGGCGCAATTGCTCGACCACATGATCCTGCTGCTCATCACTGAGCAGCGGATACAGCGGCAGGCTGATCGCCTCGGCGTAATAACGTTCGGCTTCGGGGAAATCGCCTTCGGCAAAACCCAGGTCGCGATAGTACGGCTGCAAATGCACAGGAATATAGTGCAGGTTCACGCCGATACCGGCGGCACGCAAGCCTTCGAACATCTGACGGTGGCTCAGGCCGATGCGCTCGGTCTGCAGGCGCACCACATACAGATGCCACGCCGATTCTGCCTCCGGCTGCGCGCTGGGCAAGGTCAGCGGCAGATACGCCAGCAACCGCTCGTAGCGCGCCGCCAGTTCGCGGCGACGGGCGATGAAGCCGTCCAGTTTGGCCAATTGCGACAGACCGAGCGCCGCCTGCAAATCGGTGATCCGGTAATTGAAGCCCAGCTCGATCTGCTGGTAATACCACGGGCCGTGGCTGGGTTCGCTCATCTGCTGCGGATCGCGGGTCATGCCGTGGCTGCGCAGGCGTTGCAGACGCTCCGCCAGTTGCGGGCGATTGGTCAGGACCATGCCGCCTTCGGCGCTGGTGATGATCTTCACCGGGTGAAAACTGAACACGGTCATCGCCGCAAATTCCCCGCAACCCACCGGGCGCCCGGCGTAGCTGGCGCCCACTGCGTGCGAGGCATCTTCGATCACGGTGAAGTTGTAGCGCTCGGCGAGTTCGGCAATCTTGCGCAGGTCGCAGCTCTGCCCGGAGAACGCCACCGCCACCAGTACTTTCGGCAACGTGCCGTCCTGCTCGGCCTGATCGAGTTTCGCCGCGAGGGCGAAGGCATCGAGGTTCCAGGTCAGCGGATCGATGTCGACGAAATCGACGTCGGCGCCGCAATAGCGCCCGCAGTTGGCCGAGGCCAGAAAGGTGTTCGGCGTGGTCCACAAGCGATCGCCCGGGCCTAGGCCGGCCGCGAGGCAGGCAATGTGCAGCGCCGCGGTGGCGTTGCACACCGCCACCGCGAAGTCGGCCTGGCAACGCTCGGCCATCGCCTGCTCGAAGCGCTCGATGGTCGGGCCCTGGGTCAGCCAGTCCGATTGCAGCACCTCGACCACTGCATCGATGTCCGCCTGATCAACGCTCTGCCGACCGTAGGGAATCATGCCGACAACTTCGCATGCAGCTCGGCGATCTGCCCGACCGAGAGGTAGTGCGGATTGGTGTCGGAGCGGTATTCGAAATCCTCACTTACCGGCCGGCCACGTTCGCCGAGCTTGTCCACGGAGAAATCGACATCGACGCTGGTAAAGCGGATGGAAGGCTGGATGGTGTAGTGGTCTGCGAATTCCAGGGTCATCCGCGCATCGTCCAGCGGCACCATCAGTTCATGCAGTTTTTCACCGGGACGAATACCGACGTTCTTGTGCGGCAGATGTTCGGCCATGCCCCGCGCCAGATCGACGATGCGAATCGACGGGATCTTCGGCACGAACACTTCGCCGCCGTGCATCCGCGCAAAGCTGTCGAGAACAAACTGTACGCCGTGATCGAGGGTGATCCAGAAGCGGGTCATGCGCTCGTCGGTGATCGGCAATTCCTGCGCGCCGTCGGCGATCAGCGTGCTGAAGAACGGCACCACCGAACCCCGCGAGCCCGCCACGTTGCCGTAGCGCACCACGGCAAAACGCGTTTGTTGTTCGCCGGCAATGTTGTTGGCGGCGACGAACAACTTGTCCGACAGCAGCTTGGTCGCGCCGTACAGGTTGATCGGGCTGGCGGCCTTGTCGGTGGACAGCGCCACGACCTTTTTCACACCGTTGTCGATGGCGGCGGCGATGATGTTCTCCGCGCCATT
The DNA here is from genome assembly GCF_053456425.1 of Pseudomonas sp. LF020. Classification (NCBI taxonomy): domain Bacteria; kingdom Pseudomonadati; phylum Pseudomonadota; class Gammaproteobacteria; order Pseudomonadales; family Pseudomonadaceae; genus Pseudomonas; species Pseudomonas sp. LF020. The sequence goes on from NZ_JBRFIX010000008.1 coordinate 61,634, forward strand.
GACGTTGGTGCGGATGCACTCGGTCGGGTTGTACTCCGCCGCCGGCACCTGCTTGAGCGCCGCCGCGTGCACCACGTAGTCGATGCCGCGCATGGCCTGCCGCAGACGGTCGGCGTCGCGCACGTCACCAAGGAAGTAACGCATGCACGGCGCGTTGAACGTCTGCTGCATTTCGTACTGCTTGAGCTCATCGCGGGAGAACACCACCACGCGCTTGGGCTGGTATTGCTCAAGCAGACGGGCGATGAACTTGCGCCCGAACGAGCCGGTGCCGCCGGAGATGAAGATCGATTTACCGTTGAACATGTGCTGATTCCTGTTCCTTGTCCGACGGACTCAAGCGAGTAACTGCGACCAGTCGATCGAGGTATTTTCAGCCAGCGTAAAACCTTTGCCGGTGAGGGCCAGGTTCGCGTTGTAAGCCGGATCCTGCGCGAAGGCGCCGCTCCATTTCTCCCGCAAAACCTGCAGCGCCTCGGGTGCTTGCGGCAGCTCGCCGGTATGCAGTACCTGCACCGACGGCGTCCATACGATGAGGTAGCCCGCCTGCCCGGCCTTGAGGCACAGGTCGACATCGCTGAAACCGCTGGCGAAATCGACTTCGTCCAGACCGCCCAGTGCGTCGAACAACTCTTTGCGCACCATCAGACACACCTTCGACACCGCCGAGTAGTTCTGCTCGACCGCCAGACGCTGCATGTAACCCGCAGCCGCATGTTTTTCGCCGATGAAGGCCGAGCCGACGCCGCCGTTCATCCCGAGAATCAAACCGGCCTGAGAAACCTTGCCGTCGCGGTCGACCAGTTTGGCACCGACGATACCGACCTCGGGACGCTGGGCATGGTTGAGCAACGAATCGATCCAGTTCGGATTGACGATTTCGCTGTCAGTGGCCAGCAGTACCAGGTATTCACCCTGCGCCTGTTCGCTGGCGGCGTTGTACAACGCCGTCTCGCCGAGCGGCTGATCGGCACGCAGCACATTGACTTTAGGGTTACGCAGCGCGCCCAGCCAGTCATTGACCTCGGCCGACTGATTCGGATTGGCCGCAATCAGCACTTCATAACGGCTGTAACGGGTTCTGAGCAACACGCCTTCCACGCAGCGACGCAGTGCCGGCAGATCGTCGATGGCCGGTACAATGATCGACACCAGCGGCTGTTCGGTATGGCGATAATCGACTTGCCAGGTCCCCGGCAGCGACGACGTGACCTTGGCCTTGTAGCCGCGATGGGTCAAATGACGCAGCAGCGCCTGACGCTCGTGGGCCACCTCTTCTTGCACCGGAACCTGGGTAATCAGCAGTGGCTCGTCAAGATGCGCCAGCCCCTCAAGACCGCCCTGCTCAATCAGACGCAAGAGCAGGTCGAACTCCAACGCCTTGCTGAAATCAGCCTGGTAACCGCCCGCCTCAAGGAACACGTCACGACGAATCAGCCAATGGCGGGCCATCAACGACGGGTTGCTCTGCAGCAAGTCGAGATTGAAGCCGGGGCGGAACACGTCGATCAGCGCGCCCTCATCATTGCGCTGGATTTCATCGGTGGCGACCGCGCGAAGGCCAGTGGCCGACATCAATTCCAGGCCGGCACGCAGCAGGCCACCCGCCGTGAACTCATCGCCCACTTGTGCCAACAGCAGCCAGTCGCATGGCGACTGGGCCGCACTCAGGTTGAGCTTGTCGACGAAATTGCCCGGGGTGACGCGGACAAAGTGCAAGGTGTTCTGCGCCGTGGTCGCAGCCTGCGGTTCGCCCGTGGTGAAGACCACGATCTTGAAGGCTTTACTGTGGCCTTCAACCAGGCTGTCGAGGGTCACTTGCAACTGGTCGACGTCGTTGTCCAGGTCCAGCAGGAAAATGCCGAACTGTGGCCCGCCGTTGTTCGCCGCCAGGTGCGCGGCAACCAACGCTCGCTGCTCGGCGTCCGGCGTACGGCACGCCAGCCATTCGAGCAGACGACCCGAACGCATCTTGCTGAAGACCGGGTAGTGATCGGCCTTCGACACCGTCTCGAGACGCGCGTCCCAGGCAGCCATTTCCTGAGCTTGTGTGTCATCGCCGGACGCCTGCAGTTGCTCGACCAGACGCTTGACCACACGACGGTTGAACGCATTGCTGTCATGGGCCTGCCACAACCGATCGAGCACGCTTTCCGGCGTGTCGTTATTGCGGGCCTGCTGCAGGTATTCCTGGCGGGTCCAGACACCCTCGAGCTGTTCCAGTTGCACACGGCCAGCCGGCATCGCGTGCAACAGGAATTCAAACTCGGCCAGCAAATCAAAAAAGCGCTGGTTGTAGAACGGCATCTCGACGTACTGCAGTGGCCCGAAGCGGCGCTCCGGGGTTTTGGATACGTTGTTCCAGATGGACTGGAAAATCAGCTCGGCCGTCAGTGCGCGACCGGTCACCAGGCTATCGGTCATCGCCGCGAAGCTTTCCAGGGCGAACGCCTTGCGCTGCGCCTGGTCGAGGTCGGTGATGCCCGTCGGCAGCGAGGCGAGGAATTCGGCGAAGGCTTCACGCTCGGCCACCGATTTGGCATCGGTGTACGACAGCGCGTGATACACCTCGGTGTTGTGGTCGGAGAAACCGACGTTGATTTCGCGTACGACATACGGGATTGGCAGCACCCGCGCCTTGGCGTTCGCCAGCAGGTAGTAGCTGTGACCAATCTCCTGCCATTCGAAACTGGTGCCCGCCGGCAATGCCGCATACCAGTCCTGGATGATCGAGGTTCGGCACACACCATAGAACGGCGGTACGTACTGATGCATGAAGTCGAGGACGCGATCCTCGGCACGTTCCGAGGCGTAGTCTTCACAGATTTTCTTGTCGCGGCGGTAGTAACTGACACTCCCGGCCAGCGCCAGGTACATCAGGCAATAGCCGTGGCACAAACCGTAGTCGCGGTTGGCTTCAAGGAAGCTCACCGACTCGGCCAGTGACTCATGCAGGATGAAATCGTCGTCGGCAGCGAACACCATATACGGCGTGGTCAACTGCTCGACGCCATAGGTCAGTTTGGCCTGCATGCCCCAATAGGCGAATTGCGGCAGGTGCTGATAATCGACCGAGGAAAAGTCACCTTCCGGGCGCTCGGGAGAAGAGTCCAGCACCAGCACCTTGCAAGGCAGGCTGCTGTAGTACTGCAGCGCTCGACGCAAAAAAGCCGGGCGGTTGTGGGTGATCAGAACCACCGTCAGCAACTCGCTCAATGGCAGCCTGTTTTCAGTACCGTACTTGCCTTGCATAACTTCTCCCACAATCGGCGAAACCGCCCGAAAAACGCTTTGATGATGGAACCGATTAACGAACCCGACGCAGATAGCCATCCGCAGCAACGGTGATCAGCAGCTTGTCCTGCATGTGCTGGTCGATCTCGAAATCAGCGTTCTCCTTGAGGTAGGCCCAGACCGCTGTTTTCGGGTTGTCACCCGGGCCCCATGGACGATCCGGGAAGGCATCGGCCGGCATGTCTTCAACCACGGTGTCCATGACCACGCAGTAGCTGTCCAGCGAAACCAGTGGCGCATACAAACGCAGCTCTTCGAGGACGTGTTCGTGGGTATGGTTGGAGTCGAGCACCACGATCACCTTCTTGCCGGCGGCGGCCTGACGCACTTGCTCCACCACTGCCGGATCCAGGCTGGAGCCTTCGATCATGCTGATGCGCTTGATCATCGGGTGGCTTTCGATGGCTTCGCGGTTGTGCGCACGAATGTCGCGATCAATACCCAGCACTTCGCCGTGGCCCTGCAGCTCCAGCAGCGAGGCGTAATAAATGATCGAACCGCCATGGGCAATGCCACACTCGATCACCAGGTCAGGCTTGATGCGCCAGATCAGTTCCTGCATCGCCATCATGTCTTGTGGCAATTGAATGATCGGACGGCCCATCCACGAGAAGTGATAGGTGTACTTGTGTCTGGCCGACTGGTTGTAGAACTCCTGGGCCAGCGCCTTCAGGTTCTTGTCCTGGCCCTGGGCATTGACTTCGGCGTGGCACTCCGCCTCGAAAGCTTTGATTACGTTATCGCTCATTGTCCGGTCTCACTGAAAAGTCATTTGTTAGTCGCGCTGCCAAAAGGCATTCGCGTCGAAGCGCATCAATGGGTTCGCTGCACCTCGAGCAACTGTTGCAAACGGTCGACCACCGCCCAGAACGCCATGGGTTCGTGTGTCGGATAGGGGTAATGCCCCAGATTCAAATCGATCGAAGCGCCGCGTTCACGCAGGCGTTGCTCGACCAGGGTTCTTACCGAAACCGCCTGGCCGCTGGCGCAATTGATCACGCCGTTGAAATCGCGCTGATGGACGATCGCGGCGAGGTAATCGGCGGCGCTGGCGATCGGCAAAAAGTCGCGCAACTGCTCGCCGCCAGACATGTTGAATGACGTGTCGCCGCTATCGATCGCCCGATCCAGCGCTGCCAGCAGACTGTTGGGGTTCTGCCCTTCGCCATGCAAATAGAACAGGCGCGCCCACTGCAGAGTGAACGGATGTTCTTGCGCAAGGTTCTGCAAAAACAGGTGCAGGCTGTGCTTGGCCAACCCGTAAGGATTACTCGGCTGGGGCGCGGTGCTTTCGCTGAGCGGGCCGCTTTGCATGCCGTATTCGAAGCAAGTGCCGGTCACCAACACTTGCTGCACGCCCGCCTCGACCGCGCCTTTGATAAAGCGGTAGTCGGCCATCAGGTTGTGCTCGAAATGGAACAGCGCCCGATAGTTCGGCAGCCCCGGCCAGGCCAGGTGCACGAGGACGTCGATGCCGTCGGTGAGCGCCGCAATGTCCAGATCCGCCGCGTGAATATCCGCCGCGACGAATTCGACGTCATTGATCCATGGCATGCTCGCAGCCGTATCTGTATTGCGTGCCACCGCGCGCACGGCGCAGCCACGCGCGAGCAACGCCGCGACCAGATGCCGGCCGACGAAACCCGTGGCCCCGGTGACCAGGACGTTCACAGGACTTTCATCTCAGGCACGGCGATCACGAAGCGCCCGTCCCATTGGCGCACCTGCGCCAGTTGCTGACTGACTTCGTGCAGCAGGTTCCACGGCAGCACCAGTACGTAATCCGGTCGTTCAATATCGATCTGCGCCGGCGCGACAATCGGGATACGACTGCCCGGCATAAACTTGCCCTGCTTGTGCGGGTTGGCATCGGCCACCCAGGCCAGCAGATCCGGTTTGACCCCGGCGTAGTTGAGCAAGGTGTTGCCCTTGGCCGCCGCGCCGTAACCGACCACACGCTTGCCGTCGGCCTTGGCCTGCAACAGGAAGCGCAGCAGTTCATGCTTGATGCGTTCGGCTGCCGGCGCGAGGGTCGCGTAGTACTCAGGGGTTTTCACCCCGGCATCGAGTTCGGCCTGCAGTTGTTGCTGCACCGCCGGCTGCACCGCACGACGCTCACCGTCCTGGCGTTGCACGAACACCCGCAGCGAACCGCCGTGGGTGCTCAACTGACTGACATCGAACACTTCCAGACCATTGCGCTCGCACAGGGTCTGCACGGCAGTCAGCGACAGATAGGAATAGTGCTCGTGGTACAGGGTGTCGAACTGCGCGCCGGCCATCAGCGTCAGCAGTTGCGGAAATTCGAAGGTAGCGACGCCGGTCGGCTTGAGCAGCGTGGCGAAACCACCAAGGAAATCATTGATGTCCGGCACATGCGCGAGCACGTTGTTGGCGGCCATCAGGTCGGCGCCCCAGCCTTCGCTTTTCAGCTGTGCTGCGCTGTCGCGACCGAAGAACACTTCACGAATCTGCAGGCCTTTTTCCCGCGCCGCTTGCGCGGTGCTGCGGGTCGGCTCGACGCCCAGGCACGGAATGCCGCGAGCGGCGACGTACTGCAGCAGATAACCGTCGTTGGCCGCCACTTCGACCACGCGGCTGTCGGCGTTCAGCGCAAAGCGCTCGACCATCTCGGCGACATAGCGCTCGGCGTGGGCCAGCCAGGTGCTGGAGAACGAACTGAAGTAGGCGTATTCGGCATCGAACAGGCTGTCGGCACGGGTGTAGTCCTCGGTCTGCACCAGCCAGCACTGCTGGCACACGGCGACCTTGAGCGGCACCCATTGCTCGGCCTGTTCCAGCCGATCGGCGTGCACGTAGGCGTTGGACGGCGGCGAGGTGCCGAGGTCGATCAGCGGCAGACTCAGCGGTGCGGCGCACCCACGGCAGTTCATAGACGCACTCCAGCAAAGTGTTGATCGAGCGCGGGATGGCTGGAATCACGCGCTGACAAATTATTGACAGACAACGGCCAGGCAATCGCCAGCCGTGGATCATTCACCGACAAGCCGCCCTCATGTTCCGGCGCGTAATCGGCGCTGTGCAGGTAAAGCAGTTCGGCGTCGTCGGTGAGGGTCTGGAAGCCGTGGGCGAACCCGGCCGGAATCAACAGGCTGCGACCGTCGCCGGCCTTGAGGTGCTCGGCGTGCCAGTGCAGAAAGGTCTCGGAATCAGGACGCAGATCCACCGCCACGTCCCACACTTCACCGCGCAGGCAAGTGATCAGCTTGGCTTCCGGAGCGTTGGCGTTCTGGTAATGCAGACCGCGCACACTGCCCTTCTCGCGGGTGCAGGAGTGGTTGATCTGGCGGATGTGAAACTCGGCGCCGAACGCACTCAGGCTGCCCTCGCAGAACAGCCGGGCGAAATGCCCGCGCTGATCTTCGAAGCGTTTGTGCTGCACGCTGAACAGCCCGGCCAGCGGCAATTGTTTCAAGGAAAACTCGCTCACAGCGCGCCCCGGTACAGGTTCAGTTGGCCGAGGGTCACGGTGCGCATGTCATCGCCGTTCTGCCACGCCAGATGCCAGTCGAGGGTCTGGGTCAGGCATTGCTGCAAGGTCCAGCGTGGCTGCCAGCCGAGCACCTGACGGGCGCGACTACTGTCGAGGCGCAGCAGGCCAGCTTCGTGCAATTCACTTTTTTCGATGCGCAGACCGCGTGCCTGCGGCCAGCGACTGGCGAGCAGCTCGACCACTTCGCCGACGCTGCACATGTCGGCCTCGCCCGGTCCGAAGTTCCACGCCCCGGCGTATTCCGGGCCTTGTTCGTAGAGCCCCGCCGCCAGTTGCAGATAACCGGCCAGCGGTTCCAGCGCGTGCTGCCAAGGGCGCACGGCTTGCGGATAACGCAGGGTCACCGGCTCGTCGGCAGTCCAGGCTTTGAGCACGTCGGGAATCAGCCGTTCAGGGGCGAAGTCGCCGCCACCCAGCACGTTGCCGGCGCGCGCGGTGGCCAGGGCCAGACCGTGCTCGGCGTACTTGTCAGCCGGGAAAAACGACGCCGCATAAGACTGCGCTAACAGTTCGCAGCAAGCCTTGCTGCTGCTGTAAGGATCGTGCCCGCCGAGGGCTTCGTCTTCGCGGTACGGCCACAGCCATTCCTTATTGGCGTAGACCTTGTCGGTGGTCACCAGCACGCAGGCGCGCACGCAACCGACCTGACGGATCGCTTCGAGCAGGTTCAGCGTGCCCATGACGTTGCTGGAATAAGTGCCCAGCGGGTCGCGATAGCCTTCACGCACCAGTGGCTGCGCAGCCAGGTGCAGGACGATCTCCGGCTCGGTGTCGGCGATGATCTCCAGCAACGCGCCGAGATCGCGCAGATCACCGCGTTGATCGTTGATCCCTTCGTGAACCCGCGCCAGGTCATACAGGCTCGGTTCGGTCGAAGGATCCAGCGAGAAACCGCTGACGTGCGCGCCGAGGCTTTGCAGCCACAGGGTCAGCCAGCTGCCCTTGAAACCGGTGTGGCCGGTAATCAGGACGCGCTTGCCGCGCCAGAAATCCGCACTCAGGCCCATTGCTTCCATGGGGCCTCCCCGCTCTGCCACAGCGCTTCGAGGTGGTTTTTGTCGCGCAGGGTGTCCATGGGTTGCCAGAAGCCGTCGTGCTCGAACGCCTTGAGCTGTTCATCCTGGGCCAGCCGTGCCAATGGCTCAGCCTCCCAGGTGGTTTCATCACCCGCGATATACGGCAACACTTTTGGCGACAGGACAAAAAACCCGCCATTGATCCAGCCGCCGTCACCGCGTGGTTTTTCAGTGAAACCGAGGACCTGATCACCCTGGCGCTCCAGGGCGCCGTAACGACCCGGTGGTTGCACCGCCGTCACGGTCGCCAGGCGGCCATGGGCCTTGTGGTACTCGACCAACTGGCGAATGTTCAGATCGGAAACGCCGTCGCCGTAAGTGAAGCAGAACGCCTCTTCATCCTTCAGATAACGGCCGGCACGCAGCAGACGGCCACCGGTCATGGTTTCCTCGCCGGTGTCGATGAGGGTGACACTCCATGGCTCGCTGTAATTCTGATGCACGTCCATGCGGTTCTCGCGCATGTTGAACGTGACGTCGGAAGTGTGCAGGAAGTAATTGGCGAAGAAGTCCTTGATCGCGTAGCCCTTGTAGCCCAGGCAGATCACGAAGTCGTGGATTCCGTGAGCGGAATACTGCTTCATGATGTGCCAGAGAATTGGCTTGCCGCCGATCTCGATCATCGGCTTGGGCTTGAGGTGCGACTCTTCACTGATGCGCGTGCCGAGGCCACCCGCCAAAATTACTGCCTTCATCGTCTCCCCTCTTGTTCTTCACCGGGCTGCGCAGAGCTTTCTTGAGCGGCGCGCGCCTTCTGGCCAAACCTTTTGCCGCTGGCGGCGCCGCGGCGATGACCGCAAGCGCTCGTTTTATGGCGATTTGAGGGGGACTTGCAGGAAACGCGCCAGCTCGGTGCGCAGTGTGTGGCAGGACGTGCGGCCTTGAAAAAAGGGATGAATCCGTCATCGGATTCATCCCTTTCATCGAGCTGTTACAACGATTGGAACGGATCAGCCAAACATGCTGAATCCGTCATTGATCGGCAGAACATCACCGTTGGCTGCCATGAAGTGCTCGATGGTGTTGTAGCCAGCGAACCAGTCCTGCAGTTTTACGCCTTGGGCGGTTGGATCAGACGGTGGGAAACTGCCGTCATTGAGGTACAGGTCGTTGCCCACCCGTTCCAGTTGCAACGTATCAGCCGAACGGATGTTGTTCAGGATCAGCGTGTCCGTACCGCTAGTGCCATCATCACGGATGGTTACCAGCAGGCCGGTATTGACGATATAGGTATCGCCGCCTTCGCCGCCGTTGGCAAAACCGGTGGCTTTCATTTGCCAAGGGTAAGTAACTTTACCGCCTAAAGTCAGCGCGTCATTGCCCGCGCCACCAAGCAGCACGAAGTTTTCGCCGGTACCGAGCAAATCATCGCTACCGTCGCCACCATCAGCAGTACCGCTGACAACCTGGATCGTGTCATTGCCGGCTTCACCAAAGGCGAACGTTCCACGGTCATCCGGAGCGCTGATGATGAGGTCATTGCCATTGCCGCCGTACAGCATGTCGGCTTGCGGCCCAGCGGCAGCGACGTCGACCGCGAACGGCCCGAGCTGGGTGTAGAAACTGCCGTAAATGACATCGTTGCCATCGCCACCGTAAATGGTGTCGTTGCCCAGACCGCCTTCAAGGCCGTTGGCCAGTGCGTTGCCGGTCAGCGTGTCGTTGAAGTTGGTACCGATGATGCTTTCGACATTGATGAGCACATCGCCTTGTGCATCACCGCCCTGATTGACGCCGGTCTGCAGGTTGATGTTCACCGCCGTGGTGTTGTTGATGTACCAGACCGTGTCGATCCCTTCACGCCCGTCAATCACGTCGGCGCCGCCGCCACCGATGAAATTGTCGTTGATCGCCGTTCCGGACAAGGTGTCGGCAAAGCTGCTGCCCTGGAAGATCTCGATATTGGTGAAGGTATCGCCAGCAGCATCGCCGGCATTGACGTTGGTTTTCAGGTCGATGGTGACGGCACTGTCTGACGACTCGTAGCTGACCATATCCAGGCCGGTACCGCCGTTGATTGCCAGCGCTACGGAGCTGCCAACGAAGATGTCGTTGTACTTCGAGCCTGTGAATGCCTCGATGCTGTTGTAGGTGTCGCCCGTCGCGATCCCGGTACTGACACCGGTTTTCAAGTTGATGCTGACGCCTACAGTGCTGTCGTCGTAGGACACCGTGTCCATGCCTCCACCACCAATGAACTGGTCGGCACCACCGCCACCGTAAAGCAGGTCATTGCCATTGCCGCCGGTGATGATGTTGTCAATCGCATTACCCACACCGGTGAACGAGCCGGTACCGGTGTAAGTCAGGCGCTCGACGTTGGCCGCCAGCGTATGGTCCTTGTAGCTGACGCGCACTTCATCGTTGCCGCCACCAGCCTGCTCGATGACCGTTACGCCACCGCCGTTGACGTAGTAGATGTCATCGCCCGCACCACCGTCGTAAGTGGCGAAGAGGTAGGCATCCGTGGTGAAGGTATCGTTGAACGCCGTACCGATGACTTTCTCGATATTGGTCAGGGTCACGCCCTGCGAATCGCCACCGACGCCCGGCAGGCTGGTGCCCGGTCGGATGTCGATATTCACGGCCGCGCTGGAAGTCGAGTAGTCCACGGTGTCGAAACCTTCACCGCCATCAACACCCGAAATCCGGCTATCGACCACGAAGGTGTCGTTGAATTTGGAGCCGGCGATGACTTCGATGCTGTTGTAGGTGTCGCCTGCACCGATCCCCGAGTTGACCCCGGTTTTCAGGTTGATGTTGACTGCCACCGTGCTGTCCAGATACGACACGGTGTCGCGACCGGCACCGCCGAAGAACTGGTCGGCACCGCCACCGCCGTACAGCATGTCGTTGCCGTTACCCCCGGTGATGATGTTGTCGCTGGCATTGCCCCAGCCGGTAAACGCAGCCGTACCGGTGTAAGTCAGGCGCTCGACGTTAGCCGCCAGTGTGTGTTCCTTGTAGCTGACGCGCACTTCATCGTTGCCGCCACCGACCTGCTCGATGACCGTTACGCCACCGCCGTTGACGTAATAGATATCGTCGCCCGCTCCCCCGTCGTAAGTGGCGAAGAGGTAGGCATCCGTGGTGAAGGTATCGTTGAATGCCGAGCCGATGACTTTCTCGACGTTGGTCAGGGTCACGCCCTGCGAGTCGCCACCGACGCCCGGCAGGCTGGTGCCCGGACGGATATCGATATTCACGGCCGCGCTCGAAGTCGAGTAGTCCACGGTGTCGAAACCTTCACCGCCATCAACAGCCGAAATCCGGCTATCGACCACAAAGGTGTCGTTGAATTTGGAACCGGCAATCACTTCGATACTGTTGTAGGTGTCGCCTGCACCGATCCCCGAGTTGACCCCGGTTTTCAGGTTGATGTTGACCGCCACCGTGCTGTCCAGATACGACACGGTGTCGCGACCGGCACCGCCGAAGAACTGGTCGGCACCGCCACCGCCGTACAGCATGTCGTTGCCGCTGCCGCCGGTGATGATGTTGTCGCTGGCATTCCCCCAGCCGGTAAACGAGCCAGTGCCGGTGTAGGTCAGACGCTCGACGTTGGCCGCCAGCGTATGGTCCTTGTAGCTGACGCGCACTTCATCGTTACCGCCGCCAGCCTGCTCGATGACGGTTACGCCACCGCCGTTGACGTAGTAGATATCGTCCCCTGCACCACCTTCGTAGGTTGCGAAGAGATAAGCGTCAGTGGTGAAGCTATCGTTGAAAGCAGAGCCGATGACTTTCTCGACGTTGGTCAGGGTCACGCCCTGCGAATCGCCGCCGACACCTGGCAAACCGGTGCCCGGACGGATGTCGACGTTCACGCCGGCAGCCGACGTCGAATAATCGACGGTATCGAAACCTTCACCGCCATCGACGCCCGAAATCCGGCTATCGACCACGAAGGTGTCGTTGTATTTGGAACCGGCGATCACTTCGATACTGTTGTAGGTATCGCCTGCGCCGATCCCCGAGTTGACCCCGGTTTTCAGGTTGATGTTGACTGCCACGGTGCTGTCCAGGTACGACACGGTGTCGCGACCGGCGCCACCAATGAACTGGTCGGCACCACCACCGCCATAGAACACGTCGTTGCCGCTGCCGCCAGTGATGATGTTGTCACTGGCATTGCCCCAACCGGTAAACGAGCCAGTGCCGGTGTAGGTAAGGCGCTCGACGTTGGCCGCCAGCGTATGGTCCTTGTAGCTGACGCGTACTTCATCGTTGCCGCCGCCGGCCTGCTCGATGACGGTTACGCCACCGCCGTTGACGTAGTAGATGTCGTCCCCTGCACCACCTTCGTAGGTTGCGAAGAGATAAGCGTCAGTAGTGAAGCTATCGTTGAACGCCGAACCGATGACTTTCTCGACGTTGGTCAGGGTCACGCCCTGCGAATCGCCGCCGACACCTGGCAAACCGGTGCCCGGACGGATGTCGACGTTCACGCCGGCAGCCGACGTCGAATAATCGACGGTGTCAAAACCTTCACCGCCATCGACGCCCGAAATCCGGCTGTCGACCACGAAGGTGTCGTTGTATTTGGAGCCCGCGATGACTTCGATGTCGTTGAACGTATCGCCCGCGCCGATCCCCGAGATGACCCCGGTTTTCAGGTTGATGTTCATGGCCACCGTGCTGTCCAGATACGACACGGTGTCGCGACCGGCGCCACCGAAGAACTGGTCGGCACCGCCACCGCCATAGAACACGTCGTTGCCGTTGCCGCCGGTGATGATGTTGTCGCTGGCATTGCCCCAGCCGGTGAACGAACCGGTGCCGGTATAGGTCAGGCGCTCGACGTTGGCCGCCAGCATATGATCCTTGTAGCTGACACGTACTTCATCGTTGCCGCCGCCGGCCTGCTCGATGACGGTTACGCCACCGCCGTTGACGTAGTAGATATCGTCCCCCGCACCACCTTCGTAAGTGGCGAAGAGGTAGGCGTCAGTAGTGAAGCTATCGTTGAACGCCGAGCCGATGACTTTTTCGACGTTGGTCAGGGTGTCGCCCTGCGAGTCGCCGCCAACACCGGCCAGACCGGTACCCGGCCGGATGTCGATATTGACCCCCGCTGTGGAAGCCGAGTAATCCACCGTATCAAAACCGGCCCCACCATCGATCTTGTCCGCACCGGCACTGCCCTTGATCAGGTCGTTGCCATCCAGACCATTGATCTGATCATCGTCACTGGTACCGTTCAGCGTATCCGCGCCGTTTGTCCCGTTTATAACTGCCATTACTTCTTCCTTGCCTTGTTTGTGAACCGGTACAGGCCAGCGTGGCGATCACACGTCATCGCGGCGAAATTTTCTGGAACAGCGATTGTGTTGATATCGACAGGAAATACCCAATCCTTGAGCCCGCCGAAAAGAAATGTATCGAGAATGAAATAAAGACGAACAGGCAGGCAAAAAAAAACAGGCGACTGTGAAAGTCGCCTGTTTTTCGCTACTGCCCGGACGAACCGATCAATCCGCCAGCCAGCCATTCTCCCAGTAACGCAGATTGTCGCCGCGCAAGATGTAGTCGCGCAGCACCACCTCGCGCAACTCGTCGCCCATGCGGTAGCTCGCATCCGGGTCGGCCAGGTGCATGCGGATTGCCTGCAGCCATTCATCCGTGGTGTTGGTCTTGATCCGTGTGCACGGCAGGTAACCGCGATAGGCCTCGGTGTCGGTGCAGATCACCGGATAGCCGCAGGCGCCGTACTCCAGCAGACGCAGGTTGCTCTTGCAGTCGTTGAAGATGTGGAACTCCAGCGGTGCCAGGGCCAGATCGAGATTGAGGCTGGCCAGTTTCGCGGGGTACGCATCAAGGGGAATCACCCCGTGGAACTCATGCATGTAGGGACGCAGGTCGTCCGGGCACATGCCGAAAAACACCCAGTCGACCTCATCGGCCAGTTCGCGCACGACATCGGCGATCACCGCCAGGTCACCATGGTGACTGGTGCCGCCGCCCCAGCCGACACGAGGCTTTTTCGAAGTGCGGCGCTGGCTGCGCAGGTTGCACCAGAACTCTTTCGCCAACATGTTCGGTACGACGCGAATGTCGTGATGCATGTCCGACAATGCGTTGGCCAGTGGCTGAGTCGAAACCACGACACGGTCGCACATGCCGATTGCCCGGCGAACAATGCGTTCCATTTCATACTTGTCCGGCATGTTGCGGATATGCGCATTGCGATGCGGCACATCAATGACGTAGTCATCCAGCTCGTAGATGCGACGCGCATTGAAGTAGTTGCGCAGCACCGGCATTTCGTTGACCGACGCCTCTGTGTAACGCCCTTGCAGAACGATTACATCAGGCGACATGCGCTCGATTTCAACGATCGGCGGCAGGTTCACGCTATAGCGAATCTGCCCTTGCACCCGCCCTGCCGCTTCGAGTTCGATCAGCGGTTGCGTGACACGATAGTGACCGATCGCCGAGGCATTGATCGGCAACCCGAGAATCTTCGGCTGGGTGCCAGTGCTGAAAGGACTCCAGCCGGTGCGCAGGCCCGGTTCGAGCGTGAAGCTTGAGCCCGTGTGCTTGTGCAAAGACAGATTGGGATTGTAGGCAGGGTCACGGGCAACGACCGGCAGCCAGCGCTTGAAGAACGTTTCTTCTTGCTGATTGTGCGAGACCCCTTCCTCATCGTTGACCGCATCGACTGGCTGCGCGCCCAGCGCCAGCGCCGCATAGGGTGTCCACACCACCAGATAACCCTGGCGGGCTACGCGCAGCGCCAGATCCACTTCATACAGCATGCGCGGCAGGCTCTGCTCATCCAGGCCGCCCACTGCATCGAACACTGACTTGCGCACCATCAGGCAATCGGCGCCAACGGCGCTCAGATCCTGAACCACCTGCAAACGGAACATGTAGCCGGAGGATTGCATCGACTGGCCATAGAACGGCAAGCCGGCCGGCCCCTGCAAACCGAGCACCAGACCCGCATGCAAAACATAGCCATCAGGATTGAAAAGCTTGGCACCGACGATGCCGACTTCCGGGCGCTGCGCGTGATTGAGCAGTTCGTCGAGCCAGTCAGCCTGAGTGATCACCGTATAAGGATTGAGCAGCAGGACGTATTCGCCCCTTGCCTGACTCACGGCAAAGTTGCGCAATGCGGCGACATTGCCCTGCTGTGGGTAACTCAGCACGCGTACACGCTCGCTGCCCAATTGCGCCATGCCGTCCAGCCAGGCACGGGCCTCGGCGGTCTGACTGCCATTGTCGACCAGCAGCAGCTCATATTCGCTGTAAGCGGTTTTTTCCAGCAGGCTCTCGACGCAGCGTTGCAGCGCCGCAATCTGGTCGCGGGTCGAAATGATGATCGAGACCAGCGGCCGATGCGCATGCCGATAATCGACTCGATTGAGCAGGTCGACACTGCCTCGGCGCAGGTCGTGGGAGATACCCAGACGGTCAAGATGAGCCGACAGCAATCGTGAATTGTTTTGCGTCACGGCCGGCAGCGACAGCCACTGGGTCAGGTCGAATGTCGACTCGATGGCAATCTCGGCCAGGTGTCCGACCGCCTGGGTGCCGTGATCCTCAACCATGCGCCAGAGCATGTCGTGAGGCGCAAGCTCAGTGAAGGTCGAATCGAAACCGCCGAGCGTCAGAAAAACCTCGCGCCGGAAAGCCAGCGCGCGGCCGACATAAGGGTAGCTGCGCAGCAGATCCAGGTTGAAGTCGGGCTTGAATGCCGGCTCCACCGATTCCCCTGCGCGCAAGCTGCCTTCATCGCTGTACAGACAATGCAGGGCGCTGTTGAAGGCGATGCGCTCGGCCATCATCAGCAGGGCCGGGGGCACCAGACGATCACCGGCGCGCAGCAGATAAAACCAGTCAGCACCTTCCAGCTGCGGCAGCAGTTGATTGATCTGTTGCAGGTAATCGTCCTGCAACGGCAAATGGAACACCCGACCGTCCAGTACCGGCTCGGAACAATCGGTGGACAGTACCAGCGTCAACTCGGGTGGATAGACCTGCGCGGCGAGACTCTCCAGGGTGCGTTCCAGCGCCGCCGAACTGCCCTGCTCATCCACCACGACTGGCACGATTCGCGGCGTGGACGGCCAGCTCGCCAGCGTGTCCGGCAGCAGTCTGTTCTGCACGTCGCTGAGCCTGCGGCACTCCAGCCATTGCGCATAGAGTTCGGCAAAACTCTGGCTGTCCGCGCCGACCTGCCAGATCTGCGCACTTTGTTTGGTGCCCAGCGTGCGGCTCAGCGGCAGCTCCACCCAGACCCGGGGCGACTCATCTGCCTTGGGCATGGGCACATAACGCACCCAGCCCTTGGCGGGCGCCGATTCGCCGCTGCGCGCCTTGAGCATTTGCAGCAGCCATTGCTGCTCGACGGCCAGAGCATCCTTCATCACTTGCTGGCCACTCAGGCGATCCGGATACAGGCGTTCGATACTCAAGACATGGTTGGAGATCACCGCGTTGCCGCGTCGCAGCAGACACACGAACAATGCGAAATCCAGGCTCGCCACAAAACAGTGGCCCGGCTGCGTCAACGCCGGCAGCAATTCGACAACGTCGGCGCGGCGGAACAGGGCATTACTGAAACCACCGAGAAGGTTCGACGGGAACGTCTCGAAGAGCGCCAGCAGGTCCTCCCCCTTGAACAACCCACTGACCGGCGACAGTGGCGTATTTTCCAGGCGTGAAGGCAGGACCATGTCGTCGGCGTCCCAGAACAGACGCTGGGCCAGCACCAGATTGACTTCGTCACGATTGGCCAAGACATCAGCCTGACGCTCGATACAGCTGGCGAACAGCTGATCGTCGTCACACAAAAACTTGATGAATTCGCCCTGGGCCAGATCCAGGCAGGCTTGCAGATTGCCGACCATGCCCAGGGTGCGCGGGTTACGCACGTAATGCACGACAACCCCGCTCTGCTCGGTTATCGCCGCGACGATGGCTTCTATTTCAGGACCACGACTGTCATCACACACGATGATTTCGAGATGGCCATAGCCCTGGCTGACGGCGCTGCGCAATGCGCGCTCGAAGAAGCGCGGGTTGAAGGCAGGAATGACAAGGCTGACGAGGGGAAGTGAATTCACGGCGGGCTCGCAGGCGGTACGAGCCCGCTCGGTAAAGCGAGCCCATGAAACCGCAAAAAACATTAACTGAGGAACTGGGCAAACGGGCGCTCGCGCGCCCGTTCAGTGTCAGATCTTGTTGAACAGACCCAACTGACTGATTTTGCTGAAGGCCAATTGCGAGGCTTGCAGCATGGTCTGCTGCAACGTCAGGCGGGTCATCACCTCGGCCGGATCCGAGTCACGGATCGAACCCTGGGTCATGGTATTGGCCTGGATCAGACTCTGGTTAGTCGTGTCCTGGTCGTCGAGCGACTGCCCGCGAGCACCGATCGAGGTCACCGCAGCGCCAATCTGGTTGGAAGCGCTGTCGAGATTGCCCAACGCCGATTCCATGGCCCCCTGGAATTTCTGCTTGACCACCGGATCACCATCGACCGGCAGGTTCAGCGCCGTGACCATCTGGCCCAGGGTGTCGAGCACGTTCTGGGTCTGGTGGTTGTTGGACTGGATCGAGAACTGATCGCCCGCGCCCGGCGTACCGCCGATGGCGAAAGTCACACCGGCAGCCGTGGCGTTGCCACCGACCATGGTGCCCGAGGACACCGGTTTGCTGTCAGCGGTCACGGGGGCCGCGTACAGATCGAAGTCGGTGGCGCTGGTGAACTTCAGCACCGCACCGCCGCCCGACGGGAAAGCCCCACTGTAGGCCGCTTGGTCGGTCACGCTGGCGCCGGTGATCACTGCGGTCGACGGGTTGCCGGGGCTGCGCGCGGTGGTGAAAGAGTCAGGCGTGGCCGACAGCTGGAAGCTGTGACCGGCGATGACCGCGTCCGGATTGGTGTCACCGGCCTTGAGGTTGATGTTCAACTTCAAGTCGACGCCGCGGAAGCTGACGGCCTGGTTGGTGCCGTTGCTGTTGCTGATCACGCCGTTCTGGCTGGCTTCGGACGTCACGTCGTTGCCCAGGGCATCGGTGATCTTCAACTGGGTGCTGCTGACAAAACTGACAGTGTATGGCTGTCCGCCGGAGAATTTGGCGTTGTATGTCGCCGCTGTGCCGACCGTACCGTTGGACAGCACCACACGACCGTCATCCACCGCCGGAGCGGTCATGTTGGTCTGGGTGCGGCTGGTGTTGATGGTCTGCTGGAACGCATCCCAACCGGTGGTGTTGGTCGCGACCGACATGCCGTCACCAATGCCCAGGTTGATCTGAGTCTGGTCACCGTTGTAGGTGTAGGTGCCGTCGACGTTCTGCGAGTACGGCGCGGTATCGGTCTTGGAACCGGAGAACAGATAGTTGCCGTTGGCGTCCTTGGAATTCATCAGGCCCAGCACCTGTTGCTGGATCTGGCCCAGTTCCGCCGCGTACGCCTTGCGGTCAGCATCGGTGGCGATGCCGTTGTTGGCCGCCAGGCCGATTTCCTTGGCGCGCTGCAGTGCCGTGGTGATGGAGTTCAATGTGGACTCCTGCACGGTCAGCGCGCTCTTGGTGGTGTCGATGTTGCCCTGATACTGGTCGAGCATCGCACTTTGCTGACCCAGCTTGAGCAGACGACCGGCGCCGATCGGATCGTCGGCAGCGGTGTTGATGCGCTGCAGGCTGCTCGCTTCGTTGGCGGTCGCGACCGTCTTGCTGTAGTTGCGCTGATATTGAGCAGCTTGCGTCGCGTAATACTGGGCGGTGGAAATGCGCATGAATTACGACTCCTTAAAGACTGTTGATCAGCGTGGCGAAAGTTTCCTGCGCAGCTTTGATGATCTGCGAAGACGCTGTGTAGTACTGCTGATACTTGACCAGGTTGCCGGTCTCTTCATCGAGGTTGACCTGGGACAGCGAATCGCGCGCGCCCTTGGCCTGATCGAGGATCACCGAAGTGGCGTCGCTGTCGGACTTGCTCTGCGCAGCCTTGGTACCGACGTTGGTCACCAGTTTGTTGTAGGCGTCGGTCAAGCTGATGCCTTTGCTGCCGCTGCCGGTGTCCACGGTCTGCTTGGTCTGCAGGCCAACCAGCGCCTGGGCGTTGCGGTTGTCCGAAGAGGCTGCGCCGGTCAGGTTGATGGTGAAGGTCTCGCCGGACTTCGGCGTCGCGCCCACGGTGGTCTGCACGGTGAAGGTCTTCTGCACGTTCGGCGTGACAGTGGTGTCCATCACCGGCGCACCGGTGGAGTCGACCATGCCGACCTTGAGGTTCAAGGTGTTGGCCTGCCCCGGCACGATGGTGCCCGAACCGATGGTGTTGCCCTTGGCGTCGACCATGTTGTACGACTGGCTGCCGCTGGCGACCGCACCGAACACCAGTTTGACCGGCGTCGAATATTTGAGCGCATTCTGCAACTCGGTCTGCGACGCCGGGTTGTAGATGTCGATCGAATCGGTCAGCGTCGGCTGGGTGTAGGTACCGGAGTTGTTGGCACTGGCCACCCCGGTCAGCGGTGCTGCCGCAGCGATTTTCTTCGGATCGGTCAGCACGGTCTGGATGGAACTGGCCGCGTTACGGGTCGGCGTCACCTTGAAGGTGTCGCCAGCGCTCAGGGCGCCGCCGTTGAGGGCCAGGGTGAAGCCGTCGATCACCGGCGGTGGCGTCGTCGTGGTGCTGAACGAGCCCATGTCGGTGCCATCGGAGCGCTTGACCGAATAGTTGGTGGCGCTGGTGAAGGTCACCTGATAATCGCTGGTGGTCAGCTTGCCGGTGTCCTTGATGGTGACATCGAGGTTGCCCGAGCCTGCGCTGTTGCCCGACTGCGCAATGCTGCGCTGACTGACCAGCGCGGCACTGTTGATGTTGTTGAAGAGCGCTGCGCCGAAGTCACCGTTCTTGTCGATGCCCTGGGCTTGCTGGCTGTTGATCTGATCGGCGACGACCAGCGCGACACGCCCCAGCTCATTGAGCGACGGATCGAGCACTTCCTTGCGATAGGTCAGCAGGCCGCCGATTTCGCCGCCGCTCATGGCCGACGTGATGTCGATGACGCTTGAGCCACGGTCCATCTGAATGGCCATGCGCGTCGGATCGTCCTTGCTCGGCACGGTGCTCAGGGTGTTGGTGGTGTTGCCGATCACCAGCGGCTGGCCGGTGCCGATATACACGTCAAAACTGGTGCCACGTTCGACGACCTGTGCACCGGTCAGCTCGGAGAGCTGGCGCACCGCTTCGTTACGGGTGTCGAGCAGGTCGTTCGGCTGGCCGCCGCTGGTGGAAATCTCGCCGATCTTCTGGTTCAGGTTGGCAATCGAAGTCGCCAGTTTGTTGACCTGGGAGGTCATGTCGCCCAGGTTGCCGTTGATCGTGGTGTTCTGATCGTTCAGCTGTTTGGCCAGCGCATTGAAACGGCTGGTCAGCGCCTGCGCACCCGTCAGCACCGACTGACGAGAAGTGTCGTCAGTGGCCGAGGTCGCCACGCCCTGCATTGTGGTGAAGAACTTCTGCAGCACACCGGTCAGGCCAGTGTTGGTATCGGACATCGAGGCATCCAGCGCAGTGGCCTGGGCACCGTACGCAGCCGCTTCGCTGTTGAGCGAGGTGGCGGTATGCAGCTGGTTTTCGAGGTAAGAGTTGTAGACCCGGCGCACGTCAGCCAGGGTGGTACCGGTACCGATGAAGACGTTGCCGAACTGCTGCGAGGCCTTGGTGCCCTGCACGGTTTGCTGGCGTGAATAACCGGCGGTGTCGACGTTGGCAATGTTGTTACCTGTCGTCGCCAGAGAGGAAGAGCTCGCGGCCAACCCCGACATCCCGATATTGAGCAAACTCATGATTCAAACCTTACCGTATGTTTATAGAGGCGTCGTGGAAACGCCGGCCGCAGCGTAGTTTTCGAAACTGTTCATCTGCTTGGCTATCTGCGAAATCTTCGTCGCGTAGTTCGGGTCGGTCGCGTAACCGGCCTTTTGCAACTCGCGTACAAACTGTTCTGGGTTATCGGCCGACTTCACCACATCTTGATAGCGATTGTTGGTCTGCAGCAAAGTCACCAGATCGTGGAAACTGTCCTTGTACGAGGCGTAGGAACGGAACTGCGCCGTCTCCTTGACCATCTGCCCGTTGCGGAACTCGCTGGTGATCGCCCGGGCCGAATCGCCGGTCCAGTTGCTGCTGGCCTTGATCCCGAACAGGTTGTGACTGCTGCTGCCATCCTGGGCGCGCATGACCGATTTGCCCCAGCCGGTTTCCAGTGCGGCTTGCGCCACCAGATAACGCGGATCGACGCCAATACGCGCGGCGGCTTCTTTGGCCATCGGCAGCATGGTGTTGACGAATTCGTCGGCGGAGCTGAAGGCGCGCTTGGCCGGCGCCAGCGGAATCTGCGCCATTGCCCGGCCGTAAATCTGCATCTGCCCGCCGGACGCCTTGGCGTCTTCGGCACGGCTCAGCCAGTCGCCGTTGTACAGCGGGCCGGCGCCGGTGGCGGCCGTGGTCGCGGTGCGTTGCGGCAACGCATTGGCGGCGGCCGGCGTGGCCGACGGCACCAGACCGGCGAGCAAACGATCGGCCAGCTTTGGTGGCAGCGCCAGGCGACGCTTGTTGATCATCGCCATGTCATTGCTGTGCGAGGCTTCGGTATTGGCGACACGCCCGGAACGCGAGGCCCACAACGGACGCTCGCCATTGAGCCGCGATAACGGCCCGCTGGTGGCGGTGGTGCCGGCAGCAATCGGGGTCTGCACCGCAGCGGCTTTCGCCGCCTCTTGCTTGGCGGCGGACGCGGCTGCAGCCTCACCCGGCGCCAGCGGCTTGTTCCTCGACATCTGCTTCATCAGCACGTCGGCCAGACCGATACCACCGCCCTCGCGGGACAGCGACACCGCCAGTTGCTGGTCGTACATTTCCTGATATTGCTTGGCCGCCGGGGTGTTCATCGGGTTGTCTTTACCCAGCGCCTCGGTGGCCGAACGCATCGACTTGAGCATTTCGCCGAGGAACAGCGATTCGAACTCCTGCGCCACCTTGCGCATGTTCGCGTCGCTGTTCTTGTCGCCGACCTTGAGCTGGTTCAGACGATTGAGGTCGGAGTACGACCCCGAATCGCCCGTGCCCACCAGACTGCCTTTGCGCATATCCATGGTCGCCGTCCTCAGATCACGATCAGGTCGGCTTGCAACGCGCCGGCCTGCTTCAGTGCTTCGAGAATGGCCATCAGGTCACCCGGTGCCGCGCCAACCTGGTTCACCGCCCGCACGATTTCGTCGAGGGTGGTGCCCGGGCCGAACTTGAACATCGGCTTGGCTTCCTGCTGGGCATTGACCCGCGAGCGTGGCACCACGGCGGTCTGCCCATTGGACAACGGGCCCGGCTGGCTGACGATCGGGTCTTCGGTGATGGTCACGGTCAGGCTGCCGTGGGTCACGGCCGCCGGCGAAACTTTCACGTTCTGGCCGATCACGATGGTGCCGGTACGCGAGTTGATGATGACTTTCGCCACCGCCTGACCCGGGTCGACTTCAAGGTTTTCGAGGATCGACAGATAGTCGACGCGCTGGCTCGGATCCAGCGGCGCCGTCACCCGGATCGAGCCACCGTCGATGGCTTGCGCCACGCCAGGGCCGAGCATGTCGTTGATCTTGTCGACGATGCGCTTGGCAGTGGTGAAGTCGGAACGGTTGAGGTTCAGCGTCAGGCTGTTGCCCTGGTTGAAACCGCTCGGCACCGAACGCTCGACCGACGCACCACCCGGAATACGACCGGCCGACGGAACGTTGACGGTGATCTTCGAACCATCACGACCTTCGGCATCGAAACCACCGACCACCAGGTTGCCCTGAGCGATGGCGTAGACGTTGCCGTCGATACCCTTGAGCGGGGTCAGCAACAGGGTGCCGCCGCGCAGGCTCTTGGAGTTACCGATCGAAGACACGGTGATGTCGACCTGCTGCCCCGGTTTGGCGAACGCCGGCAGATCGGCACTCACCGACACCGCCGCGACGTTTTTCAACTGCACGTTGCCCGACCCTGGCGGCACCTTGATGCCGAACTGCGAGAGCATGTTGTTGAAGGTCTGCAGGGTAAACGGGGTTTGCGTCGTCTGGTCGCCGGTGCCGTTAAGCCCGACCACCAGGCCGTAACCGATCAACTGGTTGGAACGCACGCCGGAAATGCTGGCGATATCTTTCAGCCGCTCGGCGTGGGCACCAAAGGCTGCGGACATCATGGCCGCCGCCAGCATGAAGCTTTTCAGATTCAACGTAGCCACCTAGAAAGGGAACAGCGGGCTGAGGAAGAAACGGTCGAACCAGCCTGGCTGACTCGCATCGGCAAACGAACCGGTGCCCGAGTAGGTGATGCGCGCATCGGCGACGCGGGTCGACGACACGGTGTTGTCGGTGGCGATGTCATCGGCACGCACCAGACCTGCGATCCGCACCAGCTCGTCGCCGGTATTGAGGGTCATCCACTTCTCACCGCGCACGGCGATGATGCCGTTGGGCAGCACATCGGCCACGGTCACGGTGATCGAACCGGTCAGGGTGTTGCCCTGCGCCGCCTTGCTGTCGCCCTTGGTCGCACGGTCGCCGCTGTAGCCGACGTCCAGGCTCAGGTCATTGCCACCCAACGGGTTGTTGGTGGTGCCACTGCCGCCGAACAGCGAAGTCAGGCCGATGCCGGTCTTGCTGTTCTTGGCCACCTGGGAGTTGGCGTTCTTGCTCGCCTGAGTCTTCTCGTTGAGGGTGATGGTGATGATGTCACCGACCCGGAACGCCTTGCGGTCGCTGTACAGGTTCTGTTCGAAACCGGCCTGATAGATCGAGCCGTTGTTGGCCGCCGCCGGCAATGGCGTGCGCGGCAACACCGGAGCGTAGTAAGGGTCATTGGGCTTGGGCGTCGGTGCGACGCAGCCCGCGAGCGAGACGACCCCACCCAATGCCAGAACAGATACGAAGCGTTTCATGACCCTACCTCACGGTGTTGCTGGCGGCCTCAGGCCGCCCCATAGACTTGATTACAGATTCTGCGTTACGAACGAGAGCATCTGGTCGGCGGTGGAGATCACCTTGGAGTTCATCTCGTAGGCGCGCTGAGTGGTGATCATGTTGACCATCTCTTCAACGGTGCTGACGTTGGAACCTTCCAGGGTGTTCTGCAGCGTGGTACCAAAACCGTTCAGGCCCGGGGTGCCGATTTGCGGCGCGCCGGAAGCAGCGGTTTCCAGGAACAGGTTGTTGCCCACTGCCTGCAGACCGGCCGGGTTGATGAAGTCGGCGGTTTGCAGGTTGCCGATCACCTGAGCGGCCGGGTTGCCTGGCACCGTGATCGACACGGTGCCGTCGGTGCCGACGGTGAAGCTCTGCGCGTTGTTCGGGATGACGATGGCCGGCTCCAGGGCGAAACCGCTGGCGTTGACGATCTGGCCATTGGAGTCGAGGTGGAAGGTGCCGTCACGGGTGTAGGACGTGGTGCCGTCCGGCTGCAGGATCTGGAAGAAACCGCGACCGTCGATGGCCATGTCCAGCGGCTGCTCGGTGGTTTGCAGGCTGCCGGCGGTGAAGTTTTTCTGGGTGCCGACGATGCGCACACCGGTACCCAGTTGCAGACCCGACGGCAGTTCGCTGTCCTGGGTCGACTGGGCGCCTGGCTGACGCTTGATCTGGTACAGCAGGTCCTGGAACTCGGCACGGTCACGTTTGAAACCCGTGGTCGAGACGTTCGCCAGGTTGTTGGAAATGGTGGTCAGGTTGGTGTCCTGGGCGGACAGACCGGTTTTGGCAACCCATAGAGCCGGAAGCATTCGATTCTCCTCGTGCGCCTGTTTTACGGCGCGACGTTCTGATAATTAGCTGATCTGCAAGACCCGAGCCATGGCCTGGTCGTCGTCTTTGGCGGTGTTCATCATCTTGACGTGCAACTCGAACTGCTTGGCCAGAGCCAGCACCGAGGTCATTTCTTCCACGGCATTGACGTTGCTCGACTCAAGGAAACCCGACACCAGTTTGACGTTGGCATCGGCCGGCGCCGGCTGGCCGTCCTTGGTGTAGATCGAGCCATCGAGGCCTTTGTTGAGGTTCTTGATGTCCGGGTTGACCAGCTTGATCCGGTCGACTTCCGCCATGACGCGCGGGCCTTCGCCCATCGCACGAATACTGATGGTGCCGTCTTCACCGACTTCGACCTGCTGCTCCGGCGGCACGGCGATCGGACCGCCATTGCCCAATACCGGCATGCCGTTGCCGGCGCGCAATACGCCGAGGGCGTCGATATTCAGGCTGCCGGTGCGCACGTAGCTTTCACCACCGTTGGGGTTCTGCACGGCAATAAAACCGTTGCCGGTCACGGCCACGTCGAGGTCACGGCCGGTCTGCACCAGCGAACCGGCGGTGAAGTCGGTGGCGGGCCGTTCGCTCATGGCAAACGCACGCGCCGGAAAGCTGTCACCGAACACCGGCATCGAACGCGCCTGCTCCAGGTCGCGCTGAAAACCATTGGTGGAGATGTTCGCCAGGTTGTTGGCATGGGCCTTTTGCGCCAGTGCGTTCTGACTGGCGCCGGTCATTGCCACATAAAGGTACTTGTCCACACTCTTTCCTCTGCATGCCGGACGTTTGCCGCCCACCGCTGTACTGCTGAGCCATAAGCAATTTGCAGACCAACTTTTTTCTGGCGGCTTGCGGCCCGGTAAACAAAGGACTTGCGGGGTTTTGCGGGGGAACTGGAAATGTATCGAAGTCGAAAAACCGGCGGTGTTATGCCGCTAGGCGGCAATCCCGATTTTTGCAGATGGAAAAAGAACCTGTGGCGAGGGAGCTTGCTTCCGCTGGGTTGCGTAGCAACCCCAAACCCATTCAATACGGTGTATCAGACAAACCGCATTGATCCGGTTTACGACTGCTGCGCAGCCGAGCGGGAGCAAGCTCCCTCGCCACAATGGTTACTCGGCAGAATCTTTACCGACTTCGTATTCACGCAGCTTGTTGGCAATGGTGGTGTGCGAAACCCCCAACCGCTTCCCCAGTTGCCGACTGCTCGGGTGCTCGGAATACAAGTGCTCCAGCACCGCTTTTTCAAAGCGCCCGACGATCTCGTCCAGCCCACCCTCCAGCGAGAAATCGCCAAGCGGCTGACGCACGCCGTAGTCCGGCAGGCGGATGTGTTCGACCTTGACCGTGCCACCCTCGCACAGCGAAACCGCCTGGAACAGCACGTTCTCCAGCTGCCGCACGTTGCCCGGCCAGTGATAATGACTGAGGCGATCCATCGCCGCCGGCGCCAGTTTCGGCAGCGAGCAGCCGATCTGTCGGCTGGCCTGATCGAGGAAGTGCTCCACCAGCGGAGTCAAACCGTCGAGGCATTCGCGCAGCGGCGGGATGTGCAGCGACAGCACGTTCAAGCGGTGATACAGATCCTGACGAAACTCGCCGCGCGCGCACAATTCGGACAGGTCGACCTGGGTCGCGCAGATCACCCGCACATCCAGATACACCTCTTCATCACTGCCGACCCGGCGGAAGCAGCCGTCCTGCAGAAAGCGCAGCAGCTTCACCTGCAAGCGCGGGCTCATTTCGCCGACGCCATCGAGGAACAGGGTGCCGCCTGCCGTCAGCTCCAGCAGGCCAAGCTTGCCTTCGGCGCGCGCCCCTTCGAACGCGCCGGGGCCGTAGCCGAACAGTTCGGTCTCGGCCATCGACTCCGGAAGTCCTGCGCAGTTAAGCGCCATCAGCGGCGACTGCCCGCGCGGACTGGCGAGGTGACAGGCGCGGGCGAGCAATTCTTTGCCGGTGCCGGTTTCGCCTTCGATCAATAGCGGCGCATCCAGCGGCGCCATGCGCCGCGCTTCACGCACGACAGCGGCCATTACCTTCGAACTCTGGAAAATACTGTCGAAGCCGCGCAGCTCCTGTTTACGCACGTTATAGATGCGCTCGCCGACGCGATCGGCGCGGTGCAAGGTCAGTACCGCACCGGCCATGGCCTCACTGTCGTCATGTTCCGATTGCAGCGGCGCGATGTCGGCGAGAAAGATGTCGCCCTTGACCTTGACGCGCATGCCGTTGATTCGCGATTTGTTGGCGCGCACCAGTTCCGGCAGGTCGAAATCCTCGGCATAGCGCGACAGCGGAATCCCCGGCACTTCATCCACGCGCACTCCGAGCAACTGCGCCGCCGCGCGGTTGGCAGCAACGATCGAGCCGCCCATGTCGATCGACAGCACCGGGAATTCCAGCGCGCCGAGCAACGCGTTCAGCTCCATGTGCCGACGCTCGCTGGGCATCAGCCCGACGCGCTTGACGCCAAACACCCCGGCAATCGCCTCGAATTTGGGCCGCAGCGCCTGGAACTGGATGTTGATGAGGTTCGGGCAGTGCAGGTAGATCGCATTGCCGTGCTCACCACCGACCTCGCCGCGCGCCACGTTGATCCCGTACTCCACCAACAAGTTGAGGATGTCGCGCAGGATGCCGATGCGGTTTTGGCAGTGGACTTTGATACGCATATGAATGACCCGAAAAATTGGGATTGAACACAACTCCTGTGGGAGCGAGCTTGCTCGCGAAGGCGTCAGCACATCCAACATTGATGTGTCAGACCTAACGCTTTCGCGAGCAAGCTCGCTCCCACAGGGTATTGCGGTGCGCCCGGAACCCATTTTTCTGTCGAGGCGCGCAGATTGTTGTCAAGATTATGTGACAGCCACTGCCGCTTTCAAACCTGAAAATCACCGCAAACGCGAGATACGCGCCAAAGCGTAACGATTTTTTTACGAAATCCAGCGGCTTTTCCTACAAGAAGCACATTCAACCTGCTGCATCCCACCCCGCTCTCAGGTAATTCTGAATCCATCGCTGGACATAACAAGAACGAATTCCCCTAGCAGGAGAGCAGTATGAAGCAGACGCAATACGTGGCCCGCGAGCCCGATGCGCAAGGTTTTATCGACTACCCCGCCGAAGAACACGCGGTGTGGAACACGCTGATCACCCGCCAGTTGAAAGTGATCGAGGGTCGCGCGTGCCAGGAATACCTGGACGGTATCGAAAAACTCGGCCTGCCCCACGACCGCATTCCGCAGCTGGGCGAGATCAACAAGGTGCTCGGTGAGACCACCGGTTGGCAGGTTGCCCGCGTCCCGGCACTGATCCCCTTCCAGACCTTCTTCGAATTGCTCGCCAGCAAACAGTTTCCGGTGGCCACGTTCATTCGTACCCGCGAAGAACTGGATTACCTGCAAGAGCCGGACATTTTTCACGAGATCTTCGGCCACTGCCCGCTGCTGACCAACCCCTGGTTCGCCGAATTCACGCACACCTACGGCAAGCTCGGCCTGCAGGCCACCAAGGAAGAGCGCGTGTACCTGGCGCGCCTGTACTGGATGACCATCGAGTTCGGTCTGGTCGATACCCCGCAAGGCAAACGCATCTACGGCGGCGGCATCCTGTCCTCGCCCAAGGAGACCGTTTACTCGCTGTCGGACGAGCCCGAGCATCAGGCCTTCGATCCGCTTGAAGCCATGCGCACGCCGTATCGCATCGACATCCTGCAGCCGCTGTACTTCGTCCTGCCAAACCTCAAGCGCCTGTTCGACGTTGCCCATGAAGACATCATGGCCATGGTCCGCCAGGGCATGCAGCTGGGGTTGCACGCACCGAAATTTCCGCCAAAACCGAAAGCCGCGTGATCCGCGACTTTTGCTGACAATTGAGTCTGTCAGTCGCCGCCACTTTGGTTTAGCGTGACGGCATTGACGGGCCGATAGTTTCTATAAAAAAAACATACTCGATTTCAGGAATCACACCATGTCCACTTTGAACCAAGCCCACTGCGAAGCCTGCCGTGCCGATGCACCACAAGTCAGCGACGAAGAACTGCCGATCCTGATCAAGCAGATCCCGGACTGGAACATCGAAGTACGCGACAGCATCATGCAGCTGGAGAAGGTCTTCCTGTTCAAGAACTTCAAACACGCACTGGCCTTCACCAACGCCGTCGGCGAGATCTCCGAGGCCGAAGGTCACCACCCGGGTCTGCTGACCGAGTGGGGCAAAGTCACTGTGACCTGGTGGAGCCACTCGATCAAAGGCCTGCACCGCAACGACTTCATCATGGCCGCACGCACTGACGAAGTGGCCAAGACCGCAGAAGGACGCAAGTAATGCACTTCGACGCCATCGGCCGGGTACCCGGCGACCCGATCCTCGGTTTGATGGAGGCCTATGCGCAGGACACTAACCCGCGCAAGTTCGACCTCGGCGTTGGCGTCTACAAGGATGCCCAGGGCCTGACGCCGATCCCCGAAGCGGTGAAAATCGCCGAGGCGCGACTGGTCGAAAGCCAGGACACCAAGACCTACATCGGCGGGCACGGCAATCCATTGTTCGGCAAGGTCGTCAATGAGCTGGTGCTCGGCGCCGACTCGAAGCTGATCGCCGAACAGCGCGCCGGCGCCACCCAGACCCCGGGCGGCACTGGCGCGCTGCGTCTGGCGGCCGACTTCATTGCCCAGTGCCTGCCGGGCAAGGGCGTGTGGCTGAGCAACCCGACCTGGCCGATCCACGAAACTATCTTTGCTGCGGCCGGGGTCAAGGTCAGTCACTACCCCTACGTGGGCAGCGACAACCGACTCGACGTCAATGCCATGCTTGCCGTGCTCAACGAAGTGCCGCAAGGCGACGTGGTGCTGCTGCATGCGTGCTGCCACAACCCGACCGGTTTCGACCTGAACCATGACGACTGGCAGCGCGTGCTCGACGTCGTGCGTCGCCGTGACCTGCTGCCGCTGATCGACTTTGCCTACCAGGGCTTTGGCGATGGTCTGGAGCAGGACGCGTGGTCGACCCGGCTGTTCGCCGCCGAAGTACCCGAGCTGCTGATTACCAGTTCCTGCTCGAAGAACTTCGGCCTGTATCGCGACCGCACCGGCGCATTGATTGTCTGCGCGAAAACCGCCGACAAGCTGACCGACATTCGCAGTCAACTGGCCAACATCGCCCGCAACCTGTGGTCAACGCCACCGGATCACGGTGCGGCCGTGGTCGCGACCATCCTCGCCGATCCGGAGCTGAAAGCCCGCTGGGCCGACGAAGTGGAAGCCATGCGCCTGCGCATTGCCCAGTTGCGCAGCGGTCTGGTCGAAGCGCTGGAACCGCACGGCTTGCGCGAGCGCTTTGCGCACATTGGCGTGCAACGCGGCATGTTCTCCTACACCGGGCTGTCACCGGAGCAGGTCAAACAGCTGCGTGAGCAGCACAGCGTGTACATGGTCAGCTCAGGCCGCGCCAACGTCGCCGGGATCGATGCCACCCGCCTTGCATTGCTGGCACAAGCCATCGCTGACGTCAGCAAATAGATCCAGCCACACAAACCCTGTAGGAGCTGCCGAAGGCTGCGATCTTTTGATCTTTGTTTTTAAAATCAAAGTCAAAAGATCGCAGCCTTCGGCAGCTCCTGCATTTGTTCGCGGCGCCTCCCCCTGCGGCCATCTGTCGCATTATTTTGAATTAAAAGTCTGTTTGTCATTTTTCCTGCTGTATCCTGCGCAGGCTTTCAAGAAGCGCGGATCTACCAGATCTATCAACAGACTTAGCGAGGAGCGCAACCATGCACGAGATTCCTAATCTCCCCTTCCCAAGCCTGCACGTACCTGAGCAGACGACCACGCAACAAGCCGGCGCGGAGCAGCCCGAGCAGAAAGAAGCCGTTGAGAGCCGCCAGGCCGACAGCGAAGAGTAAAACCCGCCGTACAGACCGTGTGGAAAGCGCTAAGATGCGCTTTCCACACTGCCTGAAACCGAGCCCGCCATGACCGACGAATTCTCTGAAAGCCAAGCCGCCGTCCTGATCGGCGCCACCGAGAAAATGATCGAGATCTGGCAGCGCCTCTCCCCGGAAAAGCAGGCCGCCCTGCTCGCCCGTTTCGGCAGCGAAGAAAACGCTCTCGCCGCTCTGGTCACCACACAATTGGTCGCCCCGGCCAAACCCTGAAGCCAGCGCCCGGAAATAGTTTTACTTTTCCCCGCCCCTGACACGTCCGCGCCGGTATCATAAGCAGCCTATCTAATCCTGCTTTGCCGTGGATCGTTCCCCATGTCGTCCTCTATACCCGAACCGCAGCGCCCCCTGGCGGTCACGCTGCAAGTCGTCTCTATTGTTCTCTTCACCTTTATCGGCTATCTGAACATCGGCATTCCGCTCGCGGTGCTGCCGGGTTACGTCCACAGTGACCTAGGCTTTGGCGCAGTGATCGCCGGTCTGGTGATCAGCGTGCAATACCTCGCCACCCTGCTCAGCCGCCCGTACGCCGGCAAAATCATCGACAACCAGGGCAGTAAACGCGCAGTGATGATCGGGCTGGCCGGTTGCGGCTTGAGCGGCGTGTTCATGCTGATTTCGGCCTGGACACCGAACCTGCCGATGCTCAGTCTGATCAGCCTGTTGATCGGTCGTCTGGTGCTGGGCAGCGCGGAAAGCCTGGTCGGCTCCGGCTCGATCGGCTGGGGCATCGGCCGCGTTGGCGCGGCGAACACCGCCAAAGTCATCTCGTGGAACGGCATCGCCAGTTACGGCGCGCTGGCGGTGGGCGCGCCGTTCGGCGTGTGGCTGGTCGGCCAGCTGGGATTGTGGAGCATGGGCGTCAGCATCATTCTGCTGGCAGCGCTGGGCCTGCTGCTGGCGTGGCCGAAAACCGCGGCGCCGATTGTCGCCGGCGAGCGCTTGCCGTTCATGCATGTGCTCGGTCGCGTCTTTCCGCACGGCTGCGGCCTGGCGCTAGGCTCGATCGGGTTCGGTACCATCGCCACCTTCATCACCCTGTATTACGCCACCCGGCACTGGGATAACGCGGTGCTGTGCCTGAGCCTGTTCGGCGCCAGCTTCATCGGCGCGCGCCTGCTGTTCGGCAACCTGATCAACCGTCTCGGCGGCTTTCGCGTGGCGATTGCCTGCCTGTCGGTGGAAACCCTTGGGCTGTTGCTGCTGTGGCTGGCACCGGATGCGCATTGGGCGCTGGCCGGGGCAGCACTCAGCGGTTTCGGTTTCTCGCTGGTGTTCCCGGCGCTGGGCGTGGAGGCGGTGAATCTGGTACCGGCCTCCAGCCGCGGCGCGGCAGTCGGCGCCTATTCGCTGTTCATCGATTTGTCACTGGGGATCACCGGGCCGTTGGCTGGGGCCATTGCGTCGGGCTTCGGTTTTGCTTCGATCTTCCTGTTTGCCGCTGTCGCCTCACTGAGCGGCCTGATCCTGAGTGTGTATTTGTACCGCATTACAGCAAAACACCACTTTCAGTAATCGCCCAATATTGGCCATTCAGGTGGTTCCGAATGGCCAATAAACACCTGCAGCTTTTATACGCTAACCATGCAAACGGAAGATGGCGAAGCTACCGCGCTCTCTATTTTTACTGGAAACAAACACAATTTTTCGATCTTCCTGGACCGCGAGATCGTGAATAATCTGATCTTTTTCTGGAAATACAATCTTTCCACCATCACCAAACCCCTCATCCCACCCCATGTCTTGTTCAAGACTGGCAATAAATGCCTGGCTATCCGACCCGCCACTCAAATAAGCATAACCTGCTACCACGGCGGTTGATTTCAAATTATAGAGGGCTGCTTTGGTTATATAGATATCGCTGAAATAATCTTTGATATATCCTCCCCATCCTTGTTTGCCAAAAAGTGGATCTTCCTCGCCTTCGAGCCCGCGACGTTGAAGCTGGAGATATAGATACTGCGGAACTCCATTATCCGAAGTACCTACAATATAAAACTGAGAACGATCGTCGCGTTTCAGAATGACGTTTTTAACCGAAGGGACTCCATCATAATATCCTTCGACCCCAAAACTGGAGTCAAGATCACCACGGGCATCATACCGACCAACAAACCAACTTTTATCACGAAGGCCTTCTGAAGCGGCGACAACATAACCAACACCTTGACGAAACATATCCTGCCCTATGACCGAAGCAGATGAACCTCGAAAAACAAGTACATACCCGCGATTACCGAACACTACGTCCAAACTACCGTTATTTTTTAACTTGACCACATAAGCTCTATCAAAAGATCCTCTGTAGTCAAGCGTGGTCAGAAGCAAAACGCCGCCATCGTCCAATAATTCCATAGTTCCGTGGTAGTCGCGCCCCTTATCCGCCAGAAGTTGCTTCACCTTCGGAACATCTGAACTTGCAGGAACAACCTCCTTCAAATCTGGAAACCACAGCATGATGCCTTTGCTGCCAAACCCTTCATCGAACTCCCCATTCAAATCGAATCGAGCCAGGCCGGTAGCACGATTAAAGCCGTCTTTACGAGCGAAGAACCCCAACACATACTTACTATGAACACTATCAAATTTCACGCTATAGGGCTGCGCCAAATCCCACCCAGGAAAAAATTCCGAGAGTTTAAAAACAACACTACCCGAATTGCCGAAGCTTTTGTCGATACGTCCTTCCTCATCAAGCATGGACAGGTAAGTTTCTTGCCGCGCCTCGTCAGTTGCGCCGCAGAGAATCCTGTTCGGATTTGAGAGGAGAGTGACGACCCGAGCTTGAAGCCTCTGACCTTGTTCTCCATATAAAACAACCTCGCTGCGCACACCAAAATCAGTATCAGGAGCACCACGCCCATCAATTAAGTTGCTCATTTGCTTTTGCTCAATCAAGAAAAGAGAGCTCAGTAAACGTGCAATAGCAATCCGGCACACCTGTCAGATATGACAGTCTGGTAGACCGATTAGTTATAAGAAAACAAAAGTTGATTGATTTTCTTATGTGCACGTGTACTTCAACATTCGGGAACTCATTTAAGTTGAGTGGTGCGCAATGGATACAATGCCCGCTCCTGATGGAATGGAACACTTTCAGGACGCCAAACCTTAAAAATCCACCTTGCCACGACCAGCCTTGATGTTGCCGCGCTTGGTCTTGGATTCGAGCCGGCGCTTCTTCGAGCCGAGGGTCGGCTTGGTCGGGCGGCGCTTCTTTTCGACCTTGGTGGCGCTGAGGATCAGCTCGACCAGACGCTCCAGCGCATCGGCACGGTTGGCTTCCTGCGTGCGGTATTGCTGAGCCTTGATGATCAGCACGCCATCGCTGGTGATGCGACTGTCACGCAGCGCCAGCAGCCGCTCCTTGTAGAACTCGGGCAAGGACGAGGCCGGAATGTCGAAGCGCAGGTGCACGGCGCTGGAGACCTTGTTGACGTTCTGTCCACCGGCGCCTTGCGCGCGAATGGCCGTCAATTCGATCTCGGCATCCGGCAGATGCACGTTGTTGGAAATCACCAGCATGGAAAAGCATCCGTAATCAGAACCCGCAGGATACGCCATCAACCCTGTAGGAGCTGCCGAAGGCTGCGATCTTTTGATCTGTTTTAAAGATCAAGATCAAAAGATCGCAGCCTTCGGCAGCTCCTACAGGGGCAATAAAAAACCCGGCACATTGGCCGGGTTTGTCGTTTGTTGCCTCAGCGCTTACTTGGAGGCACTCGCCGCGTGCAGCGCCTGCTGCGCACCGCGCTTGTTCTTGATCACGTAGCAGACCCACATGAACACGACCCACACCGGAATCGCGTACACCGAGATCTGGATGCCCGGGATCAGCAGCATCACACCAAGGATGAACGCGACGAACGCCAGACAGATGTAGTTGCCGTACGGGTACCACAGCGCCTTGAACAGTGGCGTCTGCTGCGTCCTGTTCATGTGCTGACGGAACTTGAAGTGCGAGAAGCTGATCATCGCCCAGTTGATTACCAGCGTTGCAACCACCAGCGACATCAGCAGTTCCAGCGCCTGCTGCGGGATCAGATAGTTGAGCAGCACCGCCACCAGCGTGACCGCTGCCGACGCCAGGATCGAACGCACCGGCACGCCGCGCTTGTCGATCTTCGCCAGACCTTTCGGCGCATCGCCCTGCTCGGCCATGCCCAGCAGCATGCGGCTGTTGCAGTAAGTGCCGCTGTTGTACACCGACAGCGCCGCGGTCAGCACCACGAAGTTGAGGATGTGCGCGGCGGTGTTGCTGCCGAGCATCGAGAACACCTGCACGAACGGGCTGCCGCTGTACGAATCGCCGGACGCGTTGAGCGTCGCCAGCAGGCTGTCCCATGGGGTCAGCGACAGCAGGATCACCAGCGCGCCGATGTAGAAAATCAGGATGCGGTAGATCACCTGATTGATCGCTTTCGGGATCACGGTCTTCGGCTTGTCGGCTTCAGCGGCGGTGAAACCGAGCATTTCCAGGCCACCGAAGGAAAACATGATGATCGCCATCGCCATCACCAGACCGCTGACGCCGTTGGGGAAGAACCCGCCGTGCGACCACAGGTTGCTGACCGAGGCCTGCGGGCCGCCATGGCCGCTGACCAGCAGGTAGCTGCCCAGCGCAATCATGCCGACGATCGCCACGACCTTGATGATCGCGAACCAGAACTCGGCTTCACCGAAGACTTTGACGTTGGCCAGGTTGATCGCGTTGATCAGCACGAAGAAGGCGGCAGCGGTGACCCAGGTCGGGATGTCCGGCGCCCAGTAGTGGATGTACTTGCCGACCGCGGTCAGCTCTGACATGCCCACCAGAATGTACAGAATCCAGCAGTTCCAGCCCGACAGGAAACCGGCAAAACCGCCCCAGTACTTGTGCGCGAAATGGCTGAAGGAACCGGCCACCGGCTCTTCGACGATCATCTCGCCGAGCTGGCGCATGATCATGAAGGCGATGAAGCCGCAGATGGCATAGCCGAGGATCATCGACGGGCCGGCGGATTTCAGCACCCCGGCCGAGCCGAGGAACAATCCGGTACCGATCGCGCCACCGAGGGCGATCAGTTGAATGTGGCGATTTTTCAGGCCGCGTTTCAGCTCGCCTGATTGCGAGGGTTGTCCACTCATGAAAAAGGTCTCACGCAAGGTTTGATGATGTTCAGTAGACGTTGCTGCAAGGTTGCGATTTCAGACAACCCCGATCAAACCCCAGCGCAAGCACCAGGAATTCAGCTTTCTTACAACGGTCATGCGTCACCTGTTTGTTTTTATCTGTGACGAAATCGAACCCGACACGCTTGTGACGCGGCGGAGTGAACAAGGCGGATGGCCTTGAGGTTTTGCGATTACGCAGAGGGTCACAGTTAAAACGCGGCGCATTGTACACCGCTAACCCCCTGCTGCCAGACCCCGCTGGATCAGCGTGGCGCTTGCCGGGATTGCGTGGGTCCGCCTCGAGATGTCCGGGCGGCTGCAAAAATTGAGTCAGGCCTTTGCAGGCCATCGACGGGGACGTGCGAAAAACCGCCCCACGGAGAGAAGTGAAGATCAATCTCGGCGTTCATTGCGCCTCCTTCTTGTTATGTACCTGCACGACAGGCATGAGGCGCATCTCACCTTGCAAACGGCGCTGAAACAAGCGCGCCAGAGCCCTGCGCGACGCCTTTGCAGCCGGGCTTCGGCAGGTTTTCCTTACAGCGTCGGCAAGGGGGTAAATCCACTGGGCTTCATCGTGATTTTCGTAAACTTTTCTTTACGAGGCGTAACGCAGATTTTCCATTTCGGAAAATTCTGTAGGACGTCTGCAAATTGACGGTAGCAAGCTTGCTAATGAAAGTTGCCGCTTAGTTTTTTGTTTTCAAATAAGAAATCCGCCGCTTAAAAACAGAATAAAAAGTTTATTTAAATTTTAAATAAATAATTTTTTGCATTACAAAACACCCTGAACTAGGTTCTTCACGTCTTGCCGGCCAACTCGACCGGCCAGTCATAACCGTGAAAGTCATCTAGGAGATCGACCATGCAAGCACTGGAAAAAGACCTGGACACCGAACTGCAACTGGACGAATGGTTCGAAGCACCGACCCATGAGGCCGCCGTGGAAATGATGCAAGCCGACGCGGTGGTTCCGTTCGGCACGGCGATGTGGCCTCTGTAAGACATCCCCGGGCAGGCACGATCCGGCCGGTCGTGCCTGCCGCTTTCTTCACGGTCAGTCAGGGAGGACTCATGGATAAGCCCCGCGCGATCTCGCATTTCCTTTACTACCTCGAACATCACCCTGCCCTTGCCGGGCTCGACTCGGCGAAGGTACTGCTCGGCCACACTGCCGATTACGAAGCCCTGACCGGCGCCATCGCCGAACAGGCCGGCGATCATCCCCGCTTCACGTTCAGTGCCCGTCGCCTGGACCTGGAAAGCACCGCCACGCTGACCGCAGCGATTGCCGACAGCGATCTGTACATTTTCTTCTACGACTCTTCCACCCTGCCCAACCCGCGCCCCGACGGCCCGGAGTTCGTTCGCGCCTTGCAAGGCGTGATGGCGGAAAACTGGAAGAAGTCGCTGCTGTTCAAGGATTACGGCGACTATTTCTACGACACCTTCAGCGTCACCCCGCAGCGTATCGCCGGGCTCAACAGTCACCTGATCCAGCGCATGTCCCAGGCCACCACACTAAGCTTTACCGACGAACATGGTTCGCGGTTCGAAACACCGCTGAGCAGCATCAAGAAGTGGACCGACATCAACGGCGTCGGCAACTTCGACCTGGCCCCCGGCGAAATCGCCACCCACAGCGAAGCCATCAACGGCCATGTGAAATTCAAGGGTACGTTCCTCAGCACCATCCCGTTTGCGCGCAAGTACGGTGTGCTCGAATCGCCACTGGAACTGTGGATCGAGAACTCGACCATCAGCCGCATCGCCACCGACGTGCCGGGGCTGGAGCATGATTTCAACAAGTACCTGGACGCCAACCCGTCGAACCGGCGCATTGAGGAGCTGGGGATTGGTACCAACGAAGGGGTGAAAGATCTGTACGCGCGCAACGCCGGCTTCGAGGAGCGCCATTGCGGCCTGCACCTGGGCCTCGGCGGTGGCGCGAAAGGCAGTCATCACCTGGACCTGATCTTTTCTGGCGGCGTTTTGGCGCTGGATGACAAGCCGGTGTTTGACGGGCGGTTTGTGTTCTGATCCTGCATATTAGGTGGCTGCATTGGCGTCATCGCTGGCAAGCCAGCTCCCACAGGTTTTTGTTGCGCTGCATAAATCCTGTGAACACCGCAGATCCATGTGGGAGCTGGCTTGCCAGCGATGAGGCCCTCAAAAGCACCACATACCTTTCGCCAGACGAAAAAAAACGCCAACCCTGCGGTTGGCGTTTTTGTGTTAGCTCGAAGCTTGCCGCTCAAAGCTCACAGCTGCCTTATTCCGGCTTCTTGCGACCAAAACCCGGGCGCTGACCGGAGCCGGCCGGGGCGCCACGGCGCTTGCCCGATGGCTTGTCACCGTCGACCAGTTTGATACCTGGGCGCTTGGCTGCAGGCTTGGCCGGACGCTTGTTGCTGGTGTCGGCAGGACGATCCGCCACTGGCGTACCACGACCGGCAGGCGCACGACCTTCGCCACGCTCGGTACGACCGTTGGCCGGACGCGGTGCGCGTTCGCCATCACGGGCAACCGGCTTGCGGCCAGGACGCTCGCCTTCGATCTGCGGCTCACGGCTCGGGCGTGGGCCGGTCGGCGCGCCAGCGGCTGGACGCAGGGTACGCACGCGCTCGGTCTTGGCCATCGGCCGCGACGATTTGCGCTGCATGCGCTCCAGCTTGTCCTTGCTCTTGGCGTTGAGTTGCGGCATCGCCACCGGGGTCAGACCGACTTCGGCGCTGAGCACGTCGACTTCGTACTGGCTCATTTCGCGCCAGCGGCCCATCGGCAGGTCGGAGTTGAGGAACACCGGACCGAAACGCACGCGCTTCAGACGGCTGACCACCAGGCCCTGGGATTCCCACAGACGACGAACCTCACGGTTACGGCCTTCCATCACCACGCAGTGATACCAGTGGTTGAAGCCTTCGCCACCCGGCGCCTGCTGAATATCGGTGAAACGCGCCGGGCCGTCTTCCAGTACCACGCCGGCCTTCAGGCGCTCGATCATTTCGTCGTCGACTTCACCGCGTACACGCACGGCGTACTCACGGTCCATCTCGTAGGACGGGTGCATCAGGCGGTTGGCCAGCTCACCGTCGGTGGTGAACATCAGCAGACCGGTGGTGTTGATGTCGAGACGACCGATGTTGATCCAGCGACCTTCTTTCGGACGCGGCAGCTTGTCGAACACGGTCGGACGGCCTTCCGGGTCGTCACGGGTGCAGATCTCGCCATCGGGCTTGTTGTACATGATCACGCGCCGCACCGACTCGGCAGCCTCTTCGCGCTTGATCACCTTGCCATCGATGGTGATGGCGTCGTGCATGTCGACGCGCAGGCCGAGGGTGGCGTCTTTGCCATTGACCTTGATCCGGCCCTGGCTGATCCAGGCTTCGACGTCACGGCGCGAGCCGACGCCGATACGGGCGAGGACTTTCTGCAGTTTTTCGCCTGCTGGGCCGATTTCCTGGTCGTCTTGCTGATTGATGTCACTCATCTGGGCACCTCCCGGTGTGGTCTGTTCAGGCGGCGCCTGAAGCATTGAAATCTGGTTTTCGGGCGAAGGGATCGCCGAAGGGTCGCGAATCATACGCGGATGTGCGCCATCGCGCATCAGAGACTAGCTGATGGTGGGCGACTTATTTCTTTTTCCGCCGACCGGCGCCACCGAGTTTGATCAGGCGCAGCGCAGCTTCGGCCAGTACCGTGCGCTTGTCGTCCTTGTCGAGTTTCTTCCAGGCACGGATCTCGCGCTTGCTGCGGCCACAGCCGAGGCAGATGTCGTCGGTGAATTTGCAGAGGCTGATGCAGGGGGCTTTTGTCGAGCTCATACCTTTCTCCAGAACACATTGATCCCTGTGGGAGCGGGCTTGCCCGCGATGACGGAGCGTCAGCCAGCATATTTGTGTCTGATGCACCGCAATCGCGGGCAAGCCCGCTCCCACAGGGTTTGTCAGTGTTCAGAAAATTTGATTGTCAGTCCTCGAACTCGCGGCGTTCGGCTTCGATGGCTTCCGCCAGCGCGCGGGCTTCGGCTTCTTCTTCGCTCAGCTCGGGCTCGGGCGCCGGTTGTTCGAGCGCGGCGACAGCGGCCAGGAGTTTTGCCCGGGCTTCGGCGACGCCAAGAAGGTCTTCTTCAGGTTCGGCTTCAGGCTCGGCCTCAGGTTCAAGTTCACTCGTCGGCTCGACGGTCTCGGTTTCAGGCTCAGGCGGCTGCGCTTCGCCATCAGCAGCATCCCGCAGCAAGTCATCGAAGTCGGTCTTGATCCCCTCCTCCATGCTGTCCAGTTCCAGCAACAGCGTATGGAAACTGGTTTCCTCCTTCGGCTCTTCCGGTTCGGCACTGGCGTCGGCCTGTTCCTGCAGGCCCTGCGGCACTGGCGCGTCGTCGAAATCGAGGACTGGCTCGGTTTCCATCTCGCGCAGTTCGGCCAGCGGCGGCAGGTCTTCGAGGTTCTTCAGGTTGAAATGATCGAGAAACGCCTTGGTGGTGGCGAACATCGCCGGTTTGCCCGGCACGTCGCGGTAACCGACGATGCGGATCCACTCGCGCTCGATCAGCGTCTTGACGATGTTGGTGTTGACCGCCACGCCCCGCACGTCTTCGATCTCGCCGCGAGTGATCGGCTGGCGATAGGCGATCAGCGCCATGGTTTCCAGCAGCGCACGGGAATAGCGCTGCGGGCGTTCTTCCCACAAACGCCCGACCCACGGCGAAAACTTCTCGCGGATCTGCAAGCGGTAGCCGGAGGCGACTTCCTTGAGCTCGAACGCGCGGCCCTCGCAGGACTTGGCCAGCAGGCTCAGGGCTTTCTTGAAGACCGGCGGTTCGGGGCGCTCGCCCTCTTCGAACAGTTCGTAGAGACGTTCAAGCGATTGCGGTTTTCCCGAGGCCAACAGAAAGGCTTCAAGCAGGGGCGCCAGCTCGCGGGGTTCAGTCAGGTTCATGTTTCGACTCGTTATTCGGCTCGGGCTCGCACGTGGATCGCGGCGAACGGCTCATTCTGCACCAGCTCGACCAAGGATTCCTTGACCAGCTCAAGGATTGCCATAAAGGTCACCACCACGCCGAGGCGACCTTCCTCGGCGGTGAACAGCTCGACGAACGGCACAAAACCACCGCCCTTGAGCCGTTCCAGCACATCGCTCATGCGCTCGCGAGTCGACAGTGCCTCGCGGCTGACCTGATGGCTCTCGAACATATCGCCCCGGCGCAGCACTTCGGCCATGGACATCAAAATCTCTTCCAGCGCCACGTCCGGCAGCAGCTTGCGCGCCCGGGCTTCCGGGGCGTCAAGCTTGGGCACCACGACGTCGCGACCGACCCGGCTCAGGCCGTCGATGCCTTCGGCGGCAGCCTTGAAGCGCTCGTATTCCTGCAGGCGGCGGATCAGTTCGGCGCGCGGGTCGTCCTCTTCGTCTTCGACGGTTTCGGCGCGCGGCAGGAGCATCCGTGACTTGATCTCGGCCAGCATCGCGGCCATTACCAGGTATTCGGCGGCCAGTTCCAGGCGCACCGACTGCATCAACTCGACATAGCCCATGTACTGGCGGGTGATTTCCGCTACCGGGATGTCGAGGATGTTGATGTTCTGTTTGCGGATCAGGTACAGCAGCAGGTCAAGCGGGCCTTCGAAGGCTTCGAGAAACACTTCCAGCGCATCCGGCGGGATGTACAGGTCCAGCGGCATTTCCGTGACCGCCTGGCCATAGACCATGGCAAACGGCAGTTCCTGCTGGGCGCCGGCCTGGGGATCGACAACGGTTTCCACTGCGGACATTCAGGCCTCGACCATGAACGGCGCGGGGTCGCCGCAACCGACGCGGATCACTTCCGGGTCGTCGCCGGTCAGGTCAATCACGGTGGACGCCTTGATCCCGCCGAAACCGCCGTCGATGATCAGGTCCACCTGATGTTCAAGCAATTGACGCATTTCGTACGGGTCACTGAGCGGATCTTCATCGCCGGGCATGATCAGGGTCACGCTCATCAGCGGCTCGCCGAGTTCGGCCAGCAACGCCAGGGCAATCGGATGGCTCGGCACCCGCAGGCCGATGGTGCGTTTCTTCGGATGCAGCAACAGGCGCGGCACTTCACGGGTGGCGTTGAGGATAAAAGTGTAAGGCCCCGGCAGATGCGCCTTGAGAATGCGGAAGGTGCCGGTGTCGATCTTGGCGTAGTTGCCCAGTTGCGACAGGTCGCTGCAGATCAGCGCAAAATTGTGCTTCTCGTCGAGCTGACGCAGACGGCGCACGCGCTCGATCGCAGTCTTGTCGCCGATCTGGCAACCGATGGCGTAGGAAGAGTCCGTGGGATAAATCACCACCCCGCCTTTGCGGATGATCTCGACCGCCTGTTTGATCAGGCGCGCTTGCGGGTTTTCCGGATGGATCTGGAAAAATTGACTCACGTTTTCTACCTGTTCAGACGGCGGCAATAACTGTGTCATGTTTGAACCGACACCACAGGGGTGGAAGGTCCTCGGGAACCGGCCGGTACTGGCCAATCTCGGACCAGCCTCCAGGGCCATGGAAATCACTGCCGGCGCTGACCAGCAGACCGAACTCGCGGGCAAGGATTGCCAGGCTGCCGACCTGTTCCGCGGGCTGATGGCCATTGACCACTTCGATTGCATGCCCGCCCGCTTGAATATAGTCGGCAATCAGCTTTCGGCGCTTGCTGCGGGTGAAATCGTAGTGCCATGGATGCGCCAGACTGACCCACGCCCCGGCGGCACGCAGGGTGCCGACGGTGTCTTCCAGGGTCGGCCAGTGCTGTTTGACGTCACCCAGCTTGCCGGCGCCGAGCCATTTGCGGAATGCTTCGGCGCGATCCTTTACAAAACCTTCACGCACCATCCAGTCGGCGAAATGCGGACGGGCCGGGGCGTTGCCGCTGTCGCCCAGTTCCTGCTGGATCTGCCGGGCGCCTTCGAGGGCACCGGGCATACCTTTGAGGCCAAGCTTGCGGCTTATTTCTTCCGACCGCAGCCAGCGACCATCGTGCAATTTGGCGATGGCTTCGACCAATGGCGCGGCGTTGACGTCGAAACCATAGCCCAGCACATGAATGGTCGCGCCGCCCCAGGTGCAGGACAGCTCGACGCCATTGACCAGTTGCATGCCCAGCGCCTCGGCAGCCGTGCGTGCTTCGGCGAGACCTTCAAGGGTGTCATGATCGGTCAACGCCAGGACTCGCACGCCGTTTTCAAACGCACGCGCAACCAGAACCGCCGGCGCCAGGGCGCCATCGGAGGCCGTGCTGTGGCAGTGCAAATCAACATTCACGGGGAGTTGTAACCTCAAATCAGCTGGCGCTATCGCGCGCCCATATGTTTGTTATTATGCCGCCACATCCAGCTTCTGGCTCTCACTGTGAAACAATTCATCGATTTCATCCCGCTTCTGCTGTTCTTCATCGTTTACAAACTTGATCCACGGGTTGTCGACATCGCCGGCCACGAGGTCACTGTAGGCGGTATTTACAGCGCCACGGCGATGCTGATCATCAGCTCCCTGGTGGTCTACGGCGCGTTGTTCATCAAACAGCGCAAGCTGGAAAAGAGCCAATGGCTGACCCTGATCGCCTGCCTGGTGTTCGGCAGCCTGACCTTGGCCTTCCACAGCGAGACCTTCCTCAAATGGAAAGCCCCGGTGGTCAACTGGCTGTTCGCCCTGGCCTTCATCGGCAGCCACTTCATCGGTGACCGCCTGCTGATCAAACGCATCATGGGCCACGCGCTGACCCTGCCGGATCCGGTCTGGACCCGCCTGAACATCGCCTGGATCGCCTTCTTCCTGTTCTGCGGCGCCGCCAACCTGTTCGTGGCCTTCACCTTCCAGAGCATCTGGGTCGACTTCAAGGTGTTCGGCAGCCTGGGCATGACCGTGCTGTTCCTGGTCGGTCAGGGCATCTACCTGTCTCGCCATCTGCATGACGCCGATACCACAACGCCAAAAACCGAGGACTGACATGCTCTACGCAATCATTGCCACCGACGTCGCCAACTCGCTCGAAGCCCGCCTCGCCGCGCGCCCGGCCCACCTCGAACGCCTGCAAGTGCTCAAGGGCGAAGGCCGCATCGTACTGGCCGGCCCGCACCCGGCGGTCGACAGCAATGATCCGGGCGCTGCGGGTTTCACCGGCAGCCTGATCGTCGCCGAATTCGACTCCCTGAGCGCCGCCCAAGCCTGGGCCGACGCCGATCCGTACATCGCCGCCGGCGTGTACGCCAATGTGACCGTCAAGCCGTTCAAGCAAGTCTTGCCGTAACCAAGGAATATCGAGGGACTTTGTGGCGAGGGAGCTTGCTCCCGCTGGACTGCGCAGCAGTCTCATTGCCTATGAGCTGGAAAGCGGGGGGCGCTTCGCGCCCCAGCGGGAGCAAGCTCCCTCGCCACAATGACTCCCCAAGCTCAAATTGTTCAACTCACCACGCTCGACATTGCCTCTGACACTGAACCTTCCCGCTTCTCCCCACTCTCAATCGCTCATTATTCTCGTTTGCCTGCCGACAACCTGCCCAATATCCATTTGCAAGCAGGAATCGCAATGCGCAAAGGTCCGTTGTGTCTGATGTGGGTCACGTTGACGATCATGGCACCCGCCCATGGTGAGGAAACCACCGAAAGCGGCAGCTCCACGCCATTGTCGTTAAGTGCCGGCAGTCAGATTACCGAACTGCAGCAGCGCCTGAAGGCCAGCGAGCAGCAGCGGGAAGAACTGAGCAAACAACTGCAAAATGCCGACAACACCCGCGAAAGCGCCCAGCTCGCCCGGTTGCGTCAGGAGAACCAGCGCCTGAAGCTGCAACTCAAGGAAGCCCAGGCAAGTCCCTTGCCACGACTGTTGACCGAACAGCAGCAATGGTTCGTCACCGGCGCCGGGGTAGCGCTATTGGCGCTGCTGTGCGGTATCTTTGCCAGTGGAGCAAGCCGAAAACGTCGGCAATGGCTAAATTGAGTGAGTCATGAGCGAGCTGTTACTGATTGATGATGACCAGGAGTTGTGCGAACTCCTGAGTAGCTGGTTGAGCCAGGAAGGCTTCCAGGTACGCGCCTGCCACGATGGCCAGAGCGCGCGCAAAGCGCTGGCCGAATCCGCCCCGGCGGCGGTGGTGCTGGACGTGATGCTGCCCGATGGCAGCGGTCTGGAACTGC
Source organism: Pseudomonas sp. LF020 (assembly GCF_053456425.1). Classification (NCBI taxonomy): domain Bacteria; kingdom Pseudomonadati; phylum Pseudomonadota; class Gammaproteobacteria; order Pseudomonadales; family Pseudomonadaceae; genus Pseudomonas; species Pseudomonas sp. LF020. The sequence goes on from NZ_JBRFIX010000008.1 coordinate 106,581, forward strand.
TCAAGCAATTGCGCAGCGAACACGCCGATCTGCCGGTGCTGATGCTCTCGGCACGCGGCGAACCGCTGGATCGCATTCTCGGTCTGGAATTGGGCGCCGACGATTACCTGGCCAAACCCTGCGATCCGCGTGAACTCACCGCGCGCCTGCGCGCCGTGCTGCGCCGCAGCCATCCGGCCGCTGTGTCGACCCAGCTCGAACTCGGCGACCTGAGCTTCAGCCCGGTGCGTGGCGTGGTCAGCATCGACGAGAAAGAACTGACCCTCACCGTTTCCGAAAGCCGCCTGCTCGAAGCACTGCTCAAGCAGCCCGGCGAGCCGTTGGACAAACAGGAACTGGCGCAATTGGCCCTCGGCCGCAAGCTGACCCTGTACGACCGCAGCCTCGACATGCACGTCAGCAACCTGCGCAAGAAGATCGGCCCCCACCCCGACGGCCGCCCACGAATTGTCGCCCTGCGCAGCCGTGGTTACTACTACAGCCTGTAAATCGGGAAAGACCTGCCTGAATGCTATATGTGGCGAGGGAGCTTGCTCCCGCTGGGCAGCGAAGCGGCCCTCGTTTTTCAAATCAAAAAAGAGAGACTGCTGCGCAGTCCAGCGGGAGCAAGCTCCCTCGCCACAGGTGGAGTGCCAGTGATATTTGTCAGGTCAGGACCGAAGCGTCTTTACCCAAGCTTTACTTTGGGCTGACCGCCGCTGACCTTGATCTCCGTAATCTGAACTCATCCGGAACGTACCGGGAACGAGACAAGGAGATACACCATGCGCAAGACTCTTATCGCTCTGATGTTCGCTGCCGCTCTGCCAACCGTCGCCATGGCTGTGCCACAGGATGGCGGCCCGATGGGTGGCCCGATGGACGGTGCACGCCACGGCGGTCAGATGCACGGCATGCACGGCAAAGGCCCGTACAGCCAACTCGACCTGTCCCGCGAACAGCGCGATCAGATCCGCAAGATCATGGGCGAGCAGATGCACGAGCGTCGCCAGGTAGTCGAGAAGTACCTGGAAAAACTCTCGCCGGCTGACCAGAAAGCCATGAAAGACGAGATGGCCGCCAACCACAAGAAAGCCGAAGCTGACGTACGTAACCTGCTGAAACCGGATCAACAGAAGAAATTCGACGAGATCCAGAAAAAACAGGCTGAACGCCGCGCCGAATGGGCCGAGTTCAAGGCGTGGAAAGCGCAGCAGCCGCAAAAGGCGCAATAATGTTCTAATCACAGGCCCGACGGCTAACCCCGTCGGGCCTGTTCACATCCGCCCTCTGTAGGAGCCGCGGCACGCTGCGATCTTTTGATTTTGCTTCTGAAAAATAAGATCAAAAGATCGCAGCGTGCCGCAGCTCCTACAGGGGTTACGCGTTTGATTGAGGATTTTCTGTGCGTTCATTGTTCTGGCGTATTCTCGCGAGCTTCTGGCTGGCCATCGCTCTGGTGGCGGGGCTGTCGATCTTGCTCGGGCACATGCTCAATCAGGACGCGTGGATCCTCAGCCGCCATCCGGGCCTCAACACCCTGGCCGCCGAATGGACACAAACCTACGAAGCCCAGGGCGAAGACGCCGCGCAGGACATCCTCGAACAGCGCAAGCGCCAATATCACATTGACGTCCAGGTGCTGAACGAAAGCGGCGACCCGGTGGTGCGCGGCACCTTCCCGCGCCGCGCCGCGGCGTTTGAGGCCCGGCAGAACAACGATGACCGACGCCTGCCCTGGCGGCGCCTGACCGACGAGTTCACCAGCGACAAAACCGGCGACACCTACCTGTTCATCTTCCGCATCCCGCACCCGGAACTCGACGCCTGGCACCGCGAAAGTCTGCTCTGGCCGCTGAGTGCGCTGGGCATCGCGCTGGTGGTGCTGACCCTGTTCAGCCTGTTGGTGACCTTCTCCATCACCCGCCCGCTCAGCCGTTTGCGCGGCGCGGTGCATGATCTGGGGCAGACCACCTATCAACAGAACAGCCTGGCGAAACTGGCCAACCGCCGCGATGAGTTCGGCGTGCTGGCCAACGACTTCAACCGCATGGGCGCGCGCCTGCAAAGCCTGATCGGCAGCCAGCGTCAGTTGCTGCGCGATGTGTCCCACGAGTTGCGCTCACCGCTGGCGCGACTGCGCATTGCTCTGGCACTGGCCGAGCGCGCCAGCCCGCAGGAACGCGAAAAACTCTGGCCGCGCCTGACCCGCGAATGTGATCGCCTGGAAGCGCTGATCAGCGAGATTCTGGTGCTGGCGCGGGTCGATGCCGACAACGCCAGTGCGGAAGAAGTAGACCTGAACGCCCTGCTCGGCACCTTGCAAAAGGACGCCCAGCTCGGCTCACCGGAGCAGACCGTGCAACTGAATGCCGAGCCGCAGCTGAATCTGACCGGCTGGCCGACCATGATCGAGCGCGCCGTCGATAACCTTTTGCGCAACGCCCAACGCTTCAACCCGGTGGGGCAGGCAATCGAAATGCAGGCCACACGTCAGGGCGAGCGGATTGTGGTGAGTGTGCGCGACCATGGGCCGGGCGTGCAGGCCGAGCATCTGAGCCAGTTGGGCGAGCCGTTCTACCGGGCGCCGGGGCAGACGGCGGCGGGACATGGGTTGGGCCTGGCGATTGCCAGACGCGCGGCGGAGCGGCATGGCGGGAGTCTGCTGCTGGCCAATCATCCCGAGGGCGGGTTTGTCGCCAGTCTGGAATTGCCGTTGGTACCTGGGGCAATTGTCCAGCCTTAAAGGCCCCTCACCCCAGCCCTCTCCCGGAGGGAGAGGGAGCCGACCGAGGTGTTATGCGAATTGCATCGACCTGGCAAGCCGTGTCGACTATGGATTCAGCGAAGATCGCTCCGCTCGGCGCATCCCTGGAGCATTCCCCAATCAGTCCCCTCTCCCTCCGGGAGAGGGTTAGGGTGAGGGGCTTTTGATCTTCAAGCCTTGGACGGCCAGGCGCTGACGAATTCGGCCAGATCAACCTTCTCGGCCACACGCGGCTCCTTCTGTGGCGTGCCGAGGTACAGGAACGCGATCACCTCTTCGCCTTCCGCCAGCCCCAACCCTTGGGCCACATGTTTCGAATACGCCAGTTCACCAGTACGCCACACCGCACCAATCCCCTGCGCATACGCCGCCAGCAGAATCCCGTGGGCCGCACACCCCGCCGCCAGCAACTGCTCGGCCTTCGGATATTTGACGTGCTCCTGCAGTTTCGCGATCACCACCACCACTAGCGGTGCCCGCAGCGGGCCGTTGCGCGCCTTGTCGATCATCGCTTCAGTGACTTCGCCTTCCTGCATCTGCGCCGCTTCGGCCAGCAACTCGCCCATTTGCTCGCGCGCCGCGCCTTCGACGGTGAGGAAACGGTACGGCTGCAAGTGGCCGTGATCAGGGGCGCGCAGGGCTGCACCAAACAGAGCTTCGCGCTGCTCGGCAGTAGGGGCCGGTTCGACCAGGCGTGGAACGGAAACACGGTTGAGCAAAGCGTCGAGAGCCTGCATCGGCCACCTCCTGAGAAAAATGTGCGGCTATTCTAGCGGTATCCGGCAACAGGGTGCCGGTTTACATGCCCTGCCCCACGGGTAGAATGGCGCCCTTCCTACATCAGCCCGAGCGGACTTCATGGCGTTGCCGACCTTACGGATCATTGGTTTCATCATCGGCATCTTCCTGATCACCCTGGCCATCGCCATGGTTGTGCCCATGGCCACCCTGGTGATTTTCGAGCGCACCGGCGATTTGCCGTCGTTTCTCTGGGCGAGCATGATTACCTTCGTCGCCGGCCTTGCACTGGTAATCCCCGGCCGCCCCGAACACATCCACCTGCGCCCGCGCGACATGTATCTGCTAACCGTCAGCAGCTGGCTGGTGGTGTGTATTTTCGCCGCACTGCCGTTTTTGCTGACCCAGCACATCAGCTACACCGATTCATTCTTCGAAAGCATGTCCGGTATCACCGCCACCGGCTCGACCGTGCTCAGCGGGCTCGACACCATGTCGCCGGGGATTCTGATGTGGCGCTCGCTGCTGCACTGGCTCGGCGGGATCGGCTTCATCGGCATGGCGGTGGCGATTCTGCCGTTGCTGCGCATCGGTGGCATGCGCCTGTTCCAGACCGAATCGTCCGACCGCTCGGAAAAGGTCATGCCGCGCTCGCACATGGTGGCGCGTCTGATCGTGGCGGCCTACGTCGGCATCACCATCCTCGGCAGCCTGGCGTTCTGGTGGGCCGGGATGAGCCCGTTCGATGCGATCAACCACGCGATGTCGGCGATCTCCACCGGCGGTTTCTCCACCTCCGACCAGTCGCTGGCGAAGTGGACGCAACCGGCGGTGCACTGGGTGGCGGTGGTGATCATGATCCTCGGCAGCCTGCCGTTCACCCTGTACGTCGCGACCATGCGCGGCAATCGCAAGGCGCTGATCAAGGATCAGCAGGTGCAGGGTTTGCTCGGCATGTTGCTGGTGACCTGGCTGGTGCTCGGCACCTGGTATTGGTGGACCACCAAACTGCATTGGCTGGAAGCGCTGCGGCACGTGGCGCTGAACGTGACCTCGGTGGTCACCACCACCGGTTTTGCCCTCGGCGACTACAGCCTGTGGGGCAACTTCTCGCTGATGCTGTTTTTCTATCTGGGCTTTGTCGGCGGCTGCTCCGGCTCGACGGCGGGCGGGATCAAGATCTTCCGTTTCCAGGTCGCCTACATCCTGCTCAAGGCCAACCTTAACCAGCTGATTCACCCGCGCGCGGTGATCAAGCAGAAGTACAACGGTCACCGTCTCGATGAGGAGATCGTGCGTTCGATCCTGACCTTTTCGTTCTTCTTCGCCATCACGATTTGCGTGATCGCCTTGCTGCTGTCGCTGCTCGGCGTGGACTGGATGACCGCACTGACCGGCGCCGCCAGCACCGTGTCCGGCGTCGGCCCGGGTCTGGGCGAAACCATCGGCCCGGCAGGCAACTTCGCCACCCTGCCGGATGCGGCCAAGTGGATCCTGTCGTTCGGCATGCTGCTTGGCCGACTGGAGATCATTACGGTGTTTGTGCTGTGTATTCCGGCCTTTTGGCGTCATTGATCGGCGCCTGCAACAGTCGCGCCCGGTAATCGCCGGGCGTGGTGTCGAACCAGCGACGGAACGCGCGGAAGAAGTTGCTCGGATCGGCAAAACCCAACAGATAGGCAATCTCCAGCAAGGTCATGCTCGGCTGCGCCAGGTACTGCTCGGCCAGTTCGCGGCGAGTGTCGTCGAGCAACTGCTGAAAACTGGTGCCCTCCTCCTGCAACCGGCGCTGCAAGGTGCGCTGCGACAGATGCAGGGTCTGCGCCACCGTATCGCGCTTGGGCTCGCCCTGCGGCAGTAAACGGCACAACACCTGGCGCGCCTTGTGGGTCACGCGGCTTTCGGAAAAGCGCGCCAGGTATTCCCCGGCAAACCGGTCGTGCAGCAGCGCCATCGCTTCGTTGGCGGTGGGGAGCGGTGCTTCCATGTCGGCCCGTTCGAAAATCAGCGCATCGTACGGCGCGTTGAACATCAGCGGCGCGTGGAAGGCTTGTCGGTAAGGTTGCAGATCGGCGGGCTCGTCACCCTGAAACAGCACTTTGACCGGATGCAGGGTGCGTCCGGTGAGCCAGCCGCACAGACCCAGCGCGCAGGCCAGCGAGGCTTCGGCGCTCTGCCGGGTCGGCGGCAGGTGATCGCCATGCACGGTCAGAATCAGTGCGTAGCCTTCTTCGAGCAGACGAAAACTCAGGTCGGCGCTCTCGGCGATGATCCGCTGATAACGCACCAGGCGTTGAAAGCCTTCGGCCAGGGTGTTGCTCGACATCAAGGCGTAGCCGGCAACGTGGAATGAGGCCGGACGCACTACTTTGCCCATGTTCAGGCCGATCGCCGGGTTGCCGGACAGCTCGACCGCCCGTTGCCAGAGCCGGGTCATGGAATCTTGCGGGAAGCGCGCATCCGGATCATCCAGGGCGGCGTAATCGAGCCCCAGTTGCTTGAACAGTACCCGGCAATCCAGGCCGTCCATCTCCAATGCTTTGACAATCCCCATCGCCCAGCTTGCAGAAGTCGTTCGTTCGCTCATGGCGTTATTCTTTTACATGATGGATCGCATGTTACGACCCGATTTGCGAAGGATACTAAAGTGGCGCCCATTGTCACTGGCTGATGCCAGTGTTCACTCTAGACTCAAATAAGCTACCCGCCGAACAACTTGCCGTCAGAACAATAACCACAGAGATCGCGGTCGTGGAAAACATCAAGCAATTCAACACCTTCGCTGAGTTTTACCCGTATTACCTCAGCGAACACGCCAACAGTACCTGCCGACGACTGCATTTCATCGGCACCACGCTGGTGATATTCATCCTGGCCATGACCATCGCCAAGGGCGCATGGCTGTTGTTGCTGGCCCTGCCGCTGGCCGGTTACAGCTTTGCCTGGATCGGGCATTTCTTCTTTGAAAAGAACCGTCCGGCGACTTTCCAGCATCCGCTGTACAGCCTGCTCGGCGATTTCGTCATGTACCGCGACATGATCCTCGGCCGCGTGGCGTTCTGAAACCCGACACACCCGGAGGCTTGCCGATGAACGCCAATGCCCGCTTCACCCACATGCAGGACGGCACCCCGGAAGACTGGGCGATCATCGCCGCTGACTTCAGCGCCTACGCCCGGCAATTGCCGTCACGGATCGTCGCGCACCTGAAGTTGCTCGAAGGCGATTTCGGCGGCTTCCCGGTGGATCGCCTGACCCATTCGCTGCAAACCGCGACCCGCGCCTATCGCGACGGGCGTGACGAGGAATATGTGGTCTGCGCGCTGCTGCATGACATTGGCGACACCCTCGGTTCCTACAACCACCCGGACATCGCGGCGGCGATTCTCAAGCCGTTCGTCAGTGCCGAAAATCTGTGGATGGTCGAAAAGCACGGGATCTTTCAGGGCTACTACTTCTTCCATCATCTGGGCATGGATCGGCACCTGCGCGAGCAATTCGCCGCGCATCCGCAGTATCAGGCGACGGTGGAATTCTGCGCCAGGTACGATGCGGCGGCGTTCGACCCGGCGTATGACAGCCTGCCGTTGAGTTTTTTTGAGCCGATGCTGGAGCGGCTGTTTGCGCAGCCGAAGCACTCGATCTACAAGACTGCGATGGAAGAACACGCCCCCGCCTGATGTTGTCTGCACCGGCCTCATCGCTGGCAAGCCAGCTCCCACAGTGATCTGTGGTGTTCACAATACCTGTGGGAGCTGGCTTGCCAGCGATGAGGCCCTTTTGTACACCTGAAAAATCAGGCGATCTCGGCGACCTTGGCCGCCTTGAGCTGCGCCTCCCGCGCCTGCGCATCCGCCAGGCGATACAGCTCGATCGTGCCGTCCCAGTGCTCGATCAATGCTGTGCACGATTCCACCCAATCGCCGCAATTGAGGTAGTCCACCTCGCCGACTTTACGAATCTCGGCATGGTGAATGTGCCCGCAGACCACGCCGTGCAACTCGCGCTTCACGCATTCGTGGGCGATGGCTTCTTCGAAGTCGCTGATGAAGCTCACCGCCGTCTTCACCTTGTGCTTCAGGTACGCCGACAACGACCAGTAACCGTAGCCATACCGGGCGCGCCAGTGATTGAGCCAGCGGTTGAGGGTCAAGGTGAATTCGTAGGCCGAGTCGCCGAGAAAGGCCAGCCAGCGGTGGTAGCGGGTGATCACGTCGAACTGATCGCCATGGATCACCAGCAGGTGACGGCCATCCGCCGTGACATGCACCGCCTCATCGACCAACTGGATATTGCCGAGGATCAGCTTCGAATAACGGCGCAGGAATTCATCGTGGTTGCCGGTGACGTAGATCACCTCGGTGCCGCGCTTGCTCATGGTCAGCAGGCGACGGATCACGTTGGTGTGCGCTTGCGGCCAGTACATGCCACCGCGCAGCTTCCAGCCGTCGATGATGTCACCGACCAGGTAGATCTTGTCGGCGTGGTAGCCCTTGAGAAACTGCGACAAGTGCTCGGCCTGGCAATCCCGCGTGCCCAGGTGCACGTCGGAAATCCACAAAGTACGCACCCGTTGTTTGCGGCTGGGTTTGGCAAGCTCGGCGCTGGTCATGGGCAACCCTCTGCGATGTTTTCGCCACTGTGCACGCGCCGGGTTAATCGACCATGACAGGCAGGCGTCAGTCGTGTGACAGCGCGCAAGCCCGGTGTCCCGGTGTAGACTGGCGCTCACTTCGGAGACTTCTGCCATGCGCCCGATCCTGACACTGCGCCAGTACACCCACGATCTGATCATCCACAGCCACGACCACGCGCAACTGGTGTTCGGCCTGTCCGGCGCGCTGGATTTCGAAGTCGAGGGTCAGGGCAGCCAGGTGCGTCAGCAGAGTTTCGTGGTCGTCCCCGGTGGCGCGCATCATGCCTGCGGCAGCCCCGATGGCAGCCGTTGTCTGGTGCTGGACGTGCCCGACGGGCAATGGCTGAACGATTCGCTGGGCGAGCACGCCGACGCCAGTCAGCGCTTGCTCGACCAGCCTGCGCGGTTGTCTCTTGATGCGGGACAAAGCCAATTGGTCAGCTGGCTGGCGAACAGTCCGGTCAGTGACCCGCTGATTGCCCAGCAAGGTGCAGTGTTGCTGCTGGCCAGCCTGAATCACGCCAGACCTGGCGAACTCTCGGCACGGCGCCTGCCCTACGCGGCGCTGGATGCGCACATCGAGCAACACGCCGCCTACCCGCTGCAAGTGGCCGATCTGGCGCAGATCGCCGGGCTGTCCAGCGCTCGCCTGCACGCGCGGTTCATGGCCGAATGCGGGCAAACGCCGATGGACTACATTCGCAGCCGACGCCTGCACAAGGCAGTGGGCTTGCTGCGCGAGACCGCGTTGCCGATCGGCGAAATCGCCAGTCGGGTCGGTTACAGCTCGCAAAGTGCCTTCTCGGCCGCCGTGCTGCGAGAGTTCGGCGCCTCACCCGGCCAGTTGCGCCGCGACTCCAGCGACAAAAAACGCTAGTTCGCCGACAGACTTGCGAGCCGCAACACGCTTCAATGTGCATCCACGTGTAGGAGCTGCCGAAGGCTGCGATCTTTTGATCTTGCTTTGAAGGATCAAGATCAAAAGATCGCAGCCTTCGGCAGCTCCTACAGTGATCATGTTGCGTATCGACAGACTCAAGAAGGATTGCAATGACTCCGCGTACCGCCCTCGGCGCCCTGCATATTGGCGCTTTGATGTTCGGCCTGACCGGTGTGTTCGGCAAACTCGCGGCCGCCTCGCCGGCGGTGATCGTCTTCGGACGCGCCGTGTTTGCCGTGCTCGCCCTGGCTTTTTTTGCCCGCTTCGCCAGCCAGCACGGCTGGCAGAAACTGCAGGCGGTCGACTGGCGGCGTCTGGCGCTCAGCGGCGTGTTGCTGGCCGGGCACTGGGTGAGTTTTTTCATCGCGGTGAAGGTCGCCGGGGTGGCGATTGCGACGTTGGGTTTTGCCAGTTTCCCGGCGTTCACCGTGATTCTCGAAGGGCTGATCTTCCGTGAACGCATCCGCGCCAATGAAATCGTGCTGGTGGTGCTGGTCAGCGTCGGTCTGGTGCTGGTGACGCCGGCGTTCGATCTGGCCAGCGGCGCCACCACCGGGTTGCTCTGGGCGGTGCTGTCGGGTCTGCTGTTCGCCCTGCTGTCGCTGACCAATCGTGCCAGTTCCGGACGCATCCCGGCGGTGCAGGCCGCGCTGTGCCAGAACGTGGTGGTGGCGCTGTGTCTGCTACCGGTCGCGGCCCCGCAACTGAGCGAAGTACGTGCATTGGACTGGCTGTGGATCGCCCTGCTCGGGGTGTTCTGCACCGGCGTCGCCCACAGCCTGTTCGTCGCCAGCCTCGCGGTGATCAAGGCACGCACTGCCGCCGTGGTGTTCGCCATGGAACCGGTTTACGGCATCACCATCGCCTGGCTGCTGTTCAATGAAAACCCGACGCTGCGCATGCTGCTCGGCGGCGCGCTGATCATCGTCGCCATCGTGGTCTCGGCGCGGATGTCAGGCAGCGCCGACAAGAAAACCGTGGCTGCCGAAGCCGCGTCTCACTGAGTGCGGTCGTTGTGACCGAGGTCGCGGTCAGGATCGATCTGATCGCGCACTCGCTGCTTGAGCACCTTGGCCTCGGGAAAACCGCCGTCGGCCTTGCGCTCCCAGATTTGCACGTCGTCGCAGCTGATGTGAAATACCCCGCCGGTGCCCGGCACCAGCGAGACCTTGCCGAGGTCGTCGCCGAAGGTGCTGAGCAGCTCCTGCGCCAGCCACGCGGCGCGCAGCAGCCACTGGCATTGGGTGCAATACGTAATGACGACTTCCGCTTTTTTCACGGTCATGTTCGCTGAAACTCCTGAGACAGAGGGCGCCGCTATAATAGCCGGCTTTATCGCTTGCCCCGAGACTCACCATGCGCCGTTTGCTGCTCTGCCTGTTGCTTGTCTTCCTGCCCCTCTTTGCTAATGTCACCGTGCATGCCGCCGAAGCCCCCCGCCCGAAAGTCGGCCTGGTGTTGTCCGGTGGTGCCGCACGTGGCCTGGCGCACATTGGCGTGCTCAAGGCCCTTGAAGAACAAGGCATCAAGATCGATGCGATTGCCGGCACCAGCATGGGCGCGGTGGTCGGTGGCCTGTATGCCTCGGGCTACAAAATCGACGAACTGGAAAAACTCGCGCTGAACATCGACTGGCAGCAGGCGCTGTCCGACGCACCGCCACGGGAAGACGTGCCGTTTCGCCGCAAGCAGGACGACCGCGACTTTCTGGTGAAACAGCAACTGAGTTTCCGCGATGACGGCAGCCTCGGCCTGCCGCTGGGGGTGATTCAGGGCCAGAACCTCGCGCTGATGCTGGAGAGCCTGCTGGCGCACACCAGTGACACCCGCGACTTCGACAAGCTGCCGATCCCGTTCCGCGCCGTGGCCACCGACATCGCCAACGGCGAAAAAGTGGTGTTCCGCAAAGGCCACTTGCCCCAGGTGATCCGCGCCAGCATGTCGATCCCGGCGGTGTTCGCCCCGGTCGAGCTGGACGGCCGGTTGTTGGTAGACGGCGGCATGACCGACAACATCCCGCTCGACGTCGCGCGGGAAATGGGCGTCGACGTGGCAATCGTGGTCGACATCGGTACGCCACTGCGCAACCGCAAACAACTGACGACCGTGGTCGATGTGCTGAACCAGTCGATCACCCTGATGACCCGGCGTAACTCCGAAGAGCAACTGGCCGCCCTCAAACCCACCGACGTGCTGATCCAGCCGGCGCTGGCGGCATTCGGCGTCACCGATTTCGGCAAGGCCCAGGAGATGATTGACGCCGGTTACCGCGCCACGCGGATTCTCGACGCCCGCCTCGCTCAGCTCAAACCTCACGAATCTCAGGACGCCGAACTGAACGCAGCCCGTGCCCCGGGCCAGCGCACGCCGATCATCACCGCGATCAGGGTCGAGAACGACTCGAAAGTCGGCGACGAAGTGATCCGCTATTACATCCGTCAGCCAATCGGCGAGCCGCTGGACCTCGGTCGATTGCACTCGGACATGGGCACGCTGTACGGCCTCGATTACTTCGAACAGGTGCAATACCGCGTGGTGCACAAGGGCCAGGATCACACCCTGGTGATCAGCGCCCGGGGCAAACGCAGCGGCACCGATTACCTGCGGGTCGGCCTGAACCTTTCGGACGACATGCGCGGTGACAGCGCCTTCAACCTCGGCGCCAGCTACCGCATCAACGGCATCAACCGCCTCGGCGCGGAATGGCTGACCCGGGCGCAGATCGGTGACAAGCAGGAACTGTATACCGAGTTCTATCAGCCACTGGACGTCGGCTCGCGCTACTTCGTCGCCCCGTATGCTGCGTTTGAAGCGCAGAACGTCGATTCAATACTCGACAACGATCCGATCGCTCAATACCGCGTCGAGCGCTATGGTTTCGGCCTCAATTTCGGTCGGCAGATCGGCAACAACGGCGAAATCCGTTTCGGCGTCGGCGAGGCTTGGGGCAAAGCGGATGTGCGAATCGGCGATCAGGATCTGCCGAGGGAAAACTTCACTGAAGGTTTCTACTCGCTGAAGTACTCGTTCGACTCGCTGGACAACGTCTACTTCCCCCACGAGGGCAAGGACGTCAGCCTGACCCTGATGCAATTCGAACCGGGTCTGGGTTCGGACACACGCTACCGACAATGGGAATTCAAGCTCGATAAAGCCATGAGCCATGGCCCGGATACGCTGATTCTCGGCGGCCGCTACGGCCGAACGCTGGACGATGCCAACGTGGTGACGTCGAGCTTCCTGCTAGGCGGTGCGCGGCAGTTATCGGGCTTTCGCGAGGATTCGATTTCGGGACAAAACGTCAGCCTGATGCGCGCGGTGTATTACCGCCGGCTGACACCACGCTCCTACCTGCCACTGGACTTCCCGCTGTATGCCGGGGCTTCGCTGGAACGTGGGCGGGCGTGGAACAACGAGAATGAATTCGACAGCGGCTACATCAATGCAGCGAGTGTGTTTATCGGGTTCGATACGCCGCTGGGGCCGCTGAACTTCACCTATGGCTTGAATGATGCGAATGAGCAGGCGGTTTATTTGAATCTGGGGCAGACGTTCTGAGTACTCAGGTGGATTGATGTTGTCGGCGCTGACGCCTTCGCGAGCAAGCTCGCTCCCACAATGGAACGCATTCCAACTGTGGGAGCGAGCTTGCTCGCGAAGGCGTCAGTACAGGCACCGCATCAGCCAATGGCACTCAGATCAGCGGATACCTGCCAATAACGTCCGCGCCGTTTGCTTGAGGGGCTCGTCCCCCTCCTTGAGCAACTCATTGAGCAAGGCAATCGCGCTGTCGATATCCCCGTCATCAATGCAAGTCTGCGCCTGTTCGAGCTTCTCAGAACCGTGTTCCGGCTCAGTGCCCCCAAGCTCCAGCGGTTCCAGTGCCAGCGACTCGCCCGGATCACCGAACTCGTTAAGAAAGTCATCGTCCAGCGGCTGTGCGTCCGGTTCGGGGATCCACTCCAGCTCCGCCTCTTCGCTGACCACCGTTTCGGGCAGCTCGAAGTCCGGCGGCAGGATTTCAAGATCGGAGTTCGATGCAGTCCGTTCTGCGGGCGGCTCAGGTGTCGAACGACTGTCTTCAAGATCCCAACTGGACGCCATCGACAGCTCACCCAGATTCAATTCGAAATCATCCTCGGGCGCCGATGGCTCAGGCGCCACCGCTGTGGCTGCGACCATCGACACCGCCGGGGTTATCGGCGCAGCGCCGGTCAATTTTGGATGCCGCTCACGGATCGCGGCCAGCTGCTGCGGATCCACCCCGGCATCACGCAGGCGGTTTTCCTGTTGTTCATAAGCTGCGCTGTCCCCTTGCCGCCCCAACACTTCGAGCAATTGCACACCCAGCTCCGTACGCTCTGGCTCCTTGTCCATGGCATTGCGCAACAGCCCGACCGCCTCACCCAAACGCCCATAGGCCAGATAGATCCCCACCGCCTCCAGCACATCGCCGGCCGCCGGTTCTTCGCGGTGTTCGGTGGTGGTTCGCAGGCTGGCGGATTGTGTGGCTGGCGGGTCTTCAGGATCTGTTTGCCGAACGGCGGGCAGAGCTGCCAGTGGTGCCGTGACCTCCGCCAGTTGCCGGCGACGTCGGACGAAAAGCCCGGCACCCAACAATCCCAACAGCACCAGCAAGCCACCGAGCAGCGGCCAGTTGAGGCCATCGTCGGCAGCTTCAGGCGCGGTGGTGACTGGCGCGGGTATTGGCGGCGTGATGGCTGGCGCCGGTGGCTGTTGCAGTTCGCTCAATCGCGTTTGCAGATCACTGATCTGCTTTTTGCCGTCGGCAATCTGCACATCCTGCGCCTGCAGTCTGGCGTTGAGTTCGTCGACGGTCTTTTGCAGTTGCTGACTGAGCAACACGCTGGCCGCCAATTGCTCGGCCACGGCATCGTTGGCTGGCGCCGCCGGAGCGGGTGGCGCTGAAGGGGCGGCATCGCGTTTGCCCTGAGCAGCCTGAGGCGCCGCCGTGGCGGGCTCGACGGTGGGGAATTCAGAGGATTGCGGACGTGGATCGGGTTCGTCGGTGGCCGGCACGATGCTCGGTGATCCGGGCGGATCGATCAGCAGCGTGTACTCGCGCAGCAGGCGGCCATTGGGCTGATTGAGCTGCACCAGAAAATTCAGAAAGGGTTCATTGACCGGTTTGCGCGAGGTCACCCGGATCATCTGGCGATTGCCATGCAGGATCGGGGTGAACTTGAGGTCATTGAGGAAAAACACCCGCTCGACCCCGGCCCGGGCGAATTCATCGGCCGTGGCGAGGCTGGCCGAGAGGTCGCCGGCACTCAGGCCAGCGGCATCCACCAGCGCGATATCGGCCTTGAGCGGCTGATTGAGGGCCGAGTGGACGGTGATGTCGCCCAGCCCCAGTGCCATCGACCAGGTCGAATAGCTGAATACACCAGCGACCAGCAGCCATCTGGCGCCACCGCGCAGTACAACGTGCCGACTTGCGAGCATGAGCATCCCTTAAATAAGCAAAACCGGTTTCTATGCGTTCGCACATCCGGTACGAACACGATATTGCCCAGTAGTTCTTATAGTCTGCTCTGCGCGATCCCTCAAAAAACCTGCGCGCGGTTATGCCTCAAGATTTTTCCAGGTTGGCCAGAATGTGCCCGTGAACGCGCATGCATACCTTCAAATCGGCCTCGTCGACGCCTTCGAACAATTCGTGACGCAACTGTGTAGCGATGGTTTCGATTTGTTCGATCAGCGGCAGTGCCGGGGCGCAGAGCACGATTTTTTTCGCCCGGCGGTCTTCCATCACCGACTGACGTTGCACCAGGCCCTGGCTTTCCAGGCTGTCGAGCAAGCGCGCGAGGGTCGGCCCTTCGACACCGACGCTTTGCGCCAGCTCGCGTTGGGTCGGCGCGTCTTCGAAACGTGCCAGGTGCAGCAGCACCAGCCAGCGTGCCTGGGACAAGCCCAGACCGGCCAAGCGGCGATCCAGTTCGGCACGCCAGCCTCGGGACATCTGGGCCAATTGCATGCCAAAGCGGTGTTGATCGGTTAACGGCATAAAACACTCATGAGTAGACTGACAAATAGAGAAAAACTAATTATTAGTCAGCTAAGCATGACATTTAGCTATAGGCAAGAGCCGACCTGTACTGAATCGTTACAACTGCCTGACGGTTGGCGCAAACGCCCTCTTACATTTCAAACTCGGATTGCAACGCAGCCCTTACGCAGTAAAGAACGCCCTCCGGCACGCGACCGGCGAACAGTTCGGCCACTTCGGCGACCGACGGTAACTCGCCCTCGCCGTCGAGGAACGCGTCCTGCACTTCGCCCATCAGTTCTTCCGGCAAGTCCAAGGCCTGCTCCAGCGACAACTGCTGCTTGCCGATGGCCTCGGCGAGCATGGTGTAGACGTTCTTTTCCGAGCACTGCAACTGCCCGGCGATCTGCATCGGGGTCATGCCAGCGCGGGCCAGGGTGATCAGTTCGTGGCGCACGTCGGCCACCGCTTTCGGCGCTTCGGCCTCGCCGCCAAGTACTTCGAGGAAAGCCTCGCCGTAACGCTCCAGCTTGCGTGCACCAACGCCGCTGACCCGCGCCATGTCGGCCAGCGAGGTCGGCTGACTGCGGAGCATTTCCAGCAGGGTCGAGTCGGGGAAGATGACGTACGGCGGCACACCATGCTCCTCGGCGAGTTTGCGCCGCAGTGCACGCAGGGCTTCCCACTGTTCGCGCTCTTCGCCACGCACCAGCTGACTGGCCGGGCTCTTGCTGGCGGTCTTGGCGGTGACCTGCGGCTTGAGATCGCGGCGCAGTTCCAGGGTCACTTCGCCCTTGAGCAATGGCCGGCAGGTGTCGCTCAGGCGCAGGCCTCCGTAGCCCTCGTGATCGACATCGGCCAGACCACGCGCCACCAGTTGCCGGAACAACGAGCGCCATTCGCTCTCGCTCAGCGCCTTGCCGACGCCGTACACCGACAGATGCTGATGGCCGAAGCTGCGCACCTTCTCGTTGTCCTTGCCCAGCAACACGTCCACCAAGTGGCCGACGCCATAGCGCTGGCCGGTGCGATAGATCGCCGACAGCGCCTGGCGCGCCGGCTCGGTGGCGTCCCAGGTCTGCACACCGTCGACGCAATTGTCGCAGTGGCCGCACGGCTCGGGCATGTCTTCGTCGAAGTACGCCAGCAGGGTCTGCCGGCGGCAGCGGGTTTCTTCGCAGAGCGAGAGCATGGCGTCGAGCTTGTGCTGCTCCAGACGCTTGTGACGCTCATCGCCTTCGGAGTTCTGCAGCATCTGCTTGAGCATCACCACGTCCTGCAAACCGTAGGCCATCCACGCGTCCGCCGGAAGGCCATCACGGCCGCCGCGCCCGGTTTCCTGGTAATAGGCCTCAAGGGATTTCGGCAGGTCGAGGTGCGCGACGAAACGCACGTTGGGCTTGTCGATGCCCATGCCGAACGCCACGGTGGCGACCATGATCAGGCCTTCCTCGTTGAGGAAGCGCTTCTGGTGGTAGGCGCGCAGATCATTGGGCAAACCGGCGTGATACGGCAGCGCCGGGAAGCCCTGCTCGCTGAGAAACGCGGCAACTTCCTCGACCTTCTTGCGCGACAGGCAATAGACGATGCCGGCATCGCTGCGCCGCTCGGCGAGGAACGCCAGCAACTGCTTGCGCGGCTGCTCCTTGGGCACGATGCGGTAAAAGATGTTGGGCCGGTCGAAGCTCGAAAGAAAGCGCTCGGCGTTCTGCAGGTGCAGGCGGGTGACGATTTCTTCGCGGGTGCGCTTGTCGGCGGTGGCGGTCAGGGCGATGCGCGGCACGTCGGGGAACATTTCCGCCAACTGGCCCAATTGCAGGTATTCCGGACGGAAGTCGTGGCCCCATTGCGACACGCAGTGCGCTTCGTCGATGGCGAACAAGGCAATGTTCAAGCCCTGCAGGAACGACAGCATGCGCGGCTGCACCAGTCGCTCCGGCGCCAGATAGAGCATCTTCACTTCGCCGCGCTTGATCCGCGCCGCCAGATCGCGCTGCTGTTCGGCGCTCAAGGTGGAGTTCAGTGCAGCGGCGGCCACGCCCAGCTCTTCGAGGGTGGCGACCTGATCGTCCATCAAGGCGATCAACGGCGACACCACCACCGCCAGGCCTTCGCGCAGCAGCGCCGGCACTTGGAAACACAGGGACTTGCCGCCACCGGTAGGCATCAGCACCAGCGCATCACCGCCGCTGGCCACGCGCTCAATGATTGCACCCTGACGGCCACGGAAACTGTCGTAGCCGAAGATGTCCTTGAGGACGCGTTGAGCCTGTTCGAGCATAAAAACTCCAAAAATCTACCGAAACATCCCTGCACAGGCTGGTTCAGGACAGCCACAGCTGCTTAAACAAAACGTAAGAGCGCATTGCCAAACCACCGCAATACGAGCAGGGAGCGCAAAACGCGGCAGTATACCCGAGCCCTCCCCGGCAGGGGGTGCCGCTGAGAAGACTCATTCCGCCACACTGCCTCGCTTTCCCATGTAGGAGCTGCCGAAGGCGCGGGCCGCGTTCGGACGATCTTTTGATCTTGATCTTGATCTTGAAAAACAAAATCAAAAGATCGCAGCCTTCGGCAGCTCCTACAGGGATGGGCGGTGGATCTGCGGGCCGTGGCGGGGCAAATCTGCCGTGCGGCTGGCTTGAGCGCGCAAGAAGGCCTAGAATTCCCGCATTGTTTATTCCCCCAAGGTAGCCCCGTAATGTCCTTCGCTGAGCAACTAACCCGCCTGCAAGTCTTTCTCGACGCCGACGAGCTGCACGAAGAGGCGCTGGATTACGTGGCCGCCCACGGTTACCTGACCGCCCTGTCGATCTGTGCAGAAGATGTACCGGAGCGTGAGTGGATCGACGCCCTGTTCGCCGAAGAGCCGCATTACAGCAGCGAGGCCCAGCGCGAAGAGATCGAGGCCACGCTGATCGGCCTCAAGGCGCACATCGCCCGTCAACTGGCGTCCGACGAAGAATTCGAACTGCCGTGCGACCTGGACCTGGGCGACGAGCCGGACGACTCCGAACTGCGCGGCTGGTGCATCGGCTTCATGGAAGGCGTGTTCCTGCGTGAAGCGGCCTGGTTCGAGACCGCCGAAGAAGAAGTCAGCGAAATGCTCCTGCCGATCATGGTCGGTTCGGGCTTGTTCGACGAGCAGCCAGAGTTCGAAGACATCGCCAAGGACGCCAACCTGATGGACGACATGATCGTGCAGATCCCAGAAGCCCTGACCGCGCTGTACCTGCTGTGCCAGGCGCCAGACGAAAAACCGGCGATCCTCAAGCCACGTCACCACTAAGATCCGGCCTATGGACAACCCCATAGGCAACCGCTCCCTGATGTTGCGCTACTTCTTGCTGGCCGTCGGCTGGCTCAGCGTGGCATTGGGGGTGATCGGGATTTTCCTGCCCGTGCTGCCCACCACCCCTTTCCTTTTGCTGGCGGCCGCCTGTTTCGCGCGCAGCTCTCCGCGTTTCTATCAATGGCTGATCGAGCACCCGAAGCTCGGGCCATGGATTCGCGACTACCTCGACGGCAACGGCATACCGCTCAAGGGCAAGGTCTACGCGATCGGCTTGATGTGGGCGAGCATTCTGTTCTCGTGCTACCTGGTGCCACTGCCGTGGGCGCGGGGGTTCATGTTGACCAGCGCGGTATTGGTGACGGTGTATATCCTCAAACAGAAAACCTTGCGCAATCCCTGATTTCACCCTGCTCTCACTCTCGTAAAAGCGACCAACCGTTCATCGGATATACCCGCCCACCTGTTATTTCTGACAGTAGCCAGTCCCTCCCCTTCAGGCCTTAAATCACTCCTGCCCCTGATCCACAGCTCGAACTTTCAGAGCCAGAAATCCTTGAGTTCACGGGTGCACCAATCTGGATGGAGTTGATCATGTTCACTTTCCGTCGGTCCCTGTTCCCCAGTCGCAATGAACTGCCCGCCCCGTTGTCAGGATTGTACCCACCCTACTTCGCCGACATGGTCATCCCGGTGCCGGGTGCTGACGGAGGGATCAACAAAAAAGCATTTGAGGCGTTCCCTGACGGTCTGTTTGCCCTTATCGACCCCTACCTAGGCATGGCGATCGATGATCTGCTGGAAGTTTTCCTGAATGACGAAAAGGTCGCCGAACTCAAGGTCAGCGATGAACACCTCAATCAGCGATGGTTCTTCTTCGCTCCCAAGGACGGGTTGCTACCGGGATTATTCACCTGCCACTACCTGTTGACCCGGGCCGGCGAAACCGTGCCCGACGATCCATCGGCCAAATTGACGCTGTTGCTGGAAATCGACGACCCGGCCGGTGACGACACGCGTCCCTTCGAGCCTTGGCATTCGGAGCTGAAGATGGTCGGGTTACCGCAGGATGTCATCGATAACGGTGTGACCAAGCCGTGGCTCGACACGGGCGTGCCAATGACCATCACGCGCTATCCGAATATCGCGGAGGGCGACATCATTCTCGCAATGTGGGGTAGCGTTTTTCTTCTGCCACATGTGCTGACAGAGGCAGAAGTGGAAGGCACCGTCGACATTGTCGTCATGGCCCGGCCCGAAGATATCCTCACTGCCGGTGACAGTGCGGCAATGAAGATCCACTACGATGTTTGCGATGTGGTTTACAACTGGAGCGTGAAGTGGTCAGAGGCCACGACCGTAAAGGTCGATGCCGGGGTATCACGTCTCGATGCGCTCATCATCAAGGAAGCGGATGACGGGAAAATCATCCTTGCGGACCTGGATGCCAACCCGGTCACCCTGCAGATCCTGATCAAATCCAACGACGTCTTCACTGCCGGTGACACGCTCGTGATCACTGTAGTTGGCACTCCGATTCCCGGCAGACCACCTCAGACATTCAGCGTTGAAGCCATCGTCCGCAACCCGCCCTATTTGCATGAGATCCCGGTTGCCTACGAGTTCGTGAAACTCTTTGCCCAAGGCACCCTCGACGCCTCCTATGCATTGCGCAAGCAGGATGGCAGCCCGACGCTTTATTCCAGGCGCACCTTCGCTACGGTGATCGGTAATCCGTCTTTGCTGCCGGCTCCGACCATCAACGAGGTGGTCGGGAACATTTTGCCGGTTACGGTAATGGCGGCATCCGTGGTGGTCAGGTACCCGGGTATCCGCAATGGCGATCACCTGACGTTGATCTGGCTGGGCAAAAAGTCCAACGACGATGCCTATCTGCACGAAGAAGAGCACACCGTCTCAGGTGAAGAGCAGAAAGCCGGCGAGGTGACGATTTACGTCAGCAGCGAGCACGTTTTAGCGCTGGACAACGGCAGCCTCAAACTGCAATACCGGGTATTCAACGATGCTACCGGCCAGTATGGAACCAGTGAGTCCGAGTTTCTGCGGGCCAGCGTGGGCACATGGCGAGCAACGCTTCCAGCGCCCAAGGTCGAAGAAGCACCGGATGACATTCTCGATCCGTCTCAAACAGACAAACTGGTGCATGTGCTGGTCAGACCGGTGGACTGGGTCAAGGGCGATACGCTGACTTACCACTGGATCGGGGTCACCCTCTACGGCAGCACCACCGCAAGCGTGCCGATCACCCTGGCAACAGTCGGCCAACCCGTAAGGTTCCGCGTGGACAAACGCTATGTCTCGGCCAATATCGGCTACTACGTGACCGTCATCTACACGTTGCTGCACGCTGCCTCCGGGGAATACAGCTATTCCGCGCCTCTGGAGGTGATGGTCGGCATCCCTCTGGGCAAATTACCGCCACCTACGGTTGTCCAGGCCCCCGGCGGCATGCTGAATCCAATGGACGCACGTAATGGCGTGGACATCGATTGCAGCTACGCGACCATGGACACCTTGCTCGACACACTCGGATTGAAATGGCGGGGCACGCCAGGCGCCGGGACTTCGGAAGACCTGGAGAAACCCGCCGAGGCCACCGGCACCGTGAGGTTCCACCTGCCACCTTCGTTTGTCGGCGCCAATATCAATCGCGAGGTAGCGGTCAATTACGACGTCCAGCGCTATGGCTTGTGGACCGCTTCGGAAACCCTCCCGCTGAAAATTCTCACTTTTCAAGACCCTGAAACGGAGCTGCCAAGACCCGAGGTTCCACAGTCGACCGCAGGTGAATTGCTGGTAATGGAGCTCACCGGGAACGCGAACGTTCTGGTCAAGGCATGGCCGTTTATTGCCTTGAAGCAACGGGTCTGGCTGTACATCGAGGGCCTGGCCAGCACGGGCGCTTATCGAATCGATCTGCTCAGCGCGCATGAAGTGAACTCAACGCAACTCACTCAAGGTCTGAATGAAACCCTGCTCAAGACGGAACTGCTGAAATTGCTTCACGGCTCCAACGCCATCGTGGTTTGCAAAGTCATGTTCGATAACGGCACGGATGAAGATGCCGCGATCGTTTTCCCGAAACTGCCGCTGATCATTCACCAGCACTACGAGTACGTCACACCCGTCATCACCACCGTGAAGACGGCACAAGGCACGGTCATTCCCGAAGCGGGCCAGACCTATGACAAGCGTGTGACGATCGAAGGGACAGCCACGCGGGCCGAAGAAGTCGATGTCCAGATCAATGGCGTATCCAAAGGCATGCCAAGCGTGGATGCCAGCAGCAAATGGACATTGACGGTGGATTTGATTGAGGGTTTGCAACGGGTGGAGGCAATTGCCCTATACGACGTCGATGACAAAATCAGCGAGCCGCGAACCTTCACGATTGCTGTCGCTACGAAGCCAAGCATTACCGCCGTTACGGACGCCAATGGTCCCGTTGATGACAACGACACGACCTATTTCACTGAGGTCGCTGTATCAGTTCACGCGGACAGTCATCAGGTGGTGCAGCTTTACGACGGGGCAACGGCAATCGGAAACCCGATAACACTTGGCGGCAATGGCGAAGGAAGCACCCGGCTGCAGAATCTGACGCCAAGGACTTACCCGGTCAAAGCCAAGGCAACCTATGGCGATCAACTGGAGTCGACAGTCCGGACATTTAAAGTGGCGCAAGCTACGGCTCCAGCCATATCCGGGGTGCGCGACTCAAAAGGTGATATCAGCAACAATGGCACGACGTTCGAAACTGACGTGGACATCTTTGGCACTGCTGTCGCCAACCAGCGTATCCAGATTTACAACGGCACGACGCCCATTGCACCCGACACACCCGTCGACAACAATCGGAACTGGACCAAGACGCTGACCAACCTGACCCCGTCCGTGTACCGAATCTCGGCAAAGGGACTGTACGGTAGTCAGCCAGAATCTGCGGTTAGAGTTTTCACTGTGCTGGAAGCGTTGGCTCCAATCATTTCCCTGATCAGTGATTCAAAGGGAGAAATCCCTCCCAATGGCACAACGTTCGACGCCACGGTGACGGTTACCGGCACTGCGAGTAACGGCCAGAGCGTGCAAATCTACGATAACAACACGGCTGTCGCTCCCGTCACACCTGTAGATTCCAGTGGCAATTGGACCAAAACACTGACCGGTCTGAGCGCCATCACCCATACCATCAAGGCCAGGGCTTTGTACGGTACGCAACCGGAATCTGCGACTCGTGCCTTTACCGTGGCAGTTTCTACGACTCCTCGTATCGTTTCCGTCACCGACGTCAAAGGCTCCATTGGCCACAATGGCACGACGTACGAAAGCGAGGTCACAGTAACCGTCAGTGCGGACAGCAATCAGCGTGTCCAGCTATACGACGGTGCAGCACCCATTGGTGCGCCGATACCACTGGGCCTCAATGGCAGCGGCAGCATTCGACTTGCCAGCCTCAGTCAGAACACCACCTACACCCTCAAAGCCAAAGCACTCTATGGAGGTCAGCTTGAGTCACCCCTCCACTCATTTACCGTCAGGGCCCATCGCACCACTACGCTGACTTCGGTCCGGCATTCAGGCGGCGAACTGGGCCCGGGCGGGACAACCACCGATACCTCGGTGGTCGTGAGCGGAGCAGCAACGCCGCTGTACAGCGTGCAGATTTTTCTCAACAACGTGGCGGGGCAAACCGTGCCTGCCAACGGCAGCGGTGACTGGTCACTCAGCCTCGGCATTCATCTGGGCTCGAACACGGTGTACGCGAAGTCGGTAGCCAACAATCAACAGACCGCGTCGCGCAGCTTTATTCGGGAAAATCCGTTGGCACCGTTGAACTTCAATACCAGCCCGGTCACGTTGGGTGGCAAGACTTACATCATTCCGGGCAACCCCGAAGTTCTTCCTGCTTTCGACTCTGGTAACTCGGTGCGACATCAGGCCTCCGGTGGCCTGCCAGGTTATACCTATGTCTCAAGCAACACGGGAGTAGCGGTAGTCGATGGAACCGGGTTAGTGACCGTGCGCGGCAGGGGGGTAGCGACCATCACCGCCCGAGACAGCGCCAACCAGTCCAAGAGCTACAACGTGACGGTGACGAACGTAATCCACTGCATAGGCTTAGGGAATGCAACCTGGGGGCAAGCCAACTCATCGGCCGCGTCGGCAGGCGCTCGGATCCCCAGCATGGCGGAGTTGTACGAAATACATGTGGCTTATGGAAGTCGGTGGCCCATGGGAAATTATCATTACTGGTCAACCGATGACAGTAACTATTGGTGGCCATATCCGGCAAAAAAAACCAGGTATCTGGTTTCAGGAGGTGAAGGATCCGCCACAACAGGGGGTGGTTATTCTAACGTTGTAGGCATTCGCTGATGAAGGGGACAACGGCCTTCGCTGGCCGTTGTCTTTTTGGCTGAGAAACACCGTAAAGCGAATCCAAGGGTGTGACCGCTGGTCGAAAATCCATACTCACCTGTCAGATCTGACAGTAGCCAAATCCCCCGTCTGATCGCTCAATCACTCCACCGCCCACACCGTTCGGCAGGAGTTCCCGTCATGCTCGTCCAACCCAAAAAGGCCATCAGTACACGCGCGCTGCTCGACCCCGAAATCCCCGGCGCCAAGTTGCTACCGGACGGCAAGTGGGCCATCAACCGCGCCGCCGCACTGCTCAATTTTCCCGCTCTGGGCCTGAAGGTGCAGCTCCCGGTCTGGTCGAACAAAGGTCTGGGCGACAAGGTCGAGCTGCTGCTCAACAACGTTCCGGTCGACCAGCAAACCGTTACCCAGCCGGCCGAGCAAACCCAGCGCACCACCCTGTTTGTCGCACCGGGCCGCTTTCAGACCGGCGCCTGGGAGCTGGCCTATCGGGTGACACGAGTCGCTCAACAGCCGGAGCCTTTTGCTCCGCCACTCCAACTCGCGGTCAAACTGGACATCCCCGCCGGCCAGGACACCAATCCAGAGCAGGGCCACTCCAACCTGCACATGGCATTCAGGCCACCGGAAATTGTTCAGGACGGTGTCGACAAGGACACCGCCGAAAAAGGTGTGGACATTGTGGTGAATGCCGTACCCGGCAGTGGCTCCAACCTGCCTTATCCCGACATCGCCGTGGGCGACGTGATCATCGCGAGCTGGGGCGGCAAGCTGGTGGCGTCGGCGCCGGTCACTCAAGCGCAGATCGATGACCCGCTGAATAACCCGATCGTCATCCATATCAGTAAAGACATCATCCGGGCGGCGGGTGATTCCGGGAACGAAGGGCTGGCGGTTTCATTCCTGGTCAGAGACTTTGTCGACAACGACTCCGAGGACTGGTGCAAGGAAGCGCGCATTGTCGTCGACACCGGCAACTCGCGGCTGGATGCGCCGATTCTCAAACAGGCTGACGGCAACGAACTCGACCTCGACCAGTTAGGCAATGAACAATTGCTGCTCCAAGTCTTTGCTGCATCGTCCGACGACTTCAAACTCGGCGACATCATCATCATGCACTTGCAGGGCACCACCCTCGACGGCGACCCCGTGGCGGTCGACGCTCGCCAGCGCGTCGACAAAAATCCACCGCTTGTGGTCGAGGTGCCGATGGACAACGACGGTGCCCGGGCACTGGCAAAAACCCAGGGGGTGTTTTTCTTCGATCTGGAACGTGACGGCCGCATCATTCAACGCTCCAGAGGCCGCTTCATCAACATGAAGGGTGAACCCAAACGTCTGGCAGCCCCCATCGTCGAAAGCGCCGTAAGCGGTGCGCTGGATCCGGACCTGGCGAACGTGATCGTACGCTTCCCCTTCGATCCGCTGATCACCGATGACAACGCCATCGAACTGCTCTGGAGCATCACCCTGGCGGACGGCACCGTTTTCGAGCCCGAGCTGGACTGGATCTTTCCGACCCTGCAGGAGGCCAATGACCCCGACGGCTTCATCGTCATCATTTCAGGCCCCGACTACCTGAAACCCGGCGAAGGCGGCACGCTGAAGGTGTCGTACAACCTGCTCAGCGAAGGCGAGAACGACGAGGTCATTCGCAGGCCTTCCCTGCCCGCCGCGCCGTTGAACATCGGCGAGCCCAGGCTTGAGCTGGTTCCGCCCATCCTGCTCGGTGAACAGGACGGTGCGCTGGAACCCAGGGACCTGCCCAACGGCATCAGCGAAGTCACCTGCCCCAACCCGGTGAACAATCCGACCCTGCCCAAGGATGTGGTGCACTGGCAATTGCATGATGCGTCGAACAAGTTGCTGTTCGAAGACGACAAGACACTCAATGCCCTGAGCGCCGGCAAAGACGTTAAATTTCCGCTCAACGCCGCGTTTGTGCAGCAGTACTTTGAAGCCCGTCGCGGTGAACAGTTAAGTGTGCGCTACCACATCGTTCGGGATGCAACGGACAAGATCAGTTATTCGAATCCGTTGGTTTTTGTCGTCGGGGAAGTGGTGGAATTGGTACCACCAACTATTGACTCGGTGAAGGGTTTACCTGGCGAGGTGGAAATCCCGGATGGCGGTACGACTGTCGACACCATGGTCAAGCTGTCAGGGGCCGGGGCCAAAGGACAGAAAGTCCAGATCAAGGATGGCACCACCGTCAAAGGTGAAGCGACGGTTAACCTGACAACCGGCCTGTGGGAACTGACCCTGACAGGCTTGAGCGTGGCCGCTCACAGCTTCACCGCTATCGCACTGTATGGCAGTGGGCAGGTGTCCGCGG
>NZ_JBRFIX010000008.1:132777-133273 GCF_053456425.1 Pseudomonas sp. LF020
CGGCGT
This sequence comes from Pseudomonas sp. LF020, assembly GCF_053456425.1. Lineage (NCBI taxonomy): Bacteria > Pseudomonadati > Pseudomonadota > Gammaproteobacteria > Pseudomonadales > Pseudomonadaceae > Pseudomonas > Pseudomonas sp. LF020. Next base: position 132,784 of record NZ_JBRFIX010000008.1, read on the forward strand.
GGACGTTGACGGTGACGGCCAGTACCGCACCGACCATCACCCAGGCCGTGGATTCCAAAGGGGTAGCGATTGCCAAGGGCGGGAGCACCGTCGATACCACGGTCAAGTTGTCAGGGGCCGGGGCCAAAGGTCAGAAAGTCCAGATCAAGGATGGCGCCACCGTCAAAGGCGAGGCGACGGTTAACCTGACGACCGGCCTGTGGGAGCTGACCATGACAGGCTTGAGCGTGGCCGCTCACAGCTTCACCGCTATCGCACTGTATGGCAGTGGGCAGGTGTCCGCGGCGTGGACGTTGACGGTGACGGCCAGTACCGCACCGACCATCACCCAGGCCGTGGATTCCAAAGGGGTAGCGATTGCCAAGGGCGGGAGCACCGTCGATACCACGGTCAAGTTGTCAGGGGCCGGCGCCAAAGGTCAGAAAGTCCAGATCAAGGATGGCACCACCGTCAAAGGTGAAGCCACGGTTAACCTGACGACCGGCCTGTG
>NZ_JBRFIX010000008.1:133371-322998 GCF_053456425.1 Pseudomonas sp. LF020
TGGGAACTGACCATGACAGGCTTGAGCGTGACCGCTCACAGTTTCACCGCCACCGGGCTGTATGGCGCTGGCCAGGTATCCACGCCGTGGACGTTGACGGTGACGGCCAATACCGCACCGACCATTACCCAGGCCGTAGACTCCAAAGGGGTACCGATTGCCAAAGGCGGAAGCACCGTCGATACCACGGTCAAGCTGTCAGGGGCCGGCGCCAAAGGTCAGAAAGTCCAGATCAAGGATGGCACCACCGTCAAAGGTGAAGCCACGGTTAACCTGACGACCGGCCTGTGGGAACTGACCATGACAGGCTTGAGCGTGACCGCTCACAGTTTCACCGCCACCGGGCTGTATGGCGCTGGCCAGGTATCCACGCCGTGGACGTTGACGGTGACGGCCAATACCGCACCGACCATTACCAAGACCCTAGACTCCAAAGGGGCAGCGATTGCCAAAGGTGGGACCACCGTCGATACCACGGTCACGGCGTCAGGGGCCGGCGCCAAAGGGCAGAAAGTCCAGATCAAGGATGGCGACACCGTCAAAGGTGAAGCCACGGTTAACCTGACGACCGGCCTGTGGGAACTGACCATGACAGGCTTGAGCGTGGCAGCTCACAGCTTCACCGCCACCGCGCTGTATGGCGCTGGGCAGGTATCCACGCCGTGGACGTTGACGGTGACGGCCAATACCACACTGACCATCACCTCAGTAAAAGATCAGAGCAACTGGAACATTCCCGATAACGGTCATACCGTGCACACCAGCGTCACACTCACCGGCTCCGCACCTATCGGTCAGAAGGTGGAAGTTTTCCTCGGCACGATCTCCAAGGGCCTCGCGGAAGCTGGACCCGACGGGATCTGGACCCGTACCGTCAGCGGGTTAGCACTGAACGTGCTGCACACCTTAAAGGCCGTTGGCCAATACGCGAACAACCCGACGTCTAACCTCTGGCGTTTGACGGCGTTGAATGGCGTGACGCCGGCCATCACCGCCGCGCAGGACTCCAAAGGGCAGCCAATCAGCAATGGTGGAAGCACTCCTGACACCCGTATCCGCCTGACGGGGACGGCGAACACCTTTCTTGAGGTGGAGATTTACGACGGTGCCATCTCCACTGGCAAAAAGGTCAGGGCTGATAACAAAGGTGACTGGTCGGTTGAACTGACCGGGCTGACAACTACGGAGCATGTGTTCAAGGCCAAGGCGTTGTATGGCAGCGGGACGGAGTCGGGGGAGTGGAAGTTGACTGTGGCCGCCCTCGTTGACCTCGTTGAAGACTTTCAGTCATATCCAAAAAACATACACATCGTCAACCCAGGGGATTCCCTCGAGGGGACGCACACCAAAGCAACGTTGAATACAAACATCGGGGGGGGTTACCAGGGCTTTAATGTACCTTCTGAGCCGATATGGGGCCTTTTTGCCACTGTCCATGCGTGGGATGCTTCATACAAACTTGCGTACTCTTTAACACTGAAAAAAGGGAGTGCCAAGAGTGCGAAAATCAACGGTTACATTGGCATACTTCTTCCCGTCCGCATCGAGCTTGAGTTTCTGCAAGACGATATTAAGGTGGACTCAACTGTGTATTTCGAAGGTACTCCGAAAGAAGAATTTTATGAGAGAGACGTCACCCCAGATAACGGCCAAGCATTCAATACACTCAAGTTCGTGTTGACTGGGTATTTCGGGAACGAGGGTGCTTATAATTTTAGCTTCTCCAGAGTCACATTCAAAAGCTAAGAACTTATCTAACACTCACACCGATGAAGGGGCGCCGGTGAACAGCTGGTGCCCTCAGAACTTGAAGTCAGAGGAAATCACTGTTCCAACAGCAGATAAGGGACAGATTTATTTAATGGCAATCGCGACGCCTAGAAGGGATCTTTGCCGGGCACTTAAGCAGTGACTAACGCAAATCCCATGTAGGAGTGAGCCTGCTCGCGATGAGGCCAGAACTGCTGTCGGCTATTCCTTGGGCACCACGTTATCCAGCGCCTGATTCACGGCCAACTCCCCCAGCATCACCACCTGCGCAATGCCCAGCGCCGTATTGCGACTGGACCCTTCCAGCGTCCCGGCGAAATCACCGAGCATGACCGTGGCCGAGGCCAGGGATTCGCAGGCGTTGGCCAGTAGGGATTCGGTGTCGGTTTGCGGGTTGACCATGAACATGCTGCTGGGGGTGTAGGGCGTTGCCATGATTTGCGCGGGTGCGAGGTAGTGGTCGAGGGCGCGTTCGGCGGCTTCGTGGAGTTTTCTGGAGTTGAGGGATTCGTAGGGTGATAGCGGGTCTGTGGCCGGCGGTTTGGGTGGGGTTTCGGGCATCAGCTGGAACTCCGATCAAGGCACTTTGGAAGAATGATGGCCTGTAGGAGCTGCCGCAGGCTGCGATCTTTTGATGTTGCTTTTAAAGATCAAGATCAAAAGATCGCAGCCTTCGGCAGCTCCTACAGGGGACCGGGCAGTTAGTTCGGCACGCGGCGGCCGTCCAGTACCCGGTTGACCATCAGTTCACTGAGCATGATCACCTGATGCAGCATCAGCATGGCCCGGCGCTGTGAGTGGTCGACGGTGTCGCCGATATCGCGGGCCATGTCGCTGGCGGCGGCCAGAGATTCGCAGGCTTCGACGAGCAAGGTTTCTTCGTCCACGGTGGGGTCGATGAGGAAGATTCTGCTCGACTGGCGTGACGAGGCTGTAGGGATCGAAATCTTCAGTGCGCCGGGGTTGAGGTAGAAGTTGATGGCGCGGTCGGTTGCCGCTTTTATCTTCTGCGGGTCGAGCGCTGGGTCGTACGGGATCGAGGTGTTTGGGGGGGTGGGTGTGGCTTTGAACATAGATGAAGCTCCAATTTGAAAAATGGGAGCCATCACCCCTCGCTACCAAACGATGGGTGGCGGCCATGCGCGGGTTGGTAGACCGGTCGAATTGGCAAAACCCGGCGCTCACGAATGAGCCCCACGCATGACCACCATACAAAGCCGTTCTCAATAAGAGGCAGCATTTGGAGGTGTCGCAAGAACGACAATTCAAGACGGGCTACCAAACCCGATCACTGATTTTCAGTGACAGGCAAACGATATAGCCCGGCCCATAGCCGTGTAAGCCGGCGGATTCTGGCGTACGCGTAGGTAACGGCGCAAGGCGTTGTAGCCGTTATGGCGTAACGGTTCGTGTACTTTAAACATGCTCATGCTAGTTACGTTTACGTGCAGACAGTGGCCGAATAATTCACCCGCGATGTTGATGTTGTTTGCCAGGCCGCTATCGCCAGCAGGCTGGCTCCCACAGTTGGAATGGGTGCATCCAGTCGGGTATTGGTCGGCTCGCAGGCTGGCCCCCCTCCTCTGTAGGAGCTGTCGAGTGCAACGAGGCTGCGATCTTTTGATCTTGTTTGATGACGAAAACAGCAATGGCAAAAGATCGCAGCCTGCGGCAGCTCCTACAGGGAGATTGGGTGCATTCAGATGTGGAGCGGGCTTGCTCGCGAAGGCTGATTCGCCGGCAACACATTGCGTCAGACAGAAAAAACCCGCCGCCCCGATCAACCGGAGCGGCGGGTTTTGTCGTTTCAGGCCTTGATCACACCGTGTCCACCTTCAGTGAATGATCATTGAGCATCCCGCTGATGATCGTCGCCGTGTCGTGCCCGCCGGCCACCACCCCACCCGCCCCCGGCGTCACGCCGTAGTGGCTGGCAAGGTTGACGCCGGCCAGGTCGATGGTCTGGTTCGGCGTGGCGCCGGCCAGGGCGCTGACGTCGATGCTGGTAAGGACAGAAGCGCCGCTGCCGGTGACGGTGAAGTGCAGGTAGTCGTCGAGCGACGCCGTGGTGCCGTTTTCACCTTGCAGCAGTTGCGACAGGTCGAGCTTGTCGGTGCCGGGAGTGAAATCGGTGATGGTGTCGTGGCCGCTGTTGCCCTTGAGGTACTGGAAGGTGTCCGCGCCCGGCCCGCCGGTCAGGGTGTTGTTGCCCATACCACCGATCAGCAGGTCATCGCCACCGCCACCGTTGAGGATGTCGTTGCCCAGGCCGCCGTTGATCACGTTGTTATTGTTGTCGCCGGTCAGGGTGTCGTTGAAGTTCGAGCCGACCAGATTTTCGATGTTGCTGATCGTGTCGGTGCCGGCGCCGAGGGTGTTTTGCGCACCGAGCAGGCCGAGGTTGACCGTGACCCCGGCGGTGGCGTGGGCATAGCTGACCGTGTCGATGCCGGTGCCGCCGTCGAGAATGTCGTTGCCTGGGCCGCTGTAGAGCAAGTCGTTGCCCGCACCGCCGTGCATCTCGTTGTTGCCGGAACCGGCGGTCAGTACGTCGTTGCCGTCGCCGCCATTGAGGATGTTATTGCCGGTGCCGGCCACCAGAATGTCATCCCCGGCCGTGCCGGTGAGGGTGTGGCCATCCTGATAGGTGATGCTGACGTTGGCGGTGTCGCTGCCGCCATGGTTGTCATTGGCGGTATAGGTGCCGTGGAAGTCCGGCGTCACGTCGTGGGCGCCGGCGTAGTTGACCGTCATGGTCAGTTGGTAGTTTTCCGCGGCCGTCGGATTGCTGCCGCTGGTGTTGCTGATGTTGGTCACGTGAATCTGGTAGGTGCCATCGGCACTGGCGGTGATGGTGCCGCCATCGGCGATGCTGACGAACGCGCCGCCGTTGACCGAGTACTCCATCGTGACGTGGCCGGCCGCGAGGTTGTGATCCAGGTTCAGCGTCTCGCCCTGTTTCAGTTTGACGGTGATCAGGTCTTCATCGTTGGCATTGGCGTTGGTCACCGCACCGAGGTAACCGCTGACCACCAGCACGGCGGTCATCGCGGCGGTGTTGGCGGCGAACGCGTTGCGCACGTCGGCCAGGGCCTGGTTGGCCGCGGTGTTGCCGGTGCCGGCGAAGTTGATCGCACCGGTACCGGTAAAGTCCGCGCCCTTGGCCACCCAACCGGTGTTGAAGCTGGTCGGCGAAGCGTTGAGCGGGTCACCGTCCGGATCGGTGTCGTTGACCAGCAACAGTTCGCCTGGCACGGTGATGTTGCTCGACAGCACGTTGGTGATGACGTGGTCGTCCGTCGCCACCGGTGGCGAGTTGGGGATGACTTTCACGGTCAACGTCGAGCTGGCGAGGTCGCCGTCGTTGTCGCTGAGGGTGAAGCCGATGTTCTCGGTGATCACCGTGGTCGTGGTTTTCTGCGAGGTGTAGCTGTAGTCACCGGTGTCGAGGTTGATCACCAGCGTGCCGCTGTTGTTGGTGGCGATGCTGATCGTGTTGTTCACGGTGTTGAACGTGCCGTGGTTGGTGCCGCCGGATGCAATCAACGAACCCTGACCGCTGTTGGCGCTCGGGTCATAGGTGTAGGTGGTGCCGTCGACCACGATGGATTTGATGAAACCGCCATCGGCGCCGAACGTACCGCCCTCGCCCAGCAGCGAACCGGTGACCGGGGCGCCTTCGACGGTGCCCGACAGCACCGAGTTGAGCTGATTGAGATCGGTGACCACCACCGCGTTGGTGTTGGTGTGGCTGATGCCGTCATAGGCCAGCGGGTCGAGGTTGGCGTTACTCACGCCGCTGCCCAGACCGATCGCGTAGTTCTTGATGTTGTTGGCATCGAGGAAGTTTTTCAGCGCGGCTTCGTCAGCAGCGTTGATGTCGCCCTCGTTGGGTTTGCCGTCGGAGAAGAAGTAGCCGACGTTCTGCGCCCCGGTGAGTTTCCCCGAGGTGTTGAACGCGGTCTGCATCACCGCCACGGCGGCGTCGTAGTTGGTACCGCCACCGGCGGTGAGGCCGGCGAGTATGGACTTGGCCGTCGCCACATCGACCCACACCGAAGTCCGGTCAGTGGCATTACTGCTGAAGGTGACGAGCTGCACCTTCACATCACCGAGGTCATCGTATTTATCGAGCAAGGCACTGATGGCCTGCTTGGCCAGCGCCAGCCGTGACAGCCCCGGCACACCGGAGGCGTCGGCCATACTGCCGGAGATGTCGAGGACGATCAGCAGGTTGGAATCGATCTCCACCGCCGCCACCGAGCGATCCGACGCCACGGCTTTGGGCACGTCGTCGACGATATTGACCACGATCGTGCTGGTGGTGCTGTTACCCAGCGCATCGGTGGCTTTGTAGGTGAAGCTTTCGCTCAGGGTGTTGGCGCCGTCGTTGGCGTTCGGTGTGGTTTTCGGTGCCGAGGTCAGGGTGTAAGTGTAGGTACCGTCGGCGTTGAGCTGGATCTGCCCGTAAGTGCCAGTGGCACTGCCGACCAGGGTGTAGGTGAGCGCCCCGCTGCCGCCGGTGACCGCGCCGACCAGGGTGCCGCTGGCGGTTTCGCCGGTGTTGCTCGGGTCGCTGCCGGTGACCGTGCCGGGGGCCAGATCCTGGCCGTCCTTGGTCAGGTCGAGGGCTTTTTCGTAGACCGTGACGTCCTGATCCACCGACGCCACCAGTTTGCTGTCGGCGACATTGATGGTGATGGTGGTGGTGCTTTCGTCGCCATCACCGTCGCGGATGGTGTAGGTGAAGGTGTCGGTGGCGCCCGGCGGGCTCACCGAGTTCGGGTTGCTGTGGTAGATGGCGTTGCCTGCCGCGTCGAGGGTCAGGTAACCGTAGGTGCCATTGATGTTGCTGTTGAGGCCGCCGATCGCCGAGGTCGCGGTGTTGCTGCCGGCGCGCACGCCGACCACTGCCCCGCCTGCCGCTGCGCCATCGGCGCCGGTGACGTCGTTGCCGAGCACGCTGATATTGACCGTGCCGCCCTCCGCCACCGAGCCGGTGTCGGCCTTGGCGGTCGGCAGGTCATCGATGATGTTGACGTTGATCTGGCCGCTGGCGGTACTGCCATCGGTGTCAGTCGCGACCACGTTGAAGTTTTCGGTGAGGCTGTTGGCGCCGTTACCGGTCGGGTGGTTTTCGTTGTCCACCAGGGTGTAGCTGTAGCTGACCACGCCGGTCGCCGGGTTGTAACCGGTGATGGTGAACGTGCTGCCCAGCGGCGACACCACCGATTGCGGGAAGCCTGCGGCGACCCCGTTGGTCACGACGGCAATGCCACCGACGGTGAGGGTTTGCAGGCCATCCAGGGCCGTGACGGTGAACGTACCGCTCTGGGTCAGCGCCGGGGTGTTGGGGCTGGTGCCGTCACTGAGGTTTTTCTCGTAGACGGTGAGTTCGCCGCCATTGACGTCGAGGCCGTTGAGCACCACCGGATCGTCATTGTTGTGGATGTTCAGCACCAGGTTGGCGGTGCTGGTATCACCATCGGCATCGGTGAGCGTGTAGGTGAATGTCTCGGTGCCGTTTCCACCGCCGTGCAGTGCCTTGAAATCGGCATCAGCCGGGTTGAGCGTGTAGGTGTAAGTGCCGTTGGCATTGAGCACCAGCGTGCCGTAAGTCCCGGTGAACGTACCGGCAGTGATCGGCCCGGCATTCGGACCGGTGGCGACCACATCGGCGCCTTGCACGTCGTTAGTCAGCACGTTGCCGGTCAGGGTCAGCTGGGTTTCCGAGGCGCTGGTGGCGTTACTGTCGTTCATCGCCTTGGGCACGTCATCGACGATGCTGACGACGATGGTGCTGGTGACCACATTGCCCAGCGAATCGGTGGCCTGATAGGTGAAGGTTTCAGTCAGGGTATTGGCCCCGTCGTCGGCATGCGGCGTGGTGGTCGCGGGTGAGGTCAGGGTGTAGGTGTAAGTGCCGTTGGGGTTGAGCACGATCTGTCCGTAGTTGCCGGTGGCACTGCCGACCAGCGCATAGCTGATGGCGCCGACCGCACCGGTGACCGAACCGACCAGCGTGCCGGAGGCGGTTTCACCGGTGCTGGTCGGATCGCTGCCGATGACCGTACCGGGGGCCAGATCGGCGCCGTCCTTGGTCAGGTCGAGGGCTTTTTCGTAGACGGTGACGTCGGTATCGCTGGTCGCATTCAGCTTGCTGTTGGCGACATCGATGGTGATGGTGGTGGTGCTTTCATCGCCATCGGAATCGCGCACGGTGTAGGTGAACACATCCACCGCACCGGGGCCGTTCACGGCATTGGGGTTGCTGTGATAGACCGCGTTGCCGTTGGCGTCCAGCGTCAGGTAACCGTAGGTGCCATTGATGTTGCTGTTGAGGCCGCCGATGGCCGAGGTCGAGGTGTCGGAACCTGCCCGCACACCGACCACCGCGCCGGTCACCGCCGGGCCGTCGGCGCCGCCGATGTCATTGTCGAGCACGTTGCCGCTGACGGTACCGCCCTCCGCCACCGAGGCGGAATCGGCATGCGCGCTCGGCAGGTCATCGATGATGTTGACGTTGATCTGGCCGCTGGCGGTGCTGCCATCGGTGTCAGTCGCCACCACGTTGAAGTTCTCGGTGATGCTGTTGGCGCCGTTGCCGTTGGGATGGGTTTCGTTTTCGACCAGGGTGTAGCTGTAGCTGACCACGCCGGTCGCCGCGTTGTAGCCGGTAATGGTCAGCGTGCTGCCCAGCGGCGTGACGACCGATTGCGGGAAGCCTGCGGCCACGCCACCAGTGACGACATTAATGCCGCCCACGGTCAGGGTTTGCAAGCCGTCGAGGGCCGTTACCGTGAAGGTGCCGCTCTGAGTCAGCGCCGGTACATCGGGACTGGTGCCGTCGCTGAGGTTTTTCTCGTAGACAGTGAGTTCGCCGCCATTGACGTCGAGACCGTTAAGGATCACCGGATCGTCGTTGTTGTGGATCTGCAGAACCAGATTCGCGGTGCTGGTATCGCCGTCCGAATCGGTGAGGGTGTAGGTGAAATTTTCAGTGCCGTTGCCGCCGCCGTGCAGGTTTTTGAAGTCGGCGTCGTTGGTATTGAGCGTGTAGGTGTAAGTGCCGTCAGTGTGCAGTTCCAGGGTGCCGTAGGTGCCGGTGAACGTGCCGGCGGTGACCGGGCCTGTCGGTACGCGGTCGGCGCCTTGCACGTCGTTGGTCAGGACGTTGCCGGTCAGGGTCAACTGGCTTTCCGACGCGGTGGTGGCGTTGCTGTCGTTCACTGCTTTTGGCAGGTCGTCGATGATGTTGACGTCGAGGGTGGCGTTGGCAGTGGTGCCGTTGTCGTCCACTACGGTGACGGCGAACTGCTCGGGCAGGTTGTTGGCGCCGTTGGCGGTTGGGTGTGCTTCGTTGTCGACCAGGGTGTAGCTGTAGCTGACGACACCGGTGGTGGTGTTGAAACCGGTGATGGTCAGCGTACTGCCGAGCGGTGTGGTGACGGATTGCGGGAAACCTGCTGCGACGCCGTTCGTGACGACCGCGATGCCACCGACCGTGAGCGTGGTGACGCCGTCCAGAGCGGTGATGGTGAAGGTGCCGCTCTGGGTCAGCGCGTTAGCATCAGGCGCACTGCCGTCGCTGAGATTTTTCTCGTAGACGGTGAGTTCGCCGCCGTTTACATCCAGGCCGCTGATGATCACCGGATCGTTGTTGTTGTGGATCTGCAGGACGAGGTTGGCGGTGCTGGTATCGCCGTCCGAATCGGTGATGGTGTAGGTGAAATTTTCAGTGCCGTTGCCGCCGCCGTGCAGGTTCTTGAAGTCGGCGTCGGTGGTGTTCAGCGTGTAGGTATAGGTGCCGTCGGTATGAAGTTCGAGGGTGCCGTAGGTGCCGGTGAACGTACCGGCGGTAACCGGGCCGGTGGGCACGCGGTCGGCGCCCTGAACATCGTTGGTCAGCACATTGCCGGTGAGGGTCAGATTGGTCTCTGACGCGGTATTGGCGTTGCTGTCGTTCACGGCTTTTGGCAGGTCGTCGATGATGTTCACATCGAGGGTTGCGTTAGCGGTGGTGCCGTTGTCGTCCACTACGGTGACGGCGAACTGCTCGGGCAGGTTGTTGGCGCCGTTGGCGGTTGGGTGGGCGTCGTTGTGATCCAACGTGTAGCTGTAACTCACAACACCCGTAGTGGCGTTGAAACCGGTGATGGTCAGCGTGCTGCCGAGCGGTGTGGTGACCGATTGCGGGAAGCCTGCGGCTACGCCGTTGGTGACCACCGCAATGCCGCCGACGGTCAGCGTGGTGACGCCGTCCAGAGCGGTGATCGTAAACGTGCCACTTTGAGTCAGCGCACTGGCATCAGGCGCGCTACCGGTGCTGAGGTTTTTTTCGTAAACCGTCAGCTCGCCGCCGTTTACGTCGAGGCCACTGATGATCACCGGATCGTCGTTGTTGTGGATCTGCAGCACCAGATTGGCGGTGCTGGTATCGCCGTCCGAATCGGTGATGGTGTAGGTGAAATTTTCAGTGCCGTTGCCGCCGCCGTGCAGGTTCTTGAAGTCGGCGTCGGTGGTGTTCAGCGTGTAGGTATAGGTGCCGTCGGTATGAAGTTCGAGGGTGCCGTAGGTGCCGGTGAACGTACCGGCGGTAACCGGGCCGGTCGGTACGCGGTCGGCGCCTTGTACGTCGTTGGTCAGGACGTTGCCGGTCAGGGTCAGATTGGTTTCCGAGGCAGTGCCGGTGTTGCTGTCGTTCACGGCTTTAGGCAGGTCATCGACCACATTGACGTCAAGGGTCGCATTGGCAGTCGTGCCGTTGTCGTCCACCACGGTGACAGCAAATTGCTCAGGCAGGGTATTGGCACCGTTGCCGGTCGGATGCGCGTCATTGTGATCGAGGGTGTAGCTGTAACTCACTACCCCGGTGGTCGCATTGAAACCGGTGATGGTCAGCGTGCTGCCCAATGGCGTGGTAACCGATTGCGGGAAGCCTGCGGCCACGCCGTTGGTCACCACGGCAATACCGCCGACGGTCAGCGTAGTAACGCCGTCCAGTGCAGTAATGGTGAACGTGCCGCTTTGGGTCAGTGCATTGGCATCAGGCGCACTACCGGTACCGAGGTTTTTCTCGTAGACAGTCAGTTCGCCGCCGTTCACATCCAGGCCGCTGATGATCACTGGATCGTCGTTGTTATGGATCTGCAACACCAGATTCGCAGTGCTGGTATCACCGTCCGAATCGGTGATGGTGTAGGTGAAGGTTTCGGTGCCATTACCGCCGCCGTGCAGGTTTTTGAAGTCTGCGTCGGTCGGGTTGAGCGTGTAGGTGTAAGTGCCGTCAGTGTGCAGTTCCAGCGTGCCGTAGGTGCCGGTGAACGTACCGGCGGTAACCGGGCCGGTCGGTACGCGGTCGGCGCCTTGTACGTCGTTGGTCAGGACGTTGCCGGTCAGGGTCAGATTGGTTTCCGAGGCAGTGCCGGTGTTGCTGTCGTTCACGGCTTTAGGCAGGTCATCGACCACATTGACGTCAAGGGTCGCATTGGCAGTCGTGCCGTTGTCGTCCACCACGGTGACAGCAAATTGCTCAGGCAGGGTATTGGCACCGTTGCCGGTCGGATGCGCGTCATTGTGATCGAGGGTGTAGCTGTAACTCACTACCCCGGTGGTCGCATTGAAACCGGTGATGGTCAGCGTGCTGCCCAATGGCGTGGTAACCGATTGCGGGAAGCCTGCGGCCACGCCGTTGGTCACCACGGCAATACCGCCGACGGTCAGCGTAGTGACGCCGTCCAGTGCAGTAATGGTGAACGTGCCGCTTTGGGTCAGTGCGTTGGAATCCGGCTCGCTGCCAGTGCCGAGGTTTTTCTCATAGACCGTCAGCTCGCCACCATCGACGTTCAAGCCATTGATCAGCACCGGATCGTCGTTGTTGTGAATCTGCAAAACCAGATTCGCAGTGCTGGTATCGCCGTCCGAATCGGTGATGGTGTAGGTGAAGGTTTCGGTGCCATTGCCACCGCCGTGCAGGTTTTTGAAGTCTGCGTCGGTGGTGTTGAGCGTGTAGGTGTAAGTGCCGTCAGTGTGCAGTTCCAGGGTGCCGTAGGTGCCGGTGAACGTACCGGCGGTGACCGGGCCGGTGGGTACACGGTCGGCGCCTTGCACGTCGTTGGTCAGCACGTTGCCGGTCAGGGTCAGCAGGGTTTCCGAGGCGGTGTTGGCGTTACTGTCATTCACCGCTTTGGGCACGTCGTCGATGATGTTGACGTCGAGCGAGCCGGTGGCGCTGTCGCCATTGCTGTCGCCAGCAGTGACGGTGAAATGTTCGCTGAGGCTGTTGGCACCGTCACCGGCCGGATGGGCGTCGTTGCCGTTGAGGGTGTAGCTGTAGCTGACGACTCCGGTCGCGGCGTTGTAGCCGGTGATGGTCAGGGTGTTGCCCAGTTGTGTGGTGATCGACTGCGGAAAACCCGCCGCCACGCCACCGCTGATCACGTTGATGCCGCCGATGTTCAGGCTGCTCAGGCCATCCGGCGCCGACACCGTAAAGCTGCCGCTCTGGGTCAGCGCGCCGGGGTTGGCGGAGGAGCCGGCAGGCAGGTTGGCTTCGTTGAGGGTCAGCTCACCGCCAGGCACGGCAAGGCCACTGAGGGTCACCGGATTGTTGACCGGCGGCGGCACGATTGGCGTGTTGTCGCCATTGTCGATGACGACGTTATGGCGCTCTTCGGGAAACTCGGGAATACCGTTGAAACCGGCAGTCGGGAAGCCGATCACCGGGTCCACACGCCCACCGACTTCCGTCAGCAGCACAAAACTGTGACCGCCACCCAACTCACCCGGCACGCCGCCCGGTGCATTCGGGCCGGCGGCGGTGGCCTCTGCCGCTTTGGTCGGGTCTTCGCCGGCAGCGATGGCTTTCTGAATCTGCTCGACGTCCGTCAGTTGTGCTTCGCTGGGGGTCAGCGCTTCAGGGGAATCGACATGCACCGCCTGATTGGCCAGCAGTTGCCCGGACAGGGTCATGCTGCTGTCGCGGCCCAAGGTCAACTCGTGACCATTTTGCAGATGAATGGCGACGGCACCTTCTGCCCCGGTGATCACTTGATCGCCGGCAAACAAGCGGTCGCCCTCGACCAGGGCGCGGCGAGTGCCGTCGGTGCCCTGCGCAAAAACCTGACCAATGACTTTAGTGACGATCCCGATGAGCGTTGCCATGTGAAATTCCTCCGCTGCCGACCACCGTCGGCACTGGTTCGCGAAGCAGCCCATGGCTCAAGCGGGTTGCCGGGGTGACGCTCGCACCTCGACAGTTCGTTTCGCAGGTTGCGCAAAAAAGGAAACTTCAGTGCTTTCAAGCACTTCGGAGTCCTGATCGATGCGGTTGGCCCACTAACGCTACGTAACGGTGGTGAATCACCTGAGTGACAAAAATCTGTCGCTCGTTTGCCGCTACGCGTCCCTCCCCTTCAGCAGTACTTCGCCGTATGTCGCAAAGTGAGTGGAACTTTCCTCAAGCCTTTTTGTGCTCCCTAAAGCGCATAAAACAAAGGCTTTCGCTCTGAACAATGTGCCGGTTTTGGCCAAGCGCATAAGTTTTTTTCGGCATAAGCCTTATGAAAATTTTTTCTTAGCTACGCTTCAGGATGTTCTTAGCTCTGTTGTTACAAGAGTGAAACGCTTACACCTCAAATTATCGTCAAATATTTGGCGACAGTAACGCACCATCAGGACCAGGGAGATGCACCCCATGCGCGTTTTAACCCCCCTCTGCAGCGCGGTTTTGCTGGCCATGGCTTGCACTTCCCAAGCCCAGGCCATGAACCTGACCGAAGCGATTCAAAGCACCATCGCCACCCACCCGGATCTCGCCTCGCGCGTGGACGCCAAACTGTCCGCCGATGAACAGGTGAAAGTGGCCAAGGGTGGCTTCTATCCGTCCGTCGATTTGAATGCCGCTTACGGGCGCGGTTACAGCGACAACACCAATACCCGGGCTTTCGGTAATCACCACACCGAAATCCTCAATTACACCCAGTCGGAACTGCGCCTGCGGCAGATGATCTTCGACGGCTTCAACACCGCCAACGAGGTCGAGCGCACCAAGGGCGTGTCCAACTCGCGCGCCTATTACGCACAGGGCACCGCTCAGGATCTGGCCCTGCGCACGATCGAGGTCTACCTCGAAGTGCTCAAGCGCCGTGAACTGGTGACCCTGGCCAGGAACAACCTGCAAGCGCACTTGCGCGTGAATGACCAGATCGGCCTGCGCACCCAGCGCGGCATCGGCAGCACCGCCGACTCCGATCAATCGGTGGCCCGTAAGGCGCTGGCGCAAAACAACCTCGACACTGCCGAGGTCGATCTGGCGGATGCCGAATCGAACTTCTACGCCGTGGTCGGACGCATGCCCGATGAGCTGGAAGCGCCACCGTCGACTCGCGGCGAAATCCCCACCAGCCTGCCGGAAGCCCAGCAGAGCATGGTCGAGAACAACCCGTACCTGAAATCCGCGCAGGCGGACGTGCAGTCAGCCGAGAGCCAGTACGAAGTCGCCAAATCGCCGTTCTACCCGCGTTTCGACGCCGAAGCGGCGGTGGGTGCGAACAACAACGTGCAAGGCGATGAAGGCCACGACAACGAATGGCGCGTCGGCGTGATCATGAATTACAACCTGTTCCGCGGCGGCAGCGACAAGGCCCGTCTGGCGTCCGATGCGCACCAGATCAACCAGGCGATGGACATTCGCAACAACGCCCTGCGCCAGTTGAACGAGAACATTCACCTGGCGTGGAACGCCATGGTCAACGCGAACAAGCAGACCCCGACCGCCCGCGAATACGCCGAGACCACCAAGCGTGTACGCGCGGCGTATCAGGATCAGTTCGGCCTCGGACAACGCACCCTGCTCGACTTGCTCGACAGTGAAAACGAGCTCTACAACGCTAACCGCCGCTACACCGAAATCCGCTACACCGAGGAATATTCGATGTACCGCGTGCTGGCGAACATGGGCCAGTTGCTGAGCAAGCAACGGGTGGTTCTGCCGGCGGATGCGATCGCAGCGACCGAAGTCAAAAACGAAGCACGCCTGCCTGAGCTGAAGTAAGTCCCACGATCCATTGTGGCGAGGGAGCTTGCTCCCGCTGGGTTGCGCAGTGACCCCAAAGATTTGAGCAGCAATGAGTTCCATGGGGCTGCTGCGCAGCCATCGGGGATAAATCCCCTCGCCACAAGGTTGGACCAGTCATTACAGGGGCGATCAATATGACCAGCATGGCCGAAGGCGGACACACCGGGATCGATCCGCGGCTGAGCTTCGATGACCCGTTGCTCGACGGTCTGTTGATCCTCTGCAAACTGCATGGCGCGACGGTCAGTCGTGCCAGCCTGAGTGCCGGGCTGCCCCTGAACAAGCAACGCCTGAGTCTGGACCTGCTGCCCCGCGCAGCGGCCCGGGCCGGTTTGCAGGCGCGTTTGTTGCGCCGCGAGCTGAAGGATATTTCTACGCTGAATCTGCCGATCCTGTTGCTGCTCAAGGATGGGCGCACCGCCGTCCTGCGGCGTTTTGCCGATGACGGCAAGGCGCTGATCCTGCCCAGCGAAGCCGATGGTGGCGAGCAATGGGTCGAGCGCGAAGAACTCGCCGAACACTACAGCGGCCAGGCCTTGTTCGCCCGTCCGCGCCACGAACTCGAAGACTTGCGTTCACCGCTGGTGCCGCGGGTGCACGCCTGGTTTCGCGACACGCTGAAGCTGTCGAAATGGCTGTACAGCGACGCGATCCTTGCCAGTTTCCTGATCAACCTGCTGGGCCTGATGGTGCCGCTGTTCGTCATGCAGACCTACGACCGCGTGGTGCCGAATCAGGCCACCTCGACCCTGTGGGTGTTGGCGATCGGCCTGCTGATCGGCACCGGTTTCGAACTGGTGTTGCGGGTGGTGCGCGCGCACCTGCTGGACACCGCCGGCAAGAAAACCGATGTGATCCTTTCCGCGACTTTATTCGAGCGCATCACCGGCATGGCAATGAAAGCGCGGCCGGCGACCATCGGCGGTTTCGCCCAGAGCATTCATGACTTTCAGGGCCTGCGCGAATTCCTCACCGCCGTGACCCTGACCAGCCTGATCGACCTGCCCTTTGTGGTGTTGATGCTGGTGGTGATCGGCCTGCTGGGCGGCTGGCTGGTGGTGATTCCGCTGCTGGCGTTTCCGCTCACGATCATTTTTGCCCTGGCGATTCAGGTGCGCCTGCGCGACACCGTGCAGAAGAGCCTGAGCCTGGGTGCCGAACGGCAGGCGCTGCTGATCGAAACCCTCGGCGGCCTGGAAACCCTCAAGGCCTGCAGCGCCGAAAGCGAGCGCCAGCACAAATGGGAAAGCACCCACGGCGCCCTCACCCGCCTCGACAGCCATGCGCGCAATCTTTCGGCGCTGGCGACCAACGGCACGCTGTTCATCCAGCAGTTTTCCGGGATGGCGACGATTGTCGCCGGGGTCTACAGCATCATCGCCGGCAACCTCAGCGTCGGTGCGCTGGTCGCCAGCTACATGCTCGGCAGCCGGGTGCTCGCGCCATTGGGACAAATCGCCGGGCTGATCACCCGCTACCAGCAAGCGCAACTGACCATGAAAAGCACCGACGCGCTGATGGGCCTGCCCCAGGAACGCGACGGTAAGCAGCGGCCACTGGAACGCACGCAACTGCAAGGTGCGCTGGACGTCAGTGGCGTGACCTTCCACTACAACGGCCAGAACGCGCCGGCGCTGAGCAACGTCAGCTTCAGCATGCAACCCGGCGAGCGGATCGGCATCATCGGCCGCAGCGGCTCCGGCAAAAGCACCCTGGCGCGGCTGGTGATGGGCTTCTATGAACCCGAGGAAGGCCAGTTGCTGCTCGACGGTCTCGACCTGCGGCAACTGGATGTCGCCGACCTGCGCCAGCAGATCGGGTATGTCGCCCACGACCTGCCGCTTTTGGCCGGCAGCCTGCGCGACAACCTGACCCTCGGCGCCCGCTACATCAGCGATTCACGCATGCTCGAAGTCGCCGAACTGACCGGCGTCACTGAACTGGCCCGCCAGCATCCGCAAGGCTTCGACCGGCCGGTAGGCGAGCGCGGCCAGCTACTTTCCGGCGGCCAGCGCCAGGCCGTTTTACTCGCTCGGGCGTTGCTGCTCGACCCACCGATCATGCTGCTCGACGAACCCACCAGCGCCATGGACAACAGCAGCGAAGACCTGCTGCGCCAGAAGCTCCACGGCTGGGTGCAAGGCAAGACGCTGCTGCTGGTCACCCACCGCACCTCGATGCTGAGCCTGGTGGACCGGCTGCTGGTACTGGACAACGGCCGGGTCGTCGCCGACGGCCCGAAAGAAGCGGTCATCGATGCACTGCGCAAGGGCCGCGTTGGCTCGGCGGCGGTTTAGTCGATGCAACATAAACCTGCGGCCACCTACTGTCTGTGGCGAGGGAGCTTGCTCCCGCTGGGTTGCGAAGCAGCCCCAAAGATCTTGTGGGCGCTGCGCACCCAAGCGGGAGCAAGCTCCCTCGCCACAAGGATTGTGTTGACCTGTTTCTCTTGAGTGAGGGGTATCGCCCCATGTCTGCAGCTTCAGATAGCAAATCACGCGGCTACTTCGACAGTTTCGGCAAAAGCGCCGAAGCCGAGTTCATGCCGGAAACCGCCGGCGCGGCATTGCAGGATTCGCCGCGCTGGTCGCGAATCACCGTGTGGCTGGCGGCAGCGCTGTTGATCAGTGCGCTGGTCTGGGCCAAGTTCGCCGTGCTCGAAGAAGTGACCATGGGCGAAGGCAAGGCGATTCCGTCGAGCAAGGTCCAGGTGATCCAGAACCTTGAGGGCGGGATCGTCACCGAGATCTTTGTCCGTGAAGGACAGATGGTGAACAAGGGTGACAAGCTGTTGCGCCTGGATGACACGCGGTTTCTGTCGAACAAGGGTGAGAGCGAGGCAGACCGTTACGCTCTGACCGCGCAAGTCGAACGCCTTTCCGCCGAAGCCGAGGGCCGTCCGTTCAAGCTGTCTGACGAAGTGATCGCCAAGGCGCCACAGGTCGCCGAAGACGAGCGCGCGCTGTATGACCAGCGCCAACGCCGTCTGGCCAGTGAGCAACGCACCCTCACCGAACAACTGCGGCAGAAGACTCAGGAGCTGGCGGAGTTTCGCTCCAAGCAAGGCCAGTACAGCTCCAGCCTGGCGCTGCTGCAGCAAGAGATGAACATGTCGGCGCCGCTGGTCGGCACTGGCGCGGTGTCGCCGGTGGAGATCCTGCGACTGAAACGCAGCGCGGTGGAAATTCGCGGCTCACTGAACGCAACGACCCTGGCGATCCCACGGGCGGAATCGGCAATCAACGAGATCAAGAGCAAGATCGACGAATCGGAACAGACTTTCCGTTCCGACGCCGCCAAGGACCTCAATCAGAAGCGAACCGACCTGTCGAAAATCACCGCGTCGAGCATCGCCATCGACGACCGCGTCAGCCGCACCACCGTGACTTCGCCGGTGCACGGAGTGATCAAGCAACTCAAGGTCAACACCATCGGCGGCGTGGTGCAGCCAGGCAGCGACATGGTGGAAATCGTGCCGCTGGAAGACAACCTGCTGATCGAAGCCAAGGTCCGTCCGCAAGACGTCGCGTTCCTCCATCCGGGCCAGAAAGCCATGGTCAAGTTCAGTGCCTATGACTACACGATCTATGGCGGCCTGAGCGCGAAACTGGAGTTGATCGGCGCCGACACCATCACCGATGACAAGGGCAACAGCTTCTACCTGATTCAGGTGCGCACCGATAAAAACCACTTGGGCGGCGATGTGAAACCGCTGCTGATCATCCCGGGGATGGTGGCGACGGTGGACATTATTACCGGGGAGAAAAGTGTGCTGGATTACCTGCTTAAACCGGTGCTGAAAGCCCGGACTGAGGCGATGCGGGAGCGGTAGAAATGTCTGGATTTTGTGGTGAATTGGCTGGCCTCATCGCTGGCAAGCCAGCTCCCACAGTGTCCGTGTCGAACACAAAATCTGCGAACACCTCAGAACCTGTGGGAGCTGGCTTGCCAGCGATGAGGCCAGTACTGCCAACACTTATCTGTCGCCATGATTACGCTGAAAAACCTCCGCCCCCATCGCCGCAATCTGCCCCTCGATCAACGCCTCGAACGGCTTCAGTAACGGCGAAAAAGTCGTCGGCGCCTCAAGGGTTTCCAGCGCCTGCACAATCGCCTCAATCGTCGACAACGCCCCCGGCCCCGGCGCCTTGCGCAACCGGTAACGCGACACCCCGCCCTGCGCCAGCGTCACCCGCGGCAACGCCGCCAGCAGCGGATTGAGGTGGAGCATCTTGCGCGCCTTGCGCCAGGTGCCGTCCGGCACCACCAACAGCAGCGGCTCATCGGATTCGCGGTAAGCCTGCATCGGCTGCGCATCGTCAGCGGGAAACAGCAACCGCGCCTGATAACCGGGTCGGTTCAACAACGCCGGCAAATCCTCGAACACCTCCCCCACAATCAGCTCGGCATTGGCCAAACCCAGCGCCGCCAACCTTGCGGTGTTGAGCGCGTGATTGACCTCGCTCGGATGCTGCAGCAGCAGGATGCGGGTGCGGCTGTCGAGGCGCGGGATCAGCGGGCACAGGCAATGGGTTTGTGGGCGCAGGCAGCGCGGGCATTGGGGTCTGGACATATTCTTCAGGCCTGATTGAGCTGAGCTTTGAGCAGATCACGGAAGGTCTGGATCAGCGGTTCGCGGCTGCGGCCACGACGCATGATCATCGAGAACGGTGCCTGATAACCGAAAGTTGCCGGCAGCAACACGCGCAAGTCGCCCTTGTCAGCCCAGGCCTGGGCGTAGTGCTCCGGCAGGTAACCGATGTAGGCGCCGGACAGCACCAGAATCAGTTGCGCCTCCATACTTTCCACAGTCGCCGCGCTGTGCTTGAAACCATGGCGCGCCAGTTCCGCCTGGCTCCAGTAACCACGGCCGACCATGCGTTGCTGTGTGATGACCTGCTCGGGGATCCGCCGCTCGTTGAACAGCGGATGCCGGCTGCTGCAATACAGCCAGTGCTGCTCGCGGTACAGCGGCATGTACACCAGACCGCTCATGCGCGTGGAAAACGCGCCGATCGCCAAGTCGAGACGGTTGTCCTGCACACCGAGTTGCAGTTCGTAGGGGCTCATCACCGACAGGTGCAAATGCACCGCCGGGTGTTCCTGACTGTAGGCGCCAATGGCTTCGGCGAACGGCAAGGCCTTGTCGCTGACGGTGGAGTCGATCACCCCGAGGTTGAGCGTGCCACGCAGTTCGCCCTTGAGCGCGGCGGCGTATTGCTCGAAACCTTCGAGTTCGGCGAGCAGGCGCAGGGTTTCCTGATGGAACAGCTCGCCCTTGCTGGTCAGGCTGAACCCGCCGCGCCCGCGATGACACAGCACCAGACCGAGCGCCGCTTCGAGCTGGCTCATGTAAGTGCTGATCGCCGAGGTCGACAGGTTGAGTTCCTGCTGCGCATTGGCAAAGCCCTGATGCCGGACCACGCTGACGAAGATGCGCAATAGTTTCAGGTCGGGTAAAGCGTTGGCCATCAGGTACTCCACAAACAAGGATCACAGGTGCGTAGAACGCTGCACCACACCACATCCCTTGTGGCGAGGGAGCTTGCTCCCGCTCGGCTGCGAAGCAGTCGCAAACCCGGCAAATACAGTTGATCAGGTGTACCGAGTCGTGTGGTTTTGGGGCGGCTGCGCCGCCCAGCGGGAGCAAGCTCCCTCGCCACAGGGGTATCGGTACGGGTTCGGGAAGTCTATCCCGCGCCTCTCCATTAGTTTAGAAAAATCTGAACTAAGTTTTTGCCCGTAGCGATTCTTCCCCGCCACTACATTTCGCAGAATCGGCCCCACAGCGGCGTCCGAACCTGTGCTCAACGGTGCGCCGACATAAATAAAACAAAGACGATGAGGCCCTACCCGTGGACAAGATTCTTCACCAACCACTGGGCGGCAACGAAATGCCGCGCTTCGGCGGCATCGCCACCATGCTCCGACTCCCCCATGTACCGACCGCTGCCGGCCTGGACGCTGCCTTCGTTGGCGTGCCCCTGGATATCGGTACTTCGCTGCGCCCCGGTACCCGCTTCGGGCCGCGCGACATCCGCACCGAATCGGTGATGATCCGCCCGTACAACATGGCCACCGGCGCCGCGCCGTTCGACTCGCTGTCGGTGGCCGACATCGGTGACGTGGCGATCAACACCTTCAACCTGCTCGACGCCGTGCGCATCATCGAAGAAGCCTACGACAACATCCTCGAGCACAACGTGATCCCGATGACCCTGGGTGGCGACCACACCATCACCCTGCCGATCCTGCGGGCGATTCATAAGAAGCACGGCAAGGTCGGTCTGGTGCACATCGATGCGCACGCTGACGTCAACGATCACATGTTCGGCGAGAAGATCGCCCACGGCACGACCTTCCGTCGCGCCGTCGAAGAAGGTCTTCTGGACTGCGACCGCGTGGTGCAGATTGGTCTGCGCGCACAGGGCTACACCGCTGACGACTTCAACTGGAGCCGCGATCAGGGCTTCCGTGTCGTACAAGCCGAAGAGTGCTGGCACAAGTCGCTGGCGCCGCTGATGGCCGAAGTGCGCGAGAAAGTCGGCGGCGGCCCGGTGTACCTGAGCTTCGACATCGACGGTATCGACCCGGCCTGGGCGCCCGGCACCGGCACCCCGGAAATCGGTGGTCTGACGACCATTCAGGCGATTGAAATCGTTCGCGGCTGCCAGGGCCTCGACCTGATCGGCTGCGATCTGGTAGAAGTCTCGCCCGCCTACGACACCACCGGCAACACCTCGCTGCTGGCCGCCAACCTGCTGTACGAAATGCTCTGCGTACTGCCTGGCGTGGTCCACCGCTGAGGGTTCGGCCATGAACGAACGTGATCAAGTGTTGAAAGCGGCTGCCGATCTGGTGTCCGCCTTCGCTCGTAACGATCGCGAGGCTTATTTCGGCGCGTTCAGCGCCGATGCAAGTTTCGTGTTTTACACCCTCGAACAGCCGCTGCTGTCGCGCGATGCCTATCAGGCCTTGTGGGACAGCTGGCGCGCCGAGGACGGCTTTGAAGTGCTGTCGTGCACTTCGAGCAACGCCTTCGTCAGCCTGCAAGGTGACGTGGCGGTGTTTATCCATGACGTGGCCACCGAGCTGCGCATGCAAGGGGAGCAACACTTCAGCCAGGAGCGCGAGACGATTGTTTTCAAGAAACAAGCGTCGAGCCTAGAACAACAAGGCCATTGGCTGGCCTGCCACGAACATTTGTCCGCAATGCCGGAAGGGCTGCCATCCCCTTAGCCAAGACAGGTGACGCTCACGCACGATGAGCGCACCTTTATGATCGGAGCAGATCATGAATAACAACAACAACGACCAAAGCCTTACGCAAATTGAAACCCACGGGGTCGAACAGATCCCGGACCACGAACGCACCGCAGGCCCGACGGACTTGTTCCGGATGATCTTCGGTGGTTCAAACACCTTTGCCACCGCCGTGCTCGGCAGTTTCCCGGTGCTGTTCGGTCTGTCGTTTCAGGCCGGCGTCTGGGCAATTGTGCTGGGCGTGCTGCTCGGCTCGCTGATCCTCGCACCGATGGGCCTGTTCGGCCCGATCAACGGCACCAACAATGCCGTGTCCTCGGGTGCCCACTTCGGCGTGCACGGGCGGATCGTCGGCTCGTTCCTGTCGCTGTTGACCGCCATCGCGTTTTTCTCGCTCTCGGTGTGGAGTTCGGGCGATGCGTTGATCGGTGGGGCGAAACGTCTGATCGGTCTGCCGGAAACCGACCTGACCCTGGGCCTGGCCTACGGCCTGTTCGCGATTCTGGTGCTGACCGTGTGCATCTACGGCTTCCGCTTTCTGCTGTGGGTGAACAAGATCGCGGTGTGGAGCGCCAGCCTGTTGTTTCTGCTGGGCATCTTCGCCTTCGCCGGTCCTTTCGACGTCAACTACGCCGGCACGGTGAACCTCGGGCAACCGGGCTTCTGGGCGGCGTTCATCGGCGCGGCGCTGGTGGCGATGAGCAACCCGATTTCCTTCGGTGCGTTCCTCGGCGACTGGTCGCGCTACATCCCGCGTGACACGTCCAAGCAGCGGATCATGGCCGCCGTGGTGCTGTCGCAGATCGCCACGTTCATCCCGTTCCTGTTCGGCCTGAGCACCGCGACCATCGTCGCGATCAAGGCGCCGGACTACATCGCGGCGAACAACTATGTGGGCGGCCTGCTGGCGGTATCGCCGAGCTGGTTCTTCCTGCCGGTGTGCCTGATTGCGGTGATCGGCGGCATGTCCACCGGCACCACCTCGCTGTATGGCACCGGGCTGGACATGTCCAGCGTGTTCCCACGGGTGCTGTCACGTGTGAAAGCGACGTTGCTGATCGGCGTGCTGTCGATTGCCTTCATCTTCATCGGGCGCTTTGCGGCGAACCTGGTGCAGAGCGTGTCGACCTTCGCCGTGCTGATCATCACCTGCACCACCCCGTGGATGGTGATCATGATCATCGGCCTGTTGGTGCGTCGCGGCTTCTACTGCCCGGATGACCTGCAAGTGTTCACTCGCGGCGAGCAAGGCGGACGCTACTGGTTCAACCACGGCTGGAACTGGCGTGGCCTGGGTGCATGGATCCCGAGCGCGGCGGTCGGCCTGTGTTTCGTCAACCTGCCGGGGCAGTTCGTCGGCCCGCTGGGCGAGATGGCCGGTGGTATCGACATCAGCCTGCCGGTGACGCTGGGCCTGGCCTCGGTGGTGTACCTGACGCTGCTGAGCCTGTTCCCGGAACCGCGGGAGGTGTTTGGACCGCAGGATGCGCGCAGCCAAGGCGCGAAGTCGCCAGCTAAATCGGCACTGCGCCAGGCGGCCTGATTCACACAGAAAATTTGAAGGATTGGAGTTCTTGTGGCGAGGGAGCTTGCTCCCGCTCGACTGCGCAGCAGTCGCAATGAAGCTGTTGGGGCCGCTTCGCAGCCCAGCGGGAGCAAGCTCCCTCGCCACAGAGAGGCATTCGATTCAGCGTTCCACATAAAAAAGACAATCGGAGACACGCCATCATGGCTTTGGATTTATTCGTCGTCCTCATCTACGCCGCCGGCATGCTGTTGCTCGGCTACTACGGCATGCGCAAAGCCAAGACCAACGAGGACTTTCTGGTCGCCGGGCGTAACCTGGGCCCGAGCCTGTACATGGGCACCATGGCCGCGACCGTACTCGGTGGCGCGTCCACCGTCGGCACCGTGCGTCTGGGCTACGTGCATGGCATTTCCGGCTTCTGGTTGTGCGCGGCACTGGGTTGCGGCATCGTCGCGCTGAACCTGTTCCTCGCCAAACCACTGTTGAAACTGAAGATCTACACCGTTACCCAGGTGCTGGAAAAACGCTACAACCCGATGGCCCGCTCGGCGAGCGCGGCGATCATGCTGGCCTATGCGCTGATGATCGGCGTGACCTCGATCCTGGCGATCGGCACCGTGCTGCAAGTGCTGTTCGGTCTGCCGTTCTGGATCTCGGTATTGCTCGGCGGTGGCGTGGTGGTGATCTACTCGGCGATCGGCGGCATGTGGTCGCTGACCCTGACCGACATCGTGCAGTTCATCATCAAGACCGTGGGCCTGATGTTCATCCTGTTGCCGATCTGCCTGTACCGCGTCGGCGGCTGGGACGAACTGGTGCTGAAGCTGCCGGCAGCGGCGTTCAACTTCACCACCATCGGCTGGGACACGATCATCACCTACTTCATGATCTACTTCTTCGGCATCCTCATCGGTCAGGACATCTGGCAACGGGTGTTCACCGTCAAGACCGCCAAAGTCGCCCAGTACGCCGGCAGCATCGCCGGTATCTACTGCATTCTCTACGGTCTGGCCTGCGCGCTGATCGGCATGGCCGCTCACGTACTGATCCCGGATCTGGACAACGTCAACAACGCCTTCGCCGCCATCGTCAAACTGTCGCTGCCGGACGGCATCCGTGGTCTGGTAATCGCTGCGGCACTGGCGGCGATGATGTCCACCGCCAGCGCCGGCCTGCTCGCTGCTGCCACCACCCTGACTGAAGACCTGCTGCCGAAATTGCGCGGCGGCAAACAGTCGAGCCTGGCGATCAACCGCCTGTTCACCCTGCTGACCGGTGTCGTGGTCCTGGGCATCGCGCTGGTGGTGAATGACGTGATCAGCGCCCTGACCCTGGCGTACAACCTGTTGGTCGGCGGCATGCTGATTCCGCTGATCGGTGCGATTTTCTGGAAACGCGCGACCACCGCCGGCGCCATCGCCAGCATGGGCCTGGGTTTCGCCACCGCGCTGCTGTTCATGTTCAAGGACGGTCTGGATGCCAACACACCGATCTACTACAGCCTCGCAGTAGGTCTGGTGAGTTTTGTGGTGGTCAGCCTAGTCTCCCCGCGCCCGGCGACGGTGGCGAGTGCGATCTAAGCTTTGATGTAACGACTTGATGCTTTCTTCGACGGGTGTGGCGTCGGTTGCCACACCCGTTTTTTTACGCTTGGAGAAAAGTACCGATGAAGATCGTTTCTCGTGATCAGTGGTTTGAAGTGCAGCACCTGAGCGATGGCATTCGGTTGATTCACGAGCCGTATATCCGCCCGTTCTACCGCTGCAACCTCTGGCATGTGCAGGGCCGTGACAAAGACCTGCTGCTGGACAGCGGCTCAGGACTGGTCAGCCTGCGCGAACAGTTGCCGTGGATTACCGAGCGGCCACTGGTGGCAGTGGCCAGTCATTGCCACTTCGACCATATCGCCGGGCATCACGAATTTGCTGAACGGCTGGTGCATCCGGCCGAAGCAGACATTCTGGCCGCGCCGGATGGCGAAAACGACTTGAGCCGGGCCTTCGTCGGCGACGACATGTTCGAGGCGCACCCGGACTGCCCGCTGTGCTACGCCGAATACCGGGTCAAGGCCGCGCCGGCCACCGGGTTTGTCGAGGATGGCGACGTGCTGGATCTGGGCAACCGCACCTTGCAGGTGCTGCACACGCCGGGGCATTCACCGGGCGGGATCAGCCTGTATGAAGCGGCCACCGAAACCCTGTTCAGCGGCGACATCATCTACGACGGGCCGCTGATCGAAGACGCCTACCACTCCAATCTCGATGACTACGCCGCCAGTCTGCGGCGCTTACAGGCGTTGCCGATCCGCACCGTACACGGCGGACATTTCGGCAGTTTTTCCGGCGCGCATTTGCGTTCGATGATTGACGAATGGCTGCGCCGACACGCTTGAGGCCTGCTGTAATCAGTCAAAACAACAACGAAACTGTCTGCCATGAGAAGAGCTGCCGTGCGTGCCGCCGTACATCGGTTCATCAAGCGCCTGCTGGAAAATCGCGACTTCAACGACAACACCAGCCTGGTGCAACTGGGGCTGGAGAAGGCGGATATCGAGGATCTGATCTTCCATCTGGAAGATGAATTCGGACTGACGGCATTCACTGCCGAAGAGGATCACATGCTCAAGACCGCGAAGACCGCGAATGACTTGAGCCGGTTTTTACTGGAGATTGGACGGCATTGAGAGGGTTTGCCAAATACAACCATCAGGGTGAGATGAAACCCTGTGGCGAGGGAGCTTGCTCCCGCTGGGCTGCGAAGCAGCCCCAAAACCATTCAGCCCGGTTGTGCCAGACGGACCTTGTTCAGTGACCTTATGACTGCTGCGCAGCCGGGCGGGAGCAAGCTCCCTCGCCACAACAAGCGTCACTCACTTGGAGTCGTGCTTACCGGCGCCGTTGTTGACGCCGGCGCTGTTCGTCATCGGTGCGGATAGGTACGGGTTGCAGAGGCGGTTCGATCAAGCCGAGGGCAACACCCAAATCGTGCAGCCAGTTCTGAATTTTCTCTTTCATCGTCATGCCCCCTTCAGGGTAGTGCTGAGCGACCGGAATTCTGAGGCCGCTTCGCACTGATAATAGTCCGAAGTCCTACGCAATGCTCGGCCAAATCCGCAATGATCTGTTACTGAATTGAACAGAATTACTATCGGTTGGTTCACGCCGTTTGCCGGGTTTCGTTCGCAGCCACGGGATAGAGCGCTTGCTGCTGTTCAATCCAGGCATTGAGGTTGGCCCCGACCATGCCCTTGCGCCACATGAGCCACGTTGTCGCACTGGCGAACGGCTCGGCCAAAGGGTGCACCGCGACGCTTTCGCGCCCCGGCAGACTCGCGAGCATCGACTCCGACATCAGCGCCACACCGCTGCCGGCAATCACGCAGGCAAGCATGCCCTGATAGGACTCGATCTCCATCGCCCGGCCCATCGCCGCCTGATAGTGGACAAACCACGCCTCCAGCCGTGCGCGATAGGCGCAGCCATGACGGAAGGTGAACACCGCCCTGCCCTCGACCTCTTTGGCGCTGCGGATCGGCGGGTGATCGGCTTCGCTGATCAGCACCAGACGCTCGTCGCACAGCGGCACGCCGTCGATACCGGCCAGTTGTGGCGGGCCGTCCACCAACGCCGCATCGAGACGCCCGGAGACCAGGCCTTCGAGTAATTCGCCGCTGGGCCCGGACTGCACTTGCAGGTTCACCGCCGGGTATTGCTTGTGATAGCGCGCGAGCAACGCCGGCAAGTGGATTGCCGCCGTGCTGTAAAGCGTACCGAGAACAAAATCCCCCGCCGGCTGCCCGCCCATCACTGCCGCACTGGCCTGATCACGCAGGGCGAACAGCTTGCCGGTGTAGTCCAGCAGGACTTTTCCCGCAGGCGATAACTGCAAACGCTGACGCTCACGGACGAACAGTTCGACGCCCAATTGCTCTTCAAGCTGCTTGAGCCGGGTCGACAGGTTGGACGGCACTCGGTGCAGGCGTTCTGCAGCGCGGGTGATCGAACCTTCCTCGGCGACTGCCTGAAAGATCCGCAATTGGCTGAACTCCACGAGCCTTCTCCATAACAGAACAAGTTGCTCACTATTATTCAATTTTAAAGAAAGTCAAACGGTTCTAGCCTGACGGTCATTGCTCCTTCAAAGGAATCCCGACCATGTCGCCACTGATTCACTTATCCGCCTGCTTCGTCGCCCTGATGATGGCCATGGGCATCGGGCGTTTCGCCCTCACGCCACAAATGCCGCACCTGCTCAGTGAGGGCCAGGTCGACCTGACGGCCGCCGGTCTGATTGCTGCGGCCAACTACCTCGGCTACCTGCTGGGTGCGGTGGATGCGATGTTCGCCCACCGTCCGCAGCAAGTGCAGCGCCGTTTGCATGGTGGTTTGTGGCTGTGCGTGCTGCTGACCCTGGCGTCGTTCTGGGCTAACGGTTTCTGGGCGCATTTGCTGTTGCGCTTCGGCACCGGCGTGGCGAGTGCCTGGGTGCTGGTGATGATTACCGCGCTGAGTCAGCCACTGGCAGCGGCAGCGGGTCGGCCACGCTTGGGGGCGCTGGTATTCGCCGGTCCGGGGCTGGGGATTTTTCTGACCGGGTTGCTGGCACTGTTCTCACATCTGCTGAACCAGACTTCCGCCACGCTGTGGCTGATCTATGCCGCCGTGGCGCTGGTGATGTTGCTCGCCATCGTGCGAATCCTGCCGCAACCGGGTGTGCACACGCCGGTCGCCACGCTCAATGTCAGCCATTCGAATCGCGGCATCCCGCGACTGGCAGTGGTGTATGCGCTGTATGGCGTGGGTTACATCATCCCCGCCACGTTTCTTTCGCAAATGGCCAACGCGCAGTTTCACGGGCAATGGCAGGCTGATCTGTTCTGGCCGTGCTTCGGCCTCGGCGCGGCGATTGGCGTGCTGCTGGTGAGTCTGCGTCGCCACGATCCGAACACCACGCGTCACTGGCTGACGGCCACGCTGTGGCTGCAGGCGCTGGGAGTCTTTGCGTGCTTGTTGGGCAGCGGTTATGGCCTGGCGCTGGGGGTGGTGTTATGCGGCATGCCGTTCCTCGCTTGCATGCAACTGGTGATGCAACGCTCGCGAGAACTGGCGCCGCATACAACTCAGCGCAACGCCGGACTGCTGACCGCATGCTTCGCCGTCGGCCAGCTCAGCGGGCCGTTGCTGGCGGCGCTCAGCAGCCATTTCAGCGGTGGTCTGCAACCGGCGCTGATCATTGCCGGCAGCGGTCTGCTGATTGCCGGCGGGCTGGCGCTACAATCGGTCAGTGCTGGCCGAGGGCTTTGCGCAAACGCCGACGCACCCACTGCTCAGCGCTGACAAAGGTGATGCCCAGCAACACCAGCACCGCGCCGATGACGAAGTTCACGCTCAATTCTTCACCGAGCAGCACCACGCCGAAGGTGACGCCGAACAGCGGCGTCATGAACGAAAACACCGCCAGATTGGCCGCCAGATAGCGGCGCAGCAGCCAGAACCACGTCAGGTAACTGAAGAACGACACCACCAGGCCCTGAAACAACACGCTGGCGACCGCCACGGTGGTCAGGCTGACGTGAGTGATCTGGCCGCTGAACAGTGCGATCAACAGCAGACCGACGAAGCCGACGATCAGCTGATAGAACAGGGTCAGCGTCACTGGCGCCTCTGACAGACGCGAGGCGCGCACCACCACGGTGGTCGCGCCCCAGCAGGCGCCGGCAATGACCCCGAACGCATCGCCCAACAGCATGCGCCGGTCGAGGTTGTCCCACGACACGCCGCCGGCGAAGGCGATGGCGATACCGACGAACGCGAGCAGAATCCCCAGCCATTGCAACGGCCGCAAGCGTTCACTGGCCAACAGAAAATGTACGCCGAGCGCGGTGAAAATCGGCGCGGTGTAAAGGAACACCGACATGTGCGCGGCGGTGGTCAGTTGCAGGCCTTCGGCGATGAAGAAGAACTCCAGGCCAAACAGCGCACCGGCCAGCAGGCCGCCGCGCCAGGTGTTGCCGACCTGATCCCAGCCACCCTTCCAGCACAGCAGCAGGCCCACCAGTAATGCAGAGATCCCCGAACGCCCGGCGGCCTGCATCACCGGCGCGATGTCCGGCGCGGCCCACTTGATCATCACTTGCTGCACGCCCCAGATCAGGCAGAGGCCGATCATCACCTGCAAGGCAAAACCGTCGGCATTGCGCCGCTCGACACTCACCGCAACACCTCGAATACACACAACATGGCAGCCATCCACTGGTCAAAAAATCTGTGTCAGGGATTATCAATCACTCGGGTAAAAAAAGCCGTCTGAAAAAGACTTTGTCTGCGTCAGGAACGTCAGCGGTGAATGGCCGTCGGCTGCGCCGCCATTCGCTGGCAAGCCAGCTCCCACAATGACCGGTTTGCTCATTGACTCTTTGTTCGACACAAAACTCTGTGGGAGTCTGGCTTGCCAGCGATGGCGTCAGTTTGAACAACGCAGATCAGGGTGGTGAACTCAGTAGTCGTTTCGTCACCAAAAATCCGACCGAGCAGGCAACAGCCGTCGCAAAGCCCCCCCACGCCCAATCCATCAAACTCACCTGCACCGACCACCCGCGCAATGTCGCCCAATTGGTCAGGTCATACGTGCCATACGCCACCAGCCCCAACAACGCCCCCATCTTTGCCGCCCGTTGCCAGTTCAGCGCCGGCAACACCACAAACTGCACGCAACCCAAAACATACAGGCAATAAAAAACCGCTGCCGGAACCAGCAGCGGTTTTTCGAGCATCAGCGAACCGAGCAGTTCGCGATAGGTTGGCGCCATCAGCACGCCGAGCCAGATACCGTCGAGCAACAGAAACGCCAGCAAGGTGGCGCCATAGGCAATCAACGCATTTTTCATCTGCGAACCCTCATGTAGGAGCTGCCGAAGGCTGCGATCTTTTGCCTTTGAAAATCAAAAGATCGCAGCCTGCGGCAGCTCCTACATGGGGCCGGCGGTGGCTCAGGTTAGTTCAATGCGATCGGCGTGAATGACGATCTTGCCTTCCTTGTACAGCGAACCGATGGCCTTCTTGAAGTTGCCCTTGCTGACACCGAACATGCTGCTGATCAGCGCCGGATCGCTCTTGTCACTGATGGCCAGCGTGCCGTTGCTTT
This sequence comes from Pseudomonas sp. LF020, assembly GCF_053456425.1. Classification (NCBI taxonomy): domain Bacteria; kingdom Pseudomonadati; phylum Pseudomonadota; class Gammaproteobacteria; order Pseudomonadales; family Pseudomonadaceae; genus Pseudomonas; species Pseudomonas sp. LF020. The sequence goes on from NZ_JBRFIX010000008.1 coordinate 164,154, forward strand.
CACGCAATTTGGCAAGAATCTTCGAACTCAGGCTGCTTGCCGCTTCCTGGCCAACCGGTTGCAGGCTGAGGCTGATCTTGCCGTCGGCGCGCACTTCCTTGATGAAGCCCTTCTCGCGCATACCGGAACGCATGAACTTGAAGATTTCATTCTTGTGAATCAAGCCCCAGTGCTTGTTGTTGATGATCGCCTTGAAGCCCATGTCGGTGGCTTCGGCCACCAGCAGATCAACTTCCTGCCCGGCGCTGTAGTTGGCCGGGGTCTTGTCGAGGTAGCGATCCAGTCGCGCGGTCGCGGTGATGCGGCGGGTGTGTTTGTCGAGGTAGACGTGCACCACGCAGTACTCACCAGCGGTCATCTGCCGCTTTTCTTCGGAATACGGCAACAACAGATCCTTCGGCAGACCCCAATCGAGGAACACGCCGATGCTGTTGATTTCAACAACTTTCAGACTGGCAAATTCGCCGACCTGAACTTTTGGTTTTTCAGTGGTAGCGAGAAGTTTGTCTTCACTGTCCAGATAAATAAAAACGTTGAGCCAGTCTTCATCTTCGCTGGGAATATCTTTAGGGATATAACGGTTGGGCAAAAGAATTTCGCCGTCGGCACCGCCGTCCAGATATAAACCGAAGTTAGTGTGTTTAACCACTTGCAAACTGTTGTAACGCCCGACTAAAGCCATTTTCCAGAACCCTCATTGCGTGGGCGGCATTCTACCCGGTTTTGCCCGTCTCGTTCGCTGGCTGAACGGCCGTCTCGGAAAAATCGGCGGAACGCCTTGATTTTCCTGTATCTGACGCGACTGGGGCGCCATTCGTCAGACCATCGCAGGCATTGCCGCGCCTTTTCACCGCAGACAATCTCACTCGTGGCGAATAAACGTTCGTATTTAAAACAGCAGCTTAGGATGATATTTCGAATAATTGATCGAGAATACTCCACCCAGGCGCTCAGTTATTCCGGGGGATATTTATCAAGCAATTGTCAAGTTATTCCTGTACGATGCCTGGCCGAGTTACTTTTCTACAGGTTAATGGCCGCCATGCGTGTAAAAGCATCCACCAGCAAAGCAAAGCCAGCTCCAGCCGTTGAAACCAGCGAATCGATTAACGATCAGATCGCAGCGTTCCTCAAGTCCGGCGGCGAAATCCAGCAAATTGCCAAAGGCGTCAGCGGCCAGACATTCGGTCCGTCCAAGCAGATCAGCCTGGGCAAGAAGTAACACCCGGTAATACACCCGTCCTGAGACGCTTTGAGCTTCGAAGCGTCTGGACTGGCACCCGCGCAATTCCCTCCAATCTGTTTAATCAATCTTTGAAAATCGACGAACGGCCATCATTGCCGAGCATTCGCCGGTATCCTTGCACGCGTCTGGATTAAGCGTTTCAGCAGGTTCAAGCCCTGCCCTCGCTGTTCATGGAGTGACGCATGCTCAAATCTTTCCGTTTATTGCTTGTAGGCCTGCTGGTCTGCTCGTCCGCGCAGGCGCAGATTTTCCAGCGCGAACTCGGCGACTTCGACCTCAAACTCGGCACCACGCCCAGCCGCAGCATGGCTCAGGGGCTGGTCAAACCTGCCGCAGTCGGTTCTTTCCACGGTGGCCTCGATCTGAGTCACGACAGCGGCCTGTATGTCGGCCAGTACGCACCGAGCATGGGCCTTACCCCGGGCAAGAACCTCGAAATCGACTCCTACGTCGGCTTCAAACAACCTTTCGATCAGTCGCTCGGCTATGAAGTCGGGATGATCCACTACAGCTACCCCAAAGTGGACACCCTCGACAGCCAGGAACTGTTCGGCGGCCTGACCCTGCTCGGCAGTCGTTTCGGCGTGGCCTTCAGCAACGACCCGGACAAACAGAACAACACGCTGTTCGCCGACCTTGGCGGCAATCAGCCGTTCGGCATCGGGATCAGCATGAAATACACCACCCATCAACTGAACACGCCGGTGTCGGTGGACGGTGGTTACGTCAGCAGTTTTACCGATTGGTCGGTGAAATTTTCCCGGCCATTCATGGGCGTCGACCTCGACCTGATCTATAGCAATTCCAACCTCAGTGGCAGCGATTGCTCGGCTTACTCCGGGCAAAACAGCGAGTGCGACGGCCTGGTCACGCTCAAGGCCGAACGCGCTTTCTATTGATCGGCTGAACTGCCGGGAGCCTCCTGCGTTCACATAGGAATCAGACGTCAGGCTCTCGCAAGGACTCGCTCATGTCTCGCTGGTTCAAGTACATCGCCACCCTGCTGATCTTCACCCTCGCCCTCGGCGCCTGCAGCCGTGTCGGCCTGGCCTACCGCAATCTCGACGTGATCATTCCGTGGACGCTTGGCGACTACCTGGACATGAACGGCGAGCAGAAGGACTGGTTCAACGAACGGCTCAAGGAACACCTGAACTGGCACTGCACCACGCAGTTGCCGGGCTATCTCGACTGGCTGGATCGCTTGCAGGCGATGGTCGAAACCAATCAGGTGACGGACGCGGCGTTGCAAGCGCGAACTCTGGAAGCGAAAAAAGCCATCGCCGAAACCGCACGCCAGATCACGCCCTCGGCCATCGAATTGCTGCAAGGGCTGGACGACAAGCAAGTGGCGGAGATGAACGACGCGTTCGCCAAGGACCTGCGCAAACGGGAAAAGGAATTCGTCAAACCGCCGCTGGCGCAGCAGATTGCTGAACGCGCTGCACGCATGGACAAGCGCCTGACCGACTGGCTCGGCCCGTTGAGCGTTACTCAGGAACAACGAGTGATGGCCTGGTCAACCGCACTGGGCGATCAGAACACTCAATGGATCGCCAACCGCGCGCACTGGCAGCAACAGTTCAGTAACGCCGTTGCCCAGCGCAAAAGTCCGGAATTCCCACAGCGAATCGAGACACTTCTGGTCAACCGCGAGCGTTTATGGACAGCGGATTACCAGAAAGCCTACGCCAACACCGAAGCACAGGCGCGCTCGCTGGCGGTGGATCTGATGGCCGAGAGTACGCCGCAGCAGCGTCAGCGGCTGTTGAAGAAGATCGAGGGTGTGCGTAAGGACTTCAATGATTTGAAGTGTCTGAAGGCAGCAAAGCAGGAATAGAAGATCAAAAGATCGCAGCCTTCGGCAGCGCCTACAGGGTTATGTGCAGGCGCTGCCGGAGGCTGCGATCTTTTACTTTCAGGCAATCTGCGCCTTTGAAGCCACTTCATCGAATGTCGCTTCATCCAGCGCATCGTCCTGCTCATCCAGCACCTGCCGTGGATGATCATTGCCGGGAATGCTGCTGTCGATAAGGCTCAACAGGCTCGACCCACGCGGGGTCAGAATGAAATTGTTGCCGGTGCTGCCCATATGATCCGGACGCGGTTCGATAAATCCACGATCAAGCAACAAGCCTTCGTATTCGCAAGCCACCGTTTTCAGGTGATCCAGATTCTCGATCGGCTCACCGGCGCTGGCTTTCGCCGCAGCATAATCCTCGGCATATTTTCGCGGCGCGAAACTTTCGCCTGCACTGTTCTGCACTTCATGCAGCAAACGTTCAATCAAATCCCAGTTATAAGTCGTCATCCTGATTCAACCTCCGGTGCGCGTGATTTGGGGCGCTGTCATAGGTTGTGACCGGTGCCTGTCGCCGCCGTTCAGCCGCATTTCACGCCGCGACCGACCGGCGGTCTGTCGAATTGATCGTGGGTTAAACGACTAGTCTGACAAAGACGGTTTCAACCCCCGCAGGAGAAATCATCATGAACGTCGAGAATCATCCGGTAGTGTCGCGCGAAGAATGGCTCGCTGCGCGCAAACAGCATCTGGCCGACGAAAAGGCCTTCACCCGCGAGCGCGACCGCTTGAGCGCCAAACGCCGCGCATTGCCCTGGGTCAAAGTCGACAAGGACTACCGCTTCCACGGCCCGAACGGCGAGCTGAAACTGGCCGAGCTGTTCGGCCAACACAGTCAATTGATCGTTTACCACTTCATGTTCGCCAAGGACTGGGAAGAAGGCTGTCAGGGCTGCTCGTTCCTGTCCGACCACATCGACGGCGCGAACCTGCATCTGGCGCATCACGATATTGCGGTGGTGGCGGTCTCCCACGCACCGTTCGAACAGTTTCAGGCCTTCAGACAGCGCATGGGCTGGAAATTCGACTGGGTCTCGTCAGACGGTTCCGATTTCAACTACGACTTTGGTGTTTGCGCCAGAGCCGAGGACGACGAAGCCGGAAAGGCTACCTACAACTACGAAAAGACTGACGGCGCCGAGGAAGAAATGCCGGGGCTGAGTGTGTTTTATCGCAATGCATCCGGGGAGATTTTTCATACCTACTCAACTTATGCCCGTGGGCTGGATATGTTGGTAGGGGCTTACAACTATCTCGACCTCACGCCCAAGGGCCGCAATGAGGACGAAATCATGGAATGGGTGCGGCACCACGACCGATATGAGGGAGAAACAAAATCCAGTTGCTGTCATGGCAGTTGATAAACCTGTGGCAGCAAACCTTGCTGGCTGCCACAACTCTGAACTTTTTACGTCATCCGGCCCTCCACCGGTTAACCCGCCTTAACCGGAACGGAGGCCCGCCCCCATGAAAACCCTGCTCAAGCTCACCCTCGCCGCCACCCTCGCCTGCGCCCTGCCCGTCTGGGCCTGCACGCCGGAAGAGGCCACCGCCAAACGTGAACAACTGGCCAAGGAAGTGGCCAAGCTCACCGAACAGAATCCGGCCAAGGCCAAGGAGATCAACGCCGAGTTGCAGAAAATGGACCTGGGGACGGCCAGTGCGGATCTGCCGGACAAGTGCCAGTTGATTGATCAGCGCTTGAAGGAATTGGGGACGGCTGAGAAAAAAGCCGAGGGCTAAAAGCAAGATCAAAAGATCGCAGCCTTCGGCAGCTCCTACACCGAACTCTGTAGGAGCTGCCGAAGGCTGCGATCTTTTGCCGCCAAAAATGCATTTATGCATTTATTTTCTTGCATAAACGCATATGCAGACTAAGGTTACCTCGAGCAAGGAGATCGGCACCGTTCATCGCAGATGAAAACCGTTAACCACCGATCGCTCGGCATTACCGCAACACAACCACAAGCTGGACGCTTGTTTTCATTCATGGAGGACTGAAAAAATGTTAACCACTCAAGCAACATCATTCACCGGCGAGAGCCTGCCAAGGTGCCTCATTGGCCACCTGCTGGACCCGCAACTGGTCGAGGTTGAAGCCACTGCGCAAACGGCGGCACTGGCCGCTGCCAACCTCAACTTCAGCATGCAGAAACAGACCCAGACCAACTGGTGCTGGGCCGCCGTTTCCGCATCGGTCGGCAACTACTATGGCACCGGATCCTGGACTCAGTGCGGCGTCGCCAGCACCCAACTGGACCGCAATTGCTGCAGCCAGCCTGGCCCGTGCAACGTCTATGGCTACCTGGATTCGGCCCTGCAGACCACCCGCAGCTACAACGGCATGAATCAGGGTTCGCTGCAGATGTCGGCCATTCAGAATCAGATCAACATGGGCCGTCCGGTCGGCCTGCGCTGTGCCTGGTATGGCGGTGGGGCGCACTTCCTGGCGATCTACGGCACCAACGGCAACTATGTGCTGGTTGCCGACTCGATCTACGGTTACTCGACCCGCGCGCTGAACTCCTTCCCGGGTTCGTACAACGGCGGCGGCAACTGGACTCACACTTACTTCACCGCGAAAAACTAGGAGGGCGACATCATGCAACTGACTTATCCAAAGGCGCCTTCCAACGGCGTACAGACTTTGCGTCCAGTGCTGCAAGCCGCGCTGCAAAACCAGGGCTTCGGCATCAACCGCCAGTTCGCCAACGCGGCACCGGCCAAAGTCAGCCTCAGCGAAGCCTATCGCGGCTACTCGCTGACGCTGGATGACCTGAGCCTGGGCAAAGGTCTGAAAGACGCACGCATCGGCGACTGGCATTACCTGGTGTTTGCCGACGGCGTGAGTATTGCCGATGCGCAACTGGCCGAGGTACGTGGCCATGTCGAGTTCGCTTCGCTGAACCACGGCACCCGGGCCGCCGACACCGTGGGCGCGTTGAAACTGGCGGAACAGGCGCCGCAACTGCAGGGCAAAAGCGTTGAATTGCGCGTGTTGTTTGTCTCGGCACTGCACGTCGTGGCGATCTGGCTGCACGCTGACGGTGAAGATGTGCTGATCCCGATCGAGCCAACGCCGAAAGAGCTTGGGGACTCGCGGCTGTACAGCGAAGCCGCGCTGCTCGCGCTGCTCAAACCAGCGGCAGATCGCGCCAAACAGCGCTTTGACGCCGACACCAGCGGACAGTTGGGCAACTGACAAACCCCGCGCATAAAAAAACCCGGACACTGTCCGGGTTTTTTATTGGCCGCTTGAAACGACTTATTCAGCCGCAGGCTCTGCCGGCTTGCGGCGCTTGAGCGGGGCCATGCCGTCGCTGCTCACCAGAGAATCCGGCTTCGGCCGGTTGGCGCTCTTGCGCTTGGTCGGGGTCTTGGCGGCGGTTTTCTTCTTGTCGCTCTTGGCGTCGGTCTTTTTCTTCTTCACGCCAACGGCTTTACCCGAGGCCTTGACCTTCTTCGGCCCGCCGTAGGTGCCTTTGACTTCCTTGATGGTGCGGCGCTCGAAGCTCTGCTTCAGGTAGCGCTCGATGCTCGACATCAGGTTCCAGTCGCCGTGGCAGATCAGCGAGATCGCCAGACCGTCGTTACCGGCACGGCCAGTACGACCGATGCGGTGCACGTATTCGTCGCCGCTGCGTGGCATGTCGAAGTTGATCACCAGATCCAGGCCATCAACGTCCAGACCACGGGCCGCGACGTCGGTCGCTACCAGAATCTTTACGCCGCCCTGCTTCAGACGGTCGATCGCCAGTTTGCGATCCTTCTGGTCTTTCTCGCCGTGCAGCACGAACGCCTTGTATTCCTGGGCCACGAGGCGGCCGTAGATGCGGTCGGCCATGGCGCGGGTGTTGGTGAAGACGATGGCCTTCTGGTAGGTCTCGTTGGCCAGCAGCCAGTTGACGATCTGTTCTTTGTGCTGATTGTGGTCGGCAGTGATGATCTGCTGACGGGTGGTCGAGTTCAGCTGGCTGACCGCGTTGAGCTGCAGGTGCTCAGGGTTGTTCAGCACCTTGGCGATCATCTCGCGCAGGCCGGAACCGCCGGTGGTGGCGGAGAACAACATGGTTTGCTGACGGTTCGGGCATTCGTCGACCAGACGTTGCACGTCTTCGGCGAACCCCATGTCGAGCATGCGGTCGGCTTCGTCGAGCACCAGCACTTCAACTTCTTTGAGGTCGAGGTTGCCGGCGTTGAGTTGCTCGATCATCCGGCCCGGTGTGCCGATGAGGATGTCCGGCACCTTGCGCAGCATGGCCGCCTGGACCTTGAAATCTTCGCCGCCGGTGATCAGGCCGGACTTGATGAAAGTGAACTGCGAAAAGCGTTCGACTTCCTTCAGGGTCTGCTGGGCCAGTTCGCGGGTCGGCAGCAGGATCAGGGTCTTGATACTGACGCGGATCTTCGCCGGGCCGATCAGGCGATTGAGGATCGGCAGGACAAAAGCGGCGGTCTTGCCGCTACCGGTTTGCGCCGTCACCCGCAGGTCACGCCCCTGGAGCGCCAGCGGAATGGCCGCTGCTTGCACAGGCGTTGGCTCGACAAATTTCAGCTCGGCCACGGCTTTGAGCAGGCGTTCGTTCAGGGCGAATTGGGAAAACACGGGTGCTACCTCGAAGATATGCAAAAAAACAGCTGCATAGGTTACCGGTTTCGAGCGCTCAGGCCGAGTTTCTTTATACAAACGGGCGTAATCAGTGGCTTTTTTGTTGCTCGATTTGTCTCCAACGGTAATACACAGCGTCTTAAATGCTCTAATCGCCCATCGCGTCTTACAGAAGAATCGTTGCCCACATGGATTTCAAACAGCTCTGGCTCAACGCCCAAGACCTCTGGGGTGCCCTCGAACAGCACCCGTTCCTGCAATCCGGCCTGGCGCTGATGCTGCTATTGGTGATCGCGCTGGTCCTCGGACGAGTGGCGCGCTATCTGATCCTGCACGCCAGCCGCATGCTCGGGCGCCAGCCGGCGCTGCACTGGATCAACGACTTTCGCCACAACAAGGTGTTTCAACGTCTGGCGCAGATGACCCCGTCGCTGGTGATCCAGTTCGGCCTGCACCTGGTGCCGGAACTGAGCAAAACCGCGATGACCTTTCTCGGCAACGTGGCGCTGTCCTTCACCATCCTGTTCCTGCTGTTGTCGGTCAGCGCCCTGCTCAATGCGCTGCTGGACATCTACGCCCGCACCGAACACGCCCGCACCCGCTCGATCAAAGGCTATGTGCAACTGGCGAAAATGGTTCTGTACGTGTTTGGCGCGATCATCATCGTCGCCACCTTGATCGACCGTTCGCCGCTGTTGCTGCTCTCCGGTCTGGGTGCGATGTCAGCGGTGATTCTGTTGGTCTACAAGGACACGTTGCTGTCGTTCGTCGCCAGTGTGCAACTGACCAGCAACGACATGCTGCGGGTCGGCGACTGGATCGAAATGCCGCAAGTCGGCGCCGATGGTGACGTGGTCGACATCACCCTGCACACGGTCAAGGTGCAGAATTTCGACAAGACCATCGTCTCGATCCCGACCTGGCGCTTGATGTCTGAGTCGTTCCGCAACTGGCGCGGCATGCAGCAGTCCGGCGGGCGGCGGATCAAGCGCAGCCTGTTCATCGACGCCAGCGGAGTGCGCTTCATCCGCGACGATGAGGAGGAAAAACTCTCCCAGGTGCACCTGCTGACCGGCTACATGGGCCGCAAGAAAGCCGAGCTCAAGGCGTGGAACGAGGCGCAGGGTAACGTCGCTGCGATGTCAGCCAACCGTCGGCGCATGACCAACATCGGTACCTTCCGCGCCTATGCGCTGGCGTATTTGAAAAGTCACCCGGAGGTTCAGCCGAACATGACCTGCATGGTTCGCCAGATGCAGACCACGGCGCAGGGCATTCCACTGGAAATCTACTGCTTCACGACCACCACGGTGTGGGCCGACTACGAGCGGATTCAGGGGGATATTTTCGACTATCTGCTGGCGGTGCTGCCGGAGTTTGGCTTGAGCCTGTATCAGCAGCCGAGTGGCGGGGATTTGCGGACCGGGTTGCTGCCGGCGGTGTTGGGGGCGGCCAGCATTCCCGAGCCGCAGAAACACCTGATGTAACCCCACAGATCAAAACTGTAGGAGTGAGCCTGCTCGCGATAGCGGTGTATCCGTCAAATCAAAGTTGACTGTCACACCGCTATCGCGAGCAGGCTCACTCCTACAAGGGTTACGCGGTGCGTCTGATACCCAAACGGCTGATCCATACTGCGGCGAGGATGACGCTGCCGCCGAGCAACAATCGCCCCAGCTCTTCGTGCTGATTCCAGATCAGCAGGTTCAGCAGCAGCCCCACCGGCACATGCAGGTTGTTCATCACCGCCAGCGTGCCGCCGTTGACCATGCACGCGCCCTTGTTCCACCAGTACATCCCCAGCGCCGTCGAGACCAGTCCGAGGAACAGCAACACGCTCCACTGCAATGGTGCTTCGGGCAGGAAGTTGGCTTTGCCGAACAGCAGAAATGCCGGCAATACCACCGCCAGTGCGCCGAGGTAGAAAAAGCCGAAACGCCGGTAATGCGGCAGATCGCTCGGGTGTTTCGCCACCAGATGCTTGTACAGCACCTGGCCTGCGGCGTAGGTGAAGTTGGCCAGTTGCAGCAGCAAAAAGCCCATGAAGAAGTCCGGGTTGATCCGGTCGAAGCGAATCACTGCTGCGCCACCCACCGCGACCAGTGCTGCGACCAGCGCCCATGGATTGAAGCGTCGGTTCAGCGCATCTTCGATCAGCGTCACGTGCAGCGGCGTGAGGATGGTGAACAGCAATACCTCCGGCACCGTCAGCACCCGGAAGCTCAGGTACAGGCAAACGTAGGTGATGCCGAACTGCAACGCGCCGATCAGCAGCATGCCGCGCATGAACGCCGGCTCCACCGAACGCCAGCGGGTCAGCGGAATGAACACCAGCCCCGCCAGCACCACGCGCACCAGCACCGCGAAGTAGCTGTCGACGTGTCCGGCCAGGTATTCGCCGATCAGACTGAAGGAAAACGCCTGGATCAGCGTGACAAAAAGTAGATAGCCCATGCTCGCCTCTGTTTCGAATGGCGGCGACGATAGCCGGTTTTACATTCCGCAACCAACACAAAATCCCACTGTAGGAGCTGCCGCAGGCTGCGATCTTTTGATTGTAAAAAACACGGTCAAAAGATCGCAGCCTGCGGCAGCTCCTACAGGGAAGCAGTGAGTCAGAGAAATCCCAGGCAAAAAAAAGCCCGATCTCGCTAAAGCGTTCAATCGGGCTACAGCACTCAGGAGCAACAAGTGCAAAGGGAGGTTCGATGCGCGTAGAGCCTTGAAGGGTTGCGCCAGGTCACTTAAACAAGCGGCGATTATCTGGCGATTAACATATCAAGCGACCTGGGACAGTTTGGCGTTGGCCTGATTCAGGCCCTTCTCCTGGAAGTCGCCGCCCAGGTTCATGCCTTCAGCGTGAATGAAGGTCACGTCATGGATGCCGATGAAGCCCATGACCTGACGCAGGTACGGTTCCTGATGGTCGGCCGGGCCGCCGGCGTAGATCCCGCCACGAGCGGTGAGCACGTAGGCACGTTTGCCGCTGAGCAGGCCTTGCGGGCCGGTTTCGGTGTACTTGAAGGTCACGCCGGCACGCAGCACGTGGTCGAGCCAGGCTTTGAGGGTGCTCGGGATCGCGAAGTTGTACATCGGCGCAGCCATCACCAGTACGTCGGCAGCGAGCAGTTCGTCGGTCAATTCGTTGGAGCGCTCCAGTGACGATTGTTCGTTGGCGCTGCGCTGCTCGGCAGGCTTCATCCAGCCGCCCAACAGGTTGGCGTCCAGGTGTGGAACGGGATTCACGGCGAGGTCACGCACGGTGATCTGATCGTTGGGATGCGCCGCTTTCCACTGACCGATGAAGGTCTGGGTCAGTTGACGGGAAACCGAATCTTGCTGACGGGCGCTGCTTTCGATGATCAGAACGCGGGACATGGTGTGTAGTCTCCATCCGAGAATGTTGTAGGTCGATGGAGTGAAGGTTAAACAGGGTTGTATCGATGAAAAAGCGCAAATAATTGCTGCAAAGTATCGAATAATTCGTTTAGATGCACTGGCACCCCTGTGGGAGCGAGCTTGCTCGCGAAAGCGGTGTGTCATTCAACAATGATGTCGACTGAAACGGCCAATTCGCGAGCAAGCTCGCTCCCACAAGGGATTGACGGTGTTATTTCGGGCTGCAGCTCAAATCGATGCGCAGTCTGATGATCTCGCGGGAGAACTTGGCCGTGGCATTCGTATGCTTGCGGGCCGGGACTTCGATGTTGCGCGTACGCGGTGCTTCCGGGCCATTGTTGAAAACGACTTTGCAGATTGCATCGACATCACCGAAGTTGACGACTTTTATGGAGCCGATGTCTTTGTCGGTGTCGAAGGTCTCGTAGTCGATCTTCAAGCCATTGAGGTTCTTCTGCACATCGATCGGGTAAGCAAACGCACTCAGCGGCAGCAATGCGAGCACCACACAACAGAATTTTTTCATTCGCCAGTCTCCATGAGGGACGGCCAGCTTAGGACAAGAGGAGCTATTGATGAAAGCGCCCCGCGTGACCCTTGATCAATGGCGAACATTGCAGGCCGTGGTCGACCACGGCGGATTCGCCCAGGCCGCCGAGGTTCTGCACCGTTCGCAATCGTCGGTGAGTTACACCGTCGCCCGCATGCAGGACCAGCTCGGCGTGCCATTGCTGCGCATCGACGGGCGCAAAGCGGTGCTCACCGAGGCCGGCGGCGTACTGCTGCGCCGCTCGCGACAACTGGTGAAACAGGCCAGCCAACTGGAAGACCTCGCCCATCACATGGAGCAAGGTTGGGAGGCCGAGGTGCGGCTGGTGGTCGATGCGGCTTACCCCAGCGCACGCATCGTGCGGGCGCTGACCGCGTTCATGCCGCAGAGTCGCGGCTGCCGCGTGCGTCTGCGCGAGGAGGTGTTGTCGGGGGTCGAAGAGGTATTGCTCGAGGGCGTGGCCGATCTGGCGATCACCGGTCTGAGCATTCCCGGTTACCTCGGCGCGGAATTGAGCGACGTCGAATTTGTCGCGGTCGCCCACCCGGATCACGCGCTGCATCGCCTCAATCGCGAACTGAACTTCCAGGACCTGGAAACCCAGATGCAGGTGGTGATTCGCGACTCCGGCCGCCAGCAACCACGCGACGTCGGCTGGCTCGGCGCCGAACAGCGCTGGACCGTCGGCAGCCTCGCCACGGCTGCCACGTTCGTCAGCAGCGGCCTGGGCTTTGCCTGGCTGCCACGACACATGATCGAACGGGAATTGAAGGAAGGCACGCTCAAGCTGCTACCGTTGGATCAGGGCGGCAGCCGCAACCCGAGCTTCTATCTGTATTCGAACAAGGACAAACCGCTGGGCCCGGCAACGCAAATCCTCATCGAACTGTTGCGTACCTTCGACACCTTGCCGCTGGACGCACCGTTCGCCGCCCCTGAGCAAGCCTGACACGGAGTTCACCGATGGCCTATTTCGAGCACGAAGGTTGCAACCTGCACTACGAGGAATATGGCCACGGCACACCGTTGCTACTGGTTCACGGACTCGGTTCGAGCACCCTGGACTGGGAAATGCAGATCCCGGCGCTGTCGGCGCACTACCGGGTGATCGTCCCGGACATACGCGGCCACGGTCGCTCGGACAAACCCCGCGAGCGCTACAGCATCGCCGGGTTCAGCGCCGATCTGCTGGCACTGATCGAGCACTTGAACCTCGGCCCGCTGCATTACGTCGGGCTGTCGATGGGCGGGATGATCGGCTTTCAGTTCGGCGTCGATCAGCCGCACATGCTGAAAAGCCTGACCATCGTCAACAGCGCCCCCGAGGTGAAGATCCGCAGCCGCGACGATTACTGGCAGTGGTTCAAGCGCTGGAGCCTGATGCGCGTGCTGAGTCTGGCGACCATCGGCAAGGCGCTGGGCGGCAAACTTTTTCCCAAGCCTGAACAAGCTGATCTGCGGCAGAAAATGGCCGAACGCTGGGCAAAAAACGACAAACGTGCTTATCTCGCCAGCTTCGATGCGATTGTTGGCTGGGGCGTTCAGGAACGACTTTCCCGGGTGACCTGTCCAACCCTCATCGTCAGCGCCGACCGTGACTACACACCGGTGGCACTGAAAGAAACCTATGTAAAACTGCTGCCCGATGCGCGGCTGGTGGTCATCGCCGATTCGCGCCACGCCACCCCGCTCGATCAACCCGAACGCTTCAACCAAACGCTGCTGGAGTTCCTTGCCACAGCCGATACTCAATCTCAGGAACACTGACCCATGCTGAAAAAACTTGCCCTCGCCGCCGGCACCGTGCTGTTTGCTGCCAACCTGATGGCTGCCACGCCTGTAAAAGCACCGCACGTGCTGCTGGACACCACCAACGGCCAGATCGAAATCGAACTGGATCCGGTCAAGGCGCCGATCAGTACCAAAAACTTTCTGGATTACGTCAACAGCGGTTTTTACACCAACACCATTTTCCACCGGGTGATCCCGGGCTTCATGGCGCAGGGCGGCGGCTTCACCCCACAGATGCAGCAAAAAGACACCAAGGCACCGATCAAAAACGAAGCCAGCAATGGCCTGCACAACGTTCGCGGTACCTTGTCGATGGCACGCACCTCCAACCCGGATTCGGCCACCAGCCAGTTCTTCATCAACGTGGCGGACAACGCTTTCCTCGACCCGGGCCGTGACGCCGGTTACGCGGTATTCGCCAAAGTGGTCAAGGGCATGGACGTGGTCGACATCATTGTCAACTCGCAAACCACCACTAAAAGCAACATGCAAAACGTGCCTGTCGACCCTGTGATCATCAAGTCGGCCAAAGTCATCGACTAAGCTGTACAGGGCGTTTCGAGCGGCGCTGGCCTGACGCCACGCCGCTCACACCGATAAAAGGAGAGCCCGGCATCCGGGCGGTTATCTGATGCTCTATCGCCGTTTCGAACAACTGATCGACATATTCCGTGACGCTCCCACAGCCTCCCCGCCGGATCGTGTCTGGCCCTTCTACACCTATTACCTCAAGCAGGTCTGGCCGAGTTTCGCCGCCCTGCTGGTGGTCGGCCTGTTTGCCGCGTTGATCGAAGTCGCGCTGTTCAGTTACCTGAGCCGCATCATCGACCTGGCCCAGGGCACACCCAACCCGAATTTCTTCAGCGACCATGCCCTCGAACTGACGTGGATGGTGGTGGTCGCCCTGGTACTGCGGCCGATCTTTTTCGGCCTGCACGACCTGCTGGTGCACCAGACCCTGAGCCCCGGCATGACCAGCATGATCCGCTGGCAGAACCACAGCTACGTGCTCAAGCAGAGCCTGAATTTTTTCCAGAACGACTTCGCCGGGCGCATCGCCCAACGCATCATGCAGACCGGCAACTCGCTGCGTGACTCGGCAGTGCAGGCGGTGGATGCGCTGTGGCACGTGGTGATCTACGCGATCAGTTCGCTGGTGCTGTTCGCCGAAGCCGACTGGCGCCTGATGATTCCGCTGCTGACGTGGATCGCCGCCTACATCGGCGCGCTGTATTACTTCGTGCCACGGGTGAAAGAGCGTTCGGTGGAGGCCTCCGACGCGCGCTCGAAACTCATGGGGCGGATCGTCGACGGCTACACCAACATCGCCACCCTCAAGCTGTTCGCCCACACCAATTTCGAACAGCACTACGCCAAGGAAGCCATCGAAGAGCAGACGGTCAAGGCACAGATGGCCGGCCGCGTGGTGACCAGCATGGACGTGGCAATCACCACCATGAACGGCCTGCTGATCGTCGGCACCACTGCGCTGGCGCTGTGGCTGTGGACGCAGTCGCTGATCACCGTCGGCGCGATCGCCCTGGCCACCGGTCTGGTGATCCGCATCGTTAACATGTCCGGCTGGATCATGTGGGTGGTCACCGGCATTTTCGAAAACATCGGCATGGTCCAGGACGGTCTGCAGACCATCTCGCAACCGGTCAGCGTCACCGATCACGAGCAGGCCAAACCGCTGGCCGTGGCCCGCGGCGAAGTGCGTTTCGAGCACGTGGATTTTCACTACGGCAAGAAGAAAGGCATCATCGGCGACCTCAACCTGACCATCAAACCCGGAGAGAAAATCGGCCTGATCGGGCCGTCCGGTGCCGGCAAATCGACCCTGGTCAACCTGCTGCTGCGCCTGTATGACGTCGAGGGTGGGCGCATCCTGATCGATGGGCAGAACATCGCCGAAGTCGGCCAGGAAAGCCTGCGCGCACGCATCGGCATGATTACGCAGGACACCTCCCTGCTGCACCGCTCGATCCGCGACAACCTGCTCTACGGCAAGCCTGACGCCACCGACGCCGAACTCTGGGACGCGGTGCACAAGGCCCGCGCCGACGAGTTCATTCCGTTGCTGTCGGACGCAGAGGGCCGCACCGGTTTCGACGCGCACGTCGGCGAGCGCGGGGTGAAGCTGTCCGGCGGCCAGCGTCAGCGCATCGCGATTGCCCGGGTGCTACTCAAGGACGCGCCGATCCTGATCATGGACGAAGCGACCTCGGCACTCGACTCCGAGGTCGAAGCGGCGATTCAGGAAAGCCTGGAAACCCTGATGCAGGGCAAAACCGTGATTGCCATTGCTCACCGTCTCTCGACCATCGCTCGCATGGATCGGCTGGTAGTATTGGAAAACGGCAAGATCGCCGAGAGCGGCACCCACGCCGAACTGCTGGCGCATCGCGGATTGTATGCGCGGTTGTGGGCGCATCAGACCGGGGGGTTTGTCGGCATCGATTGATCACAAAAAAGTCTGACTTTGTGAACTTTTGTGGCGAGGGAGCTTGCTCCCGCTCGGCTGCGCAGCAGACGCAAAGCCCGCCAACTGTGCGAGTCTGACACTACCGGTGCAGATAGTGTTGGGACAGCTTCGCTGTCCAGCGGGAGCAAGCTCCCTCGCCACACAATGCCTGCCCGCCAGAAAACCGCCCCAGCCCGCCAAACACAGGCTCTGGCGGTTTTTTTGCGCCTGCTGGAAATCCATCCAAAGCCTGCTGTACTCAGCCAAGGTTCCAGCGCGGAACCTGTCGTAAATCGGCAAGGAAGCACAACGCAACACAGTCTCGATAGCACGCCTATCAAGGACTCTCTCATGTCTCTGTTCAAACGTTCAGTCACTGAGTTGTTGGGTACGTTCTGGCTGGTTCTGGGTGGTTGTGGCAGTGCGGTGCTTGCGGCGTCTTCGCCGCTGGGCATTGGGGTGCTGGGGGTGGCCCTGGCGTTTGGTCTGACGGTGCTGACCATGGCGTTTGCCATTGGCCACATCAGCGGTTGTCACCTCAATCCCGCAGTGTCAGTCGGTTTGGTGGTTGGCGGGCGGTTTCCGGCCAGGGAGCTACCGGCCTACGTCATCGCCCAGGTGCTCGGCGGGATACTCGCCGCCGCGCTGCTCTATTACATCGCCAGCGGCAAGGAAGGCTTCGACATCGCCGCCGGCCTGGCCTCCAACGGTTACGGTGAGCATTCACCGGGCAAATACTCCATGGCGGCAGGCTTTGTCACCGAGCTGGTGATGACCGGGATGTTCGTGATCATCATCCTCGGCGCCACCGACAAACGCGCCCCGGCGGGCCTCGCACCGATTGCCATCGGCCTGGGCCTGACGCTGATTCACCTGATCTCGATTCCGGTCACCAACACCTCGGTCAACCCGGCACGCAGCACCGGGCCGGCGCTGATGGTCGGCGGCTGGGCGATCGCGCAGTTGTGGATGTTCTGGGTCGCGCCGCTGCTGGGAGCGGTAGTGGGCGGGACGATTTATCGCTGGCTGGGCAAAGAGGAAACCTGAAACCACCACCTCCCCTGTAGGAGCTGCCGGAGGCTCGGGCCGCGATCGGACGATCTTTTGATCTTAAAAACAACATCAAAAGATCGTCCGATCGCGGCCCGAGCCTGCGGCAGCTCCTACAGGGATCTAGGTTTGGCGATAGGGCAAGGCTGTTCTGGCTTCCTCGGCGTACGCAAGAACGCCGGCGCGTTCCTGTTGCAGGAAGTCTTTGACGGCGGCCTTCAGGCCCGGATGGCGCAGGTAGTGCCAAGAGTGGGTGATCACCGGCTCAAAACCGCGAATAAGCTTGTGCTCGCCCTGAGCACCGGCATCAAAGCGCTGATACCCTTGGGCAATCGCATAGTCCATGCCCTGATAGAAACATGTCTCGAAATGCAGCCGATCAAACTCGGCCAGACAGCCCCAATAACGTCCGTAGAAGCTGTCGCCTCCGACCAGACTGAAGGCCATCGCCACCGGACGTGAACCCTGTTTGGCCAGCACCACCCGAATCGCCTCCGGCATCCGCGCAGCCAGCAGACTGAAAAACTCGCGCGTCAGGTACGGCGCCTGGCGGCGCACGGCGTAGGTGTTGGCATAGCAGGCGTAGACAAAATCCCATTGCGATTCATCCAGCTCACGCCCCACCAGCCATTCGAATTCGAAGCCCTGCCCCGCCACTTGCTCGCGCTCTTTACGCATTTGCTTGCGCTTGCGCGAACTGAGCGCGTCGAGAAAATCCTGGAAGTCCCGATAACCGCGATTCTGCCAGTGATACTGACAGCCGATACGTTGCAGCCAGCCCGGCTGCTCGGCCATGGCGGCATCGGTGAACGGATCGGTGAAGTTGATGTGCGCGCTGGAAAGTTCTTCAATTTCCAGATAACCCGGCAAGCTCTTGAGCAGTTCGAAACCGTCCTCGACCTTTGCCGCCAACAGCCGTGGGCCGCTGACCGGGCTGAACGGCACCGCCGTCAGCAGCTTGGGATAGTAATCGATGCCGGCGCGGGCACAGGCATCGGCCCAACCGTGATCGAACACGTACTCACCGTAGGAATGCCACTTGCGATAACTGGGCAGCGCCGCGATCAGCTGATCATCTTCGACGTGCAGCAGATGCTCGGCTTGCCACCCCGTATGCGGGCCGACGCTGCCGCTGTCTTCCAGTGCACTGAGGAACGCATGGCGCAAAAACGGCTGGTTCTCGGGCACCAACGCGTCCCATGTCGCCGGGGCGATTTCTGACAGGCTTTGCAGGCGTTGCAACGGCATCCACTGACTCTCCACTTCCGGGCTTCAAAGCCCCGCGAGTATCGCTTATCGCTGCCCTTTGCACACGAGCAATCGGACGACAGCGCTCTAGATCAATAGTTCAGGGCAACTTTGTATCGTCATCGACATGACATCACTTAGCCACTGCTCTGTCATAAACCATCGCGATACTCGCTCCTGTTTTTAGAGCGCCGGGTTCTACCTGGACACTGTTTTCCGACGTGCGCGTCGGTGTGCCCCGGATGGTTCTGCCATCCCTCTCATCTTCGGAGATTGCTATGCGTCTTGCTTCCACGAAAACTGCGGCGGCCTTGTGCGGTGGCCTGTTGCTGGCCATGAGCGTTCCGGCCAGTGCTGCAGTCGACGCCAAACTGCTCGACATGCTCAAGGCCAACGGTTCCATTTCCCAGGCGCAGTACATCGAACTGCAAACTGAACTGGCCAAGGATCAGAAGGCCCAGCAAATCGCGCAGCAGGCGCAGCAAGAGACCAACGAGCAGATCGCGGCGACCGCGAAGAAAACCAACGAGCTGAGCTCCTTCGACCAGAAACTCGCCTGGGCCGCCAAGACCCAGTTCAAGGGTGACGTGCGTATTCGTCAGGAGACCGTCAAGATCGACGGCGAATCCAACAACGGTGGCCGTGACAAGGATCGCCAGCGTATCCGCGCACGTCTGGGTGCCTACACCGAGATCAACCCGCAAGTGGACACCGGTATTCGTATCGCCACCGGCGGCGGCGACGATGCCCGCTCGACCAACCAGGACATGGACAACTACTTCGACAAGAAGCAGATCTGGCTCGACTTGGGCTACATCGACTACCACCCCGATGCGATCAAGAACCTGCACGTGATCGGCGGCAAGATGCTGCAACCGTGGGTCAGCATGGGTGACGTGATCTGGGATAGCGACATCAACCCGGAAGGTCTGGCCGTTACCTACAAATACCCACTGGGCAGCAGCGCCGAACTGTTCGGCAGCCTGGGTAACTACACCCTCAAGGACAACGTCGACGGAGAAGGCGTGCAATTTCGCCACGACCTGCGCCTGACCGCTGGCCAGTTGGGCAGCCGTTTTGCGATCACCGACAACCTGAAACTGACCCTGGGCGGCAGCGTCTACGCCTACCAGAACGACGAAGACAGCCGCTGCACCGGGACGTCCACACCGTGCGCGCTGTCGGTCAACGGCAACTCGGCGAACAACGAGTTCCGCCTGTACGAAGGTTTCAGCCAGATCGACATCGGCGGTCTGCCAATGCCACTGTCGTTCTACGGTCAGTACGTGAAGAACAACGACGCCGTGACCGACGCCGACACTGCGTGGCTGGTCGGTGCCAAGTCGAAAGTCTTCGGTCTGAACCTGGACTACAACTATCGTGACGTACAGCGTGATGCCGTGGTCGGCGCGTTTACCGACTCCGACTTCGCCAACGGCACCACCGGTTCCCGTGGGCACAAGTTCAAGGTCGGTTACGACATCGACAAGAACTTCGCCATCGGCGCCACGTACTTCCTGACCAAGGCCGACTTCTCCAGCCGCACCCAGCGCGACGCAGACACCAATACCCTGCAACTGGATGCGGAAGCCAAGTTCTAAAACGCGTCACCCTCTAGCCTGACGCGGGCGGGACGATCCCCATCATCCGTTCGTGTCGTCCGCGCCGGGCTATTTCTGCAGGATGCAAAAAAAAACCTGTAGGAGTTGCCGCAGGCTGCGATCTTTTGATCTTGTTCTGAGGATCAAAAGATCGCAGCCTGCGGCAGCTCCTACAGGAGATTATCTTTTCGGCGTTGCTCGGCCAGGCGTTCGGCCAACGCGTCAACACCCTCTTGGGGCCTCTCCGGCATCGCCTTCAACGTGGCCTGCATCAAACGCATCTGACGAATGAAGCGCCGACAGTTGGGGCAGAACATCAGGTGATGGCGCACCAACAGTTTCTCGCGAAAGCTCAACTGGCCATCGAGATAATCGCTGGAGCGTGCCACTTGTTCCTTGCAGGTCAGCATTCGCCGGTCTCCTCAAAATGCTCCACCGTGGCGAAGACTTTCAGCCGCGCCCGATGCAGCAGCACCCGGACATTGGAGAGCGAGATCTCCAGAAGATTACAGATTTCTTCCAGCTCCAGGCCCTGACGCTCGCGCAGCAGCAGAACACTGCTTTGCAGTTCCGACAGGCTGAGCAAGGTGTGCTCCAGGCAATCACGCAATTCGCTTTCGGTGAGCAAGGCTTCCGGGGTGTCCTGATGCCAGGCGAACGGCGCCACCAGCCAATGACCGTCACCGGGCGAAAAGCGATCGTCATCGATGGTGCCGTGGGGTGACGGCAGATCATCCATCAACACTTCGCGACGATTTTGTTTGTAGCGGCTCTTGGCCGAGTTGGCGGTGATAGTCAGCAGCCAGGTCTTGAGACTGGAACGGCCCTCGAAGCTAGCGATATGGCGCACCACAGAGAGCCAGGCGTCCTGCACCACTTCTTCGACATGGCGCTGGCCAACAATCGCGTAAGCCACCGCGCGCATGGCGCTCTGGTAGGTGCTGACCAGTTCCTTGAAAGCCTTTTGCTCACCCGCGAGCAGACGTTCGAGCAGTTGGGTGTCGTCCATTGCGGCCATGCACGCCTCGTTTGCAAATACCGATTAACGTTAACGCACTCGACCCTGTGGCGAGCGAGCTTGCTCGCGCTCGGCTGCGCAGCAGACGCAAAACCGGCGATTGCGGTTCTTCAGCAAGACCGCAATCGCCGGTTTTGGGAGCGCTACGCACTCCAGCGGGAGCAAGCTCCCTCGCCACAAGGGCGGGTGCCTCAGCGTTTGCGCAGGATCACGCTGCCGATCGAGTAACCGGCGCCGAACGAGCTCAATACCGCCAGCGAACCACTGGCCAGATCGTCCTGATATTTGTGGAAGGCAATCACCGAACCCGCCGAGCTGGTGTTGGCGTAGGTGTCGAGGATCACCGGTGCTTCTTCTTCGGTGGCTTCGCGGCCCAGCAGCTTGCGCACGATCAGGTGGTTCATGCTCAGGTTGGCCTGGTGCAGCCAGAAGCGCTTGACGTCGCCGACGTTGAGTTTGTTCTCCTCCAGGTGCTCGCCGATCAGCTCGGCAACCATCGGGCAGACATCCTTGAACACCTTGCGGCCTTCCTGCACGAACAGCTTGTCACGGGCACCGATGCCCTCTTCCGCAGCACGGTTGAGGAAGCCGAAGTTGTTGCGGATGTTGTTGGAGAACTTGGTCAGCAGTTTGGTGCTGACCACGTCGAACTGGTACGGGGAAGTCGCCAGATCGGCACGCTCGATGATCACCGCCGTCGCCGCGTCACCGAAGATGAAGTGGCTGTCGCGGTCACGGAAGTTCAGGTGACCGGTGCAGACTTCCGGGTTGACCATCAGGATCGCCCGGGCCTGGCCCAGTTGCACGCTGTTGGCCGCGGCCTGAATGCCGAAGGTCGCCGAGGAGCAGGCGACGTTCATGTCGAAACCGAAGCCCTGAATGCCCAGTGCTTCCTGGACTTCGATGGCGATCGCCGGGTAGGCGCGCTGCAGGTTGGAGCAGGCAACGATCACGCCGTCGATGTCGGCGGCTGACTTGCCGGCGCGTTGCAGCGCCTGTTCGGCGGCGCCGATGGCCATCTGGCAGAGTACCGACCATTCGTCGTTGGAACGCTCCGGCAGACGCGGGGCCATGCGTGCAGGATCGAGGATGCCGTCCTTGTCCATGACAAAGCGGCTCTTGATGCCCGAGGCTTTTTCGATGAAGGCGGCACTGGATTCGGTCAGCGCCTGGACTTCACCGCTGGCGATGGCGTCGGCGTTGTCGGCGTTGAACTGCGCGACGTAGGTATTGAAAGACTGCACCAGCTCTTCGTTGGAAATGCTGTTGGCCGGGGTGTACAGGCCGGTGCCGCTGATGACGACGTTATGCATGGTCGTTTCTCTAATCTGTTCAGGCAGAAAGCGCTGGCACCGACGTACCAACACACAAAGGGTCTATTCCCGTCCGGGGGACGCTGACCTGGCATCGCTTTATCCGCCACGTGACCCGGCCGAAGGCTCTGGGTCACGAAACCGGCGTTTATGGTCGCGAAGTTTGCCATAAACCTTGGCTTTTGGCGCCTTCTCCCGCAAAACGCACTCCCTGTAGGAGCTGCCGCAGGCTCGGGCCGCGATCGGACGATCTTTTGATCTTTATCTTTTAAAAGCAAAATCAAAAGATCCCAGCCTGCGGCAGTTCCTACAGGGGGATGCGGGGTTGGGATCAGGCCTCGACCTGACTCCACTGCTTGCTCAGCCGTTTGTCCGAGATCGGCACTTTTGTCCCCAATTGCTGGGCGAACAGCGATACCCGGTACTCTTCCAGCCACCAGCGGTACAGCTCAAGCTGCGGATCGCGTTTGCCTTCCTGGGCATGCTTGGCGGCACGGGTCTGGTATTGCACCCAGAGGCCGGCCAGTTCACCGCTCCAGACCCGATCCTTCTGCACCTGCGCGCCGAGTTTCTCGAAACGCTGCTCGACCGCCTTCAGATAGCGTGGCAGTTCCTTGAGCCATTGCATCGGCGTTTCCCGGACGAACCCCGGATACACCAGATTGCTGATCTGCTGCTTGATGTCGTTAAGCGCCACAGCCTGCGCCAGATCAATCTTGCCCTTGAAGCGTTTTTGCAGGCCGTGCCACAGCTTGAGGATCTCCAGCGTCAGCCGCGCCACGCGTTCGGCGTGTTCGGTCCAGCTGCCGCGTTTGCGTTCAGCTAATGCGGCGAGCCCGGCGCCGTCACGGGGTAACGGGTCTTCACCTTCAAGGATGCAGCTGTCGAGGCTGGCCAGCAGAATGTCTTCGACCAGCGCATCCACTCGGCCCAGCTCGCGATACAACAGACCCAACTCGGTGATGCCCGGCAGTTTGCTGCGCAGGAATTTCGCCGGCTCAGCCAGTTGCTGCAGCAGCAGCCGCTGCAAGGCGCGGCGATGCTGGAACTCGGCTTCGGCCGGGGTCGAGAACCGCCCTTCCTTGACCGTGCCGCCCTCTTCCACCAGCGCCGGATAGACCGTCATCGATAGCCCGGCGATCTTCTGCTGGGTCTTTTCCGCCACCGGGGCGAAGACCTTGGCCTCCACCGGCTGCTGACTTTTCGCACTCTGCGGCACGGCCAATGCCGCTTGACTGGCTTCGGCAAAACGCGCGGTCAGCTCGGCCAGATCGCGGCCCTCGCCGAGGAACTTGCCCTGGCCGTCGACAATTTCCAGATTCATCCGCAGATGGCTTTCGACCTGCTGCGCCGCTTCCGCCCATGCTTCATCGCTGACGCGCGCACCGGTCATGCGCAGCAACTCGCGACCGAGTGCTTGCGGCAACGAGCCCTCGGCGAAAATCATGCGCTGCAACGCCGCCTTGATGAAGTCCGGCACCGGCACGAAGTTCTTGCGCAGGGCTTTCGGCAGATTGCGCACCAGGGCAATGCACTTGGCCTCGATCAGCCCCGGCACCAGCCATTCCAGGCGTTCCGGCGGCAGCATCGGCAGCAGCGGCGCGGGCACGCGCAGGGTCACGCCGTCGCGCGGGTGATAGGGTTCGAAGTGATAACTGAGCGCCAGTTCCAGATCACCAATGTGCAGCGTGTCCGGGTAATCCCGGGCGGTGACTTCACTGGCCTCGCGGGCCAGCACGTCTTCTTCGCGCATGATCAGCAGTTGCGAGTCTTTCTGACTGTTGACCCGATACCAGCTGTCGAACGTCGCGGTCTGATGAATCTCCGCCGGCAAGCGCGCATCGTAGAACGCGTACAGGGTTTCTTCGTCGGCGAGAATGTCGCGGCGCCGGGCCTTGGCTTCCAGTTCGTCGAGCTGCTCGAGCAACTGCTTGTTGGCGGTCAGGCACTTGGCTTTCGACTGAATCTCGCCACGCACCAGCCCTTCACGGATAAACAGCTCACGCGAAACCACCGGATCCACCGGGCCGTAATGCACCGGACGGCGACCGACCACGATCAACCCGAACAGCGTGATCTGCTCGTAGGCCACGACCTGGCCGCGCTTCTTCTCCCAGTGCGGTTCGAAATGGTTTTTCTTGATCAGGTGCCCGGCCAGCGGCTCGATCCAGTCGGCATCGATCTTGGCGACCATGCGCGCATAGAGCTTGGTGGTTTCCACCAGTTCGGCGGTCATCAGCCACTGCGGACGTTTCTTGCCGATGCCCGACGACGGATGAATCCAGAAGCGCCGCTGACGGGCGCCGAGGTAATCGCCGTCTTCGGTTTTCTGGCCGATCTGGCTGAGCAGGCCGACCAATACCGCTTTGTGCAGTTTCGGATAATCCGCCGGCTCTTTATTGAGGCTCAACTGCATGTCGCGGCAGATCAGGCTCAACTGGCGATGAGAGTCACGCCACTCGCGCAGACGCAGGTAATTCAGGAAATTCTTCCGGCACCAGTTACGCAGCGGACTGGCAGTCAGTGCCTGGCGCTGCTCTTCAAAACCACGCCACAGATTGACCAGCCCGGCGAAGTCCGAATCGCTGTCTTTCCATTGTGCGTGGGCCTGATCGGCTGCTTGCTGACGCTCCGGCGGACGCTCGCGCGGGTCCTGAATCGACATGGCGCTGGCGACGATCAGTACTTCCTGCAGGCTGCCGAGTTTTGCCGCTTCGAGCAGCATGCGCCCCATGCGCGGGTCGACCGGCAAGCGCGCCAACTGGCGCCCGAGCGGGGTCAGCTGACTATTGCGGTCCACCGCCGAGAGTTCTTGCAGCAGATTGAAACCGTCGCTGATCGCCTTGCCGTCCGGCGGTTCGATGAACGGGAACGCAGTGATTTCGCCGAGGCGCAGGTGCAGCATCTGCAAGATCACGGCGGCAAGGTTGGTGCGCAGAATTTCCGGATCGGTGAATTCCGGGCGACCGAGGAAATCCTCTTCGCTGTAGAGGCGCACACAGATCCCCGGCTCGACCCGGCCGCAGCGACCTTTACGCTGATTGGCGCTGGCCTGGGAAATCGCTTCGATCGGCAGGCGCTGAACCTTGGCGCGGTAGCTGTAGCGGCTGATGCGCGCGGTGCCGCTGTCGATCACGTAACGGATGCCCGGCACGGTCAGCGAGGTCTCGGCAACGTTGGTCGCCAGCACCACGCGGCGCCCCGGGTGCGACTGGAAAATCCGCTGCTGTTCGGCCGGCGACAGGCGCGCGTACAGCGGCAGGATTTCAGTGTGCTTGAGCTGGGCCTTGCGCAGCATGTCGGCAGCATCGCGAATCTCGCGCTCGCCGGGCAGGAACACCAGCACATCGCCGGGACTGCGGCGTTCGCTGCGCTCGTAGGCGGCAATTTCATCGAGGGTGGCGAGTATCGCCTGATCCACGGTCAGGTCGTCTTCGACACGGTTGCCCTCTTCGTCTTGCTCCAGGGTCAGCGGGCGATACCAGGTGTCAACCGGGAAAGTCCGCCCGGAGACCTCGACGATCGGCGCATCATCGAAATGCTTGGAGAAGCGCTCCAGATCGATGGTCGCCGAAGTGATGATGACCTTCAGATCCGGGCGACGCGGCAGCAGGGTTTTCAGGTAACCGAGCAAGAAGTCGATGTTCAGGCTGCGTTCGTGGGCTTCGTCGACGATGATCGTGTCGTAGCGTTCGAGGTAGCGGTCGTTCTGGGTTTCCGCCAGCAGGATGCCGTCGGTCATCAGCTTGATCAGGGTGTTGGCATCGCTCTGATCTTCGAAGCGCACCTGATAGCCAACCAGCGAACCGAGCGGCGTACCGAGTTCTTCGGCGACCCGGCTGGCGACACTGCGCGCAGCGATTCGGCGTGGCTGGGTGTGACCGATCAAACCATGCTGGCCGCGACCGATTTCCAGGCAGATTTTCGGCAACTGGGTGGTTTTACCCGAGCCGGTTTCGCCAGCGATGATCAGCACCTGATGCTTCTCCAGCGCGGCCTTGATTTCGTCGCGCTTGGCGGCAATCGGCAGGCTGTCGTCGTAACGAATCACCGGCAGGCTGGCCTTGCGCGCCAGCACCTGATCACAGGACGCCTGCATGCGCGCCACCCACTGGGCCAGTTTGGCCTCGTCGGGTTTCTTGCGCAGCTCGAGCAACTGCCGCCGCAGCCGGTGACGGTCGGCGAGCATGGCGTGATCGAGGTTTTTCAGCAGTTTGTCGATGGAGGGCGATTCGTCGGTCATCGGGTACGCAATTCGGTCGTCTGTTTATGCAGGGGGGCGATTGTCGCAGATTTGCCTCCTACTGTGGCGAGGGAGCTTGCTCCCGCTCGGTTGCGCAGCAATCGTAATCCGGTTGTCGGGAGGTCACTGACAGGACGCGGCGGATGGTTTCGGGGCCGCTTCGCAGCCCAGCGGGAGCAAGCTCCCTCGCCACAAATTCGTCATGCTCCGGGATTATTCGTTGTCGAGGCCTTTGCGGCGGTAAGGGAAGACGTCGATGACCTTGCCGGCGCGAATCGCCTCCTGCAAACCCTTCCAGTAATCAGCGTTGTACAGCTCGCCATGCAGTTGATCGAACAGTTTGCGCTGCCCGGCATCGGCGAACAGGAACGGCGGAAACTCTTCGGGGAACACATCCAGCGGCCCGATCGAGTACCACGGCTCGGAGGCCATTTCGTCCTCGGGCGTACGCGGCGCGGGGATGTGGCGGAAGTTGGCTTCGGTCAGGAAGCAGATCTCGTCGTAGTCGTAGAACACCACCCGACCATGACGGGTGACGCCGAAGTTCTTCAGCAACATGTCACCGGGAAAGATGTTGGCCGCCGCCAGTTGCTTGATCGCCAGCCCGTAATCTTCCAGCGCTTCGCGCACCTGAGCTTCGTTGGCGTTGTCCAGATAGAGGTTGAGCGGGGTCATGCGGCGCTCGGTCCAGCAGTGGCGGATCAGCACCGTGTCGCCTTCGACCGAGACCGTCGATGGCGCGACTTCCAGCAGTTCCTCCAGGCACGCCGGATCGAACTTGCTCAGGGGAAAGCGGAAATCGGCGAACTCCTGGGTATCGGCCATGCGTCCGACCCGGTCGACGCTTTTCACCAGTCGGTACTTTTCGATCACCGTTGCGCGGTCGACGTTTTTCGACGGCGAGAAACGGTCCTTGATGATCTTGAACACGGTATTGAAGCCCGGCAGGGTAAACACGCTCATGACCATGCCGCGCACGCCCGGGGCCATGATGAACTGGTCGTCGGTGTTGGCCAGATGATTGATCAGCGCCCGGTAGAACTCGGATTTGCCGTGCTTGTAGAAACCGATCGAGGTGTACAGCTCGGCGATGTGTTTGCCCGGCAGGATGCGCCGCAGGAAGCCGATGAACTCTGCCGGCACCGGCACATCGACCATGAAATACGAACGGGTGAAAGAGAAAATGATCGACACGTCGGCTTCGTCGGTGATCAGCGCGTCGATCTGAATTCCGCGGCCTTCGCGGTGCAGCAATGGAATCACCAGCGGCCACTGCTCGTCACGGGTGTAGATGCGCCCGACCAGATACGCACCCTTGTTGCGGTACAGCACCGAGGAAAACAACTCGACGCTCAGCTCCGGGTCTTTGCACACCCAGTCCGGCAGGTTCTCGCGCAGTTGCGACTCGAGGCGCTGCAGGTCGCCCGGCAAATCGGCGTAGTCCTCGCTGAAGCGATAGTCGGCAAAGATGCTCGCGAGCATCGATGACAACTGCCCTTGCGGCTTGTAGGTGCGGGTTTGCGCAGCCCGGGCGCGGCGCAGGCTTGGCCGGGTGGTGTGGATGAACATGCAGCCATCGCTGATCAGGTCATGGCTGAACAGCCCGCAGAAGATCGAGTTGTACCAGGTCTCGGACAGCTCATCGTCGAAGCGCAGGTCGATCACGCTGATGTAGGCGCTTTTGACCAACGGCCAGCAACTGACATTCATCAGCGTCTCATCGTCGAAGTACTCGCGCAGGCGGGCAATGGTTTCGCCGACCTTTTCCTCGTAGAGGTTGATCCGCGCCGCCGACGCGGTCTGCGTCTCCTGCCAGCGCGCCTGCTCGAAGCGCTCACGCGCACCGTCGGTAATGCGCCGGAAATGCTCGCGGTAATCATCAAAGCCGTCGAGGATCATGCGGGCGATGTCGGTGGCTGGCCATTGCTGCGGCATAGAGGAGACCTCGGCGTGCAAGTGGAAAAATCTGTGCCTGAGCTTAGCCACGGATGCCCGTACAGGAGAAGTGCAATTTCTGCCAAAAGCGCGGCAGGGTTGTACAGCGACACAGTTTTTAGCAAAGTTTTTTGAGTCGACCGTTCGGTCAAATAACCGCCCACTCAGTCTCGCCTGCCGCCCCGCGCCAGCCCGCGAATTCTCTGGGGTTCGGATCCAATCACCACCCCGCCGCTCTGGCTCGCGGTCTTACCGCTGTGATCCACCCTGTCGATCCAATTGAAGAACTGCCCACAGATTGGTCTTACCAAAATAGTGGCACTTTGATATACAGCCCGCCAGCACCCGCCTCACAACAAGATCCTCGGTCCAAGAGGACGACCTCTTCCTCATAGATCAAGGAGCATATTGATGTCTATCCGCAATCTGCGCATCGGTTTGCGCGCCAGTTTGAGTTTTGCCGTATTGGCCGGCCTGCTGGTGGTGGTCGGCCTGTTCGGCCTGGGCCAGATGAAAAACCTGCGCGAGAGCGCAACGGTGATCGAGGAATCGTGGATGCCCAGCATCGAGAGCATTCACGATGCGGCGGCGAACATCGCCAACATCCGCCTCGAATCCCTGCGCCTGATCACCAGCACCCAGCCGGCGGTACGCGACACAAGCAAAGGCCTCATCAAGGTGCAGCGCGAAGAATTGTCCAAGCGCCTGAAGGACCACACCACACTGCTGGCCAGCGATGCGGAACGGGCGATGCTCGACGGTTTGAATGGCGACGTCGCCAAGTACATGAGCATCCTGGACCAGATCATCGCTCAGATCGACGCCGGGCAAAGTGAACAGGCCTATGCCCGTCTGAACAATGAACTGGCGCCACAGGGCCGGATCCTCGACAAGACGCTGGAGCAGATGATCAGCTTCAACCAGCAAGGCGCCGACAGCGCCGCCGAAGCTGCTGCCGGGGTTTATCAGCAGGCGCTGTGGATTGTCGCGACGATCATCGTGGTCGCCCTGATCGCCACCCTGTTGCTGGCCTGGCTGCTGACCCGCAGCATCACCGCACCGATCAATCAGGCCCTGTCCGTCGCGCAAAAAATTGCCGCCGGCGACCTCAGCGGCCAGATTGCCGATCACGGTCGCGATGAGGCGGCGCAGTTGCTCAGCGCCCTCGCCGAGATGCAGAACAACCTGCGCTCGACCATCCGCGGCATCAGCGAATCGGCGCAGCAACTGGCCTCCGCCGCCGAAGAAATGAGCTCGGTGATGGAGCAAAGCACCCGTGGCCTGCAACAACAGAACGATCAGATCGAACAGGCCGCCACCGCCGTCACCGAGATGAGCACGGCGGTGGATGAAGTTGCGGCCAACGCGGTGTCCAGCGCCGAGGCCTCCGAAGCCTCGAACGAGGACAGCAAACACGGGCATGTGCAGGTCAGCGAGACCATCAGCTCGATTCAGGAACTGGTCAGCGCGGTGCTCGGTGCGTCGGAACAGGCCGAAGGCCTCGCCACTCAGGCTCAGGACATCAGCAAGGTGCTCGAGGTGATTCGCGGCATCGCCGGGCAAACCAACCTGCTGGCGCTCAACGCTGCCATCGAAGCCGCGCGCGCCGGTGAGGCCGGACGCGGCTTTGCAGTGGTCGCCGATGAAGTGCGCTCGCTGGCGCTACGTACGCAGAACTCCACCGAAGAAATCGAGCTGATGATCAGCAGCATCCAGCAAGGCACCGGTGCCACCGTCGGTGCGCTGCAAAGCAGTGCCGAGCAGGCCAGCCACACGTTGCGTCGGGCCAACAGTGCCGGTCAGGCGCTGGAGAAAATCACCGCGTCGATTGCGCAGATCAACCAGCGCAACCTGGTGATCGCCAGTGCTGCCGAACAACAGGCACTGGTGGCGCGTGAGGTTGACCAGAATCTGGTGACCATTCGTGACCTCTCGACCCAGACTGCCGCCGGCGCCACGCAAACGTCCGCTGCCAGTCAGGAACTGTCGCGCCTGGCGATCGACCTCAACGGCCTGGTCACGCGCTTCGTGCTCTGAATGAAAAATTAAATGCCCGATTGACGGTTGCCATCGACGGGGCGCTCGGCAACACTCTCGTCCCGATCAAGGAAGGAGTGCCATCGTGAGCGCTGTCGATATTTTCCGCATGTTGTCGCTGGCAGCCATCTGGGGCGCGAGTTTCCTGTTCATGCGCATCATTGCGCCGGTGATCGGCACCATTCCGACAGCGTTCTTTCGCGTATCGATTGCTGCCGTCGGTCTGCTGGTGATTCTTGGCCTGATGCGCATCAACTGGGATTTCAAGGGCAAGCTGAAGACCGTGATGTTGCTCGGGGTGATCAACTCGGGGATACCGGCGACGCTGTATTCGGTGGCAGCGCAAGTGTTGCCGGCCGGTTACTCGGCGATCTTCAACGCCACCACACCGTTGATGGGCGTATTGATTGGCGGCCTGTTTTTCAGCGAAAAACTCACTGCCGCGAAACTGACGGGT
Organism: Pseudomonas sp. LF020; assembly: GCF_053456425.1. Classification (NCBI taxonomy): domain Bacteria; kingdom Pseudomonadati; phylum Pseudomonadota; class Gammaproteobacteria; order Pseudomonadales; family Pseudomonadaceae; genus Pseudomonas; species Pseudomonas sp. LF020. The sequence goes on from NZ_JBRFIX010000008.1 coordinate 194,976, forward strand.
GTGTTTCTCGGCCTGTTCGGTGTCGGCGTGCTGACGCGCGCAGGTCCGGTCGCGTTCGATCTGCAGTTGCTGATGGGCGCCCTCGCCTGCCTGCTCGCCACCACTTGCTACGGTTTCGCCGGATTCCTCACGCGGCGCTGGCTGGACCATAGCGGCGGGCTCGACAGTCGCCTTTCGGCGGTGGGCAGCATGCTCGGCGCCTCGCTGTTTCTGTTGCCCCTGTTCGGCTACAACGTGATCACCGCGCCACCGGCAAGCTGGGGCGGCTGGAATGTCTGGCTGTCACTGCTGGGCCTGGGCCTGGGCTGCACGGCGTTCGCCTACATCATCTATTTCCGCCTGCTCAGCTCCATCGGCCCGGTCAAATCGATGACCGTGACCTTCATGATTCCGGCGTTCGGCGTGTTGTGGGGCGCGTTGCTGCTGGATGAGCCGTTGTCGATGGCGCACCTGTATGGCGGGGTGTTGATTGCGCTGGCGCTGTGGCTGGTGTTGAAGCCGGCGGTGGTGAAGCCTGCTGCCGCGACCGCCGGTTAGACTTGTTGCGTTATTGAGATAGCTATCGCGAGCAGGCTCACTCCTACAGTTGAAGGCATTCTCAATGTAGGAGTGAGCCTGCTCGCGATGGCGGCCGAACAGCCGCCATCGGTTTACGGATCAGCTGGTTTTCCGGAACACAAACGCCAGCCCAACAATGATCAATAGCATCCCCAACACACTCAACGCCGCCAGACGATTGCCGAAAATCAGGTAATCCATCACTGCCGTCACCGCCGGCACCAGATAGAACAGACTGGTGACATTCACCAGATTGCCCCGGGCGATCAGGCGGTACAGCAATAACGTCGCCAGTACCGACACCACCAGCCCCATCCACAACACCGGCACGATGAAACCTGCGCTGTGTTCAAAGTGGAACGGCTGAAACGGCACGAACATCGCGCACAACAGCAGCCCGGCCAGGTACTGCACCGGCAGCGTGCCGAGGGGATTGTCGGTGATGCGTTTCTGCATGATCGACCCCAGAGTCATGCTCGCCAGCGCCAGCAGGCCGAACAGCATGCCCGCCCAGGACATCCCGGCCAGACCGATCCCCTGGTAAACCACCATGATCAGCCCGGCCAGCCCCAGCGCCAGGCCGAACATCCGGCTCGCCGAGCGCTGGCGCTCCATCAGCACCACGGTGAGGATCGGCTGTACGCCCATGATGGTCGCCATCACCCCCGGCGTGACTCTGGTGTTGAGGGCCAGCAGATAGAAAATCTGATACGCCCCCAACAACACCACGCCCGTTGCAATCGCAAACAGCATCGGCCTGCCGCCCTTGGGCAGCTTCAACTTGAGCAGCGGCGTTAACAGCAACAGCCCGCACAGGGCGATCACAAAGCGCATCAGCAGAAAGGCGAAGGGCGAGGCATGGGCCAGGCCCCATTTGGAGAAGATCGCCCCGCTGCTCCACAGCAGAACGAACAGGCTCGTGGACGTCGCCGCAAGCGCGGACTTTTTCGAAAGGACAAACATGAATACCACCTGTAGTCAGGCAAATAGCCAACTCAGCCGTAGCTGAAATTCAGTAGTTGTTCTGGCGGGCGCAGGGGTCAGCAGAGAATGCCGATCAGCCCGAAACGCCAACGCCCGGCGGTGATACGACTGCGCACACCGGCGTGCTACTGACAGGTGGAGGGTAATGACTGATCTGCCCGGGCTGCTGATTCCCGCACGGCACGACGCCAGCGTTGACCGCTGAATCGACTACCGCGTTGATGAGGAATGCAGGCATCGGGACTGATCTTTTTTGACGGGATTGAAACGTGAATCAGCTGATTCACGAGCGCCGACTATAACCAGCGCGGGACATGGATTGCAACGATTTGGACAAAGGGCCAGCAGGGACAGCTCGATGGCGGGCGCATAGGCTGATGAGCAACGGATAGGCCCATTGATGGGGGACAGGGAATGCTCGGGATCACATGCCAAGGGAACGGACATATTTGCGGTATCAGTTGTACAAGTCGCAGGCTAGGAAACAGGCAAGCATCGCTAAAGCTCTATTACAGCTTCCAGCAGGGCAAGACTTGTCGAAAGTACGCTTCGAACCCATTGATGCCATAGCACTGAGCGCGTTCGAGCTTTGGGAGAATCCACTTTTTTGCTGGCGAGAAGTTGCCGCATGGAAGTCACGAGAACCCCTGTCTCTGGATATCGCGATCTGGTTTGAAGAACAGCTTTGCGGACTGTGTTTCGTCAATCCGAACAAAAGCCGCCAACGTATTCGAATCGTCCGATTGGAAGGGCGACCCGGGGATTCTCACCCGCTGAAAAATCGTATCGGGACCTTGGCGATGATGGTCATCGATGAATTCGCCCAAATAATCGGTAGCAACTTCATAGAAGTCCAGGAGCCGATGCAGGGAGCAATTCCTGTTTACACAAAGCTCGGCTTCAAATTTGATTTGGAAGGTCGTCTTGTCCTCGCAGTGGAGAGTAACGTATGGTGAAAACAGCTCAAGTAATGATCAATGAGGGAGGGAACATGCGCAAATCAGTCAAGAAATCCCCCACCAGGAAAAGATCAACCAAAACGGAAGGAACGATTGTCTCCTCCAAGCTATCTGCCAATCAGCAGCGTTTTCTGCAACTACTGATTACAGGCATAGAAGACGAACCCAACGTTCTCGCTGGACGCCGCTGACTCACAGACAATAAAAAACCGCTCACAAGGAGCGGTTTTTTTATTTCAACATCCGGCCTCAGCCAAACAGCCAATACCCCAGCAGCGTCAGCACCACCACCGCCAGCACCGGGCGCAGGACGCGGTAAGCCTTGGGATTGCGGCGCTTCCACTGTTTGACCACGCCGCTGAACCGGTCGCTGAAGTTCTTGCTCCAGGCGTAGGCCTGGTTGATGCCGCCGACACGTTCGTCGTCAAGGTTCTGCGGCGCGGTGGCGCGTCCCAACCAGGCGCTGATGGCGCGGTTGATGCGGGTCATCAGACGGTTGCTCAATGGCCGTTCGACGTCGCAGAACAGGATGACGCGAGTCTGTTCGGTCTCGTTCTTGACCCAGTGCACGTAGGTCTCGTCGAACATCACGTCTTCACCGTCGCGCCAGGCGTAGACCTGACCGTCGACGAAGATCCGGCAATCGTCGGAGTTCGGCGTCGACAAGCCCAGGTGATAACGCAGGGAGCCGGCAAACGGGTCACGGTGCGGATTCAGGTGGCTGCCACCCGGCAACAGCGCGAACATGGCGCCCTTGACGTTAGGTATCGCACTGACCAGCGCCACGGTTTTCGGGCACAGGGTTTCGGCCGACGGCAGCGGTTTGTCGTACCACTTGAGGTAGAAACGCTTCCAGCCTTTCTTGAAGAACGAGCCGAAACCGGCGTCATTGTTCTTTTCGGCGGCGCGGATATAGCCCTCGTCGAACAAGTGCATGGCTTCGTCGCGAATGGTTTCCCAGTTATCGCGCAGCACATCCAGTTCCGGAAACTTGCTGCGATCCAGATACGGCTTGGACGGCACACCGGAGAACAGGTACATCAGCGCGTTGTACGGAGCGAACAGCGCCGAGTGGTTGACAAACTGACGCAGGACCGGCAAACGAGCCTTGCCGCGCAAATGCACATAGAGGATGCTGCCCACAAACAGCAGCAACACCAACACCTTGGCGGCTAACGAAAAGGTCATCAACGACTCCTTGAATAAAGACAACGCTGCGCAATGCCCGTTACCCGGCATGGCAGCCGGCCATGATAAACACTACCGGCCTCGGGAAAAACCCGCCCAACCCAAGATTCAGTGTTAAGAATTGCGCAACAAAGCATTTATTAGCATAACGATCCTGAACCCCGGCTGATCTGAGTCAATTGGACTACTGCTGATTCTCCTGTTCGGTGAACAGATCGCTGAACAACATGCTCGACAAATAGCGCTCACCGGAGTCCGGCAGAATCACCACGATGGTCTTGCCCTGCATTTCCGGCTTCTCGGCCAGGCGCACCGCTACGGCCATGGCCGCGCCGCACGAGATACCGCACAAAATCCCTTCTTCCTGCATCAGGCGCAGCGCCATGGCCTTGGACTCGTCATCGGTGACCTGTTCCACGCGATCGACCATCGACAAATCGAGGTTCTTCGGCACGAAACCGGCGCCAATCCCCTGAATCTTGTGTGGGCTCGGCTTGATCTCTTCACCCGCCAGCGCCTGGCTGATCACCGGCGAAGACACCGGCTCCACTGCCACCGACAGGATCGGTTTGCCCTGGGTATTCTTGATATACCGCGACACGCCGGTGATGGTGCCACCCGTCCCGACGCCGGCCACCAGCACATCCACCGCACCATCGGTGTCGTTCCAGATTTCCGGACCGGTGGTTTTTTCATGAATCGCCGGGTTGGCCGGATTGTCGAACTGCGACGGCATAAAGTATTTGTCGGCGTCGCTGGCAACAATTTCGGCGGCCTTCTCGATCGCGCCTTTCATGCCCTTGGCCGGTTCAGTCAGAACCAGCTCTGCGCCCAGCGCCTTCAGTACCTTGCGCCGTTCGATACTCATCGAAGCCGGCATGGTCAGCATCAATTTATAACCGCGAGCTGCCGCAACAAAAGCCAGGCCAATACCGGTATTGCCGGAGGTAGGCTCGACGATGGTCATGCCCGGTTTGAGTTTGCCGCTGCTTTCGGCGTCCCAGATCATGTTCGCGCCGATCCGGCACTTGACCGAATAACCGGGGTTGCGCCCCTCGATCTTGGCCAGGATGGTCACGCCACGCGGCGCGATGCGGTTGATCTGCACCAGCGGCGTGTTGCCGATGGAATGGGCGTTGTCAGCAAAAATACGGCTCATGGCTGGGTCCTTATGCAGCATTGAATTCAGCGTTCCAAGGTATGCCTGTTGCCGGGCGCAGTCCAGTCGGGTCGAACGTCTGCGCCGCGCCACAGTCAATCGCTTACATCGTCAGGGAATTTTTGCCATGAAGCGTCGCTATAGCTGGCCAATAGGGATCTTTGTCGTCGTCGTTGTGCTGCTGATCGCCCTGCACATTGCCCTGCCCTACGTGGTGCGCGATTACCTGAACGGCAAACTGGCCGACATGGGTGATTATCGCGGCCAGATCACCGATGTCGATCTGGCCTTGTGGCGCGGCGCCTACAAGATCAACGGGCTGAAAATCGTCAAGGTCGACGGCAAGGTGCCGGTGCCGTTCGTCAACGCACCCGTGATCGATCTGGCGGTCAGTTGGCACTCGCTGTGGTACGACCATGCCGTGGTGGCACAGGTGCAGTTCTTCAATCCCGAGATCAACTTCGTCGACGGCGGAGCCAACAAGCAGAATTCCCAGACCGGTAAAGGCACCGACTGGCGGGCGCAACTGGGCAAGTTGCTGCCGATCACCCTCGACGAGGTGCAGATCCATGACGGCAAGATCAGTTTCCGCAATTTCAACTCCAAGCCGCCGGTCAACATGAACGCCACCAACGTCGAGGCCAGCATCTACAACCTGACCAACGTGGTCGACAAACAGGGCAAGCGCGATGCCCGTTTCGAAGGCAAGGCCAAGCTGCTCGGCCACGCACCGTTGGAAACCACGGCCACTTTCGATCCGCTGAGCAATTTCGAGGACTTCCAGTTCCGCCTGCGCGCCCGCGACATCGAACTCAAGAGCATGAACGACTTCGCCTCGGCCTACGGCAAGTTCGACTTCAACGCCGGGCATGGTGACGTCGTGATCGAAGCCCAGGCGAAAAAAGCCCAGGTCAGCGGCTACATCAAACCGCTTTTGCGCGATGTCGAGGTGTTCAACTGGCAGCAGGACGTGGAGAACAAGGACAAGAGCATCTTCCGCTCCGTCTGGGAGGCCATCGTCGGCGGCACGGAAACCGTGCTGAAGAACCAGGCCAAAAACCAGTTCGCCACCAAGGTCGAACTCAGCGGCAACGTGCATCAGCAAAACATCAGCGCATTCGAAGCGTTTTTGCAGATTTTGCGCAATGGCTTCATTCAAGCCTTTAATGCGAGGTATGAGCGGCCGAAGCCGGATGCGGGCTAATTCTTACGATTAACGACATATCGACCAGATTCTTCAGCCGCCAGCGTGGACTTTTGCTGCAATGAGTCCCAACCAAGACAAGCCAAGGCTAATGACCTTGGCACCGCCTCCCGCCCATTACTGTATCGGCTGATGCTGCGGGCACTGACACCCAGCGCCTCGGCTGCCTGATTCAGTGAGAGTCCGGTACGTGCACGCCAATCGATGAAAATCCGAGTGTTTTCATCGACAGTGTTTTGGGCCAGCGCATCCATATAAAGCGTGTCTGCGCCAATCTGTATATCGCGCTCAAGCCATTCGACCGTCCAGCCATTGTCGTCAAGGGTCGCAGCCGCAAACACTTCGGGATCAAGCAATGGTTGCAGACCTGGATAAGCGTGGATGTCTCGGCTCAGGTCAAGGGTCAGATCCTGACCATCAATAAAGGTCAGTTTCAATCGAAAACCTGACAGTGCCTGCACAGCCGTCAGACGAGGCCTTTTCATGGGTAACATCGTTTCCAGTCCTCCAGCAGTTGCACTTGATGAGCCGCAACCCAAGCCAGCGCTTCCTTGATAATCAGCGGCGGTGCCTTGCCCGTCATGACTTCGACGGTTTCAAGGCTCAGCATCACGTCCACTCCGCCACCGATCAAGTGGACATGGGGTGGCGGGTGATCCTTCTCACGTAACTGAATGCGGTATTTGTCGCGAAATCGGTATTTAGTCGTCATGCCCGACAGGCTATCGCCAAATCGGCGATACCTGAATACTGGCCTCTGGCCGAAACCGAGTCAACATGTGACGCCCCATTCAGAGACTGAATAAGCCGTCTGCGTTCACAGTCGACCGGGCTGCGCGTTATAGTCGGGGCATCCGATTTTTTCGCCCCCGCCCTGCCCGCGCAGGTCGGCGTTACCGTTCGAGGATTAGCAGATGAAGTTCGAAGGCACCCAGGCCTACGTCGCCACCGATGACCTGAAGCTGGCGGTCAATGCCGCCATCACCCTGGAGCGGCCACTGCTGGTCAAGGGCGAACCCGGCACCGGCAAGACCATGCTCGCCGAGCAACTGGCCGAATCGTTTGGCGCCAAGCTGATCACCTGGCACATCAAGTCCACCACCAAGGCCCATCAGGGCTTGTATGAGTACGATGCGGTCAGCCGTCTGCGCGACTCGCAACTGGGCAACGAAAAAGTCCACGATGTGCGCAACTACCTGAAGAAGGGCAAGCTCTGGGAGGCCTTCGAGTCAGAGGAGCGGGTGATTCTGCTGATCGACGAAATCGACAAGGCTGACATCGAGTTCCCCAACGACCTGTTGCAAGAACTCGACAAGATGGAGTTCTACGTTTACGAGATCGACGAGACCATCAAGGCCAAGAAGCGCCCGATCATCATCATTACCTCCAACAACGAGAAAGAGCTGCCGGACGCCTTCCTGCGCCGCTGCTTCTTCCATTACATCGCTTTCCCGGATCGCAACACTCTGCAGAAAATCGTCGACGTGCACTACCCGGACATCAAGAAGGACCTGGTCAGCGAAGCGCTGGACGTGTTCTTTGACGTGCGCAAAGTGCCGGGCCTGAAGAAGAAACCGTCGACCTCCGAGCTGGTCGACTGGCTGAAGCTGCTGATGGCCGACAACATCGGCGAAGCAGTGCTGCGCGAGCGCGATCCGACCAAGGCCATTCCGCCATTGGCCGGTGCGCTGGTGAAGAACGAACAGGACGTGCAGTTGCTTGAGCGCCTGGCGTTCATGAGCCGTCGCGGTTCTCGCTGAGGCTGATGCCATGTTGCTCAACCTGTTCAATGAAATGCGTGCAGCCAAGGTGCCAGTGTCGGTACGCGAGCTGCTCGACCTGATCAACGCGCTGAAACAGCGCGTGACCTTCGCCGACATGGACGAGTTCTACTACTTGTCGCGGGCGATTCTGGTCAAGGACGAACGGCATTTCGACAAATTCGACCGTGCGTTTGGCGCCTACTTCAATGGCCTGGAAAAGCTCGACGATCACTTGCAGGCGCTGATCCCCGAAGACTGGTTGCGCAAGGAATTCGAGCGCTCGCTGACCGACGAGGAACGTGCACAAATCCAGTCCCTCGGCGGGCTGGACAAGCTGATCGAAGAGTTCAAGAAGCGTCTGGAAGAACAGAAAGAGCGCCATGCCGGCGGCAATAAATGGATCGGCACCGGCGGCACCAGTCCGTTTGGTTCCGGCGGTTTCAACCCGGAAGGCATCCGCGTCGGCGATGCCGGCAAGCGTCAGGGTAAAGCGGTCAAGGTCTGGGATCAGCGCGAGTACAAGAACCTCGACGATTCGGTGGAGCTGGGCACGCGCAACATCAAGGTCGCCCTGCGTCGTCTGCGCAAATTCGCCCGTCAGGGTGCGGCGGAAGAGCTGGACATCGACGGCACTATCGACCACACCGCCAAAGACGCCGGCCTGCTGAATATCCAGATGCGCCCGGAGCGGCGCAACACGGTGAAGCTGTTGCTGCTGTTCGACATCGGCGGCTCGATGGATGCGCACGTGAAGATCTGCGAGGAATTGTTCTCGGCCTGCAAGACCGAGTTCAAGCATCTGGAGTACTTCTACTTCCACAACTTCATTTATGAGTCGGTGTGGAAGAACAACATGCGCCGCACGTCCGAGCGTTTCTCGACCCAGGATTTGCTGCACAAGTACGGCGCCGACTACAAAGTGATCTTCATCGGTGACGCCGCCATGGCGCCCTACGAAATCACCCAGGCCGGCGGCAGCGTCGAGCACTGGAACGAAGAGCCGGGCTATCTGTGGATGCAGCGCTTCATGGAGAAGTACAAGAAACTCATCTGGATCAATCCGTATCCGAAGGACACGTGGGGCTATACCTCGTCGACCAATATCGTGCGCGATTTGATCGAGGATCAGATGTATCCGTTGACCCTGCGCGGGTTGGAGGAAGGGATGCGCTTTTTGTCCAAATAATCCAATGAGTGCGTGGCGAGGGAGCTTGCTCCCGCTGGACTGCGTAGCAGTCCCATACTTTTTCAGATTAGAGGGGGCCGCTTCGCGCCCCAGCGGGAGCAAGCTCCCTCGCCACATCTAAAACCGCTGTAGATATTCGATGTGCTCCCGGTGCGCGACGTCCTGCACCACCGGCCGCAACCGCACCTGCGCCCCCGGCAGACACTGCGCCAGTCGCGCCAGCGCCAACGGCGTCAACGCTCCCAACCGTGGATAGCCGCCAATCGTCTGTCGATCATTGAGCAACACGATCGGCTGCCCATCCGGCGGCACCTGCACCGCCCCCAGCGGAATGCCCTCGGAAATCATCGGCCGGCCCTGATACTGCAACGTGGTGCCCAACAATCGAATGCCCATGCGATCAGCGCGACTGTCGAGCGTCCACGAACTGTTGAACACATCGAACAGACTCTGCCCGCTGAACTGGCCGATCTGTGCACCGAGCACCAGATCCAAAGGCGTATTCAGGCGCAAATCAGGTCGATGCGCCAGCGGCACTTCACGCACCTGCAGAACCGCACCGCGATAACTCAACGTCGCGCCCTTGGCCAACGGCAACCCCATGCCATCAAGACCACCGAGTTCTTCACGCACCACCGTGGCACTGCTGCCCAGCACCTGCGGCGCGTCGAAACCACCGGGCGCCGCCAGATAAGCCCGGGCGCCGAGCAGCGGTTGAGCGAACCTCAATGTCTGGCCCTTGCCCAGTTTGAAACTGCGCCACGGCGCCAGCGCCTGCCCGTCAATCTGCGCGCCGAGATCCGCCCCGGCCAGCGCCAGCAGGCAATCTTCCTGCGCCACCACGGCAAACCCGCCGAGGGTGATTTCGATCACCGGCGCATTTAATCCGTTACCCAATAACCAGTTGGCCCAGCTCATCGAGCACCAGTCCGCCGCGCCGCCCTGGGTCACGCCCAAATGGCGCACGCCAAAGCGCCCGGCGTCCTGCAACAGGCACAGCGGTGTGCTGGCTTCAATCGTCAGTCGGCTCATGCCTGCGCCTCCAGCGGTGTGTCATCGCCGCCCAAGTTGATGAACTCGGCGTGGCTCACCGCTTCGAAACGCACGGTGTCGCCGGGCTGCATCAGGCTGTAGCCGTCGCGATGGCGGTCGAACAGTTTCGCCGGGGTGCGGCCGATCAGGTTCCAGCCGCCGGGGGATACCACCGGATAAGCCGCAGTCTGCCGCTCGGCGATGCCGACGCTGCCGGCCGCGACTTTCTTGCGCGGGGTGTCCAGGCGTGGCGCTGCCAGCACCTCTTCCACCAGCCCCATGAAGGCGAATCCCGGCGCAAAACCGAGGGCAAACACCTGATATTCGCGAGCGCTGTGGCGGCGGATCACCTCCGCCACCGCCAACCCGCTGCGCTGCGCCAACAGGCTCAGCTCGGGGCCGACACTCAGGTCATACCAGACCGGCAGCACATGGCACTGGCCGCTGGTTCGGGCATTGGGCGACAGGTCGATCAAGGCTTCAGCGATCAATTCACGCGCTTGGCCCGGGTTCAATAATGTCAGATCGTAATGCACCATCAACGTGGTGTAGGACGGCACCAGATCGATCAACTGCGCGCCAAATACCGTGCGCAAACGCTCACTGGCGGCGAGCATCCACGGCATGTTGGTTTCGGCAATTTCATCGAACAGGCGCAGCATCAGGCAGTCCAGGGCCACCACTTCAATCCGTGGGTTCATGGCGCGCTCTGCTGATTCAGGGCCTCGCGAATGCGCTGCACGGCGGCCACCGAACTGGCGTTGTCGCCATGCACGCACAAGGTGTTGGCCTGCAGGTGCAGCGCGCTGCCGTCGCTGGCGACGAGGTCACTGCCACGGGCGATGATCAGGGCCTGTTCGATGATTTTTTCTGCCTCGTGATGCACCGCATCCGGCAGTTGCCGCGAGACCAGTCGACCTGCGCTGTCGTAGGCGCGGTCGGCGAAGGCTTCGAACCACAGGGTCACGCCGTATTCGTCGCCGAGTTGCTGCGCCGCCGCGTTGTCACGGGTGGCCATCAGCATCAGCGGCAACGTGCGATCGTAAGCCGCCACAGCTTGAATCACCGCCCGCAACTGGGCAGGGTTGGCCATCATGTCGTTGTACATCGCGCCGTGAGGTTTGACGTAACTGACCCGCCCGCCCTGCGCCTTGCAGATGCCATCGAGGGCGCCAATCTGGTAATGCAGGATGTCTTGCAGCTCTTGCGCGGAATAAGCCATGGAACGCCGGCCGAAACCGACCAGATCCTGATAGGCCGGATGCGCACCGATCTGCACGCCGTGGCTCAGTGCCAGGCTGACGGTTTTGCGCATGATGCCTGGGTCACCGGCATGGAAGCCGCAGGCCACGTTGGCGCAGTCGATGAAGGGCATGACCTCGGCGTCCAGACCCATGGTCCAGTTGCCGAAACTCTCGCCGATATCACAATTCAATAGCAGGCGGCTCACGGTGAACACTCCTGTAGCTTCTTGTCTTTTTATCTGTAGGACGCTTGCCCGGCAGGTTATCAGTTACTGCGCATCCAGTTGCTTGCCACGGGTTTCCGGCAGGCTCAATGCGGCGAGAATCACCACGCCGTAGGACACCGCAGCAAACGCGCCGATACCCACACTCAACGGGACTTTCTGGCTGAGCAAACCAATCAACAGCGGAAACAATGCCGCCAGCGCCCGACCGATGTTGTAGCAGAAGCCCTGCCCTGAGCCACGAATCCGCGTCGGAAACAGCTCGGTGAGAAACGCGCCCATGCCGCTGAAAATCCCCGAGGCGAAGAAGCCCAGCGGAAAGCCCAACCACAGCATCACCCCGTTGCTGACCGGCATCTGCGTGTACAGCAGAACGATGGTGAACGAGCCGACCGCAAACAGGATGAAGTTCTTTTTCCGCCCCAGCAGATCGGTCAGATAGGCGCTGATCACATAGCCGACGTAAGAACCGACGATCACCATCGCCAGATACCCGCCAGTGCCCAGCACACTCAAGCCGCGTTCATTCTTCAGGAAGGTCGGCAGCCACGAGGTGATCGCGTAGTAACCGCCGAGCGCCCCGGTGGTCAGCAAGGAAGCGCGGAACGTGGTGAACAGCATCCCCGGGGCGAAGATCTCGTAGAACTTCGCCGGATTCTGCGGAGTTTGTGCAGCCTTGGCTTCGCGATAGATCTGCGGGTCTTTCACCAGACGCCGGACGAAGATCACGAAAATCGCCGGGACGATGCCGAGAATGAACAGCGCTCGCCAGGCATCTTCCGGTGGCAACACCGAGAACAGCAACGCATACAGAATCGCCGTCAGCCCCCACCCCAGCGCCCAGCCGGATTGCACCATGCCCACCGCTTTGCCGCGATCCTTGGCGCGGATCACTTCACCGATCAGCACCGCGCCGGCGGTCCATTCGCCGCCGAAACCGAAGCCCATCAGGGTGCGAGCGATTAGCAGCTGTTCGTAGTTCTGCGCGAAACCACAAAGAAACGTGAAGAAGGCGAACCACAGCACCGTCAGTTGCAGGGTGCGCACGCGGCCGATGCGGTCGGAGAGAATCCCCGCGACCCAGCCGCCGATGGCCGAGGCGATCAGGGTGCTGGTGTGAATCAGCCCGGCCTGCCCGGTGGTGATGCCCCACATGGCGATCAGGGTCGGCACCACGAAGCTGAGCATTTGCGTGTCCATGCCGTCCAGGCCATAGCCGATCTTGCAGCTCCAGAAGGTACGACGCTCTTGCTGATTGATGTTGCGATACCAGTCGAACGGGCCGGGGCGGGCCGTGCTCTTGGGGAGGTCGAGGGTGTCGGGCGCACGCATGGCAAGTCTCCGCAGGCTTTTATTGGTCTTGTTCGAAGTTCCGACGACGCCTATCGTGGGAACCGGATGCGCCGATTTTTCGTCGCTCGGCCCTGCTGCGTCCAACGAATAAAAACCCGCCTTAGGCATAAGAAAAATTTGTCACCCGAGCCGTTGCCATGAACCTGAAGTTTCTCGAGACCTTTGTCTGGGTCGCCCGGCTGAAGAGTTTTCGCCTGACCGCCGACAAGCTGTTCACCACCCAGGCGTCGATTTCCAGCCGTATCGCAGTGCTCGAAGGCGAGCTGGGGGTGAAGCTGTTTCTGCGTGATTCACGCGGCGTCAGCCTGACGCCCGAAGGCCTGAAAGTGCTGGATTATGCCGAGCAGATGCTCGATACGATGTCAGCCCTCAAGCAATCGATCGAGACCCGTTCGAGCAAGGTCGGCCGGGTGCGCATCGGTGTGATGGACACGGTGATCCACACCTGGCTCAGCCCGTTGGTGGCGCAGATGACCGATCTGTATCCACGGGTGGAAATCGAGCTGGTGGCGGATACCTCGCTGAACCTCTGCGATCAGCTGCAAAAAGGCTTTCTCGACATCGTTCTGCAAACCGATCTGGTGCGCCACGAAAGCGTGCGCAGCCTGGCACTGGCCAGCCATCCGCTGGGCTGGATCGTTGCGAGCAATTCGATCTACAACCGCGACTACGCCGACCTCGGTGAACTGGCGCAGGAACGGATCATCACCTACTCGAAAAACTCCCGACCGCATCAGGATCTACTGGCGCTGATGCAGGCCAACGGTGTGCTGGCGCCGCGCCTGAATTGCGTGAATTCGGTGTCGGCGATTACCCGGCTGCTGCGCGATGGTTTTGGTATTGGCGTACTGCCGCCGGTGCTGGTGGCCGAGGAACTGGCCCGGGGTGAACTGACCTTGCTCGACATCGACCAGCGACCACCGAATCTGCAAGTGGTGGTGTCGTGGCGGGTTGGCGTGGAATGGGTCGAGGAAATGGTGACGTTGTGTCAGCAGGTGCTGGAGGGGTATGCGCGCAAGGTCGGTGAAAAGTACATCACCTTGAGTGCCTGACACCCTGTGGCGAGGGAGCTTGCTCCCGCTGGACTGCGAAGCAGGCCCAAAACCAGACATCCCAATCATTCAGGACAATTGAGTTCAAAGGTTTACGACTGCTGCGCAGCCGGGCGGGAGCAAGCTCCCTCGCCACAGGGGTTTGGCCAGCCTTACAACCCGCGCACGTCGCGGTCTTCAATCGGCCGGCTCTGGCGCAGACGGCGCCCACCGAGCACCACCCAGTCAATCAGACGAATCAGGCACTCGATGCCGAACGACAGCAGCAACGCGCCGCTCATGCCCCAGATCATCGCTTCCGGGGTCAGCAGGATCTGGTAGCTGTAGCCGTTCCAGGTTTCTTTGCGGATGTCCGGGTCGGCGGCCAGCACCACTTGCAGGAAACGGATGTACCACGGGCCCTGCATCGCCTGGAACTGTTTATCCAGTGCTATCTGGCGGTTGAGCAAGGTGCTCAGGCTGTCGGCATCGCTGCGAAATACCGGATCGTCACTGGCGCGGTAATGCGCGACCAGCGCCTGCAAGTCGCCCTTGAAGAACTGCTCGGCGGTACCCTGGAAGCCGCGCAGACCGGTCTGCGCTTCGATCAAATGGGCTTCGACACGTTTCGCGTAATCGTTGATGAATCCCGGCACCTGGACACCGATCAACAGGCCCGCCGCAAACAACACCAGCCGTAGATAACTGAGCAACATCGAGGAGAGATCCTTTATTCGGTCGTGCCCTGGCTGACGCATTCGCCGCGTCGCCACAGGCTCCATTGGCCCGGTTGGTAACGGGTCCAGGTTTCATTTTCGGTCAAAGGCTCGGTGGCGATCACCGTGACCACGTCGTTGGGCGTGGTTTCCGCCTGGAAATCGACGATCACATCGACATCCTTGAGCCGCGCCGGGCCGAACGGTGCGCGCCGGGTGATCTGTGCCAGTTTGGTCGAGCAATAGCAGAACAGCCAGTCGCCGTCGCTGAGCAGGCAGTTGAACACACCTTTGCTGCGATATTCGGCGCAGGCGGCGACAAGATCCGGCAGCAGCACTTCTATATCGACCGGTTCGGGGAAGGCTGCACGCACCCGGTTGAGCAGATCGCAGAACGCTGCTTCGCTGTCGGTGTCGCCCACCGGGCGGTAGAAACTCTTGATCGGGGTGAAGTCGGCGAGCTGGCCGTTGTGCGCGAAACACCAGTTGCGCCCCCACAGTTCGCGGACGAACGGGTGGGTGTTGGACAGGCAGACCTTGCCGACGTTGGCCTGACGAATGTGGCCGATGACCACTTCGCTCTTGATCGGATAGCGCTGCACCAGGTTGGCGACTTCCGACTCGCTGCTGGCGGCCGGATCCTGGAACAGGCGCAAGCCACGACCTTCATAGAAGGCGATGCCCCAGCCGTCGCGGTGCGGGCCGGTACGCCCGCCGCGCTGCATCAGGCCGGTGAAGCTGAACACGATATCGGTCGGCACGTTGGCACTCATGCCCAGTAGTTCACACATGTGCTGACTCTCGTGATTACAGACGCGGCTCGACGCGCATGCGCTGCGGATTGTTCGGCAAGGGCGGGCGACCGTAACGGTCATCACCGGCCCCGCCAAACGGCTGATCGTCGTCGCGATCATCGGCACGCGCCGCCGCCTTGGCGGCTTCGGCCTGCTCGCGGCGGGCGCGGGAGGCGCGCTCGATCGGGAAGCGGATCAACACGAAAATCAGGTAAATGCCGAACGCAATCATGCCGTACATGAACAGGTCGGAAATCGCCCGCCAGGCGTTGTTGCCGACCTTGAAGGCCAAGTCCAGCGCGGTAATGGCGATCGACGGCGCGACCTTGGCTTTCACCGGGTCAATGATGGTCGGGCTGAACAGCAACACCGCCATCAGCACCCGCAGCGGCTCGCGCAGCCAGCGCCACATCCAGCGGGTCAGGCGCATCCATACCAACAGGCAGCCCACAGCGGCAAAGGCGTAGAGGCCCCAGGCGATCAGATAGTCGTTCTCGGTCATGGTGTCCATGGCAAGGCAGGCAAAGAGGCGCTTATAGTAACGACTTTTCGCCCGTCAGGCTTGTCCCAATGCCAGACGGCCAACAGCAAACCCTGTGGGAGCGAGCTTGCTCGCGAAAGCGTCGGGTCAGTGAAACAAATGTCATCTGACAGGACGCCTTCGCGAGCAAGCTCGCTCCCACAGGGGAGTGCGATGGTTTCAAGAGCTGCGAAAACCCTTATTCCGTAAATGTCCGAGAGCCTTCCATGCCCGAATCCGCCCACGTCATCCGCGCCCCGATCGCCCGCAAGGCTGCCGGTGCCGACCCGTATGCCTGGCTGCAGGAACGCGACACCGACGCGGTGCTCGACTACCTCAAGGCTGAAAACGCCTATCAGGAAGCACAGACCGCCGATCAGGCCGCCCTGCGCGAAAGCCTGTTCGAGGAGATCAAGGGCCGGATCCTCGAAACCGACCTGTCCCTGCCCTCGCCGTGGGGGCCGTATCTGTATTACACGCGCACCACGGCGGGTGACGAATACGCCCGCCATTACCGTTGCCCGTGTCCGGCCGACGACAGCCTGACCCTCGACGAAAGCCGCGAGCAATTGCTGCTCGATCCCAACGTGCTGGCCAATGGCGGCTTCTTCTCGCTCGGCGCGTTCAGCATCAGCCCGGATCACCAGCGTCTGGCCTACAGCGTCGATGCCTCGGGCGACGAGATTTACACGCTGTTCGTCAAGGAACTGGCCAATGACAAGGTCAGCGAACTGGAGTTTCAGGACTGCGACGGCAGCATGACCTGGGCCAACGACAGCCTGACCCTGTTCTTCGGCGTGCTCGACGATACTCATCGCCCGCACAAACTGTTTCGCTATCGCCTCGACGGCACCGCCGCCGAAGAGGTGTTCCACGAGCCGGACGGGCGTTTCTTCCTGCATTGCTACCGCTCCAGTTCCGAGCAGCAATTGCTGCTGACCCTGGGCAGCAAAACCACCAGCGAAGTCTGGGCACTGGACGCGCATCAACCGCATCTGCCCTTCACTTGCATGGCGCCACGGGTCGAGGATCACGAATACGATGTTGACCACGGCGCGCTGGATGGCGTGTGGACGTGGTTCATCCGCACCAATCGCGACGGCATCAACTTCGCCCTGTATCAGGCGCCGGACACCGGTGTCGTGCCCAGCGAAGCCGACTGGCAGCAACTGGTTCCGCACAGCGACACGGTGATGCTCGACGGCGTGACGCTGAACGCCGAGGCCATGACCCTGAGCCTGCGCGAAGGCGGCTTGCCGGTCATCGAAGTTCACCCGCAAGGGCAGATGCCGTATCGCGTGCAACTGCCGGACGCGGCCTACAGCCTTTATGTGCAAAACAGTCTGGAGTTCGAGAGCGACCGCATTCGTCTGCGTTACGAGGCGTTGAACCGTCCGGCGCAGGTACGGCAGTTGATCCTCGCGAGCGGCGAGCAAACCGTCCTGAAAGAAACCCCGGTGCTCGGCCCGTTCGACGCCGACGCTTACGTCAGCCAACGCCTGTGGGCCACGGCGCCGGACGGCACACAGGTGCCGATCAGTCTGGTGATGAAACGCGAGATGGTCGGCAAGCCGGTGCCGCTGTATCTGTACGGTTATGGCGCCTACGGTTCCAGCCTCGATCCGTGGTTTTCCCACGCGCGTCTGAGCCTGCTGGATCGCGGCATGGCTTTCGCCATCGCCCACGTGCGTGGCGGCGGTGAACTGGGCGAAGCCTGGTATCGCGCCGGCAAACAGGAACACAAACACAACACCTTCAGCGACTTCATTGCCTGCGCCGAATTCCTGATCCTCAACGGCATCACCACCGCCGAGAAACTGGCGATCAGCGGCGGCAGCGCTGGCGGCTTGTTGATTGGCGCGGTGCTCAATCAGCGCCCGGACCTGTTCGGCGTGGCGATTGCCGAAGTGCCGTTTGTCGACGTACTCAACACCATGCTCGACCCGGACTTGCCGCTGACCGTCACCGAATACGACGAATGGGGTAACCCGGAAGAGCCGGACGTCTACGAGCGGATCAAGGCGTACGCGCCGTACGAAAATGTCACTGCGCAGGCTTATCCGGCAACCCTGGTGATCGCCGGCTACAACGACAGTCGCGTGCAGTACTGGGAGGCGGCCAAGTGGGTGGCGAAACTGCGCGCGACCAAGACCGACGACAACCTGCTGCTGCTCAAGACCGAACTCGGCGCCGGACATGGCGGCATGAGCGGGCGTTATCAGGGATTACGTGACGTAGCGCTCGAATATGCATTTGTGTTCAAGGTTTTGGGCCTCGCCTGAGGAACTCCGTCGGTCACTTGGGTCTTAACTCCAGAACCAAGAGGCCGATACACCACAGATCCCTGTAGGAGCTGCCGAAGGCTGCGATCTTTTGATCTTGATTTTTTGAAAGACAAGATCAAAAGATCGCAGCCTTCGGCAGCTCCTACAGTGGACGGTGTAAGCCTGGAATCAGTGAAAACAATAAAGACCGCAATGACATGTCAGAACCCACCCTGCTGAACAACGAAATTCGCGATTGGCTGATGGACTGTGGCCTGTTCGATCAATTGCAACTGGCGGACTTTGCCGCGGCCTCGGGCTACTTCAGCATCAGCACCGTGGCTGAGGGCGAGGCGATTTTCCGTGAGGGCGATGCCGGCAGTTTCATGTGCATCCTCCACACTGGCCAGGTCGCGGTGCAAAAAACTGGCCCTGACGGTCAGGTCATCACCATGGCCACCCTGCGCAGCGGTCGGGCCTTCGGCGAAATGGCCGTGCTCGACGGCGAACGCCGTTCGGCCACTTGCATCGCGGCGAGCAATTGCCAACTGCTCAACCTGGGCAAGGACTCGCTGGAAAAAATGCTCAACGACGCGCCGAAGATCGCCGCGAAAATCATCCGCGCCCTCGCCGTCTCCCTCTCCAAACGCCTGCGCATGGCCGACGGCCAACTGGCGGCGCAACAGGTTTAACCGCCGGGGGATTTGACCTTGCTGCCGCTCGGCTCGATGCCCGGCACTGGTTGATCCTTGCTCGGCGGGCTGGGCATTTCGATTGGCACCAGCGGCGGGCTGCCACTGCCGGCACCGGCCTTCGGTGCGCTGATCGGGGTGATTTGCGGATACGGCGTCGGTGTCGCGGTTCCCGGCGAGCCAGGTTGCGGCGTCGGGCTGACCGGAATGGTCTGCTGCGCCTGCACTGCAGTAATCGAGAGCGCGGCCAGGGCAATGACCGTTAGAATGGTGCGCTTCATCAAGGGCTCCGTTTGGCCTTTAGTCTGCGCTCAGGCTACTCCCAACGGGCCTGCTTGCCTTCCCCCTTGTAGAGATTTCCATGAAACGTTTCGTTCTGCTCGACACCACGCCGATCCCTGACAACGGTGGCGCCCTGTGCCTGTTCGAGTATGGCGAGGATTTCGTCATCAAGATCCAGGGCGGCGACGGCGGGCAATTGATGAACACGCGCATGCACGGTTCCGAAGATGCGCTGGCCGAAATCCCTTGCCGCAAGGTCGCCGGCCGGCCGAATTCACGGGTGTTGATCGGCGGTCTGGGCATGGGCTTCACCCTCGCCTCGGCGCTCAAGCATCTGGGCAAGAGCGCCGAAGTGGTGGTCGCCGAACTGGTGCCTGGCGTGGTCGAGTGGAATCGCGGGCCGCTCGGTGAAAAGTCCGGACGACCGTTGCTCGACCCGCGCACGGTGATCCGTCAGGACGACGTGGCCAAGGTGCTGCAAAGCGAGCCGAACGGTTTTGACGCGATCATGCTCGATGTCGACAACGGCCCCGAAGGCCTGACCCAGAAGGCCAACAGCTGGCTGTACTCCGCCGCTGGCCTCAACGCCTGCGCCAAGGCCCTGCGACCCAAGGGCGTGCTGGCGGTATGGTCGGCCAGCGCCGACCGACAGTTTTCCGACAAATTGAAGAAGGCCGGCTTCAAGGCCGAAGAAGTCCAGGTCTTCGCCCACGGCAACAAGGGCACCCGCCACACGATCTGGATTGCCGAGAAGCTCAAGGGCTGAGCTAAACTCTGCACATAACCGTCATCAGTCTTTTTACAAAGGTGAACCCATGAGTTCGTCCACCCCGACCAACACGTCGAAGCTCGATCGCATCCTTGCCGACAACCAGCGCGACAAGGAAATGGGCTACCGCGACAAGGCCCTGAAAATGTACCCGCACGTCTGCGGCCGCTGCGCCCGTGAGTTTTCCGGCAAGCGCCTGAGCGAACTGACCGTGCACCACCGCGACCACAACCACGACAACAACCCGCAGGACGGCTCGAACTGGGAGCTGTTGTGCCTGTACTGCCACGACAATGAACACTCGCGCTACACCGACCAGCAATACTTCGGCGACGGCTCGCTGAGCACGCCGAAAATCGCCAAGGCCACGCATAACCCGTTCGCCGCCCTCGCCGGGCTGATGAAAAAAGAAGATTAAAGATCTTCAGCGCCTGAACTGGCTTCATCGCTGGCAAGCCAGCTCCCACAATGATTTTGGTCGCTCACAAATTTTGTGAACACCCGAGATACCTGTGGGAGCTGGCTTGCCAGCGATGAGGCCAGACCAGACACCACAGATCTCGAATCTGCCCGCCCTCCCCCAATCCCCGTATAATCGCCCTCTTTTTCCCGAAGGCACCCCGCTCGTGGCAGACAAACGTTACAGCTGCATTGGTTTGTACAACCCCAAGTCACCGGAGAACGTCGGTTCGGTGATGCGCGCCGCAGGCTGTTACGGCGTGGCGTCGGTGTTCTACACCGGCAAGCGTTATGAACGCGCCGCCGATTTCGTCACCGACACCAAGCGCGTGCACTACGATATTCCGCTGATCGGCATCGACGACCTGAAAAAGATCCTCCCGCTCAACTGCGTCCCGGTCGCCGTGGAACTGGTCGAGGGCGCCCGCCCGCTGCCGGAATACACCCACCCGGATCGCGCGCTGTATATCTTCGGCCCGGAAGACGGCTCGCTGGACAAAGAGATCCGCGACTGGTGCGAAGACGTGGTGTACATCCCGACCACCGGCTGCATGAACCTCGCCGCCACAGTCAACGTCGTGCTCTACGACCGCATGGCCAAGGGCCTGAATACCCGCTCCGGGCCGAAATTCCGCTGAAACGTCGCACATCCGATGGAACGAGCCGGCCGCTGCGGCAGTCAGCTTATCTATCTATTGCACATTGCCTGGGAGACAGATCATGACCGAACTCAAACGCGTCCAACGTATCGATTCCACCCCGTTCCAGAGCCCGACCGAGCAGAACGTCCAGGGCTGGGAGCGCATCGGCTCGCTGGCCGGTGGCGTGATCATGGTCGGCAAGGGCCTGCGCCGTGGCGGCGTGTTCGGTCTGATTCAGGTGGCGATTGGCGGCGTGGCGATGGCTAGGGGCATCACCGGGCATAGCTCGGTGAAAAGCTTGCTGGAAAAAAGCCGTCAAGACATCAACAACGTGCGGGCGAAGATCGAGCGTGCGGGGGAAGAACTGAGCCAGCTCAAGGCCAATGCCGAGGCGGCGACCAGCACCGCGACGGTGACCGGCAACGATTCGGTGAAATCGCCGAAAGCCGGGGTTTAAAAGCAAAAGATCGCAGCCTGCGGCAGCTCCTACAGAGATTGGTGCAGGAGCTGCCGCAGGCTGCGATCTTTTGATCTTTACTGCAACAACGCGGTATCGAGGACTTTGGAGGACTCGCCCAGAACACTCTCAGCCAGTTGCACAAACTCTTTAGTACTCACCGTCCCCAGATGCATCGCCCCACGCAACACATCATCCAGCGAGCGCTTGTTGCGCGTCTTCAGACGAATCTCGCGATCCAGTTCCTGCAAGACAATTACCGCTTTCGCAAGCTGCGCAGAGCTGATCTGTTCGCCGCGCAAGGTCGTGACTTTCTGACTGTCCTGGGTCAGTCTCGCCTGCAACGCCTGATAGCGCTCATCGCTCATGCCCCCGGCACGTCGCACCAATTCGATCGCGTAATACTCGGCAAAGCCTTCGCTGATCCAGTCGCTGCGCTGCTCGTCGTTGATTCGCCCAAATATCTGCGCCAACTCACGCACCAGCGCACTGCTGCCGCTCTCGCTGACCAGCGGCAAACGCGTGTTCAGGTAAATGGACTCATGCGCCCCGAGGCTGCCGCGCCACATCGGGTCGCTGGCGCCGACGATCAGCAGTTTTTTCGGATGCCGGGGATAGACCGCTTGCACCTGCGGCCAGACGAACGTCAGCAAGGTCAGCACATCCATGCGCCGCATGCCCTGCCCTTGCGGTGAGGCCACGGTGACTTCGGTTTCGCCCAGGCGCGTGCGGCGGCTGCCGAGATGACCGGCGAGCATCCAGCCGGTCGGGCGGTCGAACAGGCGGGACGGGTTGTCGATGCGGAATTTGTTCTTGCCGATGCGCGGCCAGGCGGTTTCGACGCTGTTCCAGCCTTCAGGCAATTCGAATTGCAGGCGCGCGACCAGTTCGGTGCCATCCTGTTGATCGAGTTTTGCAGGGGGCACCAATTCGTCGCCACGCATCAACGCCCAACTCGGCGTCATGCGCGTGTCGAACGTGCCGTTCTTGCGGCCGTGGCTGATGCGTACGCGGTAGGTCAGGCTGGCCTTTTCGCTCGCGGGCCGCCACACGCCACGGGCCAACTTGCCCGGGGTCAGCAGCCATTGGCCGTCGGCCTTGAAGTCGCTGTAGTGGCTGCCGTCGCCGAGGTCGAAATCGAGACTTCGCACCGCCTCGCCTTTGGCCAAGGTCAGGCGCACTTCGGCCTGATCGCTTTGCGGCAACAGGCGCACGTGGTAATCCAGATCGACTTTCTTCGCCGCCCACACCGGTGCGCTCAGCGCCAGCAGGCCGATCAGCGATGCCCGCAGCAATCCCCCAGCCATACACACTCCTTGTTGAATCCTGGAAACCCTTGGTGTTTAACCGGCGCGGAAAATCAGGTGATCTTCCCAGTCGTCCTCCGGCACGCTGCCTTCGGCGAGCATGCGCCCGGACTGGGAAATCCGTTCGTGGTGCACGGCGTCACGATCGCCGCACACCAAGTGGTGCCACAACGGCAGATCCTTGCCTTCGCTGACCAGACGATAACCGCAGGTCGGCGGTAGCCATTTGAATTCTTCAGCCTGGCCCGGAGTGAGCTGGATACAGTCCGGGACAAACTTGATGCGATTCGGGTAGTCGCTGCACTGGCAGGTCTTCAGGTCCAGCAGTTTGCAGGCGATGCGCGTGTAATAGACGCTGTTGTCTTCTTCATCTTCGAGTTTCTGCAGGCAGCACAGACCGCAGCCGTCGCACAGCGATTCCCATTCCTCGTGATCCAGTTGCTCGAGGGTTTTGCGTTTCCAGAACGGTTCGACTTTGGCGGCCATGGCTCAAGCATCAACATCAGGTGGTGAAAAGGCCGCCAGTCTAGTGCCCAAGGCCTTGCGGGCCAAGCGCTGGCGACTGTCGGTAAATCGCGCTTGTCAGCCGAATCGCCGCCCAGTAGGGTTTTGCCACGAATTCATGACGCAAATACAGCAAGGAATCTTTCGATGAGTACCAACCCTCGCGTTGCCGATTACGCCATTCACCCGCAGTTCACCGACCGCTGGTCGCCCCGCGCCTTCACTGGCGAAGCGATCCCGGAAGAAACCCTGCTGAGCTTTTTCGAAGCCGCACGCTGGGCGCCGTCGGCGTACAACTCGCAGCCGTGGCGCTTTCTCTATGCGCGTCGTGATACGCCGAACTGGGAGCGCTTTCTTGGTCTGCTGAACGAGTTCAACCGCGGCTGGGCGCAACACGCTTCGGCGCTGGTGATCGTGATGTCGAAAACCACGTTCACCGCACCCGGTGCCAGTGAAGAGTCCCCGGCGTTGTGGCACACCTTCGACACCGGTTCGGCCTGGGGCCACCTGGCGCTGCAAGCGAGCATCAGCGGCTGGCACACCCACGGCATGGCCGGTTTCGATCAGGAGCTGACCCGCAAGGAGCTGAATATTCCTGAAGGTTATGCGCTGCATGCGGCGGTCGCTGTCGGCAAGCTGGGTGACAAGGCAACTCTGGCCGAGTACCTGCAGGCCCGTGAAGAACCGAGCCCGCGTCGTCCGCTGAGTGAGCTGGCGGCGGAAGGCAGCTTCACCCTTTAAACGCAAAAGATCGCAGCCTTCGGCAGCTCCTACATTGATCCCTGTAGGAGCTGCCGAAGGCTGCGATCTTTTAATTACACCTCAGTAACCGCGGTTGAAATCCACTTCCCCGCGCAACGCTTCTCCCGCCTGATACGCCTTCAGGTTCTCGACGAACAACTGCACCATCAATGCCGGCGACGTCGGTGCCGAGCTGTGCCCGGTCAGCAGCAGGCCCCAAGCGGTCCAGAACGGATGGCGTTGCGGCAGCGGCTCCTGACGGCAGACGTCGATTACTGCACCGGCCAGATGCCCTTCCTTCAAAGCTTCCACCAGATCCGCGTCAACCACTGCCACGCCGCGTCCGACGTTGATGAACAAGCCGGTCGGCTTGAACTGCTTGAACAGCGCCGCGTCGTAAATGTCGTGGGTATGTTCAGTATTCGGCAGCAGATTGACCACATAATCGACCGCGCCCACCAGCCGCGGCAGATCCGCCATCGAGCCGACTTCGACGAACGGCGCCTGCTCGCGCGCGCTGCTGGCGATGCCGTACAACTCGACGCCGAACGGCAACAGAAACTGCGCCACGCTCTGGCCGATATCGCCGGTGCCGACGATCAGCACCTTGCGCCCGACCAGACTCTGGCCGGTGCGGTTGTCCCACTTGCGCTCGACCTGGCTGACCAGACGCGCCAGCACTTCCCGCTCGTGACCGAGCATGTAGGTCAGCACGTATTCGGCCATTACCTGACCGAAGATCCCCACCGCGCGAGTCAGACGGTAATCGCGGCGCAGACCGTCGGCGAGCAGCGGCGTGATGCCGGCCCAGGTCGATTGCAGCCATTGCGGTTGATGGCCCTGACGCAGCAGGGTCGCCAGCAGATCCGGCTGCCCCAGCCACACCGGGCAATCGGCCGCCTGACGGGCCAGTTCGGCAGAGTCGCCACTGGTCAGTACTTCAAGTTCGGGGGCCGCCTGACGCAGCAGCCGGGCGTACACCGCGTGGTCGTGTTCAGCAATCAGAACGCGCATCTTCAAACCTTTCGCAAACCGTGCAGGCAACCGCCGAAAGAGCCGTGCTCCTTCGTGGCGGTCGTCGCCGTAAAATCAGTTCCAGGGTGGCAAGAGGCCCAGAACAGGGCCTCGCAGATCAGACCGGGTCGTTGCGTCGCAGCAATTCTTCGGGCAGGTGTTCGATGTACTCGTCCTCGGCCGGTGGCATCTGCAGGTGATAGCCCTGCTTGTCGAGGTTTTCCAGGACCACGACGATGTCCTCGCTGGCCAGCTTGCGCTCAGGCGACAGCACCAGATCGAACGAATGTTTCGGCTTGCCGAAAGCAGCCATCAGTGCCTCGGGTACGCGCTCAAGCGCATCGCTCTTGAGCACATAAAGGTACATTCCGCTTCGCTTGGAGCTTTGGTAAATGGAGCAAATACGTTTCAAGGCTGTTCTCCGGCGGTGGCCAGGCTGTCGAGCAGCTTCTGGCCCATGAGTTCGCGGCGCCAGCCACGCAGCGACTCAGGCAATTGATAGGGGCCCTCGGGGAAGCCGCTTTTGACCAGCGCTTCGAGGGTTTTCTTGCGCAGCATCAGTTCCGGTGCGATACCCAGACGCTCAGCTTCGACCTGGCCGAGGGCGCGCAGTTGCTTGATCAGCGCCGCCGCTTCGACCGGCAATGGTTCCGGCACCGCCGGCGGCCATTGATCAGGCCCCACACTGCCAGAGCGCTTGATCAGATCAAGCAGAAATTGGCCGTCCTGACGCACGGTACGCGGGTGCATGTCTTCGATCTTGCCCAGCGCGGCGAGGTTGTCCGGTTGCGTGCGGGCCAGCGGCCACAGCGAGTGTTCACGGACGATGCGGTTGCGCGGCAGATCACGGGCACGCGCTTCTTTTTCACGCCAGGCGCACAGCTCACGCAGCACCGCCAGTTGCGCGCGGGACAGTTTCCACGCCAGTTTGGCTTCGCGATAGACCTCGTACGGGTCGGTCTCGCGGCGCAGGTTGGCCACCAGTTCGGCGCCGTCCTCCAGCACCCAGGCGAATTTGTCGTCAGACAGTTTCGGCCGCAGCTGTACGAAAACTTCCGCCAGATGCACCGCGTCTTCGGCGGCGTAGCTGATTTGTGTGTCGGAAAGTGGACGCTGCAACCAGTCGGAACGGGTTTCGCCCTTCGGCAGCTCGATACCGAGTACTTCTTGCACCAGTCGCGAATAGCCCATCGAGAACCCGAGGTTCAGGTAGGCCGCTACCAATTGTGTGTCGAACAGTGGCGCCGGCAGGCTGCCGGTCAGGCGCAGCAACACTTCGAGGTCTTCGCTGCAGGCATGCAGGACTTTGAGCACCGCCGGATTTTCCAGCAACGTCGCCAGCGGTTGCCAGGCGTCGATGGTCAGCGGATCGATCAGGTAGGCGCGTTTGCCGTCACCGACCTGCAGCAAACCGGCAATCGGGTAGAAGGTGTCGACCCGCATGAATTCGGTGTCGAGGGCAACGAACGGCAGTTGCTGCCACTCGGCGCAAAACTGCGCGAGGCTTTCGTTGTCGCGAATCCAGTGAATATCGATGGCCACACGGCTCTCCCTTGAAGAATGGCGCGCAGTATATATCGCCGCCGGCGTTTTACGCGCCTGCGCTGGGCCAGAGCTGTAACGAAATGTCCTGCCAGAGAGAAAGAATAGTCTTACAGCGTGATTGGCAAGATAAATCCGTCCCGTGTAGGAGCTGCCGCAGGCTGCGATCTTTTGATCTTGATCTTGGTCTTGAAAAACAAGATCAAAAGATCGCAGCCTGCGGCAGCTCCTACAGTGGGGAGAGTGATATTTAGTTTTTAAATAATGCTCGGGAAATCTGATTTGCCGATAGGCGCGCCGCGCCGCCTAATCGACAGCCTCCGCAATCCAGAGTCTGCCGATGGAAAACGTCCGCGCCACCTCCCGCCCCGCTGTCTGGCTGATGTTCGGGATCATTCTCGTCGCGCTCAATCTGCGCCCCTCCATGGCCGCCGTCGGGCCGTTGCTGTCGGCGATTCGTGGCGACATCCCGCTGAGCTTCAGCGCGGCTTCGCTGCTGACCATGCTGCCGGTAATGGCGATGGGGCTGGCGATGTTTTTTGGCATCGGCATCAGCCGACGCTTGGGCGAGCAACGCACGGTGATCCTGTCATTGTCGATCATCGGCCTGGCGACGCTGTCGCGGCTGATGCTCGATTCGGCGCCGCAATTGATTGGCAGCGCGGTGCTGGCCGGGATGGGTATCGCCTTGATTCAGGCGCTGATGCCGGTGCTGATCAAGTCACGCTTCCCCGACCATGTGGCGCTGTGCATGGGCCTGTATGTCACGTCGATCATGGGCGGCGCCGCGCTCGCCGCCTCATTCTCGCCGCTGGTGCTGCTGCAGACCGGCAGCTGGCGCATCGGGCTGGGGATCTGGGCAGCACTGGCCTTGCTCGCGTTGCTGGCCTGGTGGACACAGTCGATTCCGCCATCCATCCAGAACACGCCTGTAGGAAAAGAGTCCTTCATGCGTAATTCCCGTGCCTGGCTGCTGGCCCTCTTCTTCGGCCTCGGCACGGCATCCTACACCTGCGTACTCGCCTGGCTGGCGCCGTACTACGTGGAACAAGGCTGGAGCGAACAGCACGCCGGGCTGCTGCTGGGTTTTCTGACCGCCATGGAGGTGATTTCCGGGCTGCTGACGCCGGCCATCGCCAACCGCAGCCGTGATCGCCGTGCCGTCCTCGCAGCGTTGCTGCTGATGATCATCGGCGGCTTCTGCGGACTGATCCTCAGCCCGCAACACCTCAGCCTGCTGTGGCCGTGCCTGTTGGGGCTGGGGATTGGCGGCTTGTTTCCGATGAGCCTGATCGTCTCGCTCGATCACCTCGACAACCCGCAGCGCGCCGGCAGCCTGACCGCGTTCGTGCAAGGCATCGGCTACTTGATCGCCGGACTTTCGCCGCTGCTCGCCGGAATCATCCGCGACCGCCTCGGCAGCTTTGAATGGGCCTGGTGGTCGCTGACCGCAGTGATGGTGGTGATGCTGCTGATAGTGCTGCGCTTTGACCCTCGGCAGTACGCCCGATACATCCGTTGAAGCCGAATGCCGCCGCCGGGCTAGAGGCCTGTTGCCATCTTTTTGCGCTTTATTTGCCGACGTCGTGTTACTAAAACTTTCTGTCCCACTGGCGACATCGAAACGTCCTACAGGGCTTTGTCCTGGCACCATCGTTCCGCTACGATCATGCGCACACGTTTGCGCGGATTCAGCGCAAGGAGCACAGCGGGACGGAACGGATGCTGAACAGTAACTTGCTTCGAAAGCTCGACATGCAGGACCTCATGGTGTTTATCGCCGTGTATGAGCAAAGCAGCGTCACGGATGTCTCGGAGACGCTGTGCGTCAGCCAGTCCACTGTCAGCTACTGCCTGAAAAAATTGCGCACCAGTTTCGAAGACGAGTTGTTCATCAACACCCGCACGGGCATGCGTCCCACCTACAAGGCCGGCACCATGTACGGTCATGTGCAGAAGATCCTCGAAAGCATCAACCTGTGCCACGCCGGCGCCCCGGCCTTCGATCCGACCCGGCAAGCGGTGACCTTCAATATCTGTGCCCCGGAATACTTTGAGCAACTGGTGTTGCCGCGCCTGTTGAAGCGTTTCGACTTCGACGATTTGCCGGTAGTGGTCAACATGCACAAGTTCGAGACCGATGTGCCCGCCGACGAACTGCGCGACGGCAGTCTCGACCTGGTGATCTGTTTCGGCCCCAACTTCCACCGCAGCCACACCGACCTTAAATCGCGGATGCTGCTGGAGGACGATCTGGTCTGTGTCTTCGACAAACGCGCCACGCCGCTGGAGCCGCGCCTGAGCCTGCAGGCCTTCACCGAGCGGCGCCATGTGTTCCCGACGCCGTGGACTTCCACCACCAACATGGTCGATGGCTGGCTGGCGCGTCAGGCGCAGAAACGGCAGATCGTCGCGCGCTCCAACAGCTACAGCGCGGCATTGAAAATGATCACCGGCACCGACTTCATCCTCACCTTGCCCCGACGCATCCAGCGCCTGCTGACCAAAGAGACGATATTCAATCACTGCGAGGCGCCGAACGGTCTGCCGGGATTCACCCTCGACATGCAGTGGAGCCAGAGCGCCGATCAGGACAGCGCCAACGTCTGGCTGCGCGAGCAGGTGATCAAGGTCTGCAGTGAGCTGGAAGCGGCCTGAGTCCTACACGCCGATGGCGGTCTTGGTGTAGGAGTCGCGGTCGATATCGAGCAATTCCACACACAACTGCACTTCGACTCCGGCCGGCCACTCGCACAAATCCTGCAACACCGCCAGCAGGCTATCCGAGAGCTGCTTCTTGATCTGCGGCGAACGACCGCTGAGCAGCGCCAGCTTCACATGGATGAAAGCACGCTCACCCATGCCGGTACCGACCTTGAAGGTCTCGACCTTCACCGCCCGGCTTTTGATATCGAACTCCGCAGCGAACTGACCAGAACCCACCAGCGTGTTGTTGAGCCGGATCAACGCCACATCAGCGTTCAACTGCGGCAGGTTGGCGGTGTATTCCATGTGCAGGTGTGGCATGGGGTGCTCCAGTCGGTCGGCAGAAAAGTCGTACATATACCACAGCGCTGGCCTACTCTCCTGCGGCTTTTTCCGAGGTTATCGAGGCCGACGCCTGACGCAATGCCAGGCTTTCCCACAGCGCTACCAGCACCACGATCGCCGTGGTCAGCGCCCCGAGCATCAGCGCCGAAAACCAGTGATTCAACGCCAGCGGCAGCGCCAGCATGAGCAGCACCAGCCCCGCCACATGCGACAAGGGTGGCAGCGGCCGGTCGGACATGACCCACTTGAACAGTGCATTGCCCAACAGAAACAGCCAAGGCCCGCCCACGATCACCAGGATCCCGGCGTCACTGGCATGATCCGGATGCACCAGCACCAGTTCGTCGGCCACCGCACTGACGATCACTCCGGCAACGATCAGCACGTGCAGGTAGGTGTAGGCGATGCGCGCCTGACGACCGGGATCGCTCGAATGCGCGATGCGGTGATGCGCGCGCTCGGCGCCGCTATCGAAGTACACCCACCACATGCCGATGCTGCCGAGTACCGCCACCAGAAACGCCATGACCCCGGTGGTACTCAGCGTCAGCTCGGCGAACGTCGCGCCGGTCACCAGCAACGATTCACCAAGAGCGATAATCACGAACAGCGCACAGCGCTCGGCCATGTGATTGCCTTCGACGTTCCAGTCACTCAACGACGAACGCCCCAGCCCCGGCACCCAGAAATACAGCGAAGGTGAAATCAGTTCGATCGCCAGCGCCAGCGCCCAACACAACAAACGTTGCTGCCCGTCAAGAAAGGCCCCGGCGATCCAGAACACGCCGGAGCACATCAACCACGCCAGAATCCGCTGGAAATTGCGGGTCATGCTCAGCGACTCGCCACGCACCGCCCAGATCGCGAACAGCGTACGCCCGACCTGCATGAACACGAACGCCGAGGCAAACATCAGCCCACGCTCGGTGAAAGCCTTGGGGATCGAGGACGACAGCAACAGACCGGCGATCATCAGCCCGAACAGCCCGAGGCGGATCGGCAGTTTTTCCGGGTCGAGCCAATTGGTGATCCACGAAGTGAAAATCCACACCCACCACACCGCGACCATCAACAGCGCCACCTGCACCGCGCCCAGAATCGACAACTGCGCAAGCAGCGAATGCGAGAGCTGAGTCACGGCAAACACGAACACCAGATCGAAAAACAGCTCGACCATGCCAACCTTGCCGCTGTCGAGACTGCCACGCCCACGCAGCAACGAACGGGAAATGCTCATGGGGACCGGCCTCCGCCAAGGTTATTGCCTTTGAGCAAAGCAGGCAGACCAAACGAACGCAAACCCTTATAGGAGTGAGCCTGCTCTCGAAAGCGCTGTGTCAGACAACATTGATGTGACTGACACACCTTCATCGCGAGCAGGCTCACTCCTACAGGGGAGATTTGTGGTGGGATTCAGGGCGCGGTCAGTGGCCGTTCACTCATGAACGCCTCAAGCCGCGAACGCAGCCAGCGCTCGGCCGGATCGCTGTCGACGTGGCTGAGCCAGACCATCGACAGATCCAGCATCGGCGTCTTGAACGGGAACGGTTCCTTGAACAGCAGCCCGGAAGCAGCCATGGCTTCAGCGGTGTAGTCCGGCAGGCTGGCGATCAGGTCAGTGCCAGCCAGCAACGCCGGCAGCGCACTGTATTGTGGCACCGACAACACCACATGCCGGGTGCGGCCGATTTCCGCCAGCCACTCATCGGCATAGCCGCTGATGTTGGCGGTGTGCGATACCAGCACGTGCGGGCGTGAACAGTATTCATCGAGGGTCAGCGGCGAATCCGAGGCATCGGCGCGCAGGATGCTCGGCTGGATATGCCGCAGCAATTTGCGCTTGGCATTGGCCGGCAGGCCTCGGGTCTGGCTGATGCCGACGGTGATGTCGCCGGCGGCCAGCAGATCGGGGATGCGCCAGTAATCGACGTGTTGCACCACGAACACCACGCTCGGTGCCTCTTGGCGCAGCGCCCGCAGCAACGGTGGCAGCAGGCCGAACTCGACGTCATCGGACAGGCCGATGCGGAACGTCATGTTGCTCACGGCCGGGTCGAAATCGTGGGTCAGGCTCAGCGCCACCGACAGCGAATCGAGCGCTGGCGACAGGTACTTGAACAGTTCCTCGGCCCGGGCCGTCGGCTCCATGCGATGGCCGACGCGAATGAACAGCGGATCATTGAACATCGCGCGCAAGCGATTGAGCGCCGAACTGATGGTCGGCTGGCCGAGAAACAGCTTCTCCGCCGCCCGGGTCACGTTGCGTTCGAGCATCAAGGTCTCGAACACCACCATCAGGTTGATGTCGGCCTTGCGTAATTCATTTCGATTCATCCATTGCCCCTGCTCCCCAGACTGCCGGCAGTGTATGAAGTCCTTGGGATCGGCGTCTATCAGACGATTGGCGGTTTGTTCGACAATTTCACTGAACCGTCAGGGTTTTCAAGCCCAACCCCATGACTCGCGCATCGTCATTGAAGCCGAGTTTTTGCGGGCTGACTGCATCGGGCAGATGCAATCGGACATTCAGATATTCCTCGGCTGCCTGCGCTGCGCTGAGCGGTATTTCCAGCCGATTGCCCTGCACCTGAGTCAGCCGCGTCGACAACGCCTCTACACCATTGATGCTGACGATCACTCGCTGACTGAGGTTCGGCGGCATGACAAAGGCCAGGGCATCAATCACCAGCGCATGCGATCCGGGAGCGACGCGCAGCCGCAGTTCCGCATCCTGTCCATCACTCCAGGTGCCCCACGCTTCCGGTGTGGACCAGCCTTTGACCAGTTGCCGGGTGCTGCGGTTGAACGTCTGCACCAGTCCCGGCTGGCTCAAGGGTATCGTCGACAGCGCTCGCCCCTGATCGACCATCGCCAGACAGTCATTACAGTGTTTCCAGCCCGGGGCCAGCACGACAAAGTCGTCGACGCGGGTCAACAGATCGGTGTCGCTGTGAATGCTCTGTACCGCCAACTCCAGCGCGTCGTCATCAAGGATGTACAGCGAATCGCTGTCGTACTGGCCGCTGGCGAGATGGCTTTGCGTCGTGCGCAACAGCTTGTCCAGCGCCTTGGGGCTCGTACGCCCCAAGTAAGCCGCGTCGGTTTTCAACCCATGGGTGCCGGCAAAATCGGCAATCGCCTGCCACTGGTCCGGCAGATTTTTCGGTGTCACGGCACGGACGTTCTTGTAGTGCGCCGCCGCACTGGCCCAGAACGGATCATGCATCGGGCTGGCCCAGGCTGAGGCTTCGGGCAGCATTTTCGCTGCTCGCAAACCTGCCCAGGCAATCCGGGTGTCGGCGACTTGCACCACTAACGCCAGCGCCAGCAGCCCCATGGCGATACGCGGTCGATAACCACGCACCACCAGGTAGGTGAGCAATATCACGATGGCGTAGAACACCGGCCAGAACATCCGGCCCGAAGCGCGAAAAATACTCGCCGCACGCAGCACGAATTTCGGCAGCGGATAGCCGAACGCCTGCAGGCCGATCCCGATCTGATTCGACAGGGCGAACAGCGTCAACCCGATGAACGCCAACAACAGGAACGGGCGACTGCACAGCAAAGCCTTCAACGAGATACCACTTCTGTACCAGGCGATTGCCGCTACTGGCACCAGCAACAGGACGCCCAGCCCCAGGTAGTTGAAACCTTCGTAATCGCCTGCGCCGTTGGGAATGTTTGGCAAGACAAACGACCAGCCGTCGGCATCCACCAGCGACAGCAGGTTCATTCGGTAAAAGCCGAAACCGCCGCCCGCCGCGCCATCGGTAATACTGAAATAACCCGCCTGCCAGCAGCACACGCTCACCAGCGCGAACAAGCCGCCCAGCTCGATAAGGACCTGACGGCGCGTCAGCTTGCCGACCCACAACTTGCCAACCAGATCCGCGACCCAGATCAGCGCCACCATGCCCAACAGGTACGCGTGAACCAATGCCGTCACGGCGAGCAATGCCCCCCACGCCAGACGTCGGCGCTCAAGTGCCGGGCGGAGCGCCAGATACAGCGCCGCGAGAATCAGGAAGTGCCCGGCCAGCGAAAGATGTCCACCGGTACGCAGAAACATCGGCGGCGAAAACACCAGGAACCCGGCGCCGAGCAAGCGCAATAGGGGGTTGTCGGTGATCAAGCCGAGCAGCTTCCAGGCAAACCAGGCTTGCAGAATGAAACACGCCAGCAGCCATAAACCGAAATACTGGAACGTCTCCGGCAACCAGCCATTGAACGGTTTGAACAGCAGCGCCAGTAGCGGATTGGAGTCGGAAAAAATGATCGCACTGCCCAGTTCCATCCCATAGGACGGGTTCAGCCCGAGGGGAAAGGTCCAGGGTGAATGGCGAAAGAATACCCAACCCATGTAATGCGTCGCCGGATCACCGTCCTTGAGCCAGGCAATGTTTTGTGGATCGAGGGCACGCGGGCCGATCACCAGAAAAAACGCCAGCGCGCCCAACAGCAGCGGCAACAGCGCGAGGGCCGGATGTTTACTCAGATCCCTCATCGATACGTCCAGAAGTTATGCAGCACAAAGGTGAACGCCGGAATGATCAGCGCTACGGCGCCGATACCCAGCAAGTAATGAAGCCCGGCAATCTGCGCGGCCCACGCGACGAACATGGCAAGGCAGAATCCACCACAGGAAACCAGCATGAAGCGCAGCAGGGTTTTGCCATGCAAACGGGCCGAAAAACTCCAGGTGGTGTTGATCACATAGGACACCACCGTCGCCACGGCAAATGCCACGCCGTTGGCGAGTGGCGGTTGCACTGCAACGAAATTGATGAACAGCACCGCCACCAGTGCATGCAGGGCGGTGACGAACAGACCGGTCACGGCAAAGCGCAAGCCGCGCTGAATCAACGCCGATCTGTCGGCTGAGGTCACGGTTTACGCGCCAGCACAAACACGCTCAGACCGGCCAGACGATTGCTGCCCATCAGCGGCAGTTCAAGGCTGCACAGGGTTTTGAGCACGCCGTTGACCAGCGGATGATGGCGCTTGAGCTGCGACTGCGGTGCCGCGGCCTGCGGTCCTTTGGGCAGCAAACGCAACGCTGCCGCGATCGGAAACACCGCACCGAAATAGTAGGCACCGCGCTGCACGGTCAAACCGGCGTCACGGGCCAGGGTTTCAAACTGCGGCAGCGTGTAGCGGCGCTTGTGTTCAAGGAAGTCGTCGTGACCACTCCAGAGAAACTGAAAGGCCGGCACGGTCATCAGGAAACGGCTGCCGGACGGTACCTTGTCAACGTAAGCCTTGAGCAGACCGAGGTCATCGTCGACATGCTCCAGTACGTCCATCAGCAGCACCAGATCGGCGTCGATGGCGCCGATATCGCGGCGGTAGTGCACCGGTTTGCCGGCAGTGGTCGCATCGGAATCGGCGGGGTAACTGATGTCGACGCACCACGCTTCCTGCGCCGAGGTTCGGGTCAGCAGATGGTGCGAGAAAAATCCCGACCCGGCGCCGACGTCGAGAATCCGCGTAACTGGCGCATCACCGAGCAGACGACGGGTCGCCGCCGCTTTGGAGCAGTAATACCAATGCTCACCGATGCTGTCGCCGAGGATGTCGGTTTCCTTGAGATCCATGTTTCAGTCCTTGGGGTCGTAGACGCGACGCACCAGAAAAACCGGCCGGCGTTTGGATTCGATATAAGTGCGCCCGAGGTACTCGCCGAGTACGCCGATGCCAATCAATTGCAGGCCGCCGAGGAACGTCACGGCCACCATCAGCGAGGCATAACCGGGCATGTCGACGCCGTGGATCAGCGTGCGCAGCACAATAAAAATGGCAAAGGCAAAAGATACCAGCGAGACCACCGCGCCGATGTAAGTCCATATCCGCAGCGGTTCGGTACTGAAACTGGTGATGCCTTCCAGGGCAAAGTTCCACAGCCGCCAGCCGTTGAACTTGCTCTGCCCTGCCACGCGCTCGGGCCGCTCGTAATCAACATGAGTGGTGCGAAACCCGACCCAGGCGAACAGGCCCTTCATGAAGCGCCGGGACTCGGGCAAGGTCAGCAAGGCATCGACCACGCACCGGTCCATCAGGCGGAAGTCACCGACGTTTTCCGGCAGCGGTTGCTCGGCGATCTTGTTGTGCAGGCGGTAGAACCAGTGCGCCGACGTCTGCTTGGCCCAGGTGTCGCTGCGGCGGCTGATGCGGTGACCGAGTACCACTTCATACCCTTCGCGCCAACGCTCGATCATTTGCAGAATGACTTCGGGCGGGTCCTGCAGATCGGCATCGATAGGCACCACAATCTGCCCGGTGGCGATCTGCAAGCCGGCGGATAACGCCGCCTCTTTGCCGAAGTTGCGGCTCAGATCGACGATGCGCAGCCGCGAGTCGTGCCGCTGACGATCCAGCAGCCGCTCAAGTGTGGCATCCGTACTGCCGTCATTGATGAACACCAGCTCCAGAGCAATCGACGCCTGATGCTGGAAGACTTCATCGATACGCTGAATGAACGCGTCGAGACTGTCTTCCTCGTTAAAAACCGGGACAACCAGCGATAACGTGACCCGTGTGGCCTGTGCCGTTCCATGCTCAGTCAAGGGAATGCTCTTTTTATAATGTTTGTCGGTCGTCGAAACATTTTCAACGCCATGAGCCGTCCCGTATTAAGCAGTAGCGTCGATAGCCTTGCAAGGTGCAAATGACGCCATTTTGGCCAATCCAGACGCCGATGCGTGCGCTCTAGCCCGCGCTCTTCAGAAACATCTGCCAACGATTGGAAACAAATTCCCGATAGCGAAAAAACCTCGCTCCGCTAGGCTTGCGACGATGCACCACACAGGTTGGCGCAAACACCATCGCAAGGAGCGAACTGAATGTATTTCGAGATCTACAGGCAATCCCGAGGCACCCCGAGCACCGGCAAAGGCCAATGGCGCTGAAGACTGCGGGCTGGGAACCACGAGACAATTGCCAGTGGCGAGTCGTATGTGAACAAGGCCGACTGTTTACATGTGATCGAGTTGATCAAGGGTGTGCAGGGGGAGACGCCGGTGAAGGAGATCTGACCGGGCCGCCCGGCATGGTGCCGCGTCCTACAGCCTCTTCCTTTTTCGTCTGAAGCGCTGGCAAAGCACTTTTGCGCCCCTACGCTCTTCAGCGTACGGGGCCATCCAGCCCTGTTTCGCCAAATGACGTTCAAACTCAAAAGGAGCCGCATCATGGCTAGAGACAAAGCGAAAGACGACAAGCACTTCAACTGTACCCAGACGCATGAAGCCGACTACGTCGCCAGCCTCTATCCGCACGCCAAGGATGAGGTTAAGACCTTCCTGGCCTCGGCTTGCAAGGACAACACCCTGCGCAACTCGACGCACAAGGAAGTGTATGACCTGATCAAGCAGAAGCTCGGGCATCCGCAGCCGTGAGTGGCTGATGCGGGTGTTTGGTAAAGCCCGCAGATACAAAAAAGCCCCGTAGCTTCTCAGCTACGGGGCTATTTGCTCTGTTCGGGAACGACGTACAAGCTCCAGACCCGAATCAAGCTAGGCATGGGCCTCTCGGTCAAGAACATCCGCAACCCACTGATTAATGCTTTTTTGAGCCAATTGCGCTTTTACGGCAACAGTCGCATGAAGAGCTGGCGCCAAACGCAGACTGAGATTGCCCGAATAAGGCTTTTGCGGGGCTCGACCCAATTTGGCGCAAGTCTCCAGATAGTCAGTAACAGCCTCTTCGAACGCTGACCGAAGCTCTTTTACAGATTCGCCATGAAAACCTACAACGTCCTTGATCCCAGCGATATGACCAACAAAAAGACCATCTTCATCACTGTATTCAATTCGGGCGGCATACCCGTTGTAATTCATCACGTTCATGGAGTGACTCCTGCTTGTTCAAGAAAAACCCGAGCATCACGAACCTGATAGGGCTTTGCTTCTTTATCCGGATGAGGTCGGTGGAACGTAGCGACCACACCTCTTAATTCAAACCGAACTCGCGAACCATTGCCTTCGACGGTTCTGGCCCCGACCGCATTGAAAAGAGACTCGATGCGCGCCCATTCCAACGTGGCGGGTGTGGGTCGTGAAAATATAGCTGCGAGCGTACCGAGCTGTTTGTTGTTCATAGTATTACACCATGATACCGCGCAGGAAAAATTGACAATCGCGATTCATATCGCTGATCGATGAAGCGCCCCCCTTTGAACAAGCGGACAACGCCACCCTCCAGGCTTTAAAAGCGGCGTCTTTTTATCCGAATTCCGGTCAATATTGGGCACGCAGGTCAGGATAAGGAGTGATTTGAAATAGAGCTGTAGGTAGACTCCGAGAGTTACGTACGAACCGGCATCAATCGAATCACATCCGATTATCGACTTTTCAACCTCGGGTTCCGGCGACAGGATTTGCTGATCACTCAAGCGAGCAGAAACAAAAAAGCCCCGTAGCTCTTCAGCTACGGGGCTTTTTCTATGTAATGGCGGAGAGATAGGGATTCGAACCCTAGGTACCGGTGAAGGTACAACGGATTTCGAATCCGTCCCATTCGGCCACTCTGGCATCTCTCCAACGGCGCGCATCATAACAACACTTCTGCCGAAAGCAAACCCTCTTTCGAAAATTTCTTCGTGCTATCAGATGCTTGCGTCGATTAAAGCGGTACACCCAGACGATTGGCGACTTCTTCGTAGGCTTCGATGACGTCACCGAGGCCCTGACGGAAGCGGTCCTTGTCCATCTTCTTCTTGGTGTCCTTGTCCCACAGACGGCAGCCGTCCGGGCTGAACTCGTCGCCGAGGACGATCGAGCCGTCGCTGAACACGCCGAATTCAAGCTTGAAGTCCACCAGCAGCAGGCCTGCGTCGTCGAACAGCTTGCTCAGGACTTCATTGACCTTGAGCGACAGTTCTTTCATGCGCGCCAGTTGCTCGGCGGTGCCCCAGCCGAAGGCCACGACGTGGGATTCGTTGATGAACGGGTCGCCCTTGGCGTCGTCCTTGAGGAACAGTTCGAAGGTGTATGGATTGAGCTTCATGCCCTCTTCGACGCCCAGACGTTTTACCAGGCTGCCGGCGGCGTAGTTACGCACGACGCACTCGACCGGGATCATGTCCAGCTTCTTCACCAGGCACTCGTTGTCGCCCAGCAGTTTGTCGAATTGGGTCGGAATGCCGGCCGCTTCGAGTTTCTGCATGATGAAGGCGTTGAACTTGTTGTTCACCATGCCTTTGCGGTCGAGCTGCTCGATGCGCTTGCCGTCGAACGCCGAGGTGTCGTTGCGAAACAGCAGGATCAAGCGGTCAGCGTCGTCGGTCTTGTAAACCGATTTGGCTTTGCCGCGGTAGAGTTCTTCACGTTTTTCCATGATGGGCTCCGCTTGCTAAGTAGATGGGCTAGGCGATATGGCGCCAGTCGAGCCCTGAATCTTGATCGGCCAGTTGCAGCCAGTCCGGGTCGCACCCGAGGGTGTCGACGAAACATTGCCGGGCCAGCTGCGGCAGGTTGTTCTTGCTGCTCAGGTGGGCGAGAACCAGATGCTGCAAGCCCTGCCACCCCAACTCGGCCACCAGGAATGCCGCCTGATGGTTGTTCAAATGTCCCAGCTCGCCGCCCACCCGTTGCTTGAGAAAGTACGGGTAATGACCACGGGCCAGCATGTCGCGGCAGTGGTTGGATTCGATCATCAACGCATCGAGATCCCGATAGCCGTCCAGCACCCGCTCGCAGTAGGAACCCAGGTCGGTCAGCAGGCCGAAGCGCCGCTGCTCGTTATCACTGAATACGTACTGGGTCGGCTCCTGCGCATCATGGGCCACGGCAATGACCCCGATGTTCAGTGCGCCGATCTGCAGCTGCTCGCCGCCGGCCAGAAAGCCTGCGGGTTCGATCGGTTTGCGCATCCCGCGCAGTGTGCCGCGACTGAGGTAGACCGGTAGATTGTAGCGCCGAGACAGCAAACCCACGCCATGCACGTGGTCGGCATGTTCGTGGGTTACGAGTATCGCGCTCAGTTGCGCCGGATGAACCCCCAGACGCAACAGGCGTTTTTCGGTTTCCCGCAGGGAAAAACCACAATCCACCAGCACATACGTATCAGCGCTGGCGATCAGCGTGCCGTTCCCTTGGCTACCGCTGCCGAGAACGGCAAAGCGCATGTGATCAGCCCAGGTTGTCCTGAATCACGCTCAACACTTTGCGCGCCACATCGGCTGGCGCGACGGTGTTGATGTTCTTCTCGACGGTGACCTGAACGTTCTCGCCGACCTTGCTCAGGCGCACCTGATAACGTTCGGCGCGGGCTTCAACTTCTTCCTTGGTCGGCGCACTGCCGAACAGGCTGCTGAAGAAACCAGGCTTGTCGTCTTTCTTCTCGGCTTTTTCGGCCAGGTTGATGTAGTACAGGCCCAGGCTGCGGTTGATGTCTTCCACGCGCCACTGACCTTGCTCCAGCGCACGACCGACGCTCGACCAGGCACGATCCAGATCCGGACCGACGTTCAGTACCGGGTTGCCGCTGCCGTCTTCGCTGAGACTGACACGGCTTGGGGTATCGAAATCACGCGAAGCCAGCATCGACACCGAACCGCCCTTCTCGGAGATCCGGCTCATGCTCGCGAGCATGTCGTCGACCAGCGCTGCATCCAGGCCAGTGTTGACCGAGCGGTTGGTGAAATCGACGTCGGCGGTGCTGCCGGCAGGACGCTCGGCGCTGACCACGTAGATTTCACTGGTGTTGCGCTGCACGCCTGGCTCGATACGCACCCGCACGCGGGTTTCGCTGTCGGAACCGACACCGGCGGCGCTCAGGCGCTTGGCCACAGCGGCGGACAGTTCGTCGGAATGCTGCCAGGTGGTGGTGAATTCACCGGTTTGCGGACGCTGCTCATCCAGACGGAAACCGTTGTCCTGGAAGAACTGCACCGCCACTGGCCAGACTTCGGCTGGTGGGTGCTGGGCCACGACCCAACGCGAGTCACCGCTCTTCTGCAGCGAGTAGTCGGTCGCCTCGGCAACCGCCGTCAGCGGTTGCGGGCGCGGTACCACGTATTCGCCCTTCGCCGTGTCATCAGCCACGTTGCGCGGGATCGGCAACAGCGGATCCAGACGCTTGGAGGTGCTGACATTCGGTGGCAGTTGCATCGGTGCAGTCTGTTGCGCTTCCAGGTAATCGCTACCACGGTCACGGAAATAACCTTCCGGGCCCCAGACCCATCCGCAGCCACTGGTGCTGGAGATAATCAAGGCAAGTGCGGAAAGTCCGGCCATTCGCTTCATGCGTTGTACTTCCTCAATTAAACCAGGACGCTGCACTGGCGCAGGGCCGTGCGAAGCGTTTCATGACAAGGAGCGCTCAGCCAGGTCAGCGGCAGGCGGATGCCTTCGTGCATCAGGCCCATTTCAACCAAAGCCCACTTCACCGGAATCGGGTTGGCTTCGATGAACAGGTCCTTGTGCAGCGGCATCAGTTTTTCGTTGATCGCCCGTGCGGTCTCGGCGTCGCCGTTCAGCGCAGCCTCGCACAGGTCAGCCATTTCGCGCGGGGCGACGTTGGCCGTTACGGAGATGTTGCCTTTGCCACCCAGCAGGATCAGCTCGACCGCAGTCGGATCATCGCCGGACAGCACGATGAAGTCCTTGCTCACGCCGTCGATGATGGCTTTGGCGCGTTTCAGGTCGCCAGTGGCTTCCTTGATGCCGATGATGTTCGGCACGCTGGACAGGCGAATCACGGTCTCGGCCTGCATGTCGCAGGAGGTGCGGCCGGGAACGTTGTACAGAATCTGTGGAATGTCGACGGCTTCGGCAATGTGCTTGAAGTGCTGGTACAGGCCTTCCTGAGTCGGCTTGTTGTAGTACGGCACCACCAGCAGGCAGGCGTCGGCGCCGGCTTCTTTGGCGTTGCGGGTCAGCTCGACGGCTTCGCGGGTCGAGTTGGCGCCGGTACCGGCGATCACCGGGATGCGGCCTGCGACCTGCTTGACCACGGCTTTGATGACGGCGATGTGCTCTTCTACATCAAGGGTCGCCGATTCGCCGGTAGTACCGACCGCGACAATGGCGTGGGTACCGTTTTCAAG
This sequence comes from Pseudomonas sp. LF020, assembly GCF_053456425.1. NCBI lineage: Bacteria > Pseudomonadati > Pseudomonadota > Gammaproteobacteria > Pseudomonadales > Pseudomonadaceae > Pseudomonas > Pseudomonas sp. LF020. The sequence continues at coordinate 236,660 of NZ_JBRFIX010000008.1, forward strand.
GTGGAAGTCCACGAGTTTTCGGAGGCTGTCCCAGTCAAGACGCCCTTGTGCATCCATGGGTGTGACCAGTGCCACCATACTGCCCCGAATCATGAAAACGCTCCTGCCGGAAAAAGAGAGCGGTAATGGTACTGGCGCCAAGATGCTTGCACAAGCGAAGTACTGCGCCGCCATTCCCCTTGGCGTCGGTTTTCGCTACCCTTCAGACTTTGATCGGTACAGATCAGCTTGTACGCCGGGTTCCAGCCTCCCTTTTCGGCCTCCCAGGTCCCGTTCCAGCGTCGCTGCTGCACGCTCCACCATTATTGGAGCGAATTGCGAGCCGTGGCCCGGGGCTTTCTGAATCGGCACGCGCAGAAACTCCCGACGGCCAACGCCCATCGACCTACCGACCGCTCATCGCTTTAGGAATGCTGCATGTCCACCCCCACAGTTCGCGAACAATTCCTTGTCATCAGTGCCCTTGGCGCCAACCCCATGGAGCTGACTAACGTCCTGTGCCGCGCCAGCCATGAAAATCGCTGCGCCGTCGTCACCTCCCGCCTGACTCGTCACGGCGAGTGCAGCGCCCTGGTGCTGGAAATCTCCGGCAGTTGGGACGCCCTGGCCCGCCTCGAAGGCAGCCTGCCAACCCTGGCCAAGCGCCACGCCTTCACCGTCAACGTGGTGCGCAGCGCGGCGCTGGAAAACCGCCCGCAGGCGCTGCCCTACGTGGCCTATGTCAGCTCGGCGTATCGTCCGGACATCATCAATGAGCTGTGCCAGTTCTTCATGGATCACAACGTCGAGCTGGAAAACCTGACCTGCGACACCTATCAGGCCCCGCAGACCGGCGGCACCATGCTCAACGCCACGTTCACCGTGACCCTGCCCGCCGGCACCCAGATCAGTTGGCTGCGCGACCAGTTCCTGGACTTCGCCGACGCGATGAATCTGGATGCGCTGATCGAACCTTGGCGCCCACAAAACCCAATGTAAGGAAGCTTTCATGGCCGTTGTCATCGACCAACCGGTTGCGGATTTCGAAGCACCTGCCACCAGCGGGCAGACCGTCAGCCTGTCCGCTATGAAGGGCAAGCAAGTGGTGATCTACTTCTATCCGAAGGACAGCACTCCGGGCTGCACCACCGAAGGCCAGGGTTTTCGTGACCAGTACGCGGCGTTTCAGGCTGCCAACACGGAAATCTTCGGCATTTCCCGCGACAGCCTGAAATCCCACGAGAACTTCAAGTGCAAGCAGGAATTCCCTTTCGAGCTGATCAGCGACAAGGACGAAGCCGTCTGCCAGCTGTTCGACGTGATCAAGCTGAAAAAGCTGTATGGCAAGGAATACCTGGGCGTTGATCGCAGCACGTTCCTGATCGACAGGAACGGTGTACTGCGTCAGGAATGGCGCGGCGTGAAAGTGCCGGGGCATGTGGATGCGGTGCTGGCTGCGGCTCAGGCGCTGAATAAAGCCTGAAGATCAAAAGATCAAAAGATCGCAGCCTGCGGCAGCTCCTACAGGGAAACGCATTCCAATTGTAGGAGCTGCCGCAGGCTCGGGCCGCGATCGGACGATCTTTTTGCTTTTATAGCAATGGAGCCACCACAGGCTCCTTGCGCGGCCAGGCATCCAGCACGGCCTTGAACAACGTCGCCAGCGGAATCGCAAAGAACACACCCCAAAATCCCCAAAGCCCGCCAAACAGCAGCACCGCGCAGATGATCGCCACCGGGTGCAGATTGACCGCTTCGGAAAACAGCAACGGCACCAGTACGTTGCCATCCAGGGTCTGAATGATCCCGTAGACCGCCATCAGATAGATGAACTGATCGCTCCAGCCCCACTGGAACAACGCAATCAGCAACACCGGCACAGTCACCACTACCGCGCCGACGTACGGCACCACCACCGACACCCCGACCAGCAACGCCAGCAGCGCCGCATAGTTGAGGCCAAGCGCGACGAACGCGATGTAAGTCACGCCGCCACAGATTACGATCTCGATGACCTTGCCACGAATGTAGTTGGCGATCTGCCGGTTCATTTCCTGCGCCACGCGGGTGATCAGCGCTCGCTCACGGGGCAGATAGCCGCGCACCCACTCGCCGATCATGGCCCGATCCTTGAGGAAGAAAAACACCAGAATCGGCACCAGCACCAGATAGATCATGATGTTGACCAGCAGCGGCAGGCTCGACAGCGAAAAGGTCAGCGCCCATTGGCCGAACTTGCCGATTTCGCCACGCGCCGCTTCGATAGCCTGCAGTACCTGCTCATCCGAGACCAGATGCGGATAGCGCTCGGGCAGCAGCAACAGCAGCGACTGCCATTTGGCGAGCATCCCCGGCAGCTCGTTGAACAGTGTGATCAACTGATGCCACAGCAGCGGCAACACCACCACGATGAACACCAGCAACACGCCCATGAACAGCGCAAACACCAGCCCCACCGCCGCCGCGCCAGGCACGCGCATGCGCTCCAGTGCGAGTACCAGCCCCTGCATCAGATACGCCAGCACCATGCCGGCCAATACCGGCGCGAGCATGCCACCGAGTGTGAGCACCGCGGTAAAGGCGAGAAACAGCAGCACCGCCAGCACCACCGCTTCTTCGTCGGAAAAGTAGCGCTGAATCCAGTCGCGTAACACTTTGAACATCAATAATCCTTAGGTCTTTTACGCTGTCGGCTTCAGGCTTTTTTCAACCAGTAACGGTAGACGCCTGCTTCGTCTTCTTCGCGCAGCAGCGTATGACCGGCCAGACGGGCAAAGGTGCGGAAGTCGCGCTGCGAACCTGCATCCGTGGCGATCACCTTGAGCACCGCGCCGCTGGGCAACTTGTTGAGTTCCATCTTGGCCTTGAGCAACGGCAACGGGCAATTCAGGCCACTGGCGTCCAATTCACAGTCATGGGCTACAGCGTCAGTCATTGCGTCACTCCGGTTCAGGTGGTTGAGGCGCCTAGAATATCTGGTCGCAAGCCCGGTGTCCGGCTACAGTAAGGTCTTTGTCTTCTAAGGCTTTGTGCATGACATTTCTGCGCCCTACCCTGCTGACGCTCGCTTGCCTGCTCGCCTCACCGGGCTTTGCCGACGATCTGCCGTCACTTGGCGACGCCAGTTCTGCCATCGTCTCTCCGCAACAGGAATATCAGCTGGGCCGCGCCTGGCTGGCGATGTTGCGCAGTCAGGTTGCACAGCTCAACGATCCGCAGCTCAAAGACTACGTCGAATCCAGCGTCTACAAGCTGGTGGAAACCAGCCAGGTCACCGATCGGCGCCTGGAATTCATTCTGATCAACAGCCCGCAACTCAACGCTTTCGCGGCACCGGGTGGCGTGGTCGGGGTTAACGGCGGCCTGTTTCTCAACGCACAGACCGAAGGTGAATACGCCTCGGTACTGGCCCACGAACTGGCTCACTTGTCGCAACGTCACTTTGCTCGCGGCGTCGAAGCCTCGCAGCGGATGCAGGTGCCGATGATGGCGGCGCTGCTCGCCGGGATCGTGATTGCCGCCGCCGGTGGCGGTGATGCCGGGATCGCGACCATCGCCGGTACTCAGGCCGCAGCCATTCAGTCGCAACGCACCTTTTCACGCCAGAATGAACAGGAAGCCGACCGCATCGGCATCCTCAACCTGGAAAAGGCCGGATACGACCCGCGCTCGATGCCGACCATGTTCGAACGCCTGATGCGCCAGTATCGCTTCGACGCCAAGCCGCCAGAATTTCTGCTGACTCACCCGGTAACCGAATCGCGTATCGCCGACACCCGTAACCGCGCAGAACAAGCACCGGCGGGCGGCATCGAAGACAGCATGCGCTATCAACTGATCCGCGCCCGCGTTCAGCTGATCTATGAAGAAACCCCGGGACTGGGCGCCAAGCGCTTCCGTGCACAACTGGATGAAAATCCGAAAAACGACGTGGCGCGCTACGGCCTGGCGATCGCTCAGATCAAGGGCGGCCAGCTCAACGAAGCCCGGGAAAACCTCAAACAGCTGCTGGCCAGGTCGCCCAACGAGATCATCTACAACCTCGCGCAGATCGACCTGGACATTACCAATAACCGTCTGCCGGATGCGCAAACGCGGGTTGACCGAATGCTCACCCAGTATCCGGGCAACTATCCACTGAATCAGGTTCGGGTCGATCTGTTGCTGAAACAGAATCGCACCGCCGACGCGGAGAAAGCCCTCGACAGCCTGCTCAAATCCCGTCCGAATGATCCGGACGTGTGGTATCAGGTCGCGGAAACCCGTGGTCTCTCTGGCAACATCATCGGTCTGCATCAGGCTCGCGCCGAGTACTTCGCGCTGGTCGGCGATTATCGTCAGGCGATCCAGCAGCTCGACTTTGCCAAGCGCAAGGCGGGCAGCAACTTCCCGCTGTCCTCGCGGATCGATGCACGCCAGCGCGAGCTGATGGAGCAGGAGCGCATGATCAAGGACATGATGGGCTGAGTTTTCCTCGACGAGGCAAATTTTTCAGGCATAAAAAAACCGCCTCTTTCGAGGCGGTTTTCTATTTCACCGCTAGCGGATTATTCAGCCAGTTTGAAGGTGATGAAGCTCGCGCGACCTTCACGCAGAACGCGCATCGACACCGAACGATTCTTCGGCAACGCCTTGGCGATCTCGGCGAACTCCTTGGTGGAGCCGATGGCCTGGTTGTTCAGGTGAGTGATCACGTCACCCGGCTGCAGACCGATCAGTGCCGCAGGACCATCCTGAACATCCTTGATCACCACACCACCCTTGAGGTCGTAGGTTTTCTTCTGCTCGGCGGTCAGCTCGATCACCGAAACACCGAGGCGGTTGCTGCTGCTTTCCGCGCCGGACTTTGGCAGTGCTGCCAGCTCTTTGTCCTCGTCCGGAATTGCGCCGACGGTCAGCTCGACATTCTTGCGTTTGCCGTCACGGATCACTTCGAGGTTGGCCTTGGCGCCCGCTTTCAGCGCACCGACCAGGTGTGGTAGATCGGCGGACATGACGATCGGCTGACCGTTCATGCTCAGGATCACGTCACCCACTTGCAGGCCACCCTTGGCTGCCGGACCGTCATCCTGAATCTGTGCAACCAGCGCACCGGCCGGCTTATCAAGACCGAACGACTCGGCCAGATCCTTGTTCACTTCCTGGATGACCACGCCCAGCCAGCCACGGCTGACCTTGCCACCGCTTTTCAGCTGATTGGAAACGTCCATCGCCACATCGATCGGGATGGCGAACGACACACCCATGAAGCCACCGGAACGGGTGTAGATCTGCGAGTTGATCCCGACCACTTCACCGTTCAGGTTGAACAGCGGGCCACCGGAGTTACCCGGGTTGATCGGCACGTCGGTCTGGATGAACGGCACGTAGTTTTCGTTTGGCAGGCTACGGCCGACGGCGCTGACAATGCCTTGGGTCACAGTGTGGTCAAAGCCGAACGGCGAACCGATCGCCACAACCCACTGGCCCGCCTTCAGGTCCTGGGACTTGCCGAGCTTGAGCACCGGCAGATCCTTGCCATCGATTTTCAGCAGGGCCACGTCGGAGCGTGGATCGGTGCCGATCAGCTTGGCTTTCATTTCACTGCGATCTGCCAGACGCACGAGGATTTCGTCGGCATCGGCAATCACATGGTTATTGGTCAGGATGTAGCCATCCGAGGAAATGATGAAGCCCGAACCCAGCGATTGCGCTTCACGCTGACGATCGCCGCGCGGCGAACGCTGCTGAGGTGGCATGCCGCGCTCGAAGAACTCGCGCAACATCGGCGGCAAGCCTTCCAGGTCAGGCATCTGCTGGTTCACCTTGCGGTCCGGCAGTTTCTGCGTGGTACTGATGTTCACCACGGCAGGCGAGGCCTGTTCAACCAGTTGGGTGAAATCCGGAAGGTCGGCCGCCTGGACAGCCGGGACAGCCTGACCCAGTACCAGCACGGTGGCGAAAATGGACAGATAAGACTTCAAGCTAAGTATCGACATACAGCTCCCGTTACGACGAGCAGGGTTAAGCGATATGGAGCAAGGAACACCGGGAACCGCAGGCCGGCATTTTTGTTCCGGGAACGACAGACAAGGCCAGAGCCGTGAGGCTCTGACCTATAAAAAACTTTCGGGTGATTTGCAAATGAAAATGCTGAGCAAACATTTCATCTACGTCTCGAAGAAGAAGTGGAAATGACTGAAATCAGCTCACTGCTTGCTGGTTGCAGCACCATCGTTGCGCATCGAAAGAGCAATCCTCTCGGCTGTGCCGATTGGAATTTCGCCAACGACCGTCACCATCATCTCGCCCTCAGGCGTAGTGAGGCGGCGGGAAACAGCGACAGTCGGCCCCAACTGCGTGCGGGTATCGGTCACTGTTGCACCGTTCAACGGCTCAAGAAATACCGAAAAACGCGCAAGCCCGTCGTCATACATCAGGCTGCTGACCTGAGTCTTGGTTTGCGGATCTTTGTGCGAGGTGCTGCTGGTCAGTACGAAGCCTGGGGGCAGCCAATCAGAATGCCAGACCTGAGCCGTCCTCACGGCAGAAGCCTTGTCACTATCAATAGTAACGGCCTTGCACTCGGTGCCAGCCTGCAGGTCTTTGTCCGACGGGGCTTCAGCGGTATCAAGGCTGGTGAACTGGAAGCGCTCCAGTAGCTGTCCCTTGTCATTGAGCAACAACGACTTCAGTGGCAAGCCGGTCTGTTTATCCAGATGCAGTTCGAAACCATAGCGATGCTGGTCGCGAGGCGTGAGCGATACGATAACCGCATCACGCCCGGCCACGCGCGACTTGCCAATGACGGCAAGCTCATACCAGTTTTTCAGCTTTTGGGGATCAAGCGAACGAGCGGTCGAGTTGGGAGAATCTCCCAACCCCGCAATCAGGGTGCCGCTGACGCATTGAGTATGCCCATCAACACGTACGACTTCCTGAGCCGAGCCGTCGAGCTGAAGCAAACGCTCGCGGACCTGACCGTTCTGGACACGATGCCAGATATTATGGGTAGAAAAACTACCGTTACGCTCGTATACGAAAGTGCCTTGGAAGCTTTGCTGCTGCTCGGCCTGACCCAGGCGGATCAACCAGTCCTGGGCCTCGTCGGCATGGGCTGGAACAATGAACCAGCCGCTCAGCAGAAGCGAAAGTAGAGGTATGGCGCGCATGATCCTCCTTAACGGTTTTCCATGCTTGCTGCACGCGCATAAGGCAGAGCGCTTTCAGTACCTTTCAATGCAGCCTGCTGGGCATGCTGACGCAGATAGCCTGGCAGACGCTGATCGTGCCAGCCTGGCTGACCTTGCAGGACGCCATTGGCCATCGGGCCAGTGGTTTCCGAGCTTTCCTTGTAACCAGCCAGGACAGCCGGGCCCTTGACCTGCGGTGCAACCAGCGAAGGCTGATTGGACTGCTGAGCCAGCTCGACGCCAGCGATTTCGTCCTGGTTATACAAGCGCACACCGGCCAGCACTGCAACGGTCACCGAAGCTGCAACGGCCAGACGACCCAGGTTGCGCCAAGGGCCGCGGGATACTTTGGCTGGAGCCGTTTCGTCTTCCAGCGCAGCAGAAACTGCCGCAGCAATGTCCAGACGCGGAAGCAGCAGATCCTTGTGCATGGCTGCCCGAGCGATCTGATAACGAGCCCAGGTCTCACGGGTTTCAACATCGTCCAGTGCATTGATCACTCGACGCAATTCCAGTTCGTCCGCTTCGTTATCCATCACTGCGGACAGCGATTCCTGCAGGGCTTCACGACTCATGGCGTTCCTCTCTTGGCTGTCGCCGCTGTCTCAGTTTTCCTGCAACAACGGCTGCAGGGCTTTATCGATGGCCTCCCGGGCGCGGAAAATCCGGGAGCGCACGGTACCCACCGGACACTGCATGACGCTCGCAATGTCCTCGTAACTCAGACCATCGAATTCACGTAAAGTTAAAGCCGTACGTAAATCCTCTGGCAGTTGCTGAATGGTTCGATGGACGGTGCCTTCGATCTCATCCCGCAGCAATGCGCGTTCCGGTGATTCGAGATCCTTGAGGCCATGATCGCCGTCGTAGAACTCTGCATCTTCAGAACTTACATCGCTATCCGGCGGCCGGCGGCCGCGTGATACCAGATAGTTCTTTGCCGTGTTGATGGCAATGCGGTAAAGCCACGTATAGAACGCGCTGTCTCCGCGAAAGTTTCCTAGTGCTCGGTAGGCCTTGATAAAGGCTTCCTGAGCCACATCCTGGGCTTCATGGGTGTCGTGCACGAAACGCACGATCAACCCGAGAATTTTGTGCTGATATTTCAGCACCAGCAGATCGAAAGCTCGCTTGTCGCCACGCTGAACGCGCTCGACCAGCTGCTGATCCTCTTCCTGGGTTAGCATGAACACTCCTCGATAAGCATGGAGGAGGCTTGCATAACTAAACGACCAGACTTGCAAACATAGACTCGGGCTTTTCGCAAAAGTTCTCCCCCTCCAGGCAAGTTTCCTGCGGGCTCTGATTTGGCACGCACGAAAAACGCAGCGCGGGATAAACCGGCTGCGCGAATAATCTTGTCATCGGTTCGCCGGCAAAAACCCAATCGCAGGTTCTGCATTGAAGCCGACACTGTCCCGTGCTTCTGGCAACTGACTATTGATCTTGGGCCTCTGGCAAAAGTTCCAATTATTTATAGCCGCGCTGAAGCGACATCGAGCAACCGTGTGCTGAAAAAGCCTGTTTCATCCTCGATACAGTCGCCTTTTTCTCAAACGACAGAAAAAAACGTCCGACGAACGTCAAGCTTTTGTCGTCACAGTAGTTTCACAATGCCATACGAGCCCGGCTATTGTGCCGCTCCACCCCTCTATATACTAGTGGGCTGTGTGGCTGTCTTGACTCGCCGATCCAGCTGTCTTGCACCACCCCCGATCCGGGTCGCTTTGAGCGGAATCCTGAAATGAGCCAACAGTTTCAACACGATGTTCTGGTGATTGGCAGCGGTGCTGCCGGTTTGAGTCTCGCGCTGACCCTGCCGGGTCATTTGCGCATTGCCGTATTGAGCAAAGGTGATCTGGCCAACGGCTCGACTTATTGGGCCCAGGGCGGCGTCGCTGCCGTGCTGGACGATACCGATACTGTCGAATCCCACGTCGACGACACCCTGAACGCCGGCGGCGGTCTGTGCCATGAAGACGCAGTGCGTTTTACCGTCGAGCACAGCCGCGAAGCCATCCAGTGGCTGATCGACCAGGGCGTGCCGTTCACCCGCGACGAACAGTCCGGCACCGAAGACGGCGGTTTCGAATTCCACCTGACCCGCGAAGGTGGCCACAGCCATCGGCGCATCATCCATGCCGCCGACGCAACCGGCGCAGCGATTTTCACCACCCTCCTCGCCCAAGCCAAAGAACGCAGCAACATCGAACTGCTGGAGCAGCGAGTTGCCGTTGATCTGATCACCGAACGCCGTCTGGGCATGGAAGGTGAGCGCTGCCTCGGCGCCTATGTGCTGAATCGCGCGACCGGCGAAGTCGATACCTACGGCGCACGCTTCGTGATCCTCGCGTCTGGCGGCGCGGCCAAGGTCTACCTCTATACCAGCAACCCCGACGGTGCCTGCGGTGACGGCATCGCCATGGCCTGGCGTTCGGGCTGCCGGGTGGCGAACCTGGAATTCAACCAGTTCCACCCTACGTGCCTGTATCACCCGCAGGCCAAGAGTTTCCTGATCACTGAAGCCCTGCGTGGCGAAGGCGCGCACCTGAAGCTGCCCAACGGCGAACGGTTCATGCCGCGCTTCGATAAACGTGCCGAACTGGCGCCACGCGACATCGTCGCCCGCGCCATCGACCATGAAATGAAACGCCTGGGCGTCGACTGCGTCTATCTCGACATCAGCCACAAGCCTGAAGCCTTCATCAAAAGCCACTTCCCAACCGTCTATGAACGTTGCCTGGGCTTCGGCATCGACATCACCAAGCAGCCGATCCCGGTCGTACCGGCGGCGCACTACACCTGTGGTGGGGTGATGGTCGATCAACACGGTCGCACCGATGTGCCGGGGCTGTACGCGATCGGCGAAGCCAGCTTCACCGGCCTGCACGGCGCCAACCGCATGGCCAGCAACTCGCTGCTCGAATGCTTCGTCTATGCCCGCTCGGCGGCAGCGGACATTCTTGCGCAACTGAATGAGGTCACCGCGCCAAACGCCCTGCCCGAGTGGGACGCCAGCCAGGTCACCGATTCCGACGAAGACGTGATCATCGCCCACAACTGGGACGAGCTGCGCCGCTTCATGTGGGACTACGTGGGCATCGTGCGCACCAACAAGCGTCTGCAACGGGCGCAGCACCGCGTGCGTCTGTTGCTGGACGAGATCGACGAGTTCTACAGCAACTATAAAGTCAGCCGCGACCTGATCGAGCTGCGTAATCTGGCGCAAGTCGCCGAACTGATGATCTGCTCAGCCATGGAGCGCAAGGAAAGTCGCGGTCTGCATTACACCCTCGACTATCCGAACCTGTTGCCCGAGGCGCTCGACACTATTCTGGTGCCGCCCACCTACGCCGGCTGAACTTGAGCCGCACTCGCAAGCGACGGTGCAGATCCGCCGCCTGCGAGTCCCGCGGTATACAGATCGAACGCACCCGCCGCTCGCCGCGCAAACGAAAGCGCAACACCACGATCAACGGCAACGCCAGGCTGTCAGGGCGCAGCTGCACCGCTTGCCAGCCGCCCGCCTGGTTCCACAACTGCCAGCCATCGGCGTCGCGGCGCAATCCGCAAAAAGCCTGCGGATGCTTCAGCAGAATCTGCCGTGGCAACACCCACGCGGCGTGTAGCAGGCAGGCGAAGGCCCCAAGCAGACAGGCCCAGAGTGGAATCGACAGGAGAAACAAAACACCCAGCGCGAATGCCTGGGTCAATAGATACGCCGCCAGCAACTGCCGAGAGGCATGCCAGCGGCATTCGAAAGTATTACTTGGGCTGAACACGGTCCAGAATCATCCGGACCATGCGCTGCAGCTCAGGGTCTTCGGACTCACTGCGCTCCATGAACCAGCCGAACATGTCCTGATCCTCACAGGTCAGCAGACGGACATACAAGTCGCGATCGACCTGATTGAGGTGCGGATAGACCTCTTTCACGAACGGCACCAGCAGCACATCAAGTTCCAGCATGCCGCGGCGGCTGTGCCAGAAGAGGCGATTGAGTTCAACTTGTTCGACCATAGAGCCCTCCTCAAATAGGCGCGCAGTATACAGCCCCGGCGCGGGTCGCACAGTCGGCTTTGGTCGGGCACCACCGATCCTTTATCAACTACCCATTTCAACAACGCGCCCTTATGATGTGCCCCAGACTTTTTACCCTGCGATGACCCATGGCCGATTCTGCTTTTTTCTGCACCCTGTCTCATGAAGGCGTACTCGCGGTTCGCGGCGTGGATGCCGGCAAATTCCTGCAAGGCCAATTGACCTGCAACATCAATTACCTCAGCGACAGCCAGGCCAGCCTGGGCGCGCGCTGCACGCAAAAAGGCCGGATGCAGTCGAGCTTCCGCATTCTGCTTGAAGGTGACGGCGTGCTGCTGGCAATGGCCAGCGAACTGCTGGAGCCGCAACTGGCGGACCTGAAAAAGTACGCGGTGTTCTCCAAATCCAAACTGACCGACGAAAGCGCCGCCTGGGTGCGTTTTGGTCTGGAGCACGGCGACGCCGGGTTGATCAACCTGGGGCTGAACCTGCCAGGCGAAACCGACAGCGTAGTGCGCAATGCAGGCCTGATCGCGATTCGCGTCTCGCCGGATCGCGCCGAACTCTGGGTACCGGCCGATCAAGCCGACGTCATCAAGGCCAAACTGGCCGCCGCCCTGCCTGAAGGCGATCTGAACCAATGGTTGCTGGGGCAGATTCGCGCCGGTATCGGTCAGGTCATGCCCACCACCCGCGAGCTGTTCATCCCGCAGATGCTCAACTTGCAGGCCGTCGGTGGCGTAAGTTTCAAGAAAGGTTGCTACACCGGCCAGGAAATCGTCGCGCGCATGCAGTACCTGGGCAAGCTCAAGCGTCGCCTCTATCGCGTGCAACTGGACGCGAGCGAACTGCCGGAGCCGGGCACCCCGCTGTTCGCCCCAAGCCACAGCAGCGCCATCGGCGAAGTGGTGATTGCCGCCCGCGCCGCAGAAAAGATTGAACTGCTGGCGGTGTTGCAGGCCGAAGCTGCCGAAGCGGGTGATCTGCATCTGGGCGCCCTTGAGGGGCCAGCCCTGCATTTGCTCGACCTGCCCTACGAACTGGATCGCGACCGCGAAATCCAGCGCTGATCGCAGCTTTTGTTGCAACACCCTAGAGAATCTACATGAGCGAGCTGGCGGATAAGGTCCAACAGGATTTGGTTGAGGCCATCGATAACGATGACCTGGTTCTGCCAACGTTACCGGAAGTGGCCCTGCAAATTCGCAAGGCCGCCGAAGACCCGGAGATCAGTGTCAGCGACCTGAGCAAAGTGATTGGCCGCGACACGGCGCTGTCGGCACGCCTGATCAAAGTGGTCAACAGTCCGTTGCTGCGCGCGACCCAGGAAGTCACCGACCTGCACACCGCAATCACCCGACTGGGGGTGAACTACAGCAGCAACCTGGCGATCGGGCTGGTGATGGAACAGATCTTCCACGCCCGCTCCGAGGTGGTCGAACAGAAGATGCGCGAAGTCTGGCGCAAGAGCCTGGAGATCGCCGGCGTCAGCTACGCCCTGTGCCGCCGTCACACCCAACTCAAACCTGATCAGGCGGCGCTGGGTGGACTGGTGCATCAGATCGGCGTGCTGCCGATCCTGACCTACGCCGAAGATCACTACGAACTGCTGTCGGACCCGGTCAGCCTCAACCATGTGATCGACCATATTCACCCGTTGCTGGGCGACAAGCTGTTGCGGGTCTGGGAATTTCCCGAGCAACTGGTGGCGTTGCCGGGGCTGTATCTGGATTTCAAACGCGACTCGGCACACCTCGATTACGTCGATCTGGTGCAGGTGGCGAGCCTGTATTGCCACAAGGACAGCGATCATCCGATTGCGCGGATTGACCCGCTCAGTGTGCCGGCATTCAGGAAGCTTGGGATCGATCCGGAAAACAAGCCATTGTGCGCGGATCTGGAAGAATCGCGAACGATGTTTTACTGACCTGTGGCGGGGGAGCTTGCTCCCGCTGGGCTGCGAAGCGGCCCCAAACCAGACGACCTCCCTTCATCAGGCAAACCGTGCACTCAGGAATCACGACTGCTGCGCAGCCGAGCGGGAGCAAGCTCCCTCGCCACAACAGCCATCTCGGCTGCTATCCGGCAATAAAACTCACCCGAACCTTCAAACCGGCCTGCTCACCATCGTGCAAGCTGATCTGCGCCAGATGCGCCCGGCAGATCTCTCCGACAATCGCCAGCCCCAGCCCTGAGCCCGCGACCTGCTGATTACGCCGGTAGAAGCGTTCAAACACCCGATCCCGCTCCTCCAGCGGAATCCCCGGCCCGTCATCTTCGACCTCAAGCACCGCCGGCGCCGCGACCCGCAGAATCACGTTGCCGCCCGGTGGCGTATGCGCCAGTGCGTTGTCCACCAGATTGCTCAGCAGCTCATTGAGCAACGTCGGTTCACCGCGCAGCCACACCGGCTCATCCGCCTCCAGCGCCAGCGCGACTCCGCGCGCATGGGCCAAGGGCGCCATGGCCATGCCCAGCTCGCGGGCCAACTGACTCAGATCCAATAATTGCGCGCCGCCCTCGGCTATCGCCCGGGCACCGTTTTCCACCCGCGCCAGCGACAGCAGTTGATTGGCCAGATGGGTCAGGCGGTCGGTGCTTTGCGCAGAGGATTCCAGGGTTGTGCGCCAGGTTTCCGGTTCACTGGAACGCAACCCCAACTCCAGCCGCGCCTTCAACGCCGCCAATGGCGTGCGCAGTTCGTGTGCAGCATCGGCGATGAACTGCGCCTGTCGTTCGAATTGCCCGCGCAAGCGTTCGGTGAAGTGATTGAGCGCGCGCACCAGCGGCCACAATTCATGTTGCACTTCCACCAGCGGCAGGGGCCGCAAATCATCGGGCTGACGCTCCTCCACCGCCGTGCGCAAACGCTCCAGCGGGCGCAGCGCGGCACTCACCGCAAACCACACCAGCAACAGGGCGCCGATGGCGAGCATGCCCAGACGCAGCAGTGTATCGGCCGCCAGACTGCGGGCCATGCTGACCCGCGCCTCGTCGGTTTCGGCGACGCGGATTTCCGCCATGCCGTTCATGTTCGGCTCGGTGACCGCTTTGAGCAGACTGACCACGCGCACGTTCTGCCCGCGATAGGTCGCGTTATAGAAGCGCGCGAGCGCTGGATAATCGTCGGTTCTCGGCGTACCGGGTGGTGGTCCGGGCAGGTTTTCGTAGCCGGAAATCAGCTTCTGATGGATGTCGTTGACCTGGTAGTAAATCCGTCCGGCGCTGTCGTAGGCGAAGGTATCCAGCGCCACGTAGGGCACGTCGGCGCTGAGTGTGCCGTCACGCTGCGACAGGCCGGCAGCGATAGTCCGCGCCGAGGCCAACAGGGTTCGGTCGTAAGCCGTGTCGGCGGCTTCGCGCCCGTTCCAGTACGCGCTCAAGCCACTGGCGAGCATCAACACCACCAGCAACAACGCGAGGTTCCACAGCAACCGCCAGCGCAGGCTGCTGGGCTTATGCATCGCGGCTTTCCAGCAAGTAGCCGAGGCCACGGAAGGTCACGATCGCCACCGGTTGGCCGTCGAGCTTCTTGCGCAGACGATGCACGTAGATTTCGATGGCGTCGGGGCTGGCCTCCTCGTCGAGACCGAATACCTGAGCGGCCAGTTGCTCCTTGCTCATCACCCGTCCCGGGCGGGCGATCAACGCTTCGAGCACTGCTTGTTCGCGAGAGGTCAACGTGAGCAGTTCTTCGCCGAGGCTGAAGCGCCGGGTGTCGAGATCGTAGGCCAGTACGCCGCAGCGCTGCTGACGCTCGCCACCGAGCACACTGCGCCGCAGCAGGGCTTTGACCCGGGCTTCGAGCTCGGTCAGTTCGAAGGGTTTGGCCAGGTAATCGTCAGCACCGAGATTCAAGCCGTGTACGCGGTCCTTCACATCACTGCGCGCCGTCAGCATCAACACCGGCAGGTTCTTGCCGCGTGCCCGCAGGCGCGCCAGCACCTCGAAACCGTCCATGCGCGGCAGGCCGACATCGAGGATCGCCATCGCGTATTCCTCGCTGCCCAGCGCCAGGTCGGCGGCCACGCCATCGTGCAGCACGTCCACGGTCAGACCGGTGCTCTTGAGCGCCTGGGCGACACTTTCGGCCAGTTGCAAATGGTCTTCGACGAGCAGAACACGCATGGATCTCTACCTCATTCAGGGATGGCCGACGCCACTCTTTGCCGCGGAGTTTACAGCCGCAACCGCCGCTGTGAAGCCCGAAACCCGCGAAATCCAGCTGAAAGGTTAGCGAAAGGTTGGGTCGTTAGAGTCCGGTCACGGACAGTTTCGACTGCCGTCGCTGCTGCCACACAGCGCTACGAAAAACGCCACGAAGCGTTTTCGACCAATAAGAACAATAAACGGAGTACACCCGCATGCAGTCCTTGCAGACCAAGGCTCCCACGCCTGTTCGTCCTTCTCGTTTGCGCCACGCCACCCTCGCCAGCACCGCTGCCCTCGCCGGGTTTTCGCCGCTGAGCTACGCCGACTTCATCAAAGACAGTTCCGCCACCTTCGAAACCCGCAACATGTACTTCAACCGCGACTTTCGCGACGGCACCAGTGCCCAGCAAAGCAAGCGTGATGAATGGGCGCAGGGTTTCATGCTCAACCTGCAATCGGGTTACACCGACGGCACCGTGGGGTTCGGTGTCGATGCGCTAGGCATGTTGGGCGTCAAACTTGATTCGAGCCCGGATCGTACCGGTACCGGCCTTTTGCCGACCCACGATGACGGGCGCGCGGCGAACGAATACTCGAAAGTCGGCCTGACCGGCAAAGTGAAAATTTCCGCCACCGAACTGAAAATCGGCAGCCTGATTCCCGAACTGCCGATCCTCAAACCCAACGACGGACGCATCCTGCCGCAGACCTTTGAAGGCGGTCTGCTGACCTCCAAAGAGATCAAGAACCTGACCTTCACCGGCGGGCGTCTGGACAAGGCCAAGGATCGCGACAGCACCGACTTCGAGGACATTGCCCTCAACAACAAGAACAGCCGTTTTGCCGGCACGGCCGCCGGCAAGCATTTCGACTTTGCCGGCGTGGACTACAAGTTCACCGACAAGATCACCGGCAGCTACCACTTCGCCCAGCTCGACGAAGTCTATAACCAGCACTTCTTCGGTCTCGTTGCCTCGCGGCCGATGGGCCCGGGCACCTTCGCCACCGACCTGCGCTTTGCCGTCAGTGATGATCAAGGCGCGGCCCGGGGTGGCGAGATCGACAACCGCTCGCTCAACGGTCTGGTCAGCTATGCCCTGAGCGGCCACAAGTTCAGCGCCGGTTATCAGCACATGTCCGGCGACAGCGCCTTCCCGTATGTCGATGGCAGCGACCCGTACCTGGTCAACTTCGTGCAGATCAACGACTTCGCCGGTGCCGAGGAACGCTCCTGGCAAGCGCGCTACGACTTCGACTTCGCCCGCCTCGGCATCCCCGGCCTGTCGTTCATGAGCCGTTACCTGAGCGGTGACAACATCAAGCTCAAGAACGGCGAAGAAGGCAAAGAGTGGGAGCGCAACACCGAGATCAAATATGTAGTACAAAGCGGCGCCCTGAAGGACGTTGCGTTGCGTTTGCGTAATGCCACTTACCGTTCCAACTACTCGGCTCGCGATGCGGATGAAGTGCGGTTGCTGGTGAGCTATAGCGTTGCTCTTTGGTAATTGATTGAAATGCCGGAGTGTTGAAGATCAAAAGATCGCAGCCTGCGGCAGCTCCTACATGAAACCCTACAACAACAAGACTGTGGAGAAACCAATGAATTTGTCACTGCGTAAAGTTGCTCTGGCCGCTGGTGTCATGCTGTTCGCCGGCCAGTTGATGGCCGAACCGAAACGTCCGGAATGCATCGCCCCGGCCTCCCCCGGCGGCGGTTTCGACCTGACCTGCAAACTGGCGCAGAGCGCGCTGGTCAACGAAAAACTGCTGACCAAACCGATGCGCGTGACCTACATGCCCGGTGGGGTCGGCGCGGTGGCTTACAACGCGGTGGTTGCCCAGCGCCCGGCCGACGCCGGCACGCTGGTGGCGTGGTCCAGCGGTTCGTTGCTGAACCTGGCGCAGGGCAAGTTCGGTCGTTTCGATGAAACCAATGTGCGCTGGCTGGCCGCCGTCGGCACCAGTTACGGCGCCATCGCGGTGAAAAGCGATTCGCCCTACAAGACCCTTGACGATCTGGTCAAAGCCCTGAAGAAAGATCCGAGCTCCGTGGTCATCGGCTCCGGCGGCACCGTCGGCAGTCAGGACTGGATGCAGACCGCACTGATCGCGAAGGCTGCCGGGATCAACCCCCGTGACCTGCGTTACGTCGCCCTCGAAGGCGGCGGTGAAATCGCCACTGCTCTGCTCGGTGGTCACATCCAGGTCGGCAGCACCGACATTTCCGACTCCATGCCGCACATCCAGAGCGGTGACATGCGTCTGCTCGCGGTATTCGCCGACAAGCGCATCGACGAGCCGGAAATGAAAGACATCCCGACGGCTCGTGAGCAAGGCTACGACATCGTCTGGCCGGTGGTGCGTGGTTTCTACCTCGGGCCAAAAGTCAGCGACGAAGACTACGCCTGGTGGAAAGACGCCTTCGACAAACTGCTGGCCTCGGAAGAGTTCGCCAAGCTGCGCGATCAGCGTGAACTGTTCCCGTTCGCCATGACCGGCCCGGAGCTGGACACCTACGTGAAGAAGCAGGTCGCGGACTACAAAGTGCTGGCCAAAGAGTTCGGCCTGATTCAGTGATCGTCTCTGTCTAGCGGCTGCGGCCTCGCGCATCGAGGCCATGGCCCAGGAGTTTCCCATGCTCTTACAACGCATTTTCGCCTCGGTGCTGTTGCTGGCCTGCGTCGGCCTGGCCCTGATGGCGTGGCCGTATCAAGCGGCTTTTTCTTATGAACCGGTGGGCCCGCGCGCCTTTCCTCTGCTGATGCTCGGCTTGATGGCCGCGGCGCTGCTGTACATGGTGTTCCGCCCGGCACCGATCAAACACAGCGAAGACGAGCCACCGCTGGATCGCCAAACCCTGATCAAGATCGGCATCTGCGTGCTGTTGCTGTTGGTCTTCGCCGGCCTGTTCGAACCGCTGGGCTTCATTCTCAGCAGCATCCTGATCGGCATCCCGATGGCGCGCCTGTATGGCGGTCGCTGGCTGCCGAGCATTGTGGTGACAACGTTGATGGCCATCGGTCTGTACCTGCTGTTCGACCGTCTGATGGACGTTCCGCTGCCGCTGGGCCTGCTCGACGTTCTGGAGAACTGATATGGATACTCTCGGTTATTTGGGTCAGGGCTTCGGCGTCGCGCTGAGCCCGTACAACCTGGTCACGGCCCTGACCGGCACGCTGATCGGCACCGTGGTCGGGCTGTTGCCGGGCCTGGGTCCGATCAATGGCGTGGCCCTGCTGATCCCGATCGCCTTCGCCCTCGGCCTGCCGCCGGAGTCGGCGCTGATTCTGCTGGCGGCGGTGTATCTGGGTTGCGAATACGGCGGGCGGATCAGCTCGATCCTGCTGAACATTCCGGGCGAAGCCTCCACCGTGATGACCACCCTCGACGGTTATCCGATGGCGCGTCAGGGTCTGGCCGGTGTCGCCCTGTCGCTGTCAGCGTGGAGTTCGTTCATCGGTGCGTTCATCGCCACTTGCGGCATGGTGCTCTTCGCCCCGTTGCTGGCGAAATGGGCGATTGCCTTCGGCCCGGCGGAATACTTCGTGTTGATGGTGTTCGCGATTGTCTGCCTCGGCGGCATGGCCGGCGATCGACCGCTGAAGACGTTTATTGCGGCGTTGATCGGGCTGTTTCTGTCGACCGTCGGCATCGACGCCAACAGCGGTGTTTATCGCTTCACCGGCGACAACATTCACCTGACCGACGGCATCCAGTTCGTGGTGTTGGTGCTGGGTCTGTTCTCGGTCAGCGAAATCCTTCTGCTCCTGGAAAAAACCCATCGCGGCCAGGAAGCGGTGAAGGCCACTGGGCGCATGATGTTCAACTTCAAGGAAGCGGCGTCGGTGTTCGTGGTGAACATCCGTTGCGGCCTGCTGGGTTTCATCATGGGCGTGTTGCCGGGTGCCGGCGCGACGCTGGCCAGTGCCGTGGCCTACATGACCGAAAAACGCATCGCCGGTACTGGCGGCAAATTCGGTCAGGGTGACGCCCGTGGCCTCGCCGCTCCGGAAACCGCGATCGGCGCGTCGGCCTGCGGCGCGCTGGTGCCGATGCTGACCCTCGGTGTACCCGGTTCCGGCACTACCGCCGTGATGATCGGCGCGCTGTCGCTGTACAACATCACCCCGGGGCCGCTGCTGTTCCAACAGCAACCGGACATCGTCTGGGGCCTGATCGCTTCGTTGTTCATCGCCAACATCATGCTGGTGATCCTGAATATCCCGATGATCCGCATCTTCACCCGCATCCTCGCCGTGCCGAACTGGGCACTGGTGCCGGTGATCGCGATCATCACCGGGATCGGCGTCTACGCCGTGCATGCGACCACGTTCGACCTGTTCCTGATGGTCGGCATCGGCATCTTCGGTTACATCCTGCGCAAACTGGATTTCCCGTTGTCGCCGGTGCTTCTGGGCTTCATTCTCGGCGGGCTGATGGAGCAGAACCTGCGTCGTGCGCTGTCGATCTCCAACGGTGCGCTGGAAATCCTCTGGTCGAGCCCGATCACTTTCGGTGTGTGGATCCTGACCGCGATCATGTTGCTGCTGCCGCTGCTGCGTATCTGGCGTAAACGTTCGGCTGCGCAACGCGCCATCGCCGATGTCTGATCGCTCTTCCCTCAGAAGCTGGTGGGCGACCCCGCTGGTCGGTCTGCTTGGCGGTTTTATCGCCAGCCAGATCGGCTGGCCACTGCCGTGGATGGTCGGCTCGCTGCTGGCGATCATCCTCGTGCGCTGCCTGACCCCGTGGCAACTCACGGAAATCCCCGGCGGGCGCAAATGCGGCCAATGGATCGTCGGTATCGGCATCGGCCTGCACTTCACCCCGGTGGTGATGGAGCAGGTGCTGAGTCATTTCGGTTTGATCTTCTTCGGTGCGCTGGTCACCAGCCTCTCGGCAGTGGTCGGCGTGTGGTTAATGCGCCGCACCGGCGAGGATCGCGCCACGGCGTTTTTCTCAAGCATGCCCGGCGGTTCCGGGGAGATGGTCAACCTCGGCGCACGCAATGGCGCGCTGCTCAGCCATGTCGCGGCGGGGCAGAGTCTGCGGGTGCTGGTGGTGGTGCTGTGCGTGCCGGCCGCGTTCAAGTATCTGCTGGGCGACGGCACGCCGATTTCCCACGCTGGCAACGTCGATTGGCGCTGGCTGGCGATTCTGTTTCCTGCGGGCGCCCTGCTCGCCTGGCTCTGGCAGCGTTTGCGTCACCCCAATCCGTGGTTGTTCGGCCCGTTGCTGGTCAGTGCCACGGTGAGCATTGCCTGGGATTTGCACATCGGTCTGCCGGACGGTGGCAGCCAGATCGGCCAGTGGCTGATCGGCAGCGGGCTGGGCTGTCACTTCAATCGACAGTTCTTCCGCCGCGCACCGTCATTCATGGGCAGGACATTGATCGGCACGGCGCTGACCATGTTGATCGCCACATTGGCGGCGTTGGGCTTGAGCGCGCTGACCCATCTGGATCTGCGCTCGCTGACGTTGGGCATGATGCCCGGGGGGATTGCCGAGATGAGTCTGACGGCGGAGACCCTGCGACTGTCGGTGCCGCTAGTGACGGCGATGCAGGTGATGCGGCTGCTGTTTGTGCTGTTTCTGGCGGAGCCGTTGTTCAAGTACTGGAACCGTAATCCCGAGTGACACCGAGTCACTGTGGCGAGGGAGCTTGCTCCCGCTGGGCTGCGCAGCAGACCCGAGATCCTTGAACGGGTGCTTCTGGCACACCGAAATCACAGGTTTTGCGGCTGCTGCGCAGCCGAGCGGGAGCAAGCTCCCTCGCCACAGATTTACTCAGCCAGTCAAATCGGCGGCAGACGCCACTCGATCGGCGTCTCGCCATTCTGCTCAAGAAACTTGTTGGTCCGGCTGAAATGCCCGCACCCCAAAAATCCACGATAAGCCGACAACGGCGACGGATGCACCGAGGTCAGCACCAGGTGCTTGGTCGCATCGATCAGCTTCTGCTTGCTCTGCGCATGCGCCCCCCACAGCATGAACACCAGGTGCGGCTGGCGTTCGCTGACCAGTTCGATGATCCGGTCGGTGAAGAACTGCCAGCCCTTGTCCTTGTGCGCGTTGGCATTGGCGCGCTCGACGGTCATGGTGGTGTTGAGCATCAACACACCCTGATCGGCCCAGCTCTGCAGGTAACCGTGGTTGGGGATGTCGATGTTCAGGTCGCGTTTCAGCTCTTTGTAGATGTTGACCAGCGACGGCGGCGCCGGCACGCCCGGTTGCACCGAAAAGCACAAGCCGTGGGCCTGGCCCGGGCCGTGGTACGGGTCCTGGCCGAGGATCACCACTTTGACTTTATCCAGCGGCGTCGAATTCAGCGCGTTGAAAATCAGCGGTCCCGGCGGGTAGATTTCCTTGCCGGCCGCCCGCTCCTGCTGCAGAAAAGTGCGCAACTCTGCCATGTAAGGCTGGTCGAACTCAGCACGCAGTGCCTCCTTCCAGCTCGGTTCGAGTTTGATACGGTCGTCAGCAGTCATGGTCATACCCGGCAAAAACAATGGGGCGAACCCTAGGAAAGCCGACCACGCTTGTCAATTGATCTGACGCAGATCCGGCACTTTCCCGCACAGCGATCATACTGATCCTTCATATTCCCGATCGAGGTCACGATGAATCTGCACTTCGAAGAACTCACCGGCACCGACGGCGCCCGCCTCGGGATCGCCAGCCTGGATGCTGAAACGTCGCTCAACGCGCTGTCCTTGCCGATGATCAACGCCCTGAGCGACAAACTGAACGCCTGGGCCAAGGATTCACAAATCGTCTGCGTGCTGCTGCGCGGCAACGGTGCCAAGGCGTTCTGCGCCGGCGGCGAGGTGCGCAGCTTGGTGGAGGCCTGTCGCGCCCATCCCGGCGAAGTCCCACCACTGGCCGCGCAGTTTTTCGCCGCCGAATATCGCTTGGACTACAGCCTGCACACCTACCCCAAACCGCTGATCTGCTGGGGCCACGGTTACGTGCTCGGCGGCGGCATGGGCCTGTTGCAAGGCGCGAGCACGCGAATCGTCACGCCGAGCAGTCGTCTGGCGATGCCGGAGATCACCATCGGTCTGTATCCGGACGTCGGTGCCAGTTGGTTTCTCTCACGGTTGCCGGGCAAGCTCGGTCTGTTTCTTGGCCTGACCGGCGCGCACATGAACGGGCGCGATGCCATCGATCTGGATCTGGCCGATCGCTTCCTGCTTGAAGAACAGCAACCGCAACTGATCGAAGGCCTGCTGCAACTGAATTGGCAGGAACAGACCGACATGCAGCTCAACAGTCTGTTCAAGGCCCTGCAACAGGAAGCCGTGGGGCAGATGCCCGAAGCGCAGTGGTTGCCGCGCCGTCAGCAGATCGACGAACTGCTCGACGTCAGCGACGTCACCTGCGCCTGGAAAGCCATCAGCCTGCAACGCGACAGCAGCGACCCGCTGATCGCCCGCGCCGCGAACACCCTGAGCGAAGGCTCGCCGCTGACCGCGCATCTGGTCTGGGAACAGATCCTCCGCGCCCGCTACCTGTCGCTGGCCGAGGTGTTCCAGATGGAATATACCCTGAGCCTCAATTGCTGCCGGCACCCGGAATTCAGCGAAGGGGTTCGCGCGCGGCTGATCGACAAGGATCAGAAACCGCACTGGCATTGGCCGGATATCAACAACGTCCCGGATGCAGTGGTCGAGGCGCATTTTCACAAGGTGTGGGAAGGTCGGCATCCGTTGGCGGATTTGACGGTTTACTGAATACCCGGCAAATCGCAGGCACAAAAAAGCGGCGCTCAATGCGCCGCTTTTTTGTTTGCGGATGATTACCAGCGACCACCTCGACCGCCGTGATCACCGCGGTTACCGTGATGGTCACGGCCGCCACGGTCACGATCCCAACCCCCACCACGGTGACCGTCCCAGCGCCCGCGATCATTGTCGTGCCAGCGGCGGCTCTCGTAGTAGCGCGGCGCTGGTTGGTAGTAACGTGGCGCCGAGTAATAACGCGGGGCCGGTTGGTAGTAACGCGGGGCCGCCTGGTAGTAGCGCGGGGCCGAGTAGTAGGTGCTGCCACCGCTGTAATAGGTGCCGCCAGTGTTGTAGTACGCCGGAGCGGGTGAGGTGTAAACCTCCGAGCTGTAATAACTGTCTGCGTAGGAGTAAGGAGCGCAACCGGCAACGGAAAACATCATCGCAGCAAGTAGAAGAATTCGTCGATACATGGCGGCCTCCTGGACCGCGGGTAGCCGCACCAGCGACGCTGGCAGGCATCAGTCGTTTATTCGGTGACTGACGAATAATCAGACAGCGTTTTCCGAATCTGGTGCGCTTTCGTAACAAGTTGAAACATGTGATTGATGAAATCCTGTTCATTTGGAAAACACTGTCATTCAGCCGTCGATCAGTGGTGCCCACCGTGATAGCCGCCGCCGTGATAACCGCGTCCATAACCACCGCGATAACCGTAGCCGCCGTAGTAATAATGCCCGCCACCGTAGTAACGCGGTCCGTAATAACCGCCGTAGTAATACGGCGAATAATAGCCGGGGTAGTAGTAAGTGGCGGGGTAAGCGTCGTAAGGCCCGGCGTAGTAATAACAACCGGACAGACCCAGGCCGAGCACCGCTCCCAGCAGCACCCGGCGCAACAGTTTTGAAGTACCCATGACGGCCTCCTGAAAGACCCACGACCGCAGCAGGACAGCGCAGTCGACACAGTTTTTGACTGTCAGGTTCGGGGCGAGTGCCGGGCGCGGAAAGGCTTCAGATCAGCGGCGTCAGTCACACTGAAAATCCTCTGTGGTAGCAGGTTTGCTCCCACAGTTGGCCTGCGAGCTTGCACAGGCTACCGTCCCGGGCCGATCATGCGATGCAACGGGCCAAGCAAACCGGCCGTAACCGCACCTGCGTGGAAATGCCTCACCCGACTTATGCCTGATTCCGACACTAAACCCGACCTCTGCCCGGCCTGCGGCGCCCGCAACGACTGCAGCCTTGCCGACCCGCGCACCGCTGACCGAGCCTGCTGGTGCTACGGCGTCAGCATTGATCCGGCAGTCCTCGAGGCGCTGCCAGCGGCGCTGCGCGACAAATCTTGCCTATGTTCGCGCTG
Source organism: Pseudomonas sp. LF020 (assembly GCF_053456425.1). NCBI lineage: Bacteria > Pseudomonadati > Pseudomonadota > Gammaproteobacteria > Pseudomonadales > Pseudomonadaceae > Pseudomonas > Pseudomonas sp. LF020. Next base: position 261,090 of record NZ_JBRFIX010000008.1, read on the forward strand.
CGCTCAGGTCGAAGCGCAACTGCAAGCAGCGGCTCGGCCAATCCCGTAAGATGCGCGACCCTTTTTCCGCCGATTCCTGACCATGCGCGTCGACCGTTTCCTCAGCAACCTGCCCCGCTATAACCGTCAGCAGGTTCGCCTTTTGCTGGTGGAAAAGCGCGTGCGGATCGACGGAAAAGTCGTCAGCGACCCGCACAGCGAAGTGCTGGAGTTCAGCCGCGTCGAAGTCGATGAAGAAGTCCTGCAACTCGGCAAACCGGCACGCTACTTCATGCTGCACAAACCGCCCGGCTGCGTCAGCGCCACCCGCGATCCGCAACACCCGACCGTGCTTGATCTGATCGATGAACCGGACAAGGACGACCTGCACATCGCCGGGCGCCTCGACTTCAACACCACCGGGCTGATGCTGATCACCAACGATGGCAGCTGGTCGCGACGCCTGACCCAACCGCAGACCAAACTGCCGAAGGTCTATTACGTCGAGACCGAACAGGAGATCGGGCCGCAATACGCGCTTACGTTTGCCGAGGGCATCTACTTCGCTTTCGAAAACCTGAACACACAACCGGCGCGACTCGAGGTGCTCGGCCCGCGAGTGGCGCGCCTGAGCATCATCGAGGGTCGCTACCATCAGGTGAAGCGCATGTTTGGTCACTTCAACAACAAAGTCTTGCGCCTGCACCGCGAATCCATGGGCCCGCTGTCGCTGGATAACGCGCTAAAACCGGGCGAGTACCGCGCTTTGCGCACCGAAGAGATCCATTTGTTCTAAGCCGGCGACCGCTCAGCAGAAGTTGTCGAACAATTTACCAACGGCACTTGCGCGATCCCGCTCCCACTGCTTGAATCAGGACGTCGGCCAAATTGTGACCGATGAGTCACAACATACTTCCAAGAAACTTTTTGCCGGTCGTCAGCCCTTGGGTTGCGCCTCAGCCGGCAGACTGCCCGCCAATAACAACACCCGTCGACCGCAGTCATGGATCGACATGGGCCAAGCAAATTCCAGGCGTATGCCTACCTGTCACAAAGCTCGTGCAATCTCTATTTGCGCGCATACCCGCTTGCTTGCCAGGAGTCTTATGACATGAGGCCAGAAATCGCTGTGCTGGATATACAGGGTCAGTATCGGGTTTACACGGAGTTCTATCGCGCAGACGCCGCAGAAAAGACCATCATCCTGGTCAACGGCTCGATGGCCACGACTGCGTCGTTTGCACAGACTGTGAAAAACCTGCACCCGCAATTCAACGTGGTTTGCTACGACCAACCCTACGCGGGCAAGTCGAAAATCCACAACCGTCACGAGAAACATCTGACCAAGGAAGTCGAAGGGCAGATCCTGTTGGAGCTGATCGACCATTTCGGCGCCGAACACGTGCTGTCGTTTTCCTGGGGTGGTGCGGCGACTCTGGTTGCCCTGTCCCACCAGCCGCGGCGTATCGAGAAAGCCGTGATCAGCTCGTTCTCGCCGGTGATCAACGCACACATGCTTGATTACCTTGAGCGCGGTGTCGATTACCTCGGCCAACGCGACGGCGACCGCGTCGGGCATCTGGTCAACAACACTATCGGCAAACACCTGCCGTCACTGTTCAAGCGCTTCAACTATCGCCACGTCAGCAGCCTGGCCGAGCACGAATACGGGCAGATGCACTTCCACATCAATGACGTACTGCACAGCGATCGTCAGTGCTATTTGAATGCGGCGAAGAAGATCAGCGTGCCGGTGCTGTTCCTCAACGGCGAATGGGATGAATACACTGCCGCCGAAGACGCCCGGATATTTGCCAACCACGTGGCGCACAGCACCTTCACCACGCTGCAGGCCACTGGGCACTTCCTCGACATGGAGCACAAGGCTGCGTGCCGCGATAGCCAGAACGCCCTGCTCGGTTTCCTGAAACCGTCACAACAGTCGAGCCGAACGCGCTACTCGTTCGTCCAGGATCACCATGCATTGGCCATTTGAAAAAGCGTCGTCGCGAGCGAGTCTTTGGGGCTGAAAAACCAGCATGGACTGTCCTGCAGATTCGCCCGCGGATGACCGTTTTCAATGCTGTAACGCGCTGCGAGCAAAAGAAAAACTTCAAATCTGCGCCCGACTCTGGTACAAAGTCAGCCGCTCTGAGCGGGTATAGTTTAGTGGCAAAACGAAAGCTTCCCAAGCTTTAGTTGAGGGTTCGATTCCCTCTACCCGCTCCACTCAATCAGGTCTCACGTCGTGGTTATGACGGGGGATGCAGACACAAAAAAACCGGCCTATAGGGCCGGTTTTTTTGTGTCCGGGATTTGAGGTCAGCTTCTGGGTCGGCACCGACCCATTATGCAACACACTGTTTATTGCAGATGCACCAGCCCTCTTTACGCTTTGATCGTTACTAACGACGGAAGCGCCGCCTGCTCAAAGGGATGATCCCCATGCATGGGCTTCCCAATCGGTATTGGCAAAGCCGCTCTTGGGCTTTGACTGATTGGAAGGCGCGACAGTTCGGTAAGTCCGGAGCTCCGCCGTAAATCACCTTTCACTCGAAGAGGGTTCCCATCAGTGCAGGAAAACAAAAGATCTGGAATGACGGGGGAAGAGCAGGCTATCTGGAATGACGCTATCAGGTTTGCTCGATCAAACAAGAAGGCGATTGGAAAGCGGCTCACGGAGCAAACGATGTATCCCCCCGAAAAAGAACCTGTTTCGGTTTTCATGGCGGGGTCGCCGGGCGCTGGCAAAACGGAGGCCTCATTAGCTCTGCTGAACCTTTTCTCCGATACGCCCATCTTGCGAATTGATCCAGACGAACTCAGAAACGAATTTGAAGCCTATCACGGTGGCAATGCCTGGCTTTTCCAAGGCGCCGTGTCGATTCTGGTTGGAAAACTGATTGACCTGGCTCTGGATCGAAAGCAATCCTTCCTGCTGGATGGAACGCTTTCGAATATCGAAATCGCGAGGAAAAATGTGCGGCGGTGCCTCCACAAAGGGAGATTTGTGCAAGTTCTCTACGTTTACCAAGACCCCAGCCTGGCCTGGTCCTTTGTCAGAGCTCGTGAGGAAGCCGAAGGACGCAGGATTCGACCGGAGCATTTCGTCGACCAATACTTTGCAGCGCGTGACGTGGTAAACACGCTTAAGCTAGAGTTTGGCAAAGACCTGCATGTCGATCTGCTTGTGAAGCATATTGATAATTCTGGACGCCTCTACAAGGCTGGCGTCGACAAGATCGACTACCATATCCCAGAGAAGCATACGAGACACGAACTGATGGCCATGCTTGGGATCAATAACGGAGCAACTCCATGAAACCCGGATCCACAAAGGAGTCCACGAGTCCATTCGCAGACTTCATTCGCAATGCGAAATCGGAAGAAAAAAAGCGCATTTACAGCGAAGTGCTGAGCGAAGCTACCAAAAAACAGAATCAACTGATGTTGGCGGCGCGTGAAAAGCAGGACTGATTACGTCACTGATATTTAAAAAAGCCCGGCCGTTTGCCGGGCTTTTTTATTCTCACCGTTCCGACATTACAGATCCACAACACACCCACGGTTCTCACCCTCCCCACGACCCGCTAGCATTTCCACTTCACCCACCACCCTCCCCCCTGCGCGGCCATCGACGAATACGCGTTTTGACTTTCGAGGGACTCCATGGCGCGGCCACTTTGCCGCTGATGACCGAACTCAAAAGAGTATTTCCCCCATGACGCAAAACATTTACGACGACCCGGATTTTTTCCAGGGTTACAGTCAGATGAACCGTTCAATCGGTGGCCTCGATGCCGCGCCGGAGTGGCCGGCGCTCAAGGCTTTGCTGCCATCGATGCACGACTTGAATGTGCTCGACCTCGGCTGCGGCTATGGCTGGTTCAGCCGTTGGGCTAGTGAACATGGCGCCGCCAATGTGCTGGGGCTGGATGTTTCGGAAAAGATGCTGGAGCGCGCGCGTGAAACCACTACGGCGGCGAACATCCGCTATGAACGCGCCGATCTTGAACACATCGACCTGCCGACCTGCAGTTTCGATCTGGCCTACAGTTCGCTGGCGCTGCATTACATCAAGGATCTGGCCGGACTGTTCGCCCATTTGTACGCGGCGTTGAAACCGGGCTCGTATTTTGTGTTCTCCATCGAACATCCGATCTTCATGGCCCCGCGCAATCCAGGCTGGCTGGTCGACAGCGATGGTCGCAAGCGCTGGCCGCTGGACAGTTATCAGATGGAAGGCGAGCGGGTAACCCACTGGCTGGCCGACGGGGTGATCAAGCAGCACCGCACGCTTGGCACGCTGTTGAATTCGTTGATCGCGGCGGGTTTTGCCATTCGCCACGTCAACGAATGGGGCCCGAGCGATGCAGAGGTGGCCGCGCAACCGGCGCTGGCTGAAGAGCGGGAGCGACCGATGATGATGTTGGTGGCGGTGCAGCGCTAACTCGCGAAACATGCATTGTGGCGAGGGAGCTTGCTCCCGCTGGGGCGCGAAGTGCCCCGAAGACCTTGGGCCTGCTTCGCAGTCCAGCGGGAGCAAGCTCCCTCGCCACAGAATTGTTGTTTGCCCTTAGCGAGTCGCGACGATAAATAGCCGCGGAAACGGCAACAGCACCGAACCATCCGGCAGCGCCGGATAAGCCTCTGCAACGGCCGCCAGGTACTGCTGCAGATACTGCGTCTGCTCCTCTTCGCTCAGCGGGCTCAGAAACGGAATCAAGCCACTGCCCTTGAACCACTCCACGATCCCCGCCGCTCCACCTGACAACTGATGGTGATAGGTAGTACGCCACACATCGACCCGCGAACAGTGCGGACGCAACATCGAGAAGTATTCGCTGGCACTCGCCATGTCGGTGCGCTGCCCGGCGGCGCCGGCGAGTTTCGCGGCCCATGGGCCATTGGCGGCGACTTCGCGCATCAGTCGATGGGAAGGCTCGTTGAGGTTGTCCGGCATCTGGATCGCCAGACTGCCACCGTCCGAAAGCTTACCCGCCAACGCCGGCAGCAACGTCGCGTGTTCCGCCACCCACTGCAGCACGGCGTTGGCGAAGATCACATCGAACGGCCCTTGATCCGCCCAACTATCGATTTGCGCGACCTCGAACTGCAACTGCGGCAGCCGCTTGCGCGCCGCGTCAATCATGTCCGCCGAGCTGTCCAGCCCTCGGACCTGCGCCTGCTCGAAACGCTGCACCAGCAGTTCGGTGGAGTTACCCGGGCCACAACCGATATCGACCACCGATCGCGCCTGAACCGTGGGAATCGCCGCCAGCAGATCACGGGCCGGGCGGGTGCGTTCATCTTCGAAAGCGACGTATTGTCTGGCGGACCAACTCATTGCGTTCTCCTGTCGGGACATTCCTGCGGTTCGTCACAATACAGGCAGCGCTGCGGACAGTTCCAGAGAGGCTTATTGCAAGGGATGTCTTCACCCTCACAATTTTTGGCAGACGTCATTTGTAAGTAGAATTTTCATCGCGCCCCGGATGTCTGAATTTCAAGCTCTCCCAATAAGGAACACGGCAATGAAATTCGCGAAAATCTCCCAGACCCTGGCCCTCTGGGCCGGTAGCCCGAAAACGTTCATGGGCGCATTGATCCTGATTTTTCTGTGGGGGTTGAGCGGGCCGATTTTTCATTTCAATGACACCTGGCAACTGATCATCAACACCTCGACCACGATCATCACCTTTCTGATGGTGTTCCTGATCCAGAACACGCAGAACCGCGATACCGACATCCTGCACCTGAAGCTTGATGAGTTGCTGCGGGTGAATAAAGAAGCGCAGAACGCGATGCTCGGGCTGGAATCGCTGGATCTCAAACAACTCGAGGCGCTGCGCAAGCATTACCGCAGCCTGGGGGAAAGCGAGGTGTTCAATCTTGATGGGCTGGGGGAGAAGAGCAAGCCGAAGCAGGATTTGAATGACTGCTAAGTAAAGTTGAACAAAGCAAAAGATCGCAGCCTGCGACAGCTCCTACAGGGAATGGTGTAGGAGCTGCCGCAGGCTGCGATCTTTTGATTGGCAAGTAGTATCAGCGGCTGGCTTGCAGCGCTCGCGCCATTTCCAGATGGCTTTGCAGTTTTGGCAGCGTCTCGTCGGCAAATGCCTTGATTTCCGGCACGTCGGTCGACTGCGCTTCCTGCTGGATCTGCTGGATGGCCTCTTCGGTCGCCTTCACCTGGCTCGCGGCGTAGGCCTGATCGAAGGTTTCGCCGTCTTTAACCTGCGGGATCATGGTCTTGGCCTTGTCGGCGATTTCTTCACGGGGCGCGACCGGCAGATCGAGTTTCTTCGCGATCTTCGCCAGATGCTGGTTGGCCGTGGTGCGGTCATTGATCACGACGATGGTGTAATCCTTGACCTCTTTGGATTCGGATTTCTGGTGCGCCAGACGACTGGCTTCGATGTCGGCCATGCCTTTGGCGGACGCATCGTTGATGAAGTCGGCAGGCGACTGGGCGAATGCTGTGCCCGCGAACAAACCCAACAGCGTGGCAAAACTGAAACGACGTATCTGGGTGGCCATCCGGCTCATGGTCGCGCCCTCCTATCTCTGCAAATTCAAGCGGGGGCTTGCGCCCCCGCCTCTCAATCAAAACTACCTCACCGACTACTTCGACTTCTGAGCTGGCTTGCGGCCCATTTCGGTTTTCGCAGGCTCTTTGTCGACTGTCGTGGTGGTGGTTTTCCCACCTTTGCGACCGGCTTCAGAGGCCTTCGTTCGATCGTTGGCGAAGTTTCCCGAGTTCGAGTTTCTTGAATTAGGCATGATTCTCTTCCTCTTGGTATTGATCGTTGGCGAGCAGGTGCCCGCCTAGATTGAGAATTGCCGGACTGCCAAAGGTTTAGAAAAGTTGCCCGCGCCGCGACGAACGGCGCGCACTGGCTCAGTTATCCACCGCCCGATGATTGAGGCGTTTGGCGGTGTACATCGCCTGGTCGGCATGCCGGAACAGTTGCTGTTCCTCGCTGCCATGTTCGGGATAACGGGCCACACCGATGCTCGGTTCGATGTGCAGGTTGTGACCGTCCAGGCGCATCGGCTTCATCAGTACCTGGCGGATTTTTCCGGCGACGATGTCGGCGTCTTCAGCGGCGTGAACGCTGTGCAACAGCACCACGAATTCGTCGCCACCGATGCGCGCCACGGTATCGGTATCGCGTACGCAGCCCTTGAGCCGGCTCGCCACCGTTTGCAGCAGCATGTCGCCGACCGCATGGCCAAATGTGTCGTTGACCTGTTTGAAGCGATCCAGATCGACGTACAGCAGCGCCATGTTTCCCGAGGTTTCGCGGGCAGCAGCCAACGCAGCCTTGAGGCGCTCTTTGAGCAATCCGCGATTGGGCAGCTGGGTCAGTTGATCGTACTGCGCCATGCGCTTGAGCCGCGCGTGCAGTTGCTGACGCTCGATCGCGGTCGCGACCTGGGCGCAGACGTATTGCAGCAATTCCTTGTCCTGCTCGGTGTAACGCTCGCCGCCCGGCAGACTTTTGACGATCAGCGCACCGATGGTGCCGTTCTTCGAATTCAGCGGCACACCGAGCCAGCAGGGTGAGTCCTGCCCCGTCACCAGCGCGGCGAAGTCGGGCGAGGCGTCGGGGCTGTCCGGCGTCAGCAGAATCGGCTGACCGCTGCGGATGACCTCCGTACACAAACGCCCGGTGACGGTGCCCGGTTGCTCGGGCTGCAATTCGTGGTCATCGACGTGATAGGGAAAATTCAACTGCGCACAGTGCTCGTCGTACAGCGCCACGGAGAAATTCAGCGCCGGCAACCATTCGCCGATGATCAGGTGGATGCGTTTGAACAGCGCCAGCAAGTCTTCGGCGACATGCGCCGCCTCGGAAATCGCATACAGCGCAGCCTGACGCGATTCCGCCTGCTTGCGCTCGGTGATGTCGCGGGCCACGGCGATGCGCAGCTGGTCGACCTCCGACCAGCGCGCCGACCAGAGGATGTTGACGATGCGGCCATCCTTGCGCACGTAACGATTTTCGAAATTGTGCTTGGGTTCGCCGCCCATGATGTCGCGGGCGGCGGAGAGAGTGCGCTGACGGTCTGCGGGATGCACCAGCTCAATCATCGACCGGCCGATCAACTCGTCAGGCGTATAACCGAAAATACGCTCGCAGGCGGCGCTGACAAAAACGAAACGGCCCTGCCTGTCCACCGCACAGACGGCATCCAGCAACAGGTCCATGTAACTCGCCAGCGGCGCGGAATTTCGGCTTTCCATGGTTCAGCGTGGATGTCCGGACAATGCAGCACTGATCAACCATCCCTGACCCTTTGTTCACGCATCCCTGCACACAACTTCAAGCCTTGTTCGGCAGCAATCCCGGCAGCGCATGCACCAGCGCATTGATGGCAAAACCGATAAACATCACGCCACACAACCGCGTGATCATCAGCTCATGGCGCTGATACAGCGTGCGTACCCGTTGGGCGCCGACAACGCCGATCAAGATAGCGTAAGCCAGCAATCCGCCGAAGAAGCTCAGGGCGATCAGCGCCGGCAGCATCGACCAGTTGAGCAGTTCGGCACGGCTCGACAGCAGCGCGGTAAAGGTCGCCACCGCCACCGGGTAAGCCTTGGGATTGGTCAGGCCGAACAGGATGCCGTGCCAGAAAGGCTGACGCGCTGCACCTTGTGGCTGATCAGCGCTGCGACGTTTGGCCCGCACTGCACGCCAGCCGAGCCAGAACAGGTACAAGCCGCTGAGCACGCCGAGCACATCGAACGCGGTGCTGCCGATCTCGCGGGCGCCAACGATCGCGATCAGCGCGGTGCTGCACCAGACCACATCACCGAGCAGGTGGCCGCAAAGAAACCCGGCCCCGGCCCGCCGGCCATGCGCCGCGCCGATGCCGAACACCGCCAGAACGCCAGGCCCTGGCGTGATGCCGTAAATGAAACCCGAGGCCAGAACGGCCATTAGCAGCGATGGAGTCATGAAAAACCTGCTGTCGCCAGTACAAGTGATGGCCAGTCTATATCAGCCCGCAACGCCAGATCACGACGCGTCGTAAAAACGCATGCCCGCGTACGGTTTGTGCCGACAGGCTGCCAGTCGCGACGCGAGATCGCCGACGTGAGCCTCGAGCTTGTGGCCATCAGGGTCGAGAAAGTAGAACGACGCGCCTTCACTGCGGTTGTCGCGCCATTCCCTCACATTCGCCGCTTTTAGCGTCTGCACAAACAACGGAAAATCTGCCTCGGCGAGGCTGAACGCGTAATGGGTGTAGTCGACGGACGGCTCGCCGTTACGCTGCGCATCCAGCGACAGGCACAACCACAGCCCCGGCAGCGACAGATACGCACCGGCATCCCATGTCGCTTCGACGCGCAGACCTAACACATCGCGATAGAACGCCAGGCTGCGGGGCAAATCGCTGACGGCGAGGGTCAGGTGGTTGAGACCGGTGAGCATGGGATCAGTAACCTCTGAGGTCTTCAGGAACGTTGTACTGCTGGCCATCGTACGTCAGGGTGATCTGCTTTTTCTTCAGCTCGGTGTTTGTCGATATGCACTGATTGCCGGACCGGGTGTTTTTCATTTTGCTGCCGCTGGTGGTGACGATCAGATCGGCGAAACCATTGTGGCTCGTTGGAGCGATCTCGAGCGTCCGGCGGATTTTTTTGCTGTAGCCCTCGCAGTCATTTACGAACTCACCGTTGTCCTTGAAGACCACCAGGCCTTCAAGCACCGGACGTAACTCATCGCCCTCGCGCACATACAGCGCCAGATCGGTTTTTTCGTAGGGAATGGCATGGGAACTGTGCGCGAACTTCGCGCGCAACCCAAAGGCGCGGATATCCGGCGTCAATCGGTAGCGCGCCGTGTCGATGCGCACATCATCCAGGCGCACGGCATCGGAGTTGTAGGCGCCCGGCTTACGGTAGGTGGCAATGGGTTTGGCGTTGCTCGCGTTGAGGAGCGCCAGTTCCAGATCGAACGCCCCGGCATCGTCGCTACCGGAATCGGCAAGATAGGTGGATTTGACCGAAATCGCCTGACTCGGAAACGCCGGCCAGACATTGCAGCGCGACATGGATTTGCCGTCGAAGCTCTTGGTTGTGCAGGCGGCGTGGGCCTGGGTGGTGATGGCCATAAATGCAAAAGCCAAGATGAAGGTGTTTCTGCAGGTCATGTTTCTTCCTTGATAAAAGTCATGTGCGCAACAGTTAGACGAATGGCGGGCCGGGACAAGTATGACGCTGTAGTATGTTGCACTACAAATCACTACACCGAGATCATCATGTCCGTCATGTCTTTGCGGCTTCCCGACGAAATTGCAGATACGCTGGCCAACCTCGCCAAAGCGACCGGGCGCAGCAAGTCCTATCTGGCAGTCGATGCATTGCGCGAATACCTGGCGCGCGAAGCCTGGCAAATTGAAGAAATCCAAAAAGCGCTGAACGAAGCCGATGCCGGTGATTTCGCTTCTGCCGATGACGTCAGGGCGATCGCCAACAAATGGAATGCCAATGCGCGTTGAGTGGCTGCGTACCGCACTCAGGAATCTCGATGACGAAGCGGCCTACATCGCGATTGAAAATCCGCAGGCAGCCTCAGAGTTTGTTCAAGCCATTCTCGACTGCGTCGATCACCTTGCCCGCTTTCCTGCCTCCGGGCGCGAGGGACGTTTGCCCGGAACCAGAGAGTGGGCGCTCCCTGATCGCCCCTATCTGATTCCGTACCGGGTTCGTCAGGGCCGACTTCAGGTTCTGCGCGTCTTCCATACTCGCAGGCTTCCTCCGCGCACGTGGTAGGCCATTATCAATCGCGGCTCCCGGATCGATCTATCCCCTCCTCAATCCGGCGATTCAACCAGTTCAACGCCTGATCCCCACCCCGGCGCCTATGCCACGCCAGCACAAACGTGAACGGCGCGATCTCGAACGGTGGCGGCAGCACAATCAGTTCCTGCTGATCAATCTCGCGCACGCTGCGCGACGACACCGTGAGAATCAAATCCGTACCGCTGATCAACTGCGGCGCGACATTCCAGTGCGGCAGGCTGATGGCAACGCGGCGGCGTTCGCGCAATGAGGTCAGCGCCCGTTCGATTTCCGGGGTGCCACTGCCGCGCATTTCCAACAGAACATGCGGACGCGACAAGTAAGTCGGCAAATCCAGTACGCCGTCGGTCGACAAGCTGCGGCGATCCAGCAGGCAGACGTAGCGTTCTTCGAACAGCACGCTGCTGCGCAACTCGTTGGACATTTCCGGAAACACCCCGACGGCCAGGTCGATGTCGCCGTTGAGCACGCCTTCGAGCATGCCTTCGCGGCTGGCATGGCTGATCTGCAGATCGATGCCCGGCGCCTCACGGCGCAAGGTGCGGATCAGCCCGGGCAGGATGATGGCCGCGCCGTAGTCGGACATCGCCACGCGAAAGGTCCGCCGCGCAGTGGCCGGATCGAACGTGTTCGGCGCCAGCAACGACTGCACCTGGGCCAACGCTTCGGCCAGTGGCGCAACCAGTTCCAGCGCCCGCGCCGTGGGCACCAAAGTCGAACCGGCGCGCACCAGCAGCGGATCGCCGAGCAAGTCGCGCAGACGCGCCAGCGCATGGCTGACCGCCGGTTGACTCAGGTGTAGCCGCTCGGCGGTGCGGGTGACATGTTGCTCGCCGAGCAAGGCGTCGAGAACCACCAGCAGGTTGAGATCGATACGACGCAGATCATTCATCTTGTGCATGCCCTGTATGACAAAACCGAATTTAAATCTGCGCGACGAATACTCTAGAGTCCAGCAAAACCTGTTGGAGAGTGATCATGAGTACGTTGCAGTGGACCGGTTTGTTGCTGCTGGCCGCGTTTGCCGGGGCGGTGGTGCCGTTTCAAAGTGCGATCAACAGCAACCTGGCACGGGGACTCGGCCATCCGTTGTGGGCAACTCTGGCCTCGTTGCTGGTGAGTGTGTTGGTGCTGGTGCCGGTGATTCTGGCGTTGCGCCTGCCGCTGCCGTCGCTGGGGTTTATCAGCAAGGCACCCTTGTGGATGTGGGCTGGCGGTGCGTTCGGCGTGTGTTTTGTGGCGCTGGCGGTGATGTTGCTGCCCAGGCTCGGCGCGTCGGGATTTGTTGCGCTGGCGTTGGCCGGGCAGGTGATTGCGTCGATGCTGCTTGATCACTTCGGGCTGTTCGGGCTGGTGGAGAAACAGCTGACGTTATCGCGCGCGCTGGGGTCGTTGTTGCTGATTGGCGGGGTGATGTTGATTCAGTTTGGTGGGGTGTTTGAGAGGAATGTGGCAGCAGTCGGTTAATCCAGAGGGTTATTCGATGTCTGGAAGACAGCCATCGCGAGCAGGCTCACTCCTACAGTTGAAATGCGTTCCCCTGTAGGAGTGAGCCTGCTCGCGATGGCGTCAGAGGTGGCGCGAAAAACCTCGGAACGTGTCGAGGCTGTACCCTGCTCAAAACGCGTTACGGAAAATCTCCTCGATCTGCCGCTGATCCGCCGCCCGTGGGTTGGTCAGACCGCACGCGTCTTTCAGTGCGTTGGTGGCGAGCACTGGAATATCGCTGAGCTTGGCGCCGAGTTCACGCAGGCCGCCCGGTATGTCGACGTCCCTGGCCAGACAACGGATCGCATTGATCGCCGCCTGGGCGCCCTCTTCCGGGCTGAACCCACGAATATCCGCGCCCATGGCGTGGGCGACGTCAGTCAGGCGTTCGGCGCAGACCAGCGCGTTGAAAGTCTGCACGTGCGGCAGCAACACTGCATTGCACACGCCATGGGGCAAGTCGTAGAAACCGCCCAACTGGTGCGCCATCGCATGCACGTAGCCAAGCGATGCGTTGTTGAACGCCATGCCGGCGAGGAACTGCGCGTAAGCCATGTTCTCTCGCGCCGCAAGGTCGCTGCCGTCACGCACCGCCAGACGCAGGTTGTTGCTGATCAGAGTCACGGCCTTCAGTGCGCAGGCGTCGGTGATCGGGTTGGCCGCAGTCGAAACGTAGGCTTCGATGGCGTGGGTCAGCGCGTCCATACCGGTGGCGGCGGTCAGGCTTTTCGGCATGGCGACCATCAGCGCCGGGTCGTTGACCGACAGCAGCGGCGTGACGTTGCGGTCGACGATGGCCATTTTCACGTGGCGTGACTCGTCGGTGATGATGCAGAAACGGGTCATCTCGCTGGCGGTGCCGGCGGTGGTGTTGATAGCGATCAGCGGCAGCTGCGGCTTGCTCGATTGATCGACGCCTTCGTAGTCGCGGATCTGCCCGCCGTTGGTTGCGCACAGGGCGATGCCCTTGGCGCAGTCATGGGGCGAACCACCGCCCAGCGACACCACGAAATCACAGCGACTGTCCTTGAGCAGCGCCAGACCGGACTCGACGTTGGCGATGCTCGGGTTGGGTTTGGCGCCATCGAAGATCACCGAATCGATGTCCTGCATCGCCAGTTTCTCGGCGATCATGGTTGCCACGCCAGCCTTGGCCAGCCCCGTATCAGTGACGATCAGCGCCTTGCGAAAACCATAATTACGGATCGCAACCATGGCCTCGTCGAGGCATCCGTTGCCCATGATGTTTACCGCCGGAATGAAAAAGGTGCTGCTCATGCGCGTCTCCTGACTGGGGCCGAATCGACTGCTCCGATCCGGCGGATGTGCACAGGATCGACCGATCGGTCAGCACCGATGTTGATCTGGCTCAATGCCCGCTCGTGATAAAGTCGCCGTCCATCAGCCCCTATGTTTTGAGATGTGCCAAGCAATGAGCGATTTTCTGGATGTCGATGCCACCCTCGAAGACTGGAGCGCCCTGCGCGCCACCGCCGACTTCAACGGTCTGCTGGTGGGCAATGGCGCCAGTCGCGCGGTGTGGGACGATTTCGGCTACGACTCGCTGTTCGAAAACGCGCGCACCGTGGAAGAGAAACCGCTGAGCCCGTCGGAACTGAGCGTGTTCGACGCGATGCAGACGCGCAGCTTCGAACAAGTGCTCGGTGCGCTGAAAACCACCAGCCGGGTCAACAAGGCGCTGGCGGTCAGCTCGGCCGCACCGCGCAATCGCTATTACGCGATCAAGGAAGCGCTGATCAACAGCGTGCACGCGGTACACATTCCCTGGCGACTGGTGCAGGCCTCGACCCTGACCACGCTCAATGAAGAACTGGCGCGTTATCGCACGGTGTTCACCACCAATTACGATCTGCTCAACTATTGGGCGATCCAGCACCGCAGCGAGGCGATCGATGACCTGTTCAATGGCCCCGACGCCAGTTTCGATCTGAGTGCAAGCAGCAGCGCCAAACCGCGTCTGCTGTACCTGCACGGTGGCCTGCACCTGGTGCGCAATCAGGACGGCACCGCGCGCAAACTGACCTCGACCGAGGGCACCCTGCTCGGCAGTTTCGCGATCAACAATACGATCAAGACCCTGGATGATGTGCCGCTGTTCGTCACCGAAGGGCCGAGCGCGGACAAGCTCAAGACCATCCGCAGTTCGGATTATCTGTCGTTCTGTTATGAGCAGTTATTGGGACACGCGCAGAACCTGTGCATCTTCGGGCATGCGCTGGGCGAGCAGGATGCGCACATCGTGCGGGCGCTGCGGCTGGCAAAACCGGCGAACGTGGCGATCTCGATTTACCCGCGCAGTGCGGCGTTCATCCAGCATCAGAAACGGCATTACGCCAAGGTGTTTGAGGGCACCGGGGTTGCGTTGCGGTTTTTTGATGCGAAGACGCATGCGTTGGGGAATCCGAAGTTGTCAGTGCCCGTCGAAGTCTGAAGCCAATACATCACCTGTGGCGAGGGAGCTTGCTCCCGCTGGGCAGCGAAGCTGCCCCCAAATATCAAGCTGCAAAGCGCTGACTGCTGCGCAGCCAAGCGGGAGCAAGCTCCCTCGCCACAACAGCAGAATCGGCTCATTCTTCGCTGCTGTGCACCACCACCAGCAACTGCGCCTGCACCTCGCCCACCGACCGGATCCGATGCGGTTTCTGCGCATTGAAATGCAGCGCATCGCCGCGCTCCAGCAGCACCCGCTCATTCATGAAATCCACTTCCACCTGCCCTTCGTGGACGAACAGAAACTCCTCGCCCAAGTGCTCCTTGAAGGTCTTGTCGGTGAATTCGCGCGGCGGGTAGATGATGAATGGCAGCAGGTTGCGTTCGCTGACCTGATGCGCCAGCACCGCATAGCCCGGGCTCTGATCATTGGCCGCCAGTGACTGGCGTTCGTGGCTGCGCACCAGACTGTAGCTGTCGAGGCTGACGTTGTCTTCGGAGAACAGTTCCTCGACCTTCACGTTCAGCGCTTTCGCCAGTTTCAGCGCGGCCGCAATCGACGGAGTGTTCAACCCGCGTTCGACTTTCGACAGATAACTCTTGGTCATGCCGGATTTTTCGGCCAGTGCCTCAAGCGTTACGCCAAGTTTTTTTCTCAATAATTTCAAACGGATAGACATGCGCAGCAGTTATTCCATCAAGGAAGCGACAATTCATGCTTGCTTATGACACTTTGTGTCATATAGGCTCTTTCGTGTCATTTGCACTCACCCAAAGGACACAGACATGGCCAAGACATTAGCACTACCCAAAGCGCAACTGGTCAAGCAAGCGCTGACCCAGATGCAAAACACCCTGGCGGATAATACGTGGACTGACCGGCAAAAGCTGGCGCTGACCTGCCGGATCCTGTTCGAGAACGGTCATGACTCCGGTCTGGCCGGACAAATCACCGCTCGCGGCCCACAACCGGGGACCTATTACACTCAACAACTGGGCCTGGGTTTCGATGAAATCACCGCGAGCAATCTGCTGCTGGTCAACGAAGACCTGGAAGTGCTCGAAGGCCACGGCATGGCCAACCCGGCCAACCGTTTCCACAGCTGGGTCTACCGCGCCCGGCCGGACGTGAACTGCATCATCCACACCCATCCGACGCACATTGCCGCACTGTCGATGCTGGAAGTGCCGCTGCAGATTTCCCACATGGATCTGTGCCCGCTGTACGACGACTGCGCGTTTCTCGAAGGCTGGCCAGGCGTGCCGGTTGGTAACGAGGAAGGCGAACTGATCGCCGGGGCACTGGGCGACAAGCGCGCGATTCTGCTGTCGCACCACGGCCAGTTGTCGACCGGCAGCACGATCGAAGAAGCCTGCGTCATCGCCCAATTGATCGAGCGCGCCGCCAGACTGCAGCTGCTGGCGATGGCCGCCGGGACGATCAAGCCGATCATTCCGCAACTGGGTCGCGAGGCCCATGACTGGGTGTCAAAACCCAAACGCCACGCTGCCGCCTTCAACTACTATGCCCGGCAGAACCTGCGCCAACACGCCGATTGCCTGAACTGATTTCAGCTTTTTCCGGAGACTCATCATGTCCAATATTCACGGCATCATCGGCTACACCATCACCCCGTTCGGCACCCATGGCGAAGGCCTCGATCTGCGGGCACTCGGCCAATCCATCGATCGCCTGATCAACAGTGGCGTCCATGCCATCGCCCCGCTCGGCAGCACCGGCGAAGGCGCTTACCTCAGCGACGCCGAGTGGGATCAGGTCGCCGAGTTCAGCATCAAACACGTGGCCAAACGGGTGCCGACCATTGTCAGCGTGTCCGACCTGACCACCGCCAAAGCCGTACGCCGCGCACGCTTCGCTGAAGCCCACGGCGCTGACGTGGTGATGGTGCTGCCGGCGTCGTACTGGAAGCTCACTGAAGCGGAAATCCTCGCGCACTACCGCGCCATCGGCGACAGCATCGGCGTGCCGATCATGCTCTACAACAACCCGGCCACCAGCGGCACCGACATGTCGGTGGAGCTGATTCTGCGCATCGTCAACGGCGTGGAAAACGTGACCATGGTCAAGGAGAGCACCGGCGATATTCAGCGCATGCACAAGCTGCAACTGTTGGGCGACGGTCAGGTACCGTTCTACAACGGCTGCAACCCGCTGGCGCTGGAAGCGTTTGCCGCCGGGGCCAAGGGTTGGTGCACCGCCGCGCCGAACCTGATTCCGCAGCTGAATCTGGATCTGTACGCGGCGTCGCTGGCCGGTGATCTGGAACGGGCACGGGAGTTGTTCTACCGCCAGTTGCCGCTGCTGGACTTCATCCTCAAGGGCGGTTTGCCAGCGACGATCAAGGCTGGATTGCGTGAAACCGGGCTGGAAGTCGGCGCTCCACGACTACCGGTATTCCCGTTGAGCGAGGCGGGACAAACGCAGCTGCAAACCCTCCTCAAGACCCTGCGCTGATCCCAGGCCACACACAAAACCCTGTAGGAGCTGTCGAGTGAAACGAGGCTGCGATCTTTTGATCCTGATCTTTACCATCAAGATCAAAAGATCACAGCGTGCCGCAGCGCCTACAGAGGGATGTGCTGGACTCAGAGCACCGGCAAGGTCTTGTCCTTGATCACTTTGCTCGGCCCGTTGGCCTTGACGCTGGCGATGCCTTTGGCGCAAGCGGCGTCGTTGGAGTACGACTCGCTGCTGCCGATGATCTGGTGGTTGGCGGCCTTGAGGTTGAAGTAAGGATGGCCGTCCTTGGTGGTCTTTTTCTCGTAGCGTTCATCCAGCGGACTGTTGGTCTGCACCGAAGCAATGCCGCTGTCGGCAGCCGCGCGGGTGGTGTAGAGCTCGCTGGTGAGAATGGTTTCGGCGTTGGCGGCCTTCAGCACAAACCTGAACTGGCCGTTGCTGCTTTTGCTCACTTCGTACCATCCGGACATGCGCGTTTCTCCTTGGCGGTTGAGAGGTTTTGCGCCAGTGAGTTAAGACCAGCCCAGGACTTATGTCGCCTGTACCAGTGCCATCGCGGGCAAGCCCGCTCCCACAGAGTTCTTCAGCGACCACAAAATTTTGTGAGCATCAGAGAAACCTGTGGGAGCGGGCTTGCCCGCGATGGGGTCAACTCGGTCGGGGCTATTTTACCCCCGCCCGTACCACCGCCAACGCCGGCGCAGACGTGCGCCGCTGGCTCAGATACCGCGTACAGCTCACCCGCAAAAACGAAGCAAAATTCACCACCTCCCCGCGATAATCCATCACCTCTTCATACAGCTTGGCGATCAACTGGTTGGTGGTCATGCCATCGACTTCGGCGATTTCGCTGAGGATGTCCCAGAACTGGTTTTCCAGGCGCAGCGTCGTCACCACGCCGCAGATGCGCAGCGAGCGCGAGCGGGATTCGTAGAGAATCGGGTCGGCCTTGACGTAGAGCTCGCACATCGGCGAATCCTCGTTACAGGGTGATCTTGGTGCCGAGCAGGCCGAGGAAACCGGCCAGCCAGTTCGGATGCGCCGGCCACGCTGGCGCAGTCGCCAGATTGCCTTGAACGTGGCCGTCGGTCACCGGGATATCGATGAACGTGCCACCGGCCAGGCGCACTTCCGGCGCGCAGGCCGGATAGGCGCTGCATTCGCGCCCTTCGAGAACGCCCGCTGCCGCCAACAGCTGCGCGCCGTGGCAGACCGCGGCAATCGGCTTGCCGGCCTTGTCGAAGGCGCGCACCAGTTCCAGGACTGTCTCGTTCAGGCGCAGGTATTCCGGCGCTCGTCCGCCGGGGATCAGCAGCGCGTCGTAATCGGCCTCGGCGACCTTGGCAAAATCGAAGTTGAGGGCGAACAGGTGACCCGGTTTCTCGCTGTAAGTCTGGTCGCCTTCGAAGTCATGGATCGCGGTGCGCACAGTCTTGCCCGCAGCCTTTTCCGGGCACACGGCGTGCACAGTGTGACCGACCATTTGCAGGGCCTGGAACGGCACCATCACTTCGTAGTCTTCGACGTAATCGCCGACCAGCATCAGGATTTTTTTCGCGGCCATGGGGAGGACTCCTCTGGGAATGGGCTTGCAGGAGTATTCAAGGTAGACCTTATTGTTTCGGGCGGGTAACAACCGGCTACTACGCCTCCCCGCCTTTGTGGCGAGGGAGCTTGCTCCCGCTCGACTGCGCAGCAGGCGCAAAACCTGTTTGCACAGTTTTCCTGAAAAAGCGGGGGCCGCTTCGCAGCCCAGCGGGAGCAAGCTCCCTCGCCACAGGGGATCCAACTGTATGGATAACTCTTTGCCTGGCTGTACCAGCCCGAGCGCCCCGGTTTATGGCTTGATTAAGGCAATCCCCTGCCACCTTCTATTCTGGTTCTCATCATGTCCTCGCGCGAAAACACCGGCATGGCCCTCGGCCTGCTCGGGGTTGTGATTTTCAGCCTGACCCTGCCCTTCACCCGGATTGTGGTGCAGGAACTGCATCCGTTGCTCAACGGCCTCGGCCGCGCGCTGTTTGCGGCAATTCCGGCGGCGGCGCTGTTGTTATGGCGGCGCGAGAAGTGGCCGACCTGGCAGCAGGTCAAAGGCCTGAGCCTGGTAATCGCCGGGGTGATTCTTGGCTTCCCGGTACTGTCGGCGTGGGCCATGCAAACTTTGCCGGCGTCCCATGGCGCACTGGTCAACGGTTTGCAGCCGCTGTGCGTGGCGCTGTATGCCGCCTGGTTGTCCCATGAACGCCCGTCGAAAGCCTTCTGGGCCTGCGCCGCGCTCGGTAGTGCGCTGGTGCTCGGCTACGCGTTGTACACCGGAGCCGGGAGCATTCAGGCCGGTGACTTGTTGATGCTCGGCGCAATTGCCGTCGGTGGTCTGGGCTATGCCGAAGGTGGCCGGTTGGCCAAGGAAATGGGCGGCTGGCAGGTAATCTGCTGGGCGCTGGTGCTGTCGACGCCGCTGCTGATCGGGCCAGTCTTGTATCTGGCGCTGCAACATCACGGTGCAGTGTCAGCCAAGGCCTGGTGGGCGTTCGGCTATGTGGCGCTGTTTTCGCAGTTCCTCGGGTTCTTCGCCTGGTACGCCGGGCTGGCGATGGGCGGGATCGCGCGGGTCAGTCAGATCCAGTTACTGCAGATCTTTTTCACCATCGCGTTTTCGGCGCTGTTCTTTGGCGAACATGTCGAGCCGATCACCTGGGTGTTTGCCTGTGGGGTCATCGCGACGGTGATGCTTGGGCGCAAGACCGCAGTAAAATCAAATGTGGGAGCGAGCTTGCTCGCGAAGGGGCCGTAACAGTCGACATCATCGTTGACTGTCAGTCCGCTTTCGCGAGCAAGCTCGCTCCCACAGGATCAGAGGTATCCATCCGAACGCAGCAGCGTTTCCAGACAGTGCTCGCTGATGTTGTAGAACGCTTTCAACTCGGCAATCTTCACCAGCAACTGGGCCGGGTCGACCGGCTCGGCGCGTTTCACCGCCAGAATCATCTTGTTCTTGTTGGTGTGTTCCAGCGAGATGAACTCGAACACTTTGGTTTCGTAACCGCAGGCTTCGAGGAACAACGCGCGCAGGCTGTCGGTGACCATTTCCGCCTGCTGGCCCAGGTGCAGACCATATTGCAACATCGGCTTGAGCAGCGCCGGGCTCTGGATCTGCAGGCGGATCTGCTTGTGGCAGCACGGCGAGCACATGATGATCGACGCGCCGGAACGGATGCCGGTGTGGATCGCGTAGTCGGTGGCGATGTCGCAGGCATGCAGGGCGATCATCCCGTCCAGTTCGCTCGGCGCCACGCTGCGCACGTCACCGCACTTGAACACCAGCCCCGGGTGTTCCAGCTTGGCCGCAGCGGCGTTGCACAGGTTGACCATTTCTTCGCGCAGCTCGACGCCGATGACTTCGCCTTCGGCCTTGAGCGTGTTGCGCAGGTAATCGTGAATCGCGAACGTCAGGTAGCCCTTGCCCGAACCGAAATCCGCCACCCGCACCGGCTTGTCCAGCGCCAGCGGTGAGGAGGTCAGGGCGTGGCTGAAGACTTCGATGAACTTGTTGATCTGCTTCCACTTGCGCGACATCGCCGGGATCAGCTCATGCTGCGCGTTGGTCACGCCCAGATCCTTGAGGAACGGCCGGCTCAGGTCCAGAAAACGGTTTTTCTCACGGTTGTGCTCGGCGGACGGTGCTTCACGCAATTGCTGAGGCTTGCTCTTGAACAGCGAACTCTTGCCCTTTTTGCTGTATTCGAGCTGGGCTTCGTCGGTCACGGTCAGCAAATGCGCATTCTTGAACGCGGCCGGCAACAGCTCGGCAATCACCGCCACGCCTTCGGCCAACGGCAGGTTCTTGGTGATGTCGCGGGTCTTGTAGCGATAAACGAACGACAGGTTGGGCTGCGCCTTGACCGTCACTGCCTTGATGATGATCCGCTGCAGATCCGCCTCTTCGCCCACGTATTTGGCCAGCACCAGTTTGATGAAACCGTTCTGTTCGAGGCTGGTTTGCAGCAGCTCGATGAACTGGGCGTGATGGTCTGGCGTGGGTTTGGTGGAGGGGGCGGTAACGGACATGGACAAGCGGCCTCGAACGGGCGAAATCGGAAGTGGCGGGTATTTTAGGGGGGATGGCGGTTGGGGACACGCTCTTATTTACCCAACGGCACCAGAACCTATTGCACCGGGTCTTTTGTGGCGAGGGAGCTTGCTCCCGCTCGGCTGCGCAGCAGTCGTTAAAACAGGCGACTACTTACTCCAGACAAACCGCGTTTACCGGGTTCAGGGCCGCTTCGCGCCCCAGCGGGAGCAAGCTCCCTCGCCACAGGGAATGACTGCGCCCAGAGACTCAACCCAACACAATCAACCGATTGGGCAATTCATTCCTCACCTGCGTCACCGGTACGTGCACCTTGAGCAGTTCACCGCAGGCCTCGATGCAGGTGACAAACCCTTCTAGCGTGCGGCCATGACGCACCTGCTCGGTGAACGCGGCGACAATCGTGTCCCAGCTGTTGTTGTCCAGCCGTCGGGAGATCCCCTCGTCTACCAGAATCTCCACGTAACGCTCGGCTTCGCAGACAAAGATCAACATGCCGGTGCTGCCCACGGTGTGATGCAGGTTCTGTTCGAGAAACTGCCGCCGCGCCAGGTTGGACGCGCGCCAGTGGCGCACACGGCGCGGGATCAGGTGGGTGGTGATTTTCGGCAGACGAAACAGCAGGCACAGGACGATGAACAACCCCCACTGCACCAGCAGCAGGCTGCGCATGGTCAGCCAGCCCGTCAGGTAA
Source organism: Pseudomonas sp. LF020 (assembly GCF_053456425.1). Classification (NCBI taxonomy): domain Bacteria; kingdom Pseudomonadati; phylum Pseudomonadota; class Gammaproteobacteria; order Pseudomonadales; family Pseudomonadaceae; genus Pseudomonas; species Pseudomonas sp. LF020. The sequence goes on from NZ_JBRFIX010000008.1 coordinate 283,093, forward strand.
TGAACGATGCCCGGCACCAGCAGCGCCAGCAGGCTGGCCCACAGCAGCGGAATGTACGCGTAGTCATCGGCGCGGGCCGCCAGCACTGTGACCAGTTCGGCGTCGGTGTCGCGCTCGACCCGGGCGATCGCCTCGGCGACTTTGCGTTGTTCGTGTTCAGTCAGTAATGCCATGTCGAAAAGTGCCTGATCATTATTGTTGTGTGTTCACCAGCCGCCGGACGAACCGCCGCCGCCGAAACTGCCCCCGCCGCCGCTGAAGCCCCCACCTCCGCCGCCGCCAAAACCACCACCACCGAAACCGCCTCCGCCACCGGAGCCACCCCGGCCGGCGGGAAGGATACCGAGCATCTGGCAGACAAACACGGTCAGGATGAACAACACCACCAGAAAAACGAACAACAGCGGGTGACGCGAGACAAAATCGCTCTGCGGATCGCCGCTCGACTCATACACCGTCGACGGCTCGTCCAGCGGATTGCCGCCAAGCACCACCAGCATCGCCGCCACGCCGTCGCTGATGCCCTTGCTGAAATTGCCAGCCTTGAACGCCGGGGTGATAACCTGATGGATGATCACCGAGGTCTGAGCATCGGTCAGCCGATCCTCCAGACCGTAGCCGACTTCGATGCGCAGCTTGCGCTCGTCACGGGCAACGATCAGCAGCGCGCCGTTGTTCTTGTCCTTCTGGCCGATGCCCCAGTGCCGGCCCAGTTGCACGCCGTAATCCTCGATGGTGGTGCCCTGCAGATCAGGCACCGTGACCACCACCAGTTGCTCGCCGGTGGCCTGCTCGTGAGCCTGCAATTGCTGGCTCAACTGGGCGCGCACCGACGGCTCGATCATCTGCGCTTCGTCCACCACCCGCCCGCTCAGCGCCGGGAACGTCAACTCGGCCCGGGCGCTGACGGCGAACAGCCAGAGCATCAGCACCAGGCCTATCTTCAACACACGCATGAATACCCTCCACCGATCCTCCTGTAGGAGCTGCCGCAGGCTGCGATCTTTTGCTTTTAAAAAATCAAGATCAAAAGATCGCAGCCTGCGGCAGCTCCTACAGGGGGTTGTCAGAACTTCACTTCCGGGGCCTTTTCCGCACCGGGGGTGGTGGCTTCGAAGGTTTCGCGAATTGGCAGATCGCTGTACATCACGCTGTGCCAGAGGCGACCGGGGAAGGTGCGGATCTCGGTGTTGTATTTCTGCACCGCCAGAATGAAATCGCGCCGCGCCACGGCAATCCGGTTTTCCGTGCCTTCGAGCTGCGATTGCAGGGCGAGAAAGTTCTGGTTGGCCTTCAGGTCCGGATAACGTTCGGAGACCACCATCAGACGGCTGAGCGCACCGCTCAACTGATCCTGGGCCTGCTGGAACTGTTTGAGTTTTTCCGGGTTGTCGAGGGTGCTGGCATCGACCTGGATCGACGTCGCCTTGGCCCGCGCCTCGACCACTGCGGTCAGGGTCGCCTCTTCATGTTTGGCGTAGCCTCTGACAGTCTCCACCAGGTTGGGGATCAGATCGGCACGGCGCTGATACTGGTTCTGGACCTGGCCCCAGGCGGCTTTCGCCTGTTCGTCGAGGGTCGGGATATTGTTGATGCCGCACGCGGTCAACAAGGTGGCGAGGACCAGCAGCGTGGCGACCTGCAAACGCGAACGGTAGGTTGGACTGACATTCATCAAAGTGATGCTCCCTGGCGTATTTCATAAAAAACCGACCGTGAAACCTTCTGCATCGGCGGTTGGGGCATAATCGGCCGCGCCACTGGATTGCAACGGGCCGATGGGCTAAAAAGAGGCCCTGCGCAAACGCTGCCGAGTGTCGGCGGGCGTTTTTGGCTCGGTCATTTTGAGCCTGCACCCGAACAACAATAGTCGCTCCCTAACTTTTGGCTGGCCGGCATTGCATTGCCGCTTGGGCCCTTGAGAAAAATATTCATGAAGAAGCTGTGTTTGCTGGGTCTGTTCGTCAGCCTGGCCAGTCATCAAGTATTGGCCGCCACGACCCCGGCACCCCTGGAAAACAAGGACGCGTTCATCAGCAATCTGATGAAGCAAATGACCCTCGATGAAAAGATCGGCCAGTTGCGCCTGATCAGCATCGGCCCGGAAATGCCTCGCGAGTTGATCCGCAAAGAGATCGCCGCCGGCAACATCGGCGGCACGTTCAACTCGATCACTCGCCCGGAAAACCGTCCGATGCAGGACGCGGCGATGCGCAGTCGCCTGAAGATTCCGATGTTTTTTGCGTACGACGTGATCCACGGTCACCGTACGATTTTCCCGATTCCGCTGGCCCTGGCCTCGAGCTGGGACATGGACGCCATCGGCCAGTCCGGGCGCGTTGCCGCCAAAGAAGCTGCGGCCGACAGCCTCGACATCACCTTCGCGCCGATGGTCGACATCTCCCGCGATCCGCGCTGGGGCCGCAGCTCCGAAGGCTTCGGTGAAGACACCTACCTGACCTCGCGCATCGCCAAAGTGATGGTCAAGGCCTATCAGGGCGACACGCCGAGCGCGGCTGACAGCATCATGGCCAGCGTCAAGCACTTCGCCTTGTATGGCGCGGTCGAGGGCGGTCGCGACTACAACGTCGTCGACATGAGCCCGGTGAAGATGTACCAGGATTACCTGCCACCGTACCGCGCGGCGATCGACGCCGGTGCCGGTGGGGTGATGGTGGCGTTGAACTCGATCAACGGCATTCCGGCCACGGCCAACACCTGGCTGATGAACGACCTGCTGCGCAAGGACTGGGGCTTCAAAGGCCTGGCGGTCAGCGACCACGGCGCGATCTTCGAACTGATCAAGCACGGCGTGGCCGCCGACGGTCGTGAAGCGGCGAAGCTGGCGATCAAGGCCGGCATCGACATGAGCATGAACGACACCCTGTACGGCAAAGAGCTGCCGGGGCTGCTCAAGTCCGGCGAGATCGAGCAGAAAGACATCGACAACGCGGTGCGCGAAGTGCTCGCCGCCAAGTACGACATGGGCCTGTTCAAGGATCCGTACCTGCGCATCGGCAAGGCCGAGGATGATCCGGCCGACACCTACGCCGAAAGCCGTCTGCACCGCGCCGAGGCCCGTGACGTGGCACGTCGCAGCCTGGTGCTGCTGAAGAACCAGAACGACACCCTGCCGCTGAAGAAAGACGCAAAAGTCATGCTGGTCGGCCCATTGGCCAAGGCACCCATCGACATGATGGGCAGCTGGGCCGCTGCGGGCAAACCTGCGCAATCAGTCACCCTGTTCGACGGCATGAGCTCGGTGATCGGCGACAAGGCCAACCTGATCTACGCCCGTGGCGCCAACATCACCAGCGACAAGAAGGTTCTGGATTACCTGAACTTCCTCAACTTCGACGCCCCGGAAGTGGTCGATGATCCGCGCCCGGCCAACGTGTTGATCGACGAAGCGGTAAAAGCGGCCAAGGACGCCGACGTGATCGTCGCCGCCGTTGGCGAGTCCCGTGGCATGTCCCACGAGTCCTCCAGCCGTACCGACCTGAACATCCCGGAAAACCAGCGCGAGTTGATCCGCGCATTGAAAGCCACGGGCAAACCGCTGGTACTGGTGTTGATGAACGGCCGTCCGCTGACCATCCTCGAAGAGAACCAGTCGGCTGATGCGATTCTGGAAACCTGGTTCAGCGGCACCGAGGGCGGTAACGCCATCGCCGACGTGCTGTTCGGCGACTACAACCCGTCGGGCAAACTGCCGGTGACCTTCCCGCGCTCCGTGGGCCAGATCCCGACCTACTACAACCACCTGAGCATTGGCCGGCCGTTCACGCCGGGCAAACCGGGCAACTACACCTCGCAATATTTCGATGACACCACCGGCCCGCTGTTCCCGTTCGGTTACGGCCTGAGCTACACCCGGTTCACGCTGAGCGACATGGCGCTGTCCTCGACCACGCTGAACAAGACCGGCAAGCTCGATGCCAGTGTCACCCTGAAAAACACCGGCAAACGTGACGGCGAAACCGTGGTGCAGCTGTACATCCAGGACGTTGCCGGCTCGATGATTCGCCCGGTGAAGGAACTGAAGAACTTCCAGAAAATCATGCTCAAGGCCGGCGAACAGAAAGTCGTGCACTTCACCATCACCGAAGATGACCTGAAGTTCTACAACGCCCAGCTCAAGTACGCGGCAGAGCCTGGCAAGTTCAACGTGCAGATCGGCCTGGATTCGCAGGATGTGACGCAGCAGAGTTTTGAGTTGCTGTAACAAACACCGCAATACCCTGTAGGAGCTGCCGAAGGCTGCGATCTTTTGATCTTGATTTTGGTTTAGAAACACAAGATCAAAAGATCGCAGCCTTCGGCAGCTCCTACAGGGGAATGGTGTTTGGCGGTTATCCGCGCCGATCGAGAATGTTGACCACCAGCCGATCCACCCATCCCCAGATCCGCTGCTTCACTCGCCGCCACAACGGCCGGCGCTGCCACTCCTCCAAACTGACCTGCTGACTCAGGCCGAAATCCTTCTCGAAACTCTGCACCACCGCTGCCGTCAACGCCGGGTCCAGCGCCTCCAGATTCGCCTCCAGATTGAAGCGCAGGTTCCAATGGTCGAAGTTGCACGAACCGATGCTCACCCACTCGTCCACCAGGACCATTTTCAGATGCAGGAAACACGGCTGATATTCGAAGATCTGCACCCCGGCCTTGAGCAGGCGCGGGTAGTAGCGATGGCCGGCGTAGCGTACCGACGGGTGATCGGTGCGCGGCCCGGTGAGCAACAGCCGCACATCGACACCACGGGCCGCAGCCTTGCGCAGCGAGCGGCGGATTTTCCAGGTCGGCAGGAAATACGGGGTGGCCATCCAGATGCGTTTCTGCCCGCTGTTGAGGGCGCGAAACAACGATTGCAGAATGTCGCGATGCTGACGCGCATCGGCATAGGCCACTCGCCCCATGCCCTCACCCATGTCCGGGACTTTGGGCAGGCGCGGCAGACCGACATGCGCGGAAGGTTTCCAGGCCCGGCGATGGCGGTTGGCGATCCACTGGCGATCGAACAGCACTTGCCAGTCGAGCACCAGCGGGCCGCGAATTTCCACCATCACTTCGTGCCACTCGCTGCTGTCCTGCCCCGGCGTCCAGAACTCATCGGTGACACCGGTACCGCCGACCACTGCCAGACGCTGATCGACCAGCAGCAATTTGCGGTGATCGCGGTAGAAATTGCCGACCCAGCGCCGCCAGTTCAGGCGATTGTAGAAACGCAGTTCGACCCCGGCTTTGGTCAGGCGCTGACGCAGGTGCAAGGTAAACGCGAGACTGCCGTAGTCATCGAACAGGCAGCGCACCCGCACCCCGCGCTCGGCGGCCTGCACCAGCGCCTGAACCACGGCCTCGGCACAAGCGCCCGCCTCCACCAGATACAACTCCAGCTCGACCTGCTCCTCGGCGCGGGCAATCTCCACCAGCATGCGCGGGAAGAATTGCGGGCCGTCGATCAACAGTTCGAACCGGTTGCCGTCACGCCACGGAAACACCGCGCCGCGCATGTCAGCGCGCCGTGAAAATCAGTACCGCACCCACCGGCACCGACAGACTGATGGCCGACAGACCAGCGAGGTTGCGCAGGGTTTCCAGCCCCGGAACCAGGTCGAAGTCTTCGGCGTTGATCACCAGCGGTTCGAGGGTCACCACTTGAAAACGCCGGTCATCGAGGCGGGTTGCGAGCAACTCCGCCGGGTATTCGTGTTGCTTGCCGTGCAGGTTGACGGTCAGTGGCAAACGCAATTCCAGCTGCGCGCCGGGGGCCAGATCGTTGATCGGGCGCAGGTCGATTTGGGTGCTGATGGTCGCTTCGGGGAATTGCTCGATCTGGAACAGCTCCTTGCGCATGCGCTCGTCGCGCAGCGGGATGCCGCTGTTGATCGATTCCAGCTCGACTTCGACCTCGGCCCGACCGTCGGGATCGACCTTGCCGTGCAGCACCAGAAAGCGTTGCACTTCGGAAATGTGGGCGTTTTTCGTGCTGACAAACGACAGCCGCGACGACTCGCCATCCAGATACCAATTGGCCTGCACCGGCAATGCGGCAGAGGCCAGCAGCAGACTGACAAAGGCTTTGTAGAGGGAGCGGTTGAACATTGAACACTCGTTGGGCGATAAACCTGCACGAACCTTAACCGCCCACGCCGTTATTGCAAACTGATCGCCGCAAATCTATCGATTGGTGAAAATCCCTGTGGGAGCTGGCTTGCCAGCGATAGCGGCGGGACAGGCTATATCTCTGTTGACTGACACACCGTCATCGCTGGCAAGCCAGCTCCCACAGGGTTATCTATTGACTGGAGGATCGAGGGTTTCAGGGATTGAGGCGGCAACCCTGGCGTTCGCTCAACCACTGGGCACGGTTGCTGCGGCCCATGCCACTGACGGTGACGGTTTTGCTCGCACTGTCATCGGTAAACCCGCTGGTCGGCAGCCACTGTTTCACATAGCCCCGGCAATACTCGGCGTCGTTGTTCATCACGTAGCGACACGAACAATATTCCTTCGCCGTGTACGCGCTGATGATGTCGGGGAACGCCCACAGGTTGTCCCGTTCGAGCCAGATCCAGCCCAGCAGCACGATCAGCGCCAGCAGCAGAATCCGCTTGACCAGCTTCATGGCTGCACCGCCTTGAGCACGCGCTTGAGCAATTCGTTATGGCGATAGCTACCGTCGCGATCATCGGCATAGCGCACGATCACCAGTTTCTCGCTGGGAATCACATACATCGCCTGCCCCCAGTGGCCGAGGGCGGCAAAGGTATCGGGCGGTGCGTCGGGCCACGGTGCGGCGGCGCCATCCGCCGGGCGATTGAGCCACCACTGGCCACCGGGCACCGCTTCGTCTTGGTGCGCCTTGTAGCCGGCAAAAGCCTCGCGGTTGAAGGCGACCCAATCCTTGGGTAACAACTGTCGATCATTCCAGCGCCCGTCGCGGGCCATGAGCAGACCGACCCGTGCCAGATCCCGCGCCGTGAGATAGGCATAAGAGGACGCGACAAACGTGCCGCCGGCATCGGTTTCCCACACGGCGTGGCGGATGCCCAGCGGCTCGAACAACGCGGTCCATGGATAGTCGGGATAACGCTGCGGGCCCACCATGTTTTTCAGCGCCGCCGCCAGCAGATTGCTGTCGCCACTGGAATAACGGAACGCCTGCCCCGGTGGAGCGTAGGCGTCGTGATCGGCAGTGAACCCAGGCATGTCGCGATGCCCACGGGTGTAGAGCATCGCCACCACCGAGGATTTCAGCGGGGCGTATTCGTAGTCTTCCTGCCAGTCCAGCCCGGAGGCCCAGTGCAGCAGATCCGCTATGGTGATCGCCGGGTGTTTTTCCAGTGCCGGATAAAACTTCGAAACCGGATCATCCAGTTTGAACAGGCCTTCGCCATAGGCCACACCCAGCACGGTGGCCATCAGGCTTTTGCTGATCGACCAGGTCAAGTGCGGGGTCTCGGCACGGGTCGGGCCGGCGTAGCGTTCGTAGATCAACTGGCCGTCGCGGATGATCAGCAGAGCGTCGGTGCGGATGCCTTGGCGGGTAGTGTCGTCGCGGGGTGGGAAGGCGTAGCTATCCAATGCCTCGACTGCTGCGCCGCTGATTTTTGCGCCAGCCGGCCATTGCTCACCGGGCCATTGCCCGGCCTGGACCGTGAAGCTGATCAGCAGCAGAAACAGGGACAGGCCTTTGCACATGGAAAAGTCTCAACCGAAGGATGCAAAAATCATGGCCCAGACAAATGACAATATGCCGATCACTGTAGGAGCTGCCGCAGGCTGCGATCTTTTGCTTGTGCTTTTAAAGATCAGAAGATCGCAGCCTGCGGCAGCTCCTACAGGGAAATGTGCAGGGCTTTGGCCAAGCGCTTGGCCCGCGCACCGGCCGCCAACTGCATCACCCCCTGATCACGCTGCCACATCTGCGCCCACTCCGGATTACCCTCGGCCAACACCTGATCGATCTCGGGTTTGAGTGCATCAAACTGCGCAAACAACCCACCCAGCAACACATGCCCCGCCGGATTGTTCGGCGGCTGGCGGCTCGCCTCCGCGCACCCGGCCAACAGCGCCAGCAAGCGCAACAGCAGCGGCTGCGACCAGCCGCTGTCCTGACCGACGCCATACAACCACGCGGTCATCGCGCTCAGCACGTAGATATCTTCCAGGGTGCGAAACGGCTTCACATAAGCATCCCAGCCATCGCCCGCGAGGAGCTCGCACAGTGCGCCATCCAGATGCAGCCGACCATGACTGATGTCCGGCATCAGCGGCAGCGCCGGGAGTTTTTCCACACGTACACCGGGTTCGCCGGGATAGACCACCGCCAGACTCAGGCGCGGCGTTTCGCCGGGCTCTTCAGTGCGCGCGGCGATCAATAGCCAGTCCGCCGCATCCCCGGCGGTGACGAAATCCTTTCGCCCGTTGAGGCGCAAATCCGTCAGGCGCGTCTGCATGTCCGCCGGACGCAAACTGCGCTGTTCGGTCGCACACAAGGCGCCAAGGCTCGGCGGCGCGCTGGGCCAGAGCATGCGTAACGCCGCCTGATACCCCACCAGAAATGCCAGCCCCGGCGTCGCCATCCGCCGGCCTCCGGCCACTGCCAGTTCGAACGGCGTCACATTGCCCAATTGATGCAGCAAGGTGGCGAAACCTTCCGCCAGATCAGCCACGGCGGGCAGGCGTTCACGGCTTTCGAGCAGGCTGGGCCAGGGCATAAGAGGCTCCTTGTGGGCTGTCATACAAGCATCACCAAACGTTCATGGCGATGACACCGGGGCTACATAGCCTGACTTTGCACAACATGGCTGCATAAAGAAAGTCGATCGGCTGCAACCCACGACGGGTTCAAGGCCCGTACGGAGATTCAAATGACTCAGATCGCCCGCATCAGCGACACCGGCAATGAACGCCGCCTGCAAGCCGAACGCCTGATCGGCGCCGAGGCCTTGCAGCAAGCCCAGGCCTTGCGCTTCAGCGTATTCAGCGGCGAGTTCAACGCCAAGCTGAAAGGCGCGGAACTGGGTCTGGACATGGATGACTATGATGTTCACTGCAGCCACATCGGCGTGCGTGACCTGAACACCGGGCGTCTGGTCGCCACCACCCGTTTGCTCGATCACACCGCCGCCAGCAGCCTGGGCAAGTTCTACAGTGAAGAAGAATTCAGCCTGCATGGCCTGGCGCATCTGCAAGGCCCGATTCTCGAAATCGGCCGCACCTGCGTCGACCCGGCCTACCGCAACGGCGGCACCATCGCCGTGCTGTGGGGTGAACTGGCCGAAGTGCTGAATCAGGGCGGCTACAGCTACCTGATGGGTTGCGCGAGCATTCCAATGCAGGACGGCGGCGTGCAGGCCCACGCGATCATGCAGCGTCTGCGCGAACGTTATCTGTGCACCGAACATTTGCGCGCCGAACCGAAAAATCCGTTGCCGTCGCTGGATATCCCGTCGAACGTGATCGCCGAGATGCCGCCGCTGCTCAAGGCCTACATGCGTCTGGGTGCGAAGATCTGCGGCGAGCCATGCTGGGACGAAGACTTCCAGGTCGCCGATGTGTTCATCCTGCTCAAGCGCGACGAACTCTGCCCGCGCTACGCCAAGCACTTCAAGGCGGCCGTGTGATGAGCCGGTTGCGGGTGTACGCGCGGATCGCGCGGGTGCTGCTGGTGGTGGCGCTGGGCCTGACCATGGCCAGCGTCTTCGGCGTGTTCGAACGCCTGGGCCTGGCGCATTCGATGCAACGTCGACAGCGCTGGTCGCGGTTTTTCATGGCGCGCCTGAGCCATGCCCTGCCCTTTCGCGTGACTGTGCATGGCGAATTGCCGAAGCAGCCGATGCTGTGGGTCAGCAATCATGTGTCATGGACTGACATTCCGCTGCTGGGCATGCTCACGCCGCAGTCGTTTCTGTCCAAGGCCGAAGTGCGCACCTGGCCGGTGGCGGGTTGGCTGGCGGCCAAGGCTGGCAGTCTGTTCATCCGTCGCGGCTCGGGTGACAGCCAGTTGATCCGCAAACAGATGACCCGCCATTTGCAGACGCAGCATCCGCTGCTGATGTTCCCGGAAGGCACCACCACCGATGGCCGCTCGCTGCGCACCTTTCATGGTCGCCTGCTGTCGGCGGCGATTGATTCAGAGGTGATGCTGCAACCGGTGGCGATCCGTTATCTGCGCGATGGCGAGATCGACACGCTGGCACCGTTCATTGGCGACGATGATCTGTTGTCGCACCTGATGCGGCTGTTCAGCCATGATTGCGGCGATGTCGAAGTGCACCTGCTCAAGCCGATCGCTTGTCAGGGACGCGAACGTGCGGCGCTGGCGTTCGAAGCGCAGCAAGCAGTGCAGAAGGCGTTGTTTGGCGCGATTCTGGAAAAGCAGAAAAACCCGATGCGCCCGGCCATCGCCGCCTGAAATACAACCGCTAAAATCACCGTCGGCCCCTGTGGGAGCTGGCTTGCCAGCGATAGCGGTAGACCAGCCGACACGAATGTTGAATGTGCCGACGCCATCGCTGGCAAGCCAGCTCCCACAGGGATTCAGGGTGTTGTTGAGGATTGTGCGAAGTCTTGCAATTGCGGGTAGAACAACGCGAAATCCTCACTCAGCGGCTCATACAACCGCCGCAATTCCTGCATCGCCCCCGCCAATTCCTCAGGCCGCGTCAGACGCCGCGAGATCCCGCGCAGCACCTGCTCCAGCACTTCAAACTCCTGATACGACCCCAGCCAGTCATTGGCAACCATGTGCGGCGCGATTTGCGCCAGGCGTTCGGGCAATTGCCGTTCATTCGACAGCACTCGGTACACGTCACGGGTGAACTGCTGCAGCGGTTGATCGGCGTACAGCGTCCAGTCCCGCGCCAGGCAATGGTCGAAAAACACATCGAGGACGATCCCGGCATAACGCCGCCGGGTCGCGGTGAAACGCCCGAGGGCGATGTCCACCAACGGGTGGCGATCGGTGAACACATCAATCCGCCGATGCAGCTGAATCGCCGCTTCAATCGGCGGCGCAAACTGCCCTTGCAGGCGTCCTTTGACGAAATCGCCATACAGACTGCCGAGTAATTGCTCGGGGCGCTGGCCTCCGAGGTGTAAATGTGCGAGATAGTTCATGGGCGCAGCTTAGCACTGCGCGCTTTCATCGTTACACCACACGTATCGTTATAACCCGATATACCGATTTATGCGGTCATCAGATCAAAATCATATTGGTATATCGCGAAATACCGATTTAAAGTTCGCCTCATCGCGATATAGCGCTACAGATCACGAGCACAAAGCCATGAACCTCGACCTCGACGAAATAATAAAAGCCCTGGCACACCCAGTACGGCGAGACATCCTCATCTGGCTGAAAGACCCCAAAGCCCAGTTTCCTGAGCAGATTCACAACCACGAGTACGGCATCTGCGCCGGGCAGATCGATCAACGCTGCGGCCTGTCGCAGTCGACCGTCTCCGCCCACCTGGCAACCCTGCAGCGTGCAGGTTTGATCAGCAGCCAGAAAGCCGGCCAGTGGCACTTCTTCAAACGCAACGAGGACGTGATCCAGGCGTTCCTCGACGCCATCGTCAAAGAGCTCAGCGCTCCCACAAGGAATTGACTTAAATGCCCCTCTCGCTACTCATTCTGGCCTTGAGCGCCTTCGCCATCGGCACCACCGAGTTCGTCATCATGGGCCTGCTGCCCGATGTGGCGGCCGACCTCGGTGTGTCGATCCCCGGCGCTGGCTGGCTGGTGACCGGTTACGCCCTGGGCGTGGCCATCGGTGCGCCGTTCATGGCACTGGCCACCGCAAAACTGCCGCGCAAGGCTGCACTGGTAGCGCTGATGGGGATTTTCATCGTCGGTAACCTGCTGTGCGCCATCGCCAGTGACTACAACGTGCTGATGTTTGCCCGTGTCGTCACCGCGCTGTGCCACGGTGCGTTCTTCGGTATCGGTTCTGTGGTAGCTGCCGGGCTGGTGGCGCCGAACAAGCGTGCATCCGCCGTGGCGCTGATGTTCACCGGCCTGACCCTGGCCAACGTCCTCGGTGTACCGCTGGGTACGGCGCTGGGTCAGGAAGCCGGCTGGCGTTCGACTTTCTGGGCGGTGACCGTGATCGGTGTGGTAGCGCTGATCGGTCTGATCCGCTTCCTGCCGGCCAAGCGTGACGAGGAAAAACTCGACATGCGCGCCGAACTCGCCGCCCTCAAAGGCGCCGGCATCTGGCTGTCGCTGAGCATGACCGCGCTGTTCGCCGCGTCGATGTTCACCCTCTTCACCTATGTCGCACCGCTGCTCGGTGACGTCACCGGCGTCTCGCCAAAAGGCGTGACCTGGACCCTGCTGCTGATCGGCCTCGGCCTGACGGTGGGCAACATCATCGGCGGCAAATTGGCGGACAAGCGTCTCGGCGCGACCCTGATCGGCGTGTTCGTGGCGATGGCGGTGGTCTCCACCGTACTGAGCTGGACCAGCGTTGCGCTGATCCCGACAGAAATCACTCTGTTCCTCTGGGCCACCGCTTCGTTCGCCGCCGTCCCGGCGCTGCAAGTCAACGTGGTGACCTTCGGCAAGGCCGCACCGAACCTGGTGTCGACCCTGAACATCGGCGCTTTCAACATCGGCAACGCCCTGGGCGCCTGGGTCGGCGGCAGCGTCATCGCCCACGGTTTCGGCCTGACCAGCGTGCCCTTGGCCGCAGCAGCCCTGGCGGTACTCGCGCTGCTGGTGACCCTGATCACTTTCCGTCAGAACGGCGATGCCGGCCTGGCCCCTGCTACCCACTGATTAACCACTTCACTGACGAGGGTTGTACACATGGCAACTATTTTCGATCCGATCAAACTGGGCGACCTCGAGCTGTCCAACCGCATCATCATGGCCCCGCTGACCCGCTGCCGCGCTGATGAAGGCCGCGTACCGAACGCGCTGATGGCCGAGTACTACGTGCAACGCGCCTCCGCCGGTCTGATCCTGTCCGAAGCCACTTCGGTGACGCCGATGGGCGTTGGCTACCCGGACACCCCGGGCATCTGGTCCAACGACCAGGTGCGCGGCTGGACCAACGTAACCAAAGCGGTGCATGCGGCCGGCGGCAAGATCGTTCTGCAACTGTGGCACGTCGGCCGCATCTCGCACCCGTCGTACCTCAATGGCGAAACTCCGGTCGCGCCGAGCGCCATCCAGCCGAAGGGTCACGTCAGCCTGGTTCGCCCACTGGCCGACTATCCGACCCCGCGTGCTCTGGAAACCGCTGAAATCGCCGAGATCGTCGAGGCCTACCGCACCGGTGCCGAAAACGCCAAAGCCGCCGGCTTCGACGGTGTGGAAATCCACGGCGCCAACGGCTACCTGCTCGACCAGTTCCTGCAAAGCAGCACCAACCAGCGCACCGACAACTACGGCGGCTCCCTGGAGAACCGTGCACGTCTGCTGCTGGAAGTGACTGACGCGGCGATCGACGTCTGGGGCGCCGGCCGTGTCGGCGTGCACCTGGCACCCCGCGCCGACTCCCACGACATGGGCGACGACAATCTGGCCGAGACCTTCACTTATGTGGCTCGCGAGCTGGGCAAGCGCGGCATCGCCTTCATCTGCTCCCGTGAGAAAGAAGGCACCGACAGCCTCGGCCCACAATTGAAAGAAGCCTTCGGTGGTGCGTACATCGCCAACGAACGCTTCACCAAGGACAGCGCCAATGCCTGGCTGGCTGAAGGCAAGGCAGACGCGGTGGCGTTCGGCGTACCGTTCATTGCCAACCCGGATCTGCCAGCCCGCCTGAAGGCCGATGCACCGCTCAACGATGCGCGTCCTGAACTGTTCTACGGCAAAGGCCCGGTCGGCTATATCGATTATCCAGCGCTGTAAAAAACATCAACCAACAAGTAAGCCCTGCCTCGAAAGAGTCAGGGCTTTTTTATTTGCACACATTTAAAGATTCGCCTTCGAAAGAATACAAACCTAAACTTCGCCTTGCAACTTACCACTTGCACATCAACCAACCTAATCAAGCAAGGATATATAAAAATGAACAATATAGACCCAAATAAACTTACATTTCTCCTGCAAATCACCAATGCCACGGATTCTACTTTCTGGCTTGATGATTCCTCTCCAAAGCACCCACCCTTGACCCCTATCGATAAGATCCTTCCTTACCAGACCGTCTTTATGATGTTTGAGGGAGATCCTCATCTGAAGCAGGACATCGTTATTGATTACGATATCAAAAAAGAGATATTCAGCACTTACGTCTGTTACACCAACTACAAACAGAAAGTACAGTTCGACACCTCGCTCAGTTATTGCTACAGAAAAATGGCGGGGCACCGGGCTCCAAAATTCGAACTCTTCTGGGATAAAAATGCTTTCTCTATTGGCGCCGAACCCATCACCTGCGACGCATTATTGGCAAATGAAAACCCGGTTTATCCTTACAGCAATAAGATGGTCGCATTTATGACGCCATCGGACTGATAGAGAGTTACCCCCTCATGCAGTAACGGTAAAGGCGCAAGGCAACTCACCACCGTGGCTCCAGCCCATCGGAAGTGACGCAGCCCAGTGGTAAAAATCGGGCACAGGGGACACAGAAACAAAACGGACCGGTTGGTGCGTATCGGCTGCTCGGCGCCCTTTTAGCCCCAGCGTTAACACTCATTCACACAGTCGACACAAAACCCCTACAAAATACGTAGCTCGCTACCTATCAACCCGGCCGACGTACGTATATAAAAGCACCCCATTACAGAAAGTCTTGAAGCAGGGACATTTCCCCGCTTCAAGTCTTGACACGGATAGATTCAATTACGCATTTTGTTTCATTTGCGCAGACTGGGGCTCAGGCGCAGCATATCCAGCCCTGTATCGACCCAGCGCTCGGCTTCGGCATGCAATTGAAAGCTGTCCGGCGCCAACAGCCATCCATACAGGAGGCCATCGATATACGCATGAATGCTGATGGCCGCCCGGGCAGTGTCGAGATCTTCCGGCAACTGGCCGCGATTGACCGCATTACGCAGGGTCAGGCCGATGCGCAGGTTGCAATCGAGACTGGCCGTGCGGCGCTGCTGGCGCAGATCGCACATTTCATCGGTGAATTCGCACTTATGAAACAGAATCTCGTTGATGCGACGGGTCTTCGGATCCAGGGCTACCTGATGGAACAGATGGATCAACAGCTTGCGCATGCACCCCAACGGGTCGAGTTCATCCTCGCTCTCGCTGGCCTTGGCCAATTCATCCAGCGGTTCATGCAGGCTGTCGAGCATCGCCTGCACCAGATCAGCCTTGTTGCTGAAATGCCAATAGATGGCCCCGCGCGTGACGCCGGCCATTGTCGCGATATCCGCCAGGGTCGTGCGCGCCACGCCCCTTTCATAAAACGCTTTCTCGGCCGCTTCGAGAATCTGGCTGCGCGTTTCCTGAGCTTCCTCTTTGGTACGACGGACCATGGCAGTAAAACCTCAAACGGGATGTTTCAGGGATGGCTGAATATCCGCTGAATAAAGAGGGGGCCGATCTCTCACGAATCAGCTCCCCGGCCTACAATTTCAAACCTTGCGACGCATTTTGTAACAGGGTGGGTACGACGCCAAGCTATTTACAAACAACCATGAACGTAAGTATATTCCTTAGCAAGCTACTTATCCACTCGACCCGATTTTTTTACCCTTTCACACTTCTTGTGCGCAATGTGCGCGCCTGACCCGAGGATCTTCATGCAATTCAAGCCAGCTGTTACCGCTCTGGTCACTGCCGTCGCCCTGGCATCGCTGCTCAGCGGATGTAAAAAGGAAGAAGCGGCTCCAGCCGCTCCGCCTCCTCAGGTCGGCGTCGTCACCCTGCAACCACAAGCGTTCACCCTCACGTCGGAACTGCCGGGGCGCACCAGTGCGTACCGCATCGCTGAAGTTCGACCACAGGTCAACGGCATCATTCTCAAACGTCTGTTCAAGGAAGGCGGCGACGTCAAAGCCGGCCAGCAGCTGTATCAGATCGATCCGGCAGTCTATGAAGCGACCCTGAAAAGCGCTGAGGCCAACCTGCGTTCGACCAAGTCGATCTCCGACCGCTACAAGCAACTGGTCGATGAGCAGGCCGTGAGCCGCCAGGAATTCGACACCGCCGTCGCCAATCGCATGGAATCGGAAGCGTCGCTGCAGAGCGCGCAGATCAACGTGAAATACACCAAGGTCTACGCGCCGATCTCCGGCCGCATTGGCCGTTCTTCGGTGACCGAAGGCGCGCTGGTCAGCAATGGTCAGGCCGACGCGATGGCGACGATCCAGCAACTGGACCCGATCTACGTCGACGTCACCCAGTCCTCGGTTGAGCTGCTCGAACTGCGCCGCGAGCTGGAAAGCGGTCGTCTGCAGAAGGCCGGCGACAACTCGGCAGCAGTCAAGCTGACCCTCGAGGACGGCAGCCAGTACAAGCTCGACGGCAAGCTGGAATTCTCCGAAGTATCGGTGGATCCGACTACCGGCTCCGTGACCTTGCGCGCCGTGTTCCCGAACCCGGATCACACCCTGCTGCCTGGCATGTTCGTGCGTGCCCAGTTGCAGGCCGGGGTCAACGCCGCGGCCATTCTGGCGCCGCAGCAAGGCGTGACCCGCGACCTCAAAGGTACGCCAACCGCACTGGTTGTCGGCGCGGACAACAAGGTTGAACTGCGTCAGCTCAAGGCCAGCCGTACCGTCGGCAGCCAGTGGCTGATCGAGGATGGCCTGAAAGCCGGCGATCGTCTGATCACCGAAGGTCTGCAGTACGTTCGCCCAGGTGTTCAGGTCAATCCGACCGAAGCGACCAACGTAGCCAAGAACCCGGCCCCCGCTCAAGCAGCTGACAAAGCCGCTGGCGGCAAAGGGGAGTAACTCATGTCGAAATTTTTTATCGACCGTCCGATTTTCGCCTGGGTAATTGCCTTGGTGATCATGTTGGTCGGGGCACTATCGATCCTGAAATTGCCGATCAACCAGTACCCGAGCATTGCGCCTCCGGCCATCGCGATCTCCGTAACCTACCCGGGTGCTTCGGCACAGACGGTTCAGGACACCGTGGTCCAGGTGATCGAACAGCAGCTCAACGGTATCGACAACCTGCGTTATGTGTCCTCGGAAAGTAACTCCGACGGCAGCATGACCATCACCGCGACCTTCGAGCAAGGCACCAACTCCGACACCGCGCAGGTTCAGGTTCAGAACAAGCTGAACCTGGCCACCCCGCTGCTGCCGCAGGAAGTGCAGCAACAGGGTATCCGCGTGACCAAGGCAGTGAAAAACTTCCTGCTGGTGATCGGCGTGGTGTCGCGTGACGGCAGCATGACCAAGGACGACCTGTCCAACTACATCGTGTCGAACATGCAGGACCCGATCTCGCGGACCGCCGGTGTCGGTGACTTCCAGGTCTTCGGTGCCCAGTACGCGATGCGCATCTGGCTCGACCCGGCCAAGCTGAACAAGTACAACCTGACTCCGGCTGATGTCAGCAGCGCGATCTCGGCGCAGAACGTTCAGGTGTCTTCCGGTCAGCTCGGCGGCCTGCCGGCGCTGCCTGGCCAGCAACTGAACGCCACGATCATCGGCAAGACCCGTCTGCAGACTGCCGAGCAGTTCAAGGCGATTCTGCTGAAGGTCAACCAGGACGGTTCGCAAGTGCACATCGGCGATGTCGCCGACGTTGGTCTGGGTGGCGAAAACTCGACCATCTCGGCGCAGTTCAACGGCAAGCCATCGTCTGGTCTGGCGGTAAAACTGGCCAACGGCGCCAACGCCCTCGACACCGCCAAGGCGCTACGCAAGACGATTGACGAACTCAAGCCGTTCTTCCCGCAAGGCATGGAAGTGGTGTTCCCGTACGACACCACCCCGGTGGTGACCGAATCGATCAAGGGTGTGGTTGAAACCCTGGTCGAAGCGATCGTGCTGGTGTTCCTGGTGATGTTCCTGTTCCTGCAGAACTTCCGCGCCACGGTCATCACCACGATGACCGTGCCGGTGGTATTGCTCGGTACATTCGGCATCCTCGCGGCGTTCGGCTTCAGCATCAACACCCTGACCATGTTCGGTATGGTGCTGGCCATCGGCTTGCTGGTGGACGACGCCATCGTCGTGGTGGAGAACGTCGAGCGGGTGATGAGCGAAGAAGGCTTGTCACCGAAGGAAGCGACCAAAAAGTCCATGGGCCAGATCCAGGGCGCTCTGGTCGGTATCGCGCTGGTGCTGTCGGCGGTACTGCTGCCAATGGCGTTCTTCAGCGGCTCCACCGGTGTGATCTACAAGCAGTTCTCGATCACCATCGTTTCGGCCATGGCCCTGTCGGTAATGGTTGCCCTGATCTTCACCCCGGCATTGTGCGCCACCATGCTCAAGGCCATCCCGAAAGGCGAGCACGGCACGCCGAAAAAAGGTTTCTTCGGCTGGTTCAACCGCAGCTTCGACCGTGGCGTGAAAAGCTACGAGCGCGGTGTCGGCAACATGCTGTCGCGCAAAGCGCCTTACCTGCTGGCCTACGTCCTGATCGTGGTCGGCATGATCTGGCTGTTCACCCGCATTCCGACCGCGTTCCTGCCGGAAGAAGACCAGGGCGTACTGTTCGCTCAGGTGCAGACCCCGGCCGGCTCCAGCGCCGAACGTACGCAAGTCGTGATCGACGAAATGCGTTCCTATCTGCTGGATAAGGAAGCGGGCGCAGTGGCGTCGGTGTTCACCGTGAACGGCTTCAACTTCGCCGGTCGTGGGCAGAGCTCGGGTCTGGCGTTCATCATGCTCAAGCCGTGGCACGAACGTGATTCGAACAACAGCGTGTTTGCCCTGGCCCAGCGCGCCCAGCAGCACTTCTTCAGCTTCCGCGATGCGATGGTGTTCGCCTTCGCCCCGCCGGCAGTACTGGAGTTGGGTAACGCCACCGGTTTCGACGTGTTCCTGCAGGACCGCGCGGGTATCGGTCACGAAAAACTGATGGAAGCGCGTAACCAGTTCCTCGGCATGGCTGCGCAGAGCAAGGTGCTCTACCAGGTGCGTCCGAACGGGCTGAACGACGAGCCGCAATATCATCTGGAAATCGACGATGCGAAGGCCCGCGCCCTGGGCGTGAGCATTTCCGACATCAACAGCACCCTGTCGATCTCCTTCGGTAGTAGCTACGTCAACGACTTCATCGACCGCGGTCGCGTCAAGAAGGTGTACATCCAGGGCCAGGCCGGCTCGCGGATGAGCCCGGAAGACCTGAAGAAGTGGTACGTGCGCAACAGCGCCGGGACCATGGTGCCGTTCTCCGCATTCGCCAAGGGCGAGTGGATCTACGGCTCGCCGAAACTGGCGCGTTACAACGGTGTGGAAGCGATGGAGATTCTCGGGTCTCCGGCGCCGGGTTACTCCACCGGTGAAGCGATGGCCGAAGTCGAAGCGATTGCCAAGAAGCTGCCGGCCGGTGTCGGTATCTCCTGGACCGGTCTGTCTTACGAGGAACGTCTCTCGGGTTCGCAGGCGCCAGCGCTGTACGCCCTGTCGCTGCTGATGGTGTTCCTGTGTCTGGCGGCGCTGTATGAAAGCTGGTCGATTCCGATCGCGGTCATGCTCGTGGTACCGCTGGGGATCATCGGTGCGTTGATGGCCACCAGCCTGCGTGGGCTGTCCAACGACGTGTACTTCCAGGTGGGCCTGTTGACGACCATCGGTCTTGCGGCTAAAAACGCCATTCTGATCGTCGAGTTCGCCAAGGAGCTGCATGAACAAGGGCGCAGTCTGCGCGATGCGGCGATCGAAGCGTGCCGCATGCGTCTGCGACCGATCATCATGACCTCGCTGGCGTTCGTCCTCGGTGTAGTACCGTTGGCTATCTCCACGGGCGCAGGTTCGGGCAGCCAGCATGCGATCGGTACGGGCGTGATTGGCGGTATGCTCACGGCTACGATTCTGGCGATCTTCTGGGTCCCACTGTTCTTCGTCACGGTTTCGTCCATGGGCCAGCGTAAAATCGCCGACCAGGATGAGACGACTGAAACTCCTAAAGAGGCTGGCCAATGAGCAAGTCGCTACTCTCCATCGCAGTCGCCGCCTTCGTGCTGAGCGGTTGTTCGCTGATTCCTGACTATCAGCGGCCAGAAGCACCGGTTGCGAACCAGTTCCCGCAGGGCCCGGCTTACTCGCCGGCCCAGGCACCGGCGCAAGCCGCTGCCGAGCAGGGCTGGAAGCAGTTTTTCCATGACCCGGCCCTGCAGCAACTGATCCAGGTATCGCTGGAAAACAACCGCGACCTGCGTGTCGCGGCGTTGAACATCGACGCCTATGCGGCTCAGTACCGCATCCAGCGTGCCGACCTGTTCCCGGCCGTTTCGGCAAACGCCACCGGCAGTCGCCAGCGCGTTCCGGCACGGGCTTCGCAGACCGGTGAAGCGGGCATCACCAGCTCCTACACCGCGACCGTCGGCATCAGCGCCTACGAACTCGACCTGTTCGGTCGGGTGCGCAGCCTGAGCGAACAAGCGCTGCAACAATACTTCGCCACCGAAGAAGCGCGTCGCAGCACGCAGATCAGTCTGGTGGCCAGCGTGGCCAACGCGTACATGACCTGGCAGGCCGACAAGGAACTGCTCAAGCTGACGCAAGACACCCTCGGTGCGTTTGAAGAAAGCTATAAGCTGACCAGCCGCAGCAACGAAGTCGGTGTGGCCTCGGCGCTGGACCTGGCGCAGTCGCGTACCTCGGTGGAAAACGCCCGGGCGCAACTGGCCAAGTACACCCGTCAGGTGGCTCAGGACGAAAACAGCCTGACCCTGCTGCTCGGCACCGGCATCCCGGCCAATCTGCAAGCGGCCAAACCGCTGTCGGATGACCTGCTGAGCGATGTACCGGCCGGTCTGCCTTCGGACCTGCTGCAGCGTCGTCCGGACATCCTGCAAGCCGAGTACAACCTGAAAGCGGCCAACGCCAACATCGGCGCCGCCCGTGCAGCGTTCTTCCCGAGCATCAGCCTGACCGCCAACGCGGGCAGCCTGAGCCCGGACCTGTCCGGTCTGTTCAAGGGTGGTTCGGGTACCTGGCTGTTCCAGCCGCAGATCAACCTGCCGATCTTCAACGCCGGCAGCCTGCGCGCCAGCCTCGACTACGCCAAGATCCAGAAGGACATTGGCGTGGCGAACTACGAGAAGTCGATTCAAACCGCCTTCCAGGAAGTCGCCGACGGCCTGGCCGCGCGCCAGACCTACACCGAGCAGCTGCAGGCGCAGCGTGACTTCGTCGCGGCCAACCAGGATTACTACCGCCTGGCCGAGCGTCGTTATCGCATCGGTGTCGACAGCAACCTGACCTTCCTCGACGCCCAGCGTCAGTTGTTCAGCGCGCAACAGGCACTGATCACCGACCGCCTCGCGCAGCTGACCAGTGCGGTCAACCTGTACAAGGCCCTGGGTGGTGGCTGGAATGCGCAGACCGCGCAGAACGAACCGCTGAAAGAAGAAGCACCGAAGATGAAGCTGTTCTGATCCTCCGGTGAACACAAGGAGCCCGCCATTTGGCGGGCTTTTTGTTGCCTGAAAATCAAAAGATCGCAGCCTTCGGCAGCTCCTACATTTGAAATGCGTTCCCCCTGTAGGAGCTGCCGAAGGCTGCGATCTTTTGCTGTTCGATAATCGCCCAAAACCCGCTTTAGCCAATTGAATCCGTCCGCCCGCCCCCCGCACCATTCGCTCCACAACACCAATAACAACAGGTTCGACACCATGCTCCCGCGCCCTGCCTCGCCCGGCTGATCACCGCCGCCTTAACCCTGAATCTGCAATTTCTTGCCCGCCCCGAAAGCGGCGCAACGAACCCGTTCGCCCTAAAAAAAATAACAAGAGACCCTGCGATGACTCATCCAACTGCGCCGTACGCCCTCCCCGGCCTGATCGCCCTGGCCCTGACCGGCGTCGCCCTGCCCGCCGCAGCCGAAGAAGCCGGTTTTGTCGAAGGCGCCAGCGCCAACCTGAACCTGCGCAACTTCTACATCAACCGCAACTTCACCAACCCGACCAAGGCCCAGGGCAAGGCTGAAGAGTGGACGCAGAACTTCATCCTTGATGCCAAATCCGGCTTTACCCAGGGCACCGTCGGCTTCGGCATGGACGTGCTCGGCCTGTACTCGGTAAAGCTCGATGGCGGCAAAGGCACCGGTGGCACGCAACTGCTGCCGCTGGATCACGACGGGCGGCCGGCGGACAACTTCGGCCGCACCAACGTCGCGTTCAAGGCCAAGCTCTCTCAGACCGAAGTGAAGGTCGGCGAATGGATGCCGGTGCTGCCGATCCTGCGCTCGGACGATGGCCGCTCGCTGCCGCAAACCTTCCGTGGCGGGCAGATCACCTCGAAGGAGATCAACGGTCTGACCCTTTATGGCGGGCAGTTCCGCGCCAACAGCCCGCGCGATGACAGCAGCATGAGCGACATGTCGATGTTCGGCAAAGCGGCGTTCACCTCCGATCGCTTCAACTTTCAGGGCGGTGAATACCAGTTCAACGAAAAACGCACGCAGATCGGCCTGTGGAACGCCGAACTCAAGGACATCTACAGCCAGCAATACCTCAACCTGACACACAGCCAGCCACTCGGCGACTGGACGCTGGGCGCCAACCTGGGCTTCTTCTACGGCAAGGACGATGGCAGCGCCCGCGCTGGCGAACTCGACAACAAGACCTGGTCGGGGATGTTCTCGGCTCGCTACGGCGGCAACACCTTCTACGTCGGCCTGCAAAAACTCACCGGCGACAGCGCCTGGATGCGCGTCAACGGCACCAGCGGCGGCACCCTGGCCAACGACAGTTACAACTCCAGCTACGACAACGCTCAGGAGCGATCCTGGCAGGTGCGCCACGACTACAACTTCGCCGCCCTGGGCATCCCCGGCCTGACCCTGATGAACCGCTACATCAGCGGCGACAACGTGCACACCGGAACCATCACCGATGGCAAGGAGTGGGGCCGCGAATCGGAACTGGGCTACACCGTGCAGAGCGGCACCCTGCGCGACCTCAACGTACGCTGGCGCAACTCGACCCTGCGCCGCGACTTCAGCAACAACGAGTTCGACGAAAACCGTCTGATCATCAGCTATCCGATCAGCCTGCTCTGAACCCGCACGCCGGCGCTACGGCGCCGGCATCAACCACTGGTCAGCCCGGACTGGCGATTTGTCGAGGCGCAGATACAGTCAACAGAGTGTGTAAATTCTCCAGCCTGCTGTAGGAGCCCTTAGTTTTCTTCCGTTATCTCCGGATGCTGTACGCGAAGCCGCCTTGGCCACGGAGGTCAGGTATGAGCAAGCGAATAGTTATCGTCGGTGGCGGTGTAGGTGGAACCATGCTGGCCAATCAACTGGTCGGCAAGCTGTATCCCGAAGTTCTACGCGGCGACGTCTCGATCACATTGCTGTCCAGTTCCCCCGATCATTACTACAAACCTGCGTTCATGTACGTGGCGTTCAGTCAGTTCTTCGAAGAGGAACTCAAACGTCCGGAACGCTCATTGTTGCGCCCGGAAATCAGTTTCCACGTTGAAGAAGTCACCCGTTTCGACTTTTCCGGGCAGCAATTGCGCACCCGAACCGGCAAGCGCTTCGACTATGATTTTCTGGTGATCGCCACCGGTTGCGTACCGGCGCCGGAACGCATCGCGGGTCTGCAAGAAGCCGGCGACCACTTCTATCAATACCTTCCTGCCCGGCAGCTGGCGCAACGCCTGAACAGCATCGAAAAAGGCCGGATTTTCATTACCGTGTCCTTCCCGCAAACACCGAACGTCCCGCACCAATGCGGAATCGCGCCCGTGGAAACGACATTGATGCTGGATGATTTGTTGCGTCGCCGGGGCGTTCGCGAGCAAGTGGAAATCATCTACACCTACCCGACGGTTGCCCAGCTATTGCGCAATTGTCTGTTCTTGCAGCGTCCCACGGGTGAAATCCTGCCGAGCATTTTTGCCCGGAAAAACATTCAATTTCAGCGCGGCTTCACCCTGAGCCATGTGGATCCCGATGCAAAAGTCGCCTACTCGGCCGAGGGCGACGCGCAACCCTTCGATATCCTGATGGCTACTCCGCCAATCCAGGCCGTCGAGGTGGTGCGCGAGTGCGGCATCTCACAAGCCGCCAATGATGAAGGATGGCTGCCGACCAATCACGAAACGCTGCAGGTCTACGGCCTGGAGAATGTCTACGTGATCGGCGACACCGTCGACCTGCCGGTCAGCAAGGCCGGCGGCGCCTGTCATAACCAGGCGCCGGTGATCGCCAACAACATCACCGCCCAGATCCGTCTTGGCGTACCCAACTCGGTATACGACGGTCGGGTACAGGCGGTAGCACAAATGGGCCTGAATGCCGGGATGCCACTCTGGTACGACTACGTCCACGATGTATTGCCGACACCCCCGACCAAATTGGGCGGTCTGCTCAGAAACGGTTTCAATCGCGGTCTTTACTGGGCGGTGGCCCGGGGAATGCTTTGACCCTGCACAGGGAGGAGTGATTGCTCATGAACATGCCCGAGGAAATGTCAGCCACGCCCGGCTTCACTGCCTTGATGGCAAAACTGCAGCCGTTAATCGACGGCGGACGCCTGGAGAATATTGTCGACCTGCTTTCACTGGCTTCCGACATCGCCGATCTGCTCGACGCGGCCGTTGTGGAAAAACTCGCGCAATTGTTCGAGAGCGGCACTGCCGCCACCTGGACAGTCAGTAATGCAGTGCGCTTGGCCCAAGCCGAGATATCGGCACAGTCAGCGGCACCGGGCACTCTGGCGTTACTCAAACTGCTGAATGAAGAGGACACACGCAAAGGCGTGGCCGTTGTCCTGAAAACCCTCAACGTCATTGGACGACAACTGTAATCCGCCAGAGAGGACCTCCTCATGAGCGCCAAACTCGAAACGGCAGGGAACGCCTGCACTCACTGGGACGCCAAGGCGTACCAGCAGTTTTCCCTTCAGCGCCAGCGCCCGGTCAACGAATTGCTCGACCGTGTCGATCTGCACGACCCCAAACGCATTTATGACCTGGGCTGCGGCACCGGCATCGCCACACAGTTGCTGGCCGAGCGCTGGCCGCGTGCGCAGTTGCTGGGGGTCGACAGCTCGCGGCAAATGCTTGATCAGGCTCGTTGCCTGCCGATCAACGCCCAATGGCAAGAGTGCGACCTGCTCGATTGGCAACCCGGACAACCCGCCGACCTGCTGCTCGCGGCGGCGGTGCTGCATTTCATCGGCGATCATCAACAGCTGCTGCCGCGCCTGCTGGGGCATCTCAACCCCGGCGGCTGTCTGGCGGCGCACATGCCGGACTGGCGCGATGCCCCGTGGTATCGATTGATGCTCGACACCCTCGACGATGCCGGCCCGGGACACACCCCCATCGGCACAGCAGAACTGCGCCGGCGCATGGCGGCGCGGCCGTTGTTGACGCTGGAGGATTACTACCGCTTGCTGGCGCCGCTGACCACGTCGCTGGATATCTGGGAAACCGAGCAATTGCAGGTGGTTGACGGCAAGTCGCCGGTGTACGACTGGGTGAAGGTTTCGGCGCTGCGGCCGGTGATGCAGGCGCTGGATTCAGAAGAACAGGCGCGGTTTATCTATCACTTCCTGATGCGGGTGCACGAGCATTACCCGCCGGAGAAAAACGGGCAGACGCTGTTTCCGTTCAAGCGGATTTTCATTGTTGCCAGGGTTTGAAGATCAAAAGATCGCAGCCTGCGCCAGCTCTTACAGGGAAACGCATTCCAAATGTAGGAGCTGCCGCAGGCTGCGATCTTTTGATTCTGATGCCTACTCCCGGGATTCAACCCCCAGCTCATCCCACACCGACTCCGCCAGATGAAACGTCGCATTCGCCGCCGGGATCCCGCAGTAAATCGCACTCTGCATGATCACTTCCTTGATCTCGCCCCGGCTCACACCGTTGTTGGCCGCCGCACGCAAATGCAGCTTCAGCTCGGCCTCGCGATTCATCCCGATCAGCATGGCGATGGTGATCAGGCTGCGCGTGTGCCGTGGCAGGCCCGGGCGGGTCCAGATGTCGCCCCAGGCGTGGCGGGTGATCATCTCCTGGAATTCCGAGTTGAACTCGGTCAGTGCATTCAGGCTGCGATCAACGTGGGCATCGCCCAATACCGCGCGGCGTACCTGCAGGCCTTCGTCGTAACGTTGCTTCTCGTCCACAAAAATTTCCTCACTGAGCGTTCAGAAACGCCAACACACGATCACTGAAAGCGGCACCGGCCTGCACGTTGGACAGATGCGCGGCATAGAACTCGGCGTACTCGGCGCCGCGCACATGCTCCTGAATGAAATGCCCGCCGGACGGTGGCGTCACCGCATCTTCAGTACCGGCAATCACCAACAACGGCAGGTTGATCGAGGCCAGTTGCTCACGGAGATCGGCATCGCGCACCGCCGCGCAATTGGCCGCATAACCTTCAGGCGAAGTCGCCGCGAGCATGTCGGTGATCTTCTTCGCCGCGGCCGGATTTGCCGCGGAAAAATCAGGCGTGAACCACCGGGCAATCGACGCATCACGCAGTGCGACCATCGCTGCCGGGCCATCACGCAGCACGGTTTCGATGCGCGGGTTCCACACCGACGGGTCGCCGATCTTCGCGGCGGTGTTGCACACAATCAGTTTGTGCAGACGATGACCGGCATTGATCCCCAGCCACTGGCCGATCAACCCGCCCATCGACAATCCGCAGAAATGCGCGCGTTCGATGTGCAGCGCATCCAGCAAGCCGAGCACGTCGCGGCCCAGTTGCTCGATGCTGTATGGCCCCGGTGTCACCAACGACTGGCCGTGACCACGGGTGTCGAAACGCAGCACCCGGAAATGCTCGGTGAACGCCGACATCTGCGCGTCCCACATGTGCAGGTTGGTGCCCAGCGAATTGGACAGCACCAGCACCGGCGCATCGACCGGGCCCTCAATAACGTAATGCAGTTCGCCATCGGCGAGTTGAACGAAAGCCACAGCCCTCTCCTTTCAGACAGACAATGCGTTGTGTTCGGCCACCGCGCGCTCGACCCAGACTTGCGCCTGGCCGAGGTAATGCGCGGGGTCGAGCAGATGTTCGAGTTCGGCGCTGCTCAGTTCGGCAGTTACCTGCGGCTCGTCGCCGAGCACCGCACGCAGGTGGCGCTGTTCGGCCACCGCGCGTTTGCAGCATTGTTCGACCAGGTGATGTGCGGTGTCACGGCCGACCCGTTGCGCGAGGACAATGCTCACCGCTTCGGCCAGCACCAGCCCTTGGGTCAATTGCAGATTGCGCGCCATGCGTTCGGCATCGACCTCCAGACCATCGGCCAGCAGGCGCGCCTGTTGCAGCGCACCGGACACCAGGCAGCAGATCTCCGGCAGAGTTTCCCATTCGGCATGCCACAGACCGAGGCTGCGTTCGTGCTCCTGGGGCATGGCGCTGAACAGCGTCGAGACCAGCCCCGGCACCCGCGTCGCCGCGCCGATCAGCACCGCCGCGCCCACCGGATTGCGCTTGTGCGGCATGGTCGACGAACCGCCCTTGCCCGGCGCCGATGGCTCGAACACTTCCGCCGCTTCGGTCTGCATCAACAGGCTGACGTCGCGCCCGAGTTTGCCGAGGCTGCCGGCGATCAAACCGAGTACGGCGCCGAACTCGACGATGCGATCCCGCTGGGTGTGCCACGGTTGCTCAGGCAAGCTCAGTTGCAGCTCTTCGGCCAGCGCCTGGGCAATCGGCATTGCCTTCTCACCGAGCGCCGCGAGAGTGCCGGACGCACCGCCGAACTGCAGCACCAGCAAACGCGGTTTGAGTTCGCGCAGACGCTGACGGCTACGGGTCACCGCGCCGAGCCAACCGGCGATCTTCATCCCGAGGGTGACCGGTGTGGCGTGTTGCAGCCAGGTGCGCCCGGCCAATGGCGTCGCCGCATGCCGTTGGGCTTGGGTGGCGAGCGAATCGGCGAGCGCTGCCAGATCGCTTTCAATCAGCTCCAGCGCCTGTCGCAATTGCAGGACCAGCCCGGAATCCATCACGTCCTGACTGGTAGCGCCCAGATGCACATAACGCTCGGCCTCGGCACTGCTCGCGGCGATCTGCTTGCCCAACGCCTTGACCAGAGGAATCGCCGAATTACCGGCCGTGGCAATCGCCTCGCCCAGCGCCGCGAAGTCATACAGACCGGCATTGCAAGCGGCGGCGATCGGCGCCACGGCAGACGCCGGAATCACCCCGACCCGCGCCTCGGCCCGGGCCAGCGCCGCTTCGAAATCGAGCATCGCCTGCACCCGGCCCTGATCGCAGAACACCTCGCGCATGTCGCGGGCAGTGAAGTAGGCATCGAACAATTGATTGCCCGGTCGCTGAGTCATAAACAGTCCTTGCCGGCGCGGGCCATCGCGGCCCGCGCTCATCGGTTTACAGATCGTGGTGCAAGTACGCCGCCTGTTTCGGCAGGCGCAGGCTGAACAGGAACGCCACCGCCATCATCACCGTGACATACCAGTAGAAAGCGTTTTCCATGCCCCCGGCCTTGAGGCTCAGGGCCACGTATTCGGCCGAACCGCCGAAGATCGCGTTGGCCACCGCGTAGGCCAGACCGACGCCAAGGGCGCGGACTTCCGGCGGGAACATTTCGGCTTTCACCAGGCCGCTGATCGAGGTGTAGAAACTGACGATTGCCAGCGCCAGGGTGATCAGCACAAAAGCCAGAATCGGGCTGCTGATGCTTTTCAGGCTCAACAGGATCGGCACAGTGAACAGCGTGCCGAGCGCGCCGAACCAGAGCATCGAATTGCGTCGGCCGATCTTGTCGGCGAGCATGCCGAACAGCGGCTGCATGCACATATATAAGAACAGCGCGCCAGTCATGATGTAGCTGGCGGTCTTGGCGTGCATGCCGGCGGTGTTCACCAGGTACTTCTGCATGTACGTGGTGAAGGTGTAGAAAATCAGCGAGCCACCGGCGGTGTAACCGAGCACGGTGATGAACGCCGCTTTGTGATCACGGAACAGTGCGCTGATGCTGCCGGCGTCCTTGTTCTCGCGCATTTCCTTGCTGGTGGTTTCTTTCAGCGAACGGCGCAGGAACAGCGAAATCACTGCCGCTACCGCACCCACTACAAACGGAATCCGCCAGCCGTAAGCACGCAGTTCGTCTTCACTGAGGAACTGCTGCAGGATCACCACCAGCAACACCGCCAGCAGTTGCCCGCCGATCAGCGTCACGTACTGGAACGAGGCGAAAAAGCCGCGCTGGCCCTTGAGCGCGACTTCACTCATGTAGGTCGCGGTGGTGCCATATTCGCCACCCACCGACAGGCCTTGCAGCAGTCGCGCGAACAGCAACAGCAGCGGTGCCCAGACGCCGATGCTGGCGTAAGTCGGCAGGCAGGCGATGAGCAATGAGCCGAAGCACATCATCAGCACCGAAATCATCATCGAGGTCTTGCGGCCCTTCTTGTCCGCCAGCCGCCCGAAGATCCAGCCGCCAATCGGGCGCATCAGAAACCCGGCAGCGAACACCCCGGCCGTGTTGACCAGTTGCACCGTGGGGTTGTCGGAGGGGAAAAACGCCGGGGCGAAATAGATCGCGCAGAAGGCGTAGACGTAGAAGTCGAACCATTCGACGAGGTTGCCGGACGAGGCACCGACAATGGCGAAGATGCGCTTGCTGCGCTCCTCGCCGGTGTAATGAGCGGTGGTAGTTGTCATTGTTTTTTACTCTGAAGGGACAGGTGAGAGTCTAGACACACTTCGCAACAGTCCCGTTCCACGGATACATCGTCAAGGGCACCGCACGACACTGTGGCGAGGGAGCTTGCTCCCGCTCGGCTGCGAAGCAGTCGTAAAACCGGAAAACACGGTGATATGAATCACCGCATTCACAGGATTTGGGCTTGCTTCGCAAGCCAGCGGGAGCAAGCTCCCTCGCCACAGGTAGATCAACAGTTGCTCTGTGTAGGAGCTGCCGCAGGCTGCGATCTTTTGCTTTTAATAATCGAAGAACACCGTCTCGGCATCAGTGCCCTGCAAAATCACATTCCACTGATACACACCCGCCGCATCCGGCTTCGCCAGCAACGTAGCGCGACGCTCGGCCGGCACACATTCCAGCAGCGGATCATTGACGTTCGCCGGGTCGCCTTCGAAGTAGATGCGTGTCAGCAAGTGCTTGACCAGCCCACGGGCAAACACCAGCACCACCAGATGCGGCGCCTGGGTCGAGCCCTTCAGGCCTTCGACCGTGCCCGGTTTGATCGTGGTGAAACGGAAGCGCCCTTCGGCGTCCACCGGCACCCGGCCAAAACCTTCGAAGTGCGGATCCAGCGGTTTGTCCTGCTCGTCTTCCGGGTGCGCGTACTTGCCGGCGGCGTTGGCCTGCCAGACTTCGAGCATCGCGTCGTTGACCACATCGCCGTTGCCGTCAACGACTTGGCCGGTGATCGCCACGCGCTCGCCGAGGGTTTGTTCGACCGCGAGGTTTTCGCGGTTCAGCCAGGTCAGGCCGATGTGGTAGTACGGCCCGACGGTGTGGGACGTGGTGGCAGTCAGCGTCATCTTATTTCTCCATCGGCGTGGCGTCGCGGCCGCGCAAGACGATGTCCCAGCGATAGCCGAGGGCGTAGGACGGAATGGTTTTTTCCAGATCGAAAGCGGCGATCAGACGTTCTTTCGCGGAGGTGTCCGGCACGCAGTTGTAGATCGGGTCGTAGGCCAGCAGCGGGTCGCCGGGGAAATACATCTGCGTCACCAGACGGGTGAGGATGCTCGGCCCGAACAGCGAGAAATGGATGTGCGCCGGGCGCCACGCGTTGTGGTGGTTACCCCACGGATAGGCGCCGGGCTTGATGGTCTGGAACTGATACCAGCCGTCGGCGTCGGTCACGGTGCGGCCGGTGCCGGTGAAGTTCGGGTCCAGCGGTGCGTCGTGCAGGTCGCGCTGGTGGTTGTAGCGGCCGGCGGCGTTGGCCTGCCAGATCTCCACCAGAATCCCCGGCACCGGCAAACCGTTTTCGTCGAGCACACGGCCGTGAATGATGATGCGCTCGCCCAACGGCTCGCCGTCGTGCTGAGCAGTCAGGTCGTTGTCTTTCTCGGCGACGCGTTCGGCACCGATAGTCGGGCCGGTGATCTCCGACAACGAATGCGGCAGAAACACCAACGGCTTGGACGGCGAGCGCAGGTTGGTGGATTGATACGTCGGGTGCAGGTACTCAGGCTGGGTGCCTTCCTGCGGACGACGGTAGCCAGGCTTGTCAGTCATTTCGCTTTCCTCAGTTCTTATTCGTGCAGCTGTGCGTCAGACGCGTTCGATGGCCAGGGCCAGACCCTGCCCGACGCCGACGCACATGGTCGCCAGACCTTTTCTGCCTCCGGTCTTTTCCAACTGATGCAACGCCGTCAGCACCAGTCGCGCCCCGCTCATGCCCAACGGGTGGCCCAAGGCAATCGCGCCACCGTTCGGGTTGACCTGCGGCGCATCGTCGGTCAGGCCCAATTCACGCAGCACCGCCAGACCCTGGCTGGCGAAGGCTTCGTTGAGTTCGATCACATCGAAATCGCTGACCGCCACACCGAGACGCTCGATCAGTTTGCGCACCGCCGGCACCGGGCCGATGCCCATCACCCGTGGCGCAACCCCGGCGCTGGCCATGCCCAGCACTTTGGCCCGTGCTGTCAGGCCGTGTTTTTTCACCGCTTGCGCCGAAGCGAGAATCAGCGCCGCCGCGCCGTCGTTGACGCCGGACGCATTGCCGGCGGTGACGGTCTTGTCCGGGCCGTTGACCGGTTTGAGTTTGCTCAGGGCTTCAAGCGTAGTGTCGGCGCGCGGGTGTTCGTCCTGGCTGACCACCGTTTCGCCCTTCTTGTGGGCAATCCGCACTTCGACGATTTCTTCGGCAAAGTAGCCCGCAGCCTGCGCGGCGGCGGTACGTTGCTGACTGCGCAGGGCGAACGCGTCCTGGTCGGCGCGCGACACGTTATAGTCGTCAGCGACGTTGTCGGCGGTCTGCGGCATCGCATCGACGCCGTATTGAGCCTTCATCAACGGGTTGATGAAACGCCAGCCAATGGTGGTGTCTTCCAGTTTCATGTTGCGCGAGAACGCCGCGTCCGCCTTGCCCATCACGAACGGCGCGCGGGACATCGACTCGACGCCACCGGCAATCGTCAGCTCCATCTCGCCGCTGGCAATCGCACGGAAAGCAGTGCCAATCGCGTCCATGCCCGAAGCGCAGAGACGGTTGAGGGTCACCCCCGGCACGCTCTCCGGCAGGCCCGCCAGCAGCAGCGCCATGCGCGCCACGTTGCGGTTGTCTTCGCCAGCCTGGTTGGCGCAGCCGAGGAACACTTCATCAATCGCGTTCCAGTCCACCGATGGATTGCGTTCCATCAGCGCCTTGATCGGCACGGCGGCCAGATCGTCGGCACGCACGGCGGACAAACCGCCGCCAAAACGGCCGATGGGGGTGCGAATCGCGTCGCAGATATACACATCACGCATCATGCTTCTCCCGGTGCCTGGCCGTGGGCGGCGGCGGTGCGCGCTTCGAGATCGCGCAGTGCAGTGAGTTCGACCTCGGTCGGTGCAGCCGTGGTTTCAACGTTGTCGGCAAAGCGGATCGCCCAACCGGTGGCGGCGACCACTTGCTCGCGGGTCACGCCCGGGTGCAGGGCGGTGACCACGAATTCATGGGTGTCCGCTTCCGGCTCCATGATGCACAGGTCGGTGATGATCCCGACCGGGCCGGCACCCGGCAGGCCCAGACGCTTGCGTGAATCGCCGCCCTCGCCGTGACCGACCGAGGTAATGAAGTCGAGCTTGTCGACGAACGAACGCGCCGACTGCTTGAGGATGATCAACACGCTTTTCGCCGAACCGGCGATTTCCGGCGCGCCACCGGCACCCGGCAGGCGCACTTTCGGTGCGTGATAGTCGCCGACCACGGTGGTGTTGATGTTGCCGAAACGGTCGACCTGCGCCGCGCCGAGAAAACCGACGTCGATGCGCCCGCCCTGCAGCCAGTAGCGAAAAATCTCACCGGTCGGCACGACGGTGTCGGCGGTTTCCGCCAGTTCACCATCACCGATCGACAGCGGCAGCACGCTGGGCTTGGCGCCAATCGGGCCGGATTCGTAGATCAGCACCACGTCCGGCGAGGAAGTCAGGCGCGCGAGGTTGGCGGCTTTCGACGGCAGGCCGATGCCGACGAAGCACACCGAGCCGTTCTTCAGGCGACGGGCCGCAGCGACGGTCATCATTTCATTGGTGGTGTAAGTCATTACTTGGCCTCCGAAGCAGCAGCCAGTTTGGCCTGGAACTCGCTGAAGTCCGCGCAGCCATGGATGTATTCGTTGATCCACGCGGTAAACGTCTCACGGTCACGGGCGATCGGATCCCACGCCTGATAGAAACGATTGTCACGTTCGGTGTAACCGTGGGCGTAAGACGGATGCGCGCCGCCGGGTACGTGGCAGACCGCGCTCAAAGCCCAGGTCGGCAGCACGCAGGCGTTCATCGGGGCGTTGAGGTTGTCGACGATTTCCTCGACGGTGACGATGCAGCGCCTGGCCGCCAGTGCCGCTTCTTTCTGCACCCCGAGAATGCCCCACAGCAGTACGTTACCTTGACGGTCGGCTTTCTGTGCGTGGATCACGGTGACGTCCGGACGTACCGACGGCACCGCCGCCAGCACTTCACCGGTGAACGGGCAGGTGACCGTTTTGATCAGCGGGTTGACCTTCGGCAGGTCGGAACCGGCGTAGGCCCGCAGCACGGCGAACGGCAGGCCGGACGCGCCGGCGACGTAGGCATTGGCCAGGTCGGCGTGACTGTGCTCTTCGATTTCCAGCGCATGCGGCCATTGCTTTTCGACCGCATCGCGCAGTCGGTGCAGCGAACCCACACCCGGGTTGCCGCCCCAGGAAAAGATCAGCTTGCGTGCACAACCGGCACCGATCAGTTGGTCGTAGATCAGGTCAGGCGTCATCCGCACCAGAGTCAGATCTTTCTTGCCCTGACGAATGATTTCATGACCTGCCGCCGTAGGGATCAGGTGAGTGAAGCCTTCGAGCGCGACGGTGTCGCCGTCGTTGACGAATTGCTTCACCGCGGCGTGCAGCGAAAGGATCTCGGCCATGGAGCAGGCTCCCGTTTTTGTAGTGAATCGCCAGTGATAAAAAGGCGCGAGGTTCAGCGCCGGAGTCACTGCAGATTAAGCCGCTGAAAATCGCCAAACAATCCGATAATCGACTGAGTGTTCGTTTATCGAACGGATTGTTGTCAACCTATCGTTCTGTGTTGTCGGCAAAAGATCGCAGCCTGCGGCAGCTCCTACAGGTGTACGCATTCCAATGTAGGAGCTGCCGAAGGCTGCGATCTTTTCGGCTTAAACCGCGATATCAGGTCGCATCCGCATGACTGACCATGCCTTTGATCACCACCGCCGCCGTCGCCAACCCCGCCGGAATCACCAACGCCGTCAGCACCTGCTCGAAATTCCAGCCCAACCCCAGCAACGTCGCGCCCATCCACGCCCCGAGAATCGCGCCAAAGCGGCCAATCCCGAGCATCCACGAGACTCCGGTCGCCCGCCCCTGGGTCGGATAGAACCGCGCCGCCAGCGAAGGCATCGCCGATTGCGCACCGTTGACGCACATCCCCGCCACCAACACCAAGGTCGCCAGCAACGTGATGTTGCCCAGGCTCTGCCCTACCGCGTAGGCAAACACCCCGGCCAGCAGGTAGAACGTGCCGATGACCTTGTGCGGATTGAAGCGATCCATCGCCCAGCCTACAGCCACCGCGCTCAACACCCCGCCGAACTGGAACAACGCGCCGATGAACGCCGCCTGCTCCATGCTCGCGCCGCTGTCACGCATCAGGGTCGGCAGCCAACTGGTCAGCAGGTAAACGATGACCAGGCCCATGAAGTAGGTCAGCCACAGCAGCAAGGTGCCGACGCTGTAGGTGCCGGAGAAAATCACCGCGAACACGTTGCGCGCCTTGACGGTTTTCTGTTCCGGCACGCTGAAACTCGAGGCCTGCGCGACGGTGACCGGATCGATCGGCGACAAGGTCTTGCGCACTTTGTCGGTGCCGCGATTGCGCACCACCAGAAAACGCGCCGACTCCGGCAGCCAGAACAGCAGCACCACCGCGAGGATCAGCGGCAGAATCCCGCCGATCAGCAGCAGGCTGTGCCAGCCGAACGCCGGGATCAGCTTCGCCGAAATGAAGCCGCCACCGGCCATGCCGAGGTTGAAGCCGCAGAACATGCTGGTCACCAGCAAGGATTTCTTGCGCTCCGGGGTGTATTCCGAGAGCAACGTGGTGGCGTTGGGCATGCCGGCGCCCAGACCGAGGCCGGTAAGGAAACGCAACACCAGCAGTTGCTCGACGTTGGTGCTGTAGGCCGAGGCCAGGCTGAAAGCGCCGAACAGCAGCACCGCGCCAACCAGCACCACTTTGCGCCCGAAGCGGTCAGCCAGTGGGCCGGAACCCAATGCACCGAAGACCATGCCGATCAACGCGGCACTCATCACCGGGCCGAGGCTGGCGCGGTCGATGCCCCAGTCCTGGGACAGCGCTGGCGCGATGAAGCCCATCGCGGCGGTGTCGAGGCCATCGAGAAACACGATCAGGAAACACAGGATCACCACGCGCCACTGATAGCGCGAGATCGGTTGGGCATTGATGAAGGTCTGCACGTCGAGGCAGTTACCTACAGCGGACTGAGGCTGGTTCATTATTTTTATTCCACGCAAAAAACGCAGTCGAACGGCGGCCGGCCAATGAGCGGCACGGTCACAAGAATAGAAGGCTGGAATCAGATGTTGCGGTGAATCCGGCAACAGGGAATGGGGCTGAGACAGTCGGGGAGCATGCGCATGATGAATTGCCTCTTGTCATTATTATGGGAGTCGACAATCCGGCAGGCTCATTCACATCTGCGCCGGATGACGCTGCCGCGACATTAATGATCCGAGGCTTTTAGCGTCAATTCGATAAACGCAACACTGTGCGTTTATCGAACAGCTTCCTCAGGCGAACAACTGCGCGCTGAGGTCGCGGCTGGCGCTGAGCAGGCCCGGCAGAAAGCGTTGTTCCAGTTCGGTACGGCTGACGCGACCGGCGTGGGTGCTGACATTAAGCGCCGCTACCACCTGGCCCGACGCATCGTAAACCGGCACGGCAATCGAACGCAGGCCTTGTTCGAGTTCCTGATCGACGATGCACCAGCCCTGCTGCCGTACTTCCTGCAGGCATTCGAGCAGACTTTCCGGGGTATGCAGCGTGCGGCTGGTCTTGGCCACCAGTTCGGCATGGTCGAGGTATTCGCGCAGCGAGGTGTCGTCCAGCGCCGCCAACAGGATGCGGCCCATCGAGGTGCAATAGGCCGGCAACCGCCCGCCCACCGACAGGTCCACCGAGATCAGCCGTTGCGTGGTCGCCGAACGGGCGATGTACAGAATGTCGTCACCTTCGAGCGTGGCCATGTTGCAGGCTTCGTGCAGTTGCTCGCTCATGCGGTCGAGGTACGGCTGAGCCGACACCGCCAGCGGCGTCGAAGACAGATACGCGTGACCGAGGGTCAGCACTTTGGGCAGCAAAGAGTACGTGCGGCCATCGGTGGTGGCGTAACCCAGTTTGATCAACGTATGCAGACAACGGCGCACGGCGGCGCGGGGAATTTCCGTGCGGTGGCTGATCTGCGCAATGGTCAGGTGCCGCTTGCGCTCCTGAAATGCCTGCACCACCGCCAGGCCACGGGCCAGCGAGGTCATGAAATCCGGATCGCCGGTCAGCGCCTGGATACGCTTGGCCGGCGAAGCGACGATCGGCGGCGCCACGGAAGTGAAGGAGTTGCGCATCTGATCGTTCATTTCTTGTCCTTTTTTGCGGCACGGATCAATGGCTATACAAGCGACTCGACAGCGGATGCACAAGAGTCGAGACGCCAAGATTGGGCGATTATCGAACCGCCGACCGATTATCGCAATCCATCACCCGCCGTCCTTCGCGGCTTCTTCAATCCTTCGCCTGACCTGTTCATCCAACTTTGCATGCCCCATTAGTTGATCGACTTAATGGCGCCAGAAACTGAACGCGAGTCCTTAAAAGGTTTCGGCGAATTTCAACTAGCGATAAAACTTGTCAGTAACAAAACGATCACACATCCCGAACCGTTTTTAACTTGGCAAAGATAGTCATTCCCGAATCGACCGCTATAATGCACCTCAGTGGCGCCGCGTGTTCATTGGCCGAGGGTGCCGCCTGCTGACCCGATGCCTATTGCTGTCAGCCCCGGCCAGCGCCTGACGCTCTTTATTCATGCACCGCCAGCGCGCTTGCTGAAACAGGAAACTGATGCTGCGTCAGTTTTAGTCTGGTGCCGTAGCCGCCTGCAACATGGAAGTCTTGATCGCCCTGCCGATAACGCCAATGCCTGAACCGGCATGGCCCTTCGTTGGACGTGTTCAATCGACTCGTTGCCGTGCGTTTCACCAGATATTTATCTCAACTCAAACAGGTAGCACTGTGACGAAAGACGAACTGCGCGCGGAACTTGAGCGCCAGGAACAACGTTACAAGGAAGTTTACGGCGGGGAAGTCACCACCTACGCCGCGCAACCCGAACCGGAACGCAAGGCATGGCGCAAACGCCCGACCGTTCAGGATCAGGTTTTCCAGCAAGAACTGAAAAAGATGGAAGAAGAACTCAAAACCGAAGAGCCATGACCGGGCGATCCTGAGATTTTCGAGGGTCTGCGTCGCCACCGGCTAAAAGCGCGGTGACCCGACCATGCCTTGCGCGCCCGCTACCCGCGGGCAGCGGCCCACCTCCCCCGGCCTGAACGGGAAAGGAGCGTGTCTGACTCGTTTCAGAGATATTTCACACAGACGTTTGAGGGCCTCGCGCACTCGACAAAATGCCAGCTGCCTGAAGGTTTTTCCAAGCCAATCAATGACTTGAAAAACCCTGCAACACGCTGGGGCTTTGCACCTTGCAACAATTTAATTCGACATTGATTGCTACCGATGAGCAGGTAGGGGATCGATTTCCAGTCTTTTCTGGCATAATCGCGCCCCCTTATGACCGGGTCAGAAAACCTTCATGATCGATTTATTCAGCGGACTGGATGCTTGGGTGCTTGTGAGCCTCTTGCTCGCCCTGACGTTTGTCCTCGCCTTCGAGTTCATCAATGGATTTCATGACACCGCTAACGCGGTAGCCACTGTTATCTACACCAAAGCCATGCCGCCTCACCTGGCGGTGTTCTTCTCCGGTGTGTTCAACTTCCTCGGCGTGTTGCTGGGCGGCGTTGGCGTGGCGTATGCCATTGTTCACCTGCTGCCGGTAGAACTGCTGATCAATGTGAACACCGGCCATGGCCTGGCGATGGTGTTCTCGTTGCTCGCCGCGGCGATCACCTGGAACCTGGGCACCTGGTACTTCGGTATCCCGGCCTCCAGTTCCCACACCCTGATCGGCTCGATCCTCGGTGTCGGCCTGGCCAACGCCCTGATCAACAACATCCCGTTGGCCGACGGCGTGAACTGGCAGAAAGCGATCGACATCGGCGCCTCGCTGGTGTTCTCGCCAATGGCCGGTTTCCTGATCGCTGCGCTGATCCTGATCGGCCTGAAGTGGTGGCGCCCGCTGTCGAAGATGCACAAGACCCCGGAACAGCGCCGCAAGATCGACGACAAGAAGCACCCACCGTTCTGGAACCGCCTGGTTCTGGTGATCTCGGCCATGGCCGTGAGCTTCGTGCACGGTTCCAACGATGGCCAGAAAGGCATCGGCCTGATCATGCTGGTGCTGATCGGTATCGTGCCTGCGCAGTTCGTCCTCGACCTGAGCAGCACCACCTACCAGATCGAACGCACCCGCGACGCGACCCTGCACCTGAGCCAGTTCTACAAACGCAATGCCGACTCCCTGGGCGAATTCCTGGCCCTGGGCAAAAGCGTCGAAGGCGACCTGCCGGAGAAATTCCGCTGCAACCCGCAGCAGACCGAACCGACCATCAACGCCTTGCTTGACACCCTTAAAGGTGTAGCGGACTACCATTCGCTGTCCTCGGAAAGCCGCATCGAAGTGCGTCGTTATCTGTTGTGCCTGGATGACACCGCGAAGAAAGTCGGCAAGCTGCCGGGCCTTGAAGCCCGTGAAAAGGCTGACCTGGACAAACTGCGCAAAGACCTGACCACCACCACTGAATACGCCCCGTTCTGGGTGATTCTGGCGGTGGCCCTGGCCCTCGGCCTGGGCACCATGGTCGGCTGGAAACGCGTGGTACTGACCATCGGCGAGAAGATCGGCAAGCAAGGCATGACCTATTCCCAGGGCATGTCGGCGCAGATCACTACTGCCAGTTTGATCGGTATGGCCAACATCTTCAGTCTGCCGGTATCGACCACTCACGTGCTGTCCTCGGGCGTGGCTGGCACCATGGTTGCCAACAAGAGCGGCCTGCAGGGTGGGACTGTTCGCACTATCCTGCTGGCGTGGGTGCTGACCTTGCCGGCGACTGTGGCGTTGTCGGCTGGGTTGTTCTGGTTGGCGTCCAAAGCGTTGGGTAGCTGATAGACCGCAACACATGAGAAAGGCGTGATTCGTGAGGATCGCGCCTTTTTTGTTTTGGTTGTATTGGGGGCATATCCGTTGCTGCGGGTGTTGCCGCTGGCGGTTTCGCTCTTACAGCGAGTCACCTTTTCCAAACGCCGAAAAGGTAACCCAAAAGGCTTTGCCCCGGCGTACGGCACTTCGCTGAGGCTCAGTGTTCCCTCGCTACGGTGTCCATCCGGGGGCATCGCCTACGGTTTGCTTCGCTGCACCTCCTCTCGATGTATGCGGCTTCGCCGCATGGCGCTGCGCGCCTAACCCCCGGATGGACACC
>NZ_JBRFIX010000009.1:0-313843 GCF_053456425.1 Pseudomonas sp. LF020
ACGTGACTGGTAACTGCGAGCTGCCAGAAGGCGTTGAAATGGTAATGCCAGGTGACAACATTCAGATGACTGTTACCCTGATCAAAACCATCGCGATGGAAGACGGTCTGCGTTTCGCTATCCGTGAAGGCGGTCGTACCGTCGGCGCTGGCGTCGTAGCCAAAATCATCGAGTAATTCTCTTTTATAGAGTCTGCTTGATGAATTGAAAAAGCCCCCGCTCAGCGGGGGCTTTTTTATTGGGTTGACACCTATCTGGGGCGTCTATAGAATTGCGCCTCCTTTTAACGGGCGTATTGCGCCCGGTGGGAATAGCAGCCGGAGTCTGAAATCCAATGCAAAATCAGCAAATCCGTATCAGGTTGAAGGCTTTTGACCATCGCCTGATCGACCAATCAACCCAGGAAATCGTGGAAACCGCGAAACGTACTGGTGCTCAAGTGCGTGGTCCAATTCCACTGCCTACCCGTAAAGAGCGGTTTACCGTTCTGGTTTCCCCGCACGTCAACAAAGACGCGCGTGACCAGTACGAAATCCGCACTCATAAGCGCGTTCTGGACATCGTCCAGCCAACGGATAAAACCGTTGATGCTCTTATGAAGCTTGATCTTGCGGCCGGTGTGGAAGTGCAGATCAGCCTCGGCTAAGACTCGGTCTTGGTCGTGTAACGCTCTGAAATGGGCGGCCATAGCGGGTGAAAGCCCCGTACACTCATGAGGTTTACAACATGACTATTGGTGTAGTCGGTCGTAAATGCGGTATGACCCGTATTTTCACCGAAGAAGGTGTCTCCATTCCGGTCACGGTCATTGAGATCGAGCCGAATCGCGTCACCCAGTTCAAAACTGAAGAGACCGATGGCTATCGTGCAGTGCAAGTCACTGTCGGCGAGCGTCGTGCTTCGCGTGTAACAGCAGCTCAAGCTGGCCACTTCGCTAAAGCGAACGTTGCCGCTGGTCGCACCACCATGGAATTCCGTCTTGAAGAAGGCGAGTACCAGGCAGGCGATCTGATCAACGCTGAAATCTTCGCCGCTGGCCAACTGGTTGATGTAACCGGTCAGTCCAAGGGTAAAGGCTTCCAGGGTACGATCAAGCGTTGGAATTTCCGCGGGCAAGATAACACCCACGGTAACTCCGTATCCCACCGCGTCCCAGGCTCTATCGGCCAGTGCCAGACTCCTGGTCGTGTATTCAAGGGCAAAAAAATGTCCGGTCATATGGGCGCTGAGCGCGTGACCGTGCAGTCCCTGGAAGTAGTGCGCGTGGACGCTGAACGCAATCTGTTGTTGGTCAAGGGCGCTGTTCCTGGCGCTACTGGCGGCAACCTGGTTGTACGTCCAGCAGCCAAGGCTCGCGGTTAAGGGGAAGCTGACATGCAATTAAATGTAAATGACGCTCAAGCGATCGAAGTTTCCGAACTGACATTTGGCGGCGAGTTCAACGAGACGCTGGTTCACCAAGCAGTCGTGGCCTACATGGCCGGCGGCCGTCAAGGTAGCAAGCAGCAAAAGACCCGTTCCGACGTTCGTGGTGGCGGCAAGCGCCCATGGCGTCAGAAAGGTACTGGCCGTGCTCGTGCCGGTACTATCCGTAGCCCAATCTGGCGTGGCGGCGGTACCACTTTCGCAGCTCGTCCACAGGATCACTCCCAGAAGCTGAACAAGAAGATGTATCGCGCAGCAATGCGTTCCATCCTTGCTGAGCTGGTGCGTACTGATCGTCTGGTCGTGGTTCAGGATTTCGCTGTTGAAACTCCGAAAACCAAAGATCTGCTGGGCAAACTGAACAACATGAGCCTGACCGATGTTCTCATCGTGTCGGACGCTGTTGATCAGAACCTGTACCTGGCTGCTCGTAACCTGCCACACGTAGATGTACGTGACGTGCAAGGTTCCGATCCAGTTAGTCTGATCGCATACGACAAGGTGTTGATCACCGTGTCGGCCGTGAAGAAATTCGAGGAGCTGCTGGGATGAACCAGGAACGCGTATTTAAAGTTCTGCTTGGCCCGCACGTTTCCGAGAAGGCTACGGTTCTGGCAGACAAGAAAGGCCAGTTCGTTTTCAAGGTTGCTACTGATGCAACCAAGCTGGAAATCAAGAAGGCCGTCGAAAGCCTGTTCAGCGTGAAAGTAGAGCGCGTCACTACCCTGAACGTTCTGGGTAAGAGCAAGCGCACTGCTCGCGGTCTGGGCAAGCGTAATGACTGGAAGAAGGCAGTTATCTCCCTTCAGCCAGGCCAAGATCTCGATTTCAGCAGCAGTGCTGAGTAAGGAAGGGGTGCATCATGGCAATCGTTAAATGCAAACCGACTTCCCCTGGCCGCCGTTTTGTGGTCAAGGTGGTCAACCAGGAGCTGCATAAAGGCGCTCCTCACGCACCGCTGCTCGAGAAAAAATCGAAGACTGGTGGTCGTAACAACAATGGCCGTATTACCACTCGTCACATCGGTGGTGGTCATAAGCAGCATTATCGTATGGTCGATTTCCGTCGCAACGACAAAGATGGCATCGTCGCCACTGTCGAGCGTATCGAATACGATCCAAACCGTACTGCTCACATCGCACTGCTCTGCTACGCAGACGGCGAGCGTCGCTACATCATTGCCCCTAAAGGCGTGAGTGCTGGCGACCAGCTGATCGCAGGTGCTCTGGCTCCAATCAAGCCAGGCAACGCTCTGCAACTGCGCAACATTCCAGTCGGTTCTACCGTACACGGCATCGAACTGAAGCCAGGTAAAGGCGCACAGATCGCTCGTTCCGCTGGTGCTTCGGCTCAGCTGATCGCTCGTGAAGGCGTGTACGTTACCCTGCGTCTGCGTTCCGGTGAAATGCGTAAAGTCCTGGCTGAATGCCGTGCGACCCTGGGCGAAGTCTCGAACTCCGAGCACAGCCTGCGTTCGCTGGGTAAAGCTGGTGCCAAACGCTGGCGTGGCGTTCGCCCAACCGTTCGTGGTGTTGCCATGAACCCGGTTGACCACCCACATGGTGGTGGTGAAGGTCGTACCTCTGGTGGTCGTCATCCGGTATCGCCATGGGGCTTCCCGACTAAGGGCGCGAAGACTCGTGGTAATAAGCGTACCGACAAAATGATCGTCCGTCGTCGCAAGTAAATAGAGGGATACGACAGTGCCACGTTCTCTGAAAAAAGGTCCTTTTATTGATCTTCACCTACTGAAGAAGATCGAAGTGGCGGCGGAAAAGAACGATCGCAAACCAATTAAGACTTGGTCGCGTCGTTCGATGATCCTGCCACAAATGGTCGGTCTGACCATCGCAGTACACAACGGCCGTCAGCACGTCCCAGTTCTCGTGAACGAAGACATGGTTGGCCATAAACTGGGCGAGTTCGCCGGTACCCGCACTTATCGTGGGCACGTGGCAGACAAGAAAGCCAAGCGTTAAGGGGTAAGGAAATGGAAGTAGCCGCTAAGTTGTCGGGCGCTCGAATCTCCGCCCAGAAAGCCCGCTTGGTCGCCGACCAGATCCGCGGGAAGAAGGTGGGCGAAGCGCTCAACCTGTTGGCTTTCAGCAGTAAGAAAGCCGCCGAGATCATGAAGAAAGTGCTGGAGTCGGCCGTAGCCAACGCCGAGCATAACGAAGGCGCAGACGTTGATGACCTGAAGGTCAGCACTGTTTTCGTCAACGAAGGGCGTTCGCTGAAGCGCATCATGCCACGTGCCAAAGGCCGTGCTGATCGCATCGTCAAGCGGTCTTGCCATATCACTGTCAAGGTTGCTGACAAGTAACGGAGTCGAAGAGATGGGTCAGAAAGTACATCCCATTGGCATTCGCCTGGGAATCGTCAAGGAGCACACCTCCGTCTGGTACGCAGACGGTCGGACTTATGCGGACTACTTGTTCGCAGATCTGAAAGTGCGTGAGTATCTCCAAGACAAACTAAAAAGCGCGTCCGTAAGCCGTATCGATATCCATCGTCCGGCCCAAACTGCACGCATCACCATCCACACCGCTCGTCCAGGTATCGTTATCGGGAAGAAAGGTGAAGATGTTGAGAAACTGCGTCAGGACCTGACCAAGCAAATGGGTGTGCCTGTGCACATCAATATCGAAGAGATCCGCAAGCCGGAGCTCGACGGTATGCTGGTTGCGCAGAGCGTAGCTCAGCAGCTGGAGCGTCGTGTAATGTTCCGTCGCGCTATGAAGCGCGCAGTTCAGAACGCCATGCGCATTGGTGCCAAAGGCATCAAAATCCAAGTGAGCGGTCGTCTCGGCGGTGCTGAAATCGCACGTACTGAATGGTATCGCGAAGGTCGTGTGCCACTGCACACCCTGCGTGCCGACATCGACTATGCCAACTACGAAGCTCACACCACCTACGGTGTGATCGGTGTAAAGGTTTGGATCTTCAAAGGCGAAGTAATTGGTGGTCGCCAAGAAGAGCTGAAGCCACAAGCACCAGCGCCTCGTAAAAAAGCTGCTAAGTAAGGGGTACGCCAAATGTTGCAACCAAAGCGTACGAAGTTCCGCAAGCAGATGACCGGCCACAACCGTGGTCTGGCACTGCGCGGTAGCAAAGTCAGCTTCGGCGAGTTCGCGCTGAAGTCTGTTGCTCGTGGTCGTCTCACCGCTCGTCAGATCGAGTCAGCGCGTCGTGCTCTGACCCGTCACGTAAAACGTGGTGGCAAGATCTGGATCCGTGTATTCCCGGACAAGCCGATCTCCAAAAAACCTCTCGAGGTTCGTATGGGTAAAGGTAAGGGTAACGTGGAGTACTGGGTTGCCCAGATTCAGCCAGGCAAAGTCCTGTATGAAATCGAGGGTGTTTCTGAAGAGCTGGCGCGTGAGGCTTTCGCCCTGGCTGCTGCAAA
This sequence comes from Pseudomonas sp. LF020, assembly GCF_053456425.1. Classification (NCBI taxonomy): domain Bacteria; kingdom Pseudomonadati; phylum Pseudomonadota; class Gammaproteobacteria; order Pseudomonadales; family Pseudomonadaceae; genus Pseudomonas; species Pseudomonas sp. LF020. The sequence continues at coordinate 4,832 of NZ_JBRFIX010000009.1, forward strand.
GCTGCCGCTCGCCACCTCCTTTGTTAAACGGACGGTGATGTGATGAAAGCGAATGAACTTCGTGAAAAATCCGCACAGCAGCTGAACGAGCAACTGCTCGGCTTGCTGCGCGACCAGTTCAATCTGCGCATGCAGAAAGCAACTGGCCAGTTGGGGCAGTCTCATCTGCTCTCGCAAGTTAAGCGTGACATCGCTCGCGTGAAGACTGTGCTCAACCAGCAGGCAGGTAAGTGATCATGGCTGAAGCCGAAAAAACTGTCCGTACGCTGACTGGCCGTGTTGTCAGCGACAAGATGGACAAAACCATCACCGTTCTGATCGAGCGTCGCGTTAAGCACCCGATCTACGGTAAATACGTTAAGCGTTCGACTAAGCTGCACGCGCACGACGAAACCAATCAGTGCCACATCGGCGACAAAGTCACTATTCGTGAAACTCGTCCGATGGCCAAGACCAAGTCTTGGGCGCTGGTTGATGTTCTCGAACGCGCTGTGGAAGTCTAAGGGCTAGGGGTCGGAGAAATTATATGATTCAGACTCAATCCATGCTCGATGTGGCCGATAACAGCGGCGCTCGCCGTGTTATGTGCATCAAGGTGCTGGGTGGCTCCCATCGTCGTTACGCTGGTATCGGTGACATCATCAAAGTTACCGTGAAGGAAGCAATTCCTCGCGGTAAGGTGAAAAAAGGCCAAGTGATGACTGCTGTTGTAGTCCGCACTCGTCACGGCGTACGTCGTGCTGATGGCTCCATTATCCGCTTTGATGGCAACGCTGCTGTTCTTTTGAACAACAAGCAAGAGCCGATCGGCACCCGTATCTTTGGGCCAGTGACCCGTGAACTTCGTACTGAGAAGTTCATGAAGATCGTCTCGCTCGCCCCAGAAGTGCTGTAAGGAGATCCGACATGCAAAAGATTCGTCGTGACGACGAGATCATCGTGATCGCCGGCAAAGACAAAGGTAAGCGCGGTAAGGTGCTGAAGGTTCTTGCTGACAACCGTCTGGTTGTTGGTGGTCTGAACCTGGTCAAGCGTCATACCAAGCCTAACCCGATGTCGGGCGTACAGGGCGGTATCGTCGAGAAAGAAGCGCCACTGCACGCTTCCAACGTCGCCATCTTCAACGGCGAAACCAACAAGGCTGACCGCGTTGGTTTCAAAGTAGAAGACGGTAAGAAAATTCGTGTCTTCAAGTCGACCCAAAAAGCGGTTGATGCTTGAACACTGCTAGGTAGAAGACCATGGCACGACTAAAAGAGATTTACCGGAAGGAAATCGCTCCGAAACTTAAGGAAGAACTTAAGCTTTCGAACGTGATGGAAGTTCCGCGCGTTACCAAAATCACCCTGAACATGGGTCTGGGCGAAGCGATCGGCGACAAAAAAGTCATCGAGCACGCTGTTGCTGACCTGGAAAAGATCACCGGCCAAAAAGTCGTTGTGACCTACGCTCGTAAATCCATCGCTGGCTTTAAAGTCCGTGAAGGATGGCCGATCGGCGTCAAAGTGACTCTGCGCCGTGAGCGTATGTACGAGTTCCTGGATCGTCTGCTGTCGATCTCCCTGCCTCGGGTTCGCGACTTCCGCGGCCTGAATGCCAAGTCCTTCGATGGTCGTGGCAACTACAGCATGGGCGTGAAAGAGCAGATCATTTTCCCGGAAATCGACTACGACAAGATCGATGCTCTCCGCGGTCTGGACATTACCCTGACCACCACTGCCAAGAACGATGATGAAGGCCGCGCTCTGCTGCGTGCTTTCAAATTCCCGTTCCGCAACTGATTGGAGTAGGAAAATGGCCAAGAAGAGCATGAAAAACCGTGAGCTGAAGCGTCAGCTCACTGTTGCCAAGTACGCCACCAAGCGTGCAGCGCTGAAAGCTATCATCGTTGATCTGAACGCAAGTCCAGAAGCGCGTTGGGAAGCTACCGTAGCTCTGCAGAAGCAACCACGTGACGCAAGCGCTTCGCGCATGCGTAACCGTTGCCGCCTGACTGGTCGTCCGCACGGCGTTTACCGCAAGTTCGGCCTGGGCCGTAACAAACTGCGTGAAGCGGCAATGCGTGGTGACGTTCCAGGTCTGGTTAAAGCCAGCTGGTAATCGCTGTCAAAGCCTTGATGGTCGGGATCGCAAGAACCTGACCATCGGTGGCCTTGAATCTGAATCAAGCCCCTTTTGGGGCTTGATTCATTTCTGGGGTGTGTCTAGAATGACCGGCTCGCCTGAGCCCGTGTTTTTCTGCCCGGAGTTTCTCGGCGACATGTAGTAGCCGCAAGGCTAATTTTTCTGTATTAGGAGCGTCTAGCCCATGAGTATGCAGGACCCGTTAGCGGACATGCTAACTCGAATCCGTAATGCCCAGATGGCTGAAAAGTCTGTCGTAAGCATGCCGTCTTCCACGTTGAAGGTGGCTGTAGCAAAAGTCCTGAAGGACGAAGGTTACATCGCGGATTTTCAGATCACCACCGACGCTAAGCCGTCGTTGTCCATCTCGCTGAAATACTTCGAAGGCCGTCCGGTCATCGAGGAAGTGAAGCGCGTTAGTCGTCCAGGCCTGCGTCAGTACAAGTCCGTTGAAGATCTGCCGAAAGTTCGTGGCGGTCTTGGCGTGTCTATCGTCTCCACCAACAAAGGTGTGATGACGGATCGTGCTGCGCGCGCTGCCGGTGTCGGCGGCGAAGTTCTTTGCACTGTGTTCTAAGGGGGGATAAGCATGTCTCGCGTCGCTAAGAACCCCGTTAAGCTGCCAGCCGGTGTCGAAGTAAAATTCGCAGGCCAACAGCTTTCGGTGAAGGGTGCCAAGGGTACTCTTGAACTGAACATCCATTCGTCCGTTGAGATCGTTGAAGAAGCTGGTGAGCTGCGTTTCGCTGCTCGCAATGGCGATCAACAGACTCGCGCAATGGCCGGTACCACGCGTGCGTTGGTAAACAACATGGTCCAAGGCGTTAGCCAAGGCTTCGAGCGCAAGCTCCAGCTGGTCGGTGTTGGTTACAAAGCGCAAGCAAAAGGTCAGGTGCTGAACCTGGCTCTTGGCTTCTCGCACCCAGTGGATTACGAACTGCCGCAAGGCATCACCGCTGAGACTCCTAGCCAGACCGATATCCTGATCAAGGGCATCGATAAACAGCTGGTAGGTCAAGTGGCCGCTGAGATCCGCGACTTCCGTCCACCAGAGCCGTACAAAGGCAAAGGTGTGCGCTACGCGGACGAAGTCGTCCGTCGTAAAGAAGCCAAGAAGAAGTAGGGCATAGCAAATGACCGACAAAAAAGTTACTCGACTGCGTCGCGCTCGCAAAGCACGCCTGAAAATGCACGAACTCGAAGTCGTGCGTCTCTGCGTGTTCCGCTCGTCGCAGCACATCTACGCCCAGGTCATCTCGGCCGACGGCAACAAAGTCCTGGCAAGCGCCTCGACTTTGGATAAAGAACTGCGTGATGGTGCCACTGGCAACATCGACGCGGCCACAAAGGTTGGCCAGCTGGTCGCTACGCGTGCTAAGGCCGCTGGCGTCTCGCAAGTGGCTTTCGACCGCTCTGGCTTCAAGTACCATGGCCGCGTTAAAGCGCTGGCTGATGCTGCTCGTGAAGCTGGGCTGGAGTTCTAAGTTATGTCAAATAACGACCAAAAGCGCGACGAAGGCTACATCGAGAAGCTGGTTCAAGTTAACCGCGTAGCCAAAACCGTTAAAGGCGGCCGTATCTTCACTTTCACCGCGTTGACCGTGGTTGGTGATGGTAAAGGGCGTGTTGGCTTCGGCCGTGGCAAGTCGCGTGAAGTGCCTGCTGCGATCCAGAAGGCAATGGAAGCTGCTCGCCGCAACATGATTCAAGTTGACCTGAACGGCACCACTCTGCAGTACGCAATGAAGTCCGCTCACGGCGCTTCGAAGGTGTACATGCAGCCTGCTTCTGAAGGTACCGGTATCATCGCTGGCGGCGCTATGCGTGCTGTCCTCGAAGTTGCTGGCGTTCAGAACGTTCTGGCCAAGTGCTACGGCTCGACTAACCCGGTAAACGTGGTTCACGCCACTTTCAAGGGTCTGAAAGCCATGCAATCTCCTGAGTCCATCGCTGCCAAGCGTGGCCTGACTGTCAAGGAGATCTTCTGATCATGGCTACCGTTAAAGTTACGCTGATCAAAAGCATGACCGGCCGCATCCCTAACCACAAACTGTGCGTTAAGGGTCTGGGTCTGCGTCGCATCGGTCACACTGTAGAAGTCCAGGATACTCCCGAGAATCGCGGGATGATCAACAAGGCTTACTACATGCTGCGTGTCGAGGGTTAATCGATGAAACTCAATGATCTGAGTCCAGCGCCGGGTTCCCGTCGCGAAAAGCATCGTCCGGGCCGTGGTATCGGTAGCGGTTTGGGTAAGACTGGTGGCCGTGGTCACAAAGGTCAAACCTCCCGCTCCGGTGGCACTATTGCTCCAGGCTTTGAAGGCGGTCAACAGCCGCTGCATCGTCGCCTGCCGAAGTTCGGTTTCGTTTCCCTGAAAGCCATGGATCGCGCAGAAGTGCGTCTGTCCGAGCTGGCTAAAGTGGAAGGCGACATCGTCACCGTGCAGTCCCTGAAAGATGCCAACGTGATCAACGTCAACGTACAGCGTGTGAAAATCATGTTGTCCGGTGAAGTGACTCGCGCTGTCACTATCGGCAAGGGAATCGGCGCCACCAAAGGTGCGCGTGCGGCTATCGAAGCAGCTGGCGGCAAGTTCGAGGAATAAATGGCTAAGCAAGGTGCTCTCTCTGCGCTCGGCAAAGGCGGTATGTCTGAACTTTGGGCTCGTCTGCGTTTTCTGTTCCTGGCGATTATCGTCTACCGAATAGGCGCACACATCCCGGTTCCAGGTATCAACCCGGACCGACTCGCAGACCTGTTTCGACAGAATGAGGGGACCATTCTTAGCTTGTTCAACATGTTCTCCGGCGGCGCGCTGGAACGGATGAGCATCTTTGCACTGGGGATCATGCCGTACATCTCGGCTTCGATCATCATGCAACTGATGACTGCCGTCAGTCCGCAGCTGGAGCAGTTGAAGAAGGAAGGTGAAGCTGGCCGTCGCAAGATCAGCCAGTACACCCGCTACGGCACCGTCGTCCTCGCTCTCGTTCAGGCTATTGGCATGTCCATTGGTCTGGCGGGGCAGGGCGTTGCGTTCACTGGTGACTTTGGCTTCCATTTCGTCGCGGTATCCACTTTTGTGGCTGGTGCGATGTTCATGATGTGGCTGGGTGAGCAGATTACTGAGCGTGGTGTAGGCAACGGTATCTCGATGTTGATTTTTTCGGGTATCGTCGCCGGTCTTCCGAGGGCAATCGGGCAGTCTTTCGAGTCTGCGCGTCAGGGGGATATCAATATCTTCGCCCTGGTTGCCATCGGTTTGCTGGCAGTAGCGATTATCGGTTTCGTGGTGTTCATTGAGCGTGGCCAGCGTCGTATCGCTGTTCACTACGCCAAGCGTCAGCAGGGCCGTAAGGTTTTCGCTGCGCAGACAAGCCACTTGCCGCTGAAGGTGAACATGGCCGGTGTTATTCCGGCTATTTTCGCGAGCAGCATTTTGCTGTTCCCGGCTTCGTTGGGTGCCTGGTTTGGTCAGTCTGAAGGTTTGGGCTGGTTGCAGGACATCTCGCAGTCGATCGCTCCTGGTCAGCCGTTGAATATTCTGCTGTTTAGTGCAGGGATTATTTTCTTCTGCTTCTTCTATACGGCGTTGATGTTCAATCCGAAAGACGTAGCGGAAAACCTGAAGAAGTCCGGTGCCTTTATTCCGGGTATCCGTCCAGGTGAGCAGTCTGCGCGCTATATTGATGGCGTTTTGACTCGCTTGACCATGTTCGGTGCTCTTTACATGACGGCCGTGTGCCTGTTGCCCCAGTTCCTGGTGGTTGCAGCAAACGTTCCGTTCTACCTTGGCGGGACCTCGTTGCTGATCGTGGTCGTGGTTGTGATGGACTTCATGTCCCAAGTACAATCGCACCTCGTTTCGCACCAGTACGAATCCCTGATGAAGAAAGCCAACCTGAAGGGTTACGGCAGCGGCATGTTGCGCTGAGTACCCATAAGGTTCGAGGAGTTGGTGATGAAAGTTCGTGCATCGGTGAAAAAGCTGTGCCGTAACTGCAAGATTATTCGCCGCGAAGGTGTTGTTCGAGTAATTTGCAGCGCGGAACCGCGTCACAAACAGCGCCAAGGCTGAGTGTGATTGTGCTTCAAGCCCGGCAGCTAGTGCGCTGCCGGGTTGATTATTTGTTATTACAGCGATATTATCTCGCGCCCTATTTCTTGGCTTCCGGGGCGTAGGTAGCTGTCAATTGGAGTCCCACTGAATGGCCCGTATTGCAGGCGTTAACATTCCAGATAACAAGCATACTGTTATCTCGCTGACCTACATCTATGGTGTCGGTCGCACTACTGCGCAGAAAATCTGTGCAGACACTGGGGTAAACCCAGCAGCAAAGATCAAAGATCTGAGCGACGAGCAAATTGAACAGCTGCGTGGCGAAGTGGCGAAGTTCACCACTGAAGGTGACCTGCGTCGCGAAATCAACATGAAAATCAAGCGCTTGATGGACCTCGGTTGCTATCGCGGTCTGCGTCATCGTCGCGGTCTTCCAGTGCGCGGTCAGCGTACCAAGACCAACGCGCGTACCCGTAAAGGTCCGCGTAAGCCGATCCGCAAGTAATCGCCCCAGCGAATCGACAGGAATTTAATCATGGCAAAACCTGCTGCTCGTCCTCGTAAAAAAGTTAAAAAGACAGTGGTTGATGGCATCGCCCACATCCATGCTTCTTTTAACAACACCATCGTGACCATTACCGACCGTCAAGGTAACGCTCTTTCCTGGGCTACCTCCGGTGGTTCGGGTTTCCGCGGTTCCCGCAAGTCCACCCCGTTCGCTGCTCAAGTAGCTGCTGAGCGTGCTGGTCAAGCTGCGCTGGAATACGGCCTGAAAAACCTCGACGTTAACGTCAAGGGTCCAGGTCCAGGTCGTGAATCCGCAGTCCGCGCTTTGAACGGCTGTGGCTACAAGATCGCCAGCATCACCGACGTGACGCCAATCCCGCACAACGGGTGCCGTCCGCCGAAGAAGCGCCGCGTGTAATCCAGGAGATTGTAAAGAATGGCTCGTTACATTGGTCCAAAATGCAAACTCGCTCGTCGCGAAGGCACCGATCTCTTCCTGAAGAGCGGCGTGCGCGCGATCGAATCGAAGTGCAACATTGAAGCAGCACCTGGTATCCACGGCCAACGCCGCGGTCGCCAGTCCGACTACGGCACCCAACTGCGTGAAAAGCAGAAGGTCCGTCGTATCTACGGCGTTCTCGAGCGTCAGTTCAGCGGCTACTACAAAGAAGCTGCTGGCAAGAAAGGTGCAACCGGTGAAAACCTGCTGCAACTGCTCGAATGCCGTCTGGACAACGTTGTATATCGTATGGGCTTTGGTTCGACTCGTGCCGAATCCCGTCAGCTGGTATCGCACAAGTCGATCAGCGTTAACGGTCAGACCGTAAACGTTCCGTCGTATCAGGTTCGTGCTGGTGACGTGGTCGCAGTTCGCGAGAAAGCAAAAAACCAACTTCGCATTGTCCAAGCTCTCGATCTGTGTGCCCAACGTGGCCGCGTAGAATGGGTAGAAGTAGACACTGAGAAGAAGTCGGGCGTTTTCAAGAACGTTCCTGCTCGCAGTGATCTGTCCGCCGACATCAACGAAAGCCTGATTGTCGAGCTCTACTCCAAGTAAGGGCTAGAAAATAGGTGCATCCATGCAGATTTCGGTAAATGAGTTCCTGACACCCCGCCACATTGATGTGCAGGTTGTCAGTCCAACCCGCGCCAAGATCACTCTCGAGCCTCTCGAGCGTGGTTTTGGCCACACCCTGGGCAACGCGCTGCGCCGCATCCTGTTGTCCTCAATGCCCGGCTGCGCAGTAGTCGAGGCCGAGATTGACGGTGTGCTCCACGAGTACAGCGCCATCGAAGGTGTACAGGAAGACGTAATTGAAATCCTGTTGAACCTTAAAGGTCTGGCCATCAAGCTGCACGGTCGTGACGAAGTTACGCTGACCTTGTCGAAGAAGGGTTCGGGGGTGGTTACCGCTGCCGATATTCAGCTGGATCATGATGTCGAGATCGTTAACCCCGATCACGTAATCGCTAACCTGGCGTCTAACGGCGCCCTGAACATGAAGCTCACCGTAGCTCGTGGTCGTGGTTATGAACCAGCCGACTCGCGTCAGAGCGATGAAGACGAAAGCCGCAGCATTGGTCGCTTGCAGCTCGACTCTTCGTTCAGCCCGGTTCGCCGTATCGCATACGTGGTGGAAAACGCCCGTGTCGAGCAGCGCACCAACCTGGACAAGCTGGTTATTGATCTGGAAACCAACGGTACTCTGGATCCTGAAGAGGCTATCCGCCGCGCTGCAACCATCCTGCAACAGCAGTTGGCTGCGTTCGTCGACCTCAAAGGTGACAGTGAGCCAGTGGTTGTCGAGCAGGAAGACGAGATCGATCCGATCCTGCTTCGCCCGGTTGACGATCTGGAACTGACTGTACGTTCGGCTAACTGCCTTAAGGCGGAAAACATCTACTACATCGGCGACCTGATTCAGCGTACCGAAGTAGAGCTGTTGAAGACTCCGAACCTGGGCAAGAAATCCTTGACTGAAATCAAGGACGTTCTGGCCTCCCGCGGTCTGTCCCTCGGCATGCGCCTCGACAACTGGCCGCCTGCAAGTCTTAAGAAGGACGACAAGGCGACTGCCTGATCGTCGTAATCACCGAACGTAGTGTTTGGTAAGGAATGAACCATGCGTCATCGTAAAAGTGGGCGTCACCTGAGCCGCACCAGCTCGCACCGCAAGGCCATGTTCCAGAACATGGCGGTGTCGTTGTTCGAGCACGAGCTGATCAAGACTACTCTGCCAAAAGCCAAAGAACTGCGCCGCGTTGCCGAGCCGCTGATCACTCTGGCCAAGACAGACAGCCTGGCTAACCGCCGTCTGGCTTTCGACCGTACTCGTTCGAAAGCTATCGTTGGTAAGCTCTTCAACGACCTGGGCAAGCGTTACGCTACCCGTGAGGGTGGCTACCTGCGCATCCTCAAGTGCGGTTTCCGCGCTGGCGACAACGCGCCTATGGCGTACGTCGAGTTGGTTGATCGTGCTACTGCTGGCGAAGCTGTATCCGCCGAGTAAGACGTCAGTCTGAAACAAAAAACCGGGCCTAGTGCCCGGTTTTTTGTGCCTGCAAAAAATGCGCTGTTCATACAAGCTTCTGACATTGTTCTGTTGGCACTATGTGCTGGAACGCATAATTAGTAATTATCTATCGGTGACTACAAGTTAATGAATTTGTAGGTGTCACATCGATGATCAATACTTCCCAGCAAGCCGATTAGCCGGCAGTTTCAAGACTGACAGAGGAAGAAGACCGCATGAGCCAGATCAAAACGCTTACGACCGCCAGTGGCGCACCTGTCGCTGATAACCAGAATTCTCGCTCCGCCGGCCCACGTGGCCCGCTGCTGCTCGACGATTTTCATCTGATCGAGAAGCTTGCCCATTTCAACCGTGAAAACATTCCTGAGCGCCGCGTGCACGCGAAAGGCTCGGGTGCTTACGGTACGTTCACCGTGACTCGTGATATCACCAAGTACACCAGCGCCAAACTGTTTGAATCCGTGGGCAAGCAAACCCCAACGTTCCTGCGCTTCTCCACTGTAGGCGGCGAACGCGGTTCGGCCGACACCGAACGTGATCCGCGTGGTTTCGCCCTCAAGTTCTACACCGAAGAAGGCAACTGGGACATCGTTGGCAACAACACCCCTGTGTTCTTCATTCGTGATCCGCTGAAGTTTCCCGACTTTATCCACACCCAGAAACGCCTGCCGCAGAGCAACCTGAAAAGCGCGCAAATGATGTGGGACTTCTGGTCGCATTCGCCTGAAGCGCTGCACCAGGTAACTATCCTGTTTTCGGATCGGGGCATCCCTGACGGCTACCGTCACATGCACGGCTTCGGTAGCCACACTTACAGCCTGATCAACGCACAGGGCGAACGTCACTGGGTGAAATGGCACTACAAAACCCAACAAGGGATCAAGAACCTCGCGCCGGCCGACGCTGCACGTCTGGCGGGTACCGATCCGGATTACGCTCAGCGTGATCTGTTCGAAGCCATCGAGCGTGGTGATTTCCCGAAATGGCGCGTATGCATTCAGATCATGACCGAGGCTCAGGCAGCAGCGCACTACGAAAACCCGTTCGACGTGACCAAGACCTGGTCGCAAAAGGAGTTCCCGCTGATCGAAGTCGGTGAACTGGAGCTGAACCGCAACCCGCTGAACTATTTTGCTGAGGTTGAGCAAGCGGCATTCGGTCCGAGCAACATGGTGCCGGGTGTAGGTCTGTCGCCGGATCGCATGCTACAAGGTCGTGTCTTTGCCTATGCGGATGCGCATCGCTACCGTGTTGGTACCAACCACCAGCAATTGCCGGTGAATGCTCCACGCAGCCCGGTGAACACTTACCAGCGCGACGGTTCGATGGCCTTCGGCAGCAATGGTGGTGCAGCACCTAACTACGAACCGAACAGCTATATCGAATCGCCGAAGCAAGCGCCGCACTACGCCGAGCCTGCGCTGGCCTTGAGCGGTGCCGCTGACCGTTACGACCATCGCGAAGACACCGATTACTACAGCCACGCCGGTGCGCTGTTCCGTCTGATGAGCGACGAGCAGAAAGCCTTGCTGGTCAGTAATATCGCCGGCGCCATGAGCGGTGTTTCACCTGATGTGGTTGATCGTCAGTTGCAGCATTTCTACAAAGCCGACCCGGCGTATGGAGAAGCAATCGCAAAGCTGCTCAACGTACAGCTTAACGAAGTCTAAACGAGAAGCAGAACCGCCCTCATTAGGGCGGTTTTTGCGTTATTTAGGCCGCTTTTCTCAGAATATCTTCGCTTTTATTGCGCGAAACGGGGTGACCTTCCGGTCAGCTTGGTTCAAACTACAGACTTTCAGGCAGGGAGATGTAGGGCGATGCAAGGCCACCCAGACGTTATCGATTACCTCAACACGTTGCTGACCGGCGAACTGGCCGCGCGTGACCAATATTTTGTGCACTCGCGGATGTATGAGGACTGGGGTTTCACCAAGCTCTACGAACGAATCAACCATGAGATGGAAGAAGAGGCTGGTCACGCCGACGCACTGATGCGCCGGATCCTGATGCTCGAAGGCACGCCGCGCATGCGTCCGGACGATCTGGATGTCGGCACCACCGTGCCGGAGATGCTCGAAGCCGATCTGCGTCTTGAGTACAAAGTCCGCGCCGCACTGTGCAAAGGCATTGAGTTGTGCGAGCAGCACAAGGATTACGTCAGTCGCGAAATCCTGCGTGTTCAGCTCAACGACACCGAGGAAGATCACACCTACTGGCTGGAAAAGCAGTTGGGCCTGATCAAGCTCATCGGTCTCGAGAATTACCTGCAGTCTCACACCTGATTGCCAGATACAAAAAAGCCCCTGTCACGGTTGAAGTGACAGGGGCTTTTTCATGCCTGGGGATCAGGCCCGATCGCGAATCAGCAACGGCTTGAGGTAGTGACCGGTGTGAGACTGTTTCATCTCGGCCACTTCTTCCGGCGTACCGGTGGCGATGATCTGCCCACCCTTGGAGCCGCCCTCCGGCCCCAGATCCACCAGCCAGTCGGCAGTCTTGATCACGTCCAGATTGTGCTCGATTACTACCACGGTATTGCCGTGGTCGCGCAGGCGATGCAGCACGTCGAGCAGTTGCTGGATATCCGCAAAGTGCAAGCCGGTGGTCGGCTCATCGAGGATATACAGAGTTTTGCCGGTGTCGCGCTTGGACAGCTCGCGTGACAGCTTGACCCGCTGCGCTTCACCACCGGAGAGCGTGGTTGCCGACTGCCCGAGCTTGATGTACGACAGGCCCACATCCATCAACGTCTGCAGCTTGCGCGCCAGCGCCGGTACCGCGTCGAAGAACTCCCGGGCTTCCTCGATGGTCATCTCGAGGGTTTCGTGGATGCTCTTGCCCTTGTATTTGATCTCAAGGGTTTCGCGGTTGTAGCGCTTGCTCTTGCACACATCGCACGGCACGTAAATGTCCGGCAGGAAGTGCATTTCCACTTTGATCAGGCCGTCGCCCTGACACGCCTCACAGCGCCCGCCCTTGACGTTGAACGAGAAGCGCCCCGGGCCGTAACCACGGGAGCGCGACTCAGGCACACCGGCAAACAGTTCGCGGATCGGTGTGAACAGCCCGGTGTAGGTCGCCGGGTTGGAACGCGGCGTACGGCCGATCGGGCTCTGGTCGATGTCGACGACCTTGTCGAGATGCTCCAAGCCCTTGATGCTGTCATGTGCGGCCGCTTCCAGCGTGGTCGCACCATTGAGTGCAGTAGCGCTCAATGGGAACAGCGTGTTGTTGATCAGCGTCGACTTGCCGGAGCCGGAAACGCCGGTCACGCAGGTCAGCAAGCCGATCGGAATTTCCAGATCGACGTTGCGCAGGTTGTTGCCGCGCGCGCCCTTGAGCGACAGCGTCAGCTTCTTGTTGCGCGGCGTGCGTTTGGCCGGCACTTCGATCTTCACCCGGCCCGACAGGTATTTGCCGGTCAGGGAGTCCGGGTGTGCCATGACTTCGTCCGGCGTACCTTCAGCGACGATCTGCCCGCCGTGCACCCCGGCGCCAGGCCCGATATCCACCACATAGTCGGCCAGACGAATAGCGTCTTCGTCGTGCTCGACCACGATCACCGTGTTGCCGATGTCGCGCAGGTGCTTGAGGGTGCCAAGCAAGCGGTCGTTATCGCGCTGGTGCAGGCCAATGGACGGTTCGTCGAGGATGTACAAAACCCCGACCAGACCGGCGCCGATCTGGCTCGCCAGACGAATACGCTGCGCTTCACCGCCGGACAGGGTGTCGGCGCTGCGATCCAGCGACAGATAATCGAGGCCGACGTTGACCAGAAATTGCAGACGCTCGCGGATCTCCTTGAGGATCTTGTCAGCGATCTCGCCGCGACGTCCGGTCATCTTCAGCTCGCCGAAGTATTCACAGGCATCGCCGATCGGCAGGTTGGTCACCGCCGGCAGGGTTTTCTCACCCACCCACACGTGCCGCGCTTCACGTCGCAGACGGGTGCCACGGCAATCCGGGCAGGCCTGGGTACTGAGGAATTTGGCCAGTTCTTCGCGCACGCTGGCCGATTCGGTTTCGCGGTAGCGGCGCTCAAGGTTCGGCACGATACCTTCGAAGGGATGCGAACGTTTGACGATATCTCCGCGATCGTTGAGGTACTTGAAGTCGACATTCTGTGAGCCGCTGCCGTGCAGGATTTGCTTCTGCTGTTCGGGAGTCAGTTCGTTGAACGGCTTCTCAAGGCTGAACTTGTAGTGCGAGGCCAGTGAGCCGAGCATCTGGAAGTAATAGACGTTACGCCGGTCCCAGCCACGAATCGCGCCCTCGGCCAGGGTCAGTTCACCATTGACCAGGCGCTTGATGTCGAAGAACTGCTTCACGCCCAGGCCATCGCAGGTCGGGCAGGCGCCGGCCGGGTTGTTGAAGGAGAACAGCTTCGGCTCAAGCTCGCTGATCGCGTGGCCGCAGATCGGGCAGGCGAAGCGCGCGGAGAAGATCATCTCTTCACCCGGCTCGTCGTCCATCGGCGCCACCAGGGCAATGCCGTCCGCCAGTTTCAGTGCGGTTTCGAACGATTCGGCCAGACGCTGCTGCAGGTCGGCACGGACCTTGAAACGGTCGACGATCACATCGATCGAATGCTTTTTCTGTTTATCCAGTTTCGGCAGTTCATCGAGTTCGCAGATGCGGCCGTTGACCCGCGCACGGACGAAGCCTTGGGCGCGCAGTTCTTCGAACACCGACAGGTGCTCGCCCTTGCGCTCGCGGATCACCGGCGCCAGCAACATCAGCTTGCTGCCTTCCGGTTGCGCCAACACCAGATCAACCATCTGGCTGACGGTCTGCGCTTCCAGCGGAATATCGTGATCCGGGCAGCGCGGCGTACCGACGCGCGCATACAGCAGACGCAGGTAATCGTAGATTTCGGTGATGGTGCCGACCGTGGAACGCGGGTTGTGCGAGGTCGACTTCTGTTCGATGGAAATCGCCGGCGACAAACCTTCAATGGTGTCGACGTCGGGCTTTTCCATCATCGACAGAAACTGTCGGGCGTAGGCCGACAGGGATTCGACATAGCGGCGCTGACCTTCGGCGTACAGCGTGTCGAAGGCCAGGGACGACTTGCCGGATCCGGACAGGCCGGTGATGACGATCAGTTTGTCCCGTGGCAGGGTCAGGTCGATGTTCTTCAGGTTGTGGGTACGGGCCCCACGTATCAGGATCTTGTCCAAAGTGGCCTCGCTCGGCGGGCGTCGAAAACGTAGGAGTATACGGGCAAATACTGGATGGATGCACACTATCAAACGAAGGGTTTTTTACCTTGCGTGAAGAGAGTTTCATCTATACGCGTCATAGCGTCGCGATATACCCCGTCTTTCGATGGGACTGGTAGAATCGCCGCCGGTTCACACGAGGTTTTTCCATGCACGATCCCCACAGCGAACGCATGAGTGGCAGCGAGACCCGCGCAGCGAGCGGTCTGGCCTTGGTGTTCGCCTTCCGTATGCTTGGCATGTTCATGGTGTTGCCGGTGCTGGCGACCTACGGCATGGACCTGGCGGGAGCGACCCCGGCCCTGATCGGGCTGGCGATTGGCGCTTACGGCCTGACCCAGGCGATTTTCCAGATTCCGTTCGGGATCATTTCCGACCGTATCGGCCGGCGTCCGGTGATTTTCCTCGGGCTGGTGGTCTTCGCCCTCGGCAGTGTGCTGGCGGCTCAGGCCGATTCGATCTGGGGCGTGATCGCCGGACGCATCCTGCAAGGTGCCGGGGCAATTTCCGCGGCGGTGATGGCGTTGCTTTCCGACCTGACTCGCGAACAGCACCGCACCAAAGCCATGGCCATGATCGGCATGACCATCGGTCTGTCGTTCGCCGTGGCCATGGTGGTCGGGCCGTTGCTGACTCGTGCGTTCGGCCTGTCCGGGCTGTTCCTCGCCACGGGCGGCATGGCCCTGTTCGGGATCGTCATCGTGATGTTCATGGTGCCGAAATCCACCGGGCCGTTGAGTCATCGTGAATCCGGCGTGGCGCGTCAGGCCTTGATGCCGACGCTCAAACATCCCGATCTGCTGCGCCTGGACCTGGGCATTTTCGTGCTGCACGCGATGCTGATGTCGAGCTTCGTCGCACTGCCGCTGGCGCTGGTGGAAAAAGCCGGTTTGCCCAAGGAGCAGCACTGGTGGGTTTACCTGACCGCGCTGCTGATTTCTTTCTTCGCCATGATCCCGTTCATCATCTACGGCGAGAAGAAACGCAAAATGAAACGAATTTTGCTCGGCGCCGTCCTGACGCTGATGCTCACTGAGCTATTCTTCTGGCAGTTCGGTGACAGCTTGCGGGCTCTGGTGATCGGTACGGTGGTGTTCTTCACCGCGTTCAATCTGCTGGAAGCTTCGTTGCCGTCGCTGATCAGCAAGGTTTCACCGGCAGGCGGGAAGGGCACGGCGATGGGCGTGTACTCCACCAGTCAGTTCCTCGGTTCGGCACTCGGCGGGATACTCGGCGGCTGGCTGTTTCAGCATGGCGGTCTGTCGGTTGTGTTCCTTGGATGTGCGGGTCTGGCTGCCATCTGGCTGGCCTTTGCTGTTACCATGCGCGAACCTCCCTACGTGACGAGTCTGCGCTTGCCGTTGTCGCCCGAGGCGATCCGCGAAGCGGGTCTGGTCGAGCGCCTCAAGGCCCTCGTAGGGGTAACAGATGCAGTGATAGTTGCTGATGAAGCGGCTGTTTACATCAAACTGGACAAAGAATTAGTGGATCGCGACACCCTCGAACGCCTGGTGAACAACCCGGCCGAGGCTGCTTGCGAAGCCTAGGAGAACGTTATGGCCCGTGGGGTTAACAAAGTCATATTGGTCGGCACTTGCGGCCAGGATCCCGAAGTTCGCTACCTGCCTAACGGTAACGCCGTGACCAACCTGAGTCTGGCAACCAGCGAACAGTGGACCGACAAGCAAACCGGTCAGAAGGTCGAGAAGACCGAATGGCACCGTGTTTCGATGTTCGGCAAGGTTGCGGAAATCGCCGGCGAATACCTGCGTAAAGGTTCGCAGGTATACATCGAAGGCAAGCTGCAGACCCGCGAGTGGGAAAAAGACGGTATCAAGCGTTACACCACTGAAATCGTGGTCGACATGCAAGGCACCATGCAGCTGCTCGGCGGCCGTCCACAACAGGGCGACCAACAAGGCGGTGGCAACAACTACCAGCAGCAGGCGCCACGTCAACAGGCTCCGCGTCCGCAGCAGTCGGCTCCGCAACAGCGTCCGGCCCCGGCTCCACAGCAGGCTGCACCGCAACCGGCCCCGGATTTCGACAGCTTCGATGACGACATTCCGTTCTGATTCGACGCTGCATCCGCGCTGAATAAAAAAGGCCCGTCGTTCAACACGACGGGCCTTTTTTGTGGCGCGCGATTTTACGGTCATCACCTGTAGGAGCTGCCGAAGGCTGCGATCTTTCGATCTTTTAAATCAAAGTCAAAAGATCGCAGCGTGCCGCAGCTCCTACAAGTGCACGTGTTTCAGTCGAGGATCAGGTGCGGCAGAAACCGGCTCGAATCTTTGGTGATCAGACTGTTGTCTTCCCGCACACCGATCCCCGCCGCCTGATCACCAATCACCCAAGAGCCGACTAGCGTGTAGCTGTCGTCGAACTTCGGCAATGGCGCAAATTCCTGCAGGATGAATGGCGCATCGGTGTAGGGCCCGTCCTCTTTGACGATCAGACCTTCTGCCGTTTGCAGCTCGATATTCGCGCCTTCGCGGGAGAAGTACGGTTTGCGTACCCAGCCCTTGGGCACTGCACTGGCAGGATTCGGATCAAGATGCGCCGCGAGCAGATTCGGATGGCCCTTGTGCAGTTCCCACAGCAGCGGCAGTACACCTTTGTTCGACAGGATCGATTTCCACGCCGGTTCAAAGAACTGCGTATCGCTCTCGGCGATTGCTGCGCCGAACGGCTCGTGGAAGATGAATTCCCAGGCGTGCAGTTTGAACAGGTGCGGGATCCAGCGATCCTGCAGATCGACAAAGCGACCCTCAGCGGTCAGGCCGATGTCCTCGATGTCGATATGCCTTGATTCGATGCCGACCTTTTCCGCGATCAGGCGCAGGTAGTCGGTGGTGCCCTTGTCTTCGACCGAGTCTTTCATCGAAGCAAAGTAGAACGGCCGCTTGAGCTGCAATTCGGCAAACGCTTGATGCAGCTTGGTGTCGATGCTGTTGAACTGGTCGGCGTGGCGCGGCAGCATTCGGCGCTCGATGCACTGCTCCAGCCAGCCCCATTGAAACGCCGCCGCTTCATAGAGACTGGTCGGCGTGTCGTAGTTGAGTTCCAGCAACTTGGCGGGGCCGTTACCACTGTAGGAAAAGTCCATGCGCCCGTACAGATGGGGATGACCTTCCAGCCAGGAAGTGCGAATCATGTCGTAGTACGGCGCCGGGATGCTCAGGCGATCCAGCAGCTCTTCGCTGTGCACCACGCGGTCGACCAGGTCCATGCACATCTCGTGCAGTTCGGTGGTCGGATCCTCCAGGTCGTTTTCAATCTGCGCGAGGGTGAACTGGTAGTAGGCGCTTTCGTCCCAGTACGGCTCGTCGTCGATAGTGTGGAACAGAAAGCCGAGGCTTTCGGCCGTCTGTTTCCAGTCGGGGCGCTCGGCGCAGTGGATCTTCTTCATGGTCAGCTGCTCGAACGACCGGAGCTGCTGCCCCATCCGCCCCAACCGCTACGGGCGGATGACTGGCTGCCAAAGCCACCCCGGGAGGTCGACGAAGCGACGTTCACCGGTTTGCTTTTGCTGCTCTCGTAGTCTGGTTGACTGCGTGGCGCCGATTCGATTTTGCGGTACTGCGTCGACGTGTTGTAGGTCTGGCGCGTGTCGCGGTCGCGATAGACCGTGCGGTTGGCGTTGTTGCTCATCGCATTGCCGATCAACCAGCCCGAGAGCCAACCGTTGCCGCTACCGGAAGCGTGTGAAGTGCTTTGTACGTTTTGCGCGGCCGTCGCTTCACCGGCAGGCAACTGCGCATTGGCAATCGCATCCAGATCCTGCGGTGCCTCGCCATTCTGCGGCACTTTGAAGCCGCCGAGTTTCGGCACGAAACGGCCGTCGGAATTTTTCTGACACCAGTCGGCGGCGAAGTCGGCGTCGCACTTGGCCTTGTCGTCGTAAGCCGGCGCAATGCGTCGGTGTTCAGTGAGTGCCGCGACGTAGGCGTTCGAGCAAACGTCGGCCGCGACCGAGGCATCGACGCACTGTTCGACCGTTTGAAAGCGTTGCGGATCCAGCGCTGCCGCTTCGCCGGAAATGGCCATGGCCACCGAGGCGGCGAGAGACAGTTGGACGTACTTGCTGCGTTTCATCGAAGGCTTCCTGCCGATCAGTTGGACGGGGTCATGCACGCGGCGTTGAGCATGCCGACGCTGATGGCCACTGCGGCCACATAGATACCCGAAGCGATTTCACCGTTGGCGATACGCTGCGACGTGCCCTTGAGCACCATCCCCGTGGCGAGGAAGGCCAGCAGTTGCACCACGGCTGCAATCACCGCCCACAGCACGAAATCGAGAACGTTGACCGAAAACGCGATCACATTGCTGGCCGGAATCGCAAAGCCAATGATCGCGCCAGCCAAAGCAATGGCGGCGGCAATGTTGCCGGAGCGGATCAATTCGAACTCTTTGTGCGGCGTGATGCGGGTGTAGACGAACTGGAACAGCATGAACAGCAGCACGGCGCCGATCAGGTAGACGACGAAACCGACCAGCGCGGTCTTGTTCAGGGAAACGGCCAGCACTTCCAGCATGGAAAACTTCCTTTTTTAAATGGTGCTCAAATCAGTCGTGTACAGCGAAATACCCAGCGAAGTGCTCAGGCTGACGGTGCCTTCCTCGTCCTGTTCGACGGAGAACAGCAGCAGTTCGCGGCGATCGGTCAGGCCGGTCTCGCGCGCGTAAAGCATCGAGTGGTGTTCGATGGTGTAGCTCTCGTCCGGGTTGACCACGTGTTCGGTCAGCGGCACCAGTTCGGTCTGGCCTTGCTCGGTACCCCATTCACGGCTGTACTGGATGCCGCCATGGGTGTAGGTCGGCAGACCGATCGGGCTTGCCGGGCCGGCCAGGCGCTGCAGTTCGGCGTCACTGTTGACGGTCACGTAACTGAGGTAGTTGAACAGGGTGACCGACTCGATCTGATCGTCACCGGTGACGTGGATCTGCAGCCAGAAGTCCTCATTATTGAGGTAGTAGCGATGCAGTTTGTTGGATTGGCCGAGATCGATCCAGCCGGCGCTCCAGATTGCCTCTGCCGCCGGAACCTGTACCGAGGTGCTGCCATCGAGCAGCAGCGCCAGAGTCGAATCGAAACGCACGCCTTTGCCTTGTGCCATTCCGAGTGGGCCGCCGGCCACTGGAGCGGGCGCGGCAGTCTGCCAGTTGCTGGTGCCCAGCAAGTCTTTGAACCATCCCATGGGTACATTCCTTGAGGCGGGTGGAGGTGTTCGTCGTAAAAAGCGCCGCTAGTGTACCGGGCCGGGCGACGAACGAGCAGGCAAAATGCAAATGTTGTGGGTGCGAAAAACTGCAGGAGCTGCCGCAGGCTGCGATCTTTTGATCTGGGTTCAAGATCAAAAGATCGCAGCCTGCGGCAGCTCCTGCAGGAGGGCGGTTTTACTGAGCTGATTTTTGCTTCAGGCGCTCAAGGATCGCATTGGCGCTGCCTTCGTTCGGCGTGATGCCGGCGTCGCGCAGTTTGCGTTCCAGATCGTTGCCGGCCGACGCGTCAGCCAACTCGTCCGCCGCGCTCAGCTCGGCAGCGCGTTGCTGCTGCTTGGCCTGCAGGCGGTTCAGGGTGCCGACGGCGGTTTCCAGCTTGCCGTTGGCGCCGCCGCTGGCGATGGATGCGCTGACTTGTGCTTTCTGCACGCTTTCACGGGCCTTGGCCATGTCCACCTGCTGGCGCAGGCTCTTGATCCGCGACTCGGCCTTGCTGATGTCCTTGCGCATGTTTTCGGCGTAGGTGCCGAACTCGTCGCTCTGGGCTTTCTCGGCGGTCAGGTCGTTGGTCAGGGTCGAAATCGCTTCGGCCACTTCCATGGCCAGGTCTTCGCGGCCAGCGTTCAGCGCGGAAACCGCCTTGGCTTCCAGATCCTTGATCTTGGCGTCGTACTCGCTTACGCGGTCAGCGGCCAGTTTGTGCTTGGCCATGATGGTGACCAGCTCACGGCGGGCGTTGGACAGCGCGGTGTCGGCGTCGCGGATTTCCTGGTCGAGGATGCGCAGGGCCTGTTGGTCGACGATCGCTTCGCCGACTTCATTGGCGCCGCCGCGCAGAGCGGTGAACAACTTGCTCCAGATGGACTGAGTCATTGGATATTCCCTGTTGATTACTTGAAGAAGTGTTCGAAGGCTTCGCTCGCGCGCTGCACGTTGTCGACCAGGGTTTTCACCTCGGTGACGACGTTGGTCAGGCTCGAGTCGGCGCTGAGGGCGCCAAACATGTTGTAAACGGTCTGGCCGTTTGGCATCGACTCGATGCCGATCGACGACAGCGGGAACATTTCCCGGCTGCGCAGCACGGCGTCGTTGAAGGCGCGCACATCAGTGATCGAATCGATATCCACCAGCACGGTGTCGACGATGATCTGTGCACCGGCCAGGGCAATGTGAATCGGCAGACCGCCGAATTCGTTCATTTCCAGCTTGATGCTGGGTTCGGAGCTCTGGATCAGCGACAGCGTGATCTCCTGCGAAGCCACCTCGTCCAGTGCCTTGAGGGCGTTGAAGAGGCTATCGATGTTCCAGTTGTTGCCTGCGCTCATGTAATTCTCCGACATGAATGAGCCAGCCAGAATCGGTTGGCGTAGCTGTTGCTCCATTTGCTTGAGCAAGCTTCGGTTTTCCGGAAGCACCCAAGTTTCGTGTTTCACATAACCGGCAGCAGCCAGGCCCGCGCGCATCTGCTTCATATAGAAGCTCGACGGTTTTTTCGCGGACGGTTTCGAGCGCTCTCCCTGTGGGCTCTCTGACGCAACAGTGGGGGAGCGGCTTTTCATGGCAATGACTCCGTTATGAACATCTCACGCGTGAGCCACACTACAACCAATTCAAAATGCCATCAATGGCTCACGCGTGAGATTTTTTCGGCCTGTGGAAATCGCTGATGAGGTGTGGTCGCAAGCGTTGTCCCGGGTGGAG
The DNA here is from genome assembly GCF_053456425.1 of Pseudomonas sp. LF020. Taxonomy (NCBI): domain Bacteria; kingdom Pseudomonadati; phylum Pseudomonadota; class Gammaproteobacteria; order Pseudomonadales; family Pseudomonadaceae; genus Pseudomonas; species Pseudomonas sp. LF020. The sequence goes on from NZ_JBRFIX010000009.1 coordinate 26,215, forward strand.
AGTGTGTTTCTGATTAATCACTGATGTTTATTGTCTGGCAGGCGAATTTATTTTCAATTCTCCCGCTGTGAATCTTCACTGTTTAAATATTGAAGATAATTCCTACATTGTTTTTGCATGTTTCCGTAAGAAGTAATAGCGATACTTCTTAAGATCGTAGGAAGTGTATTTGGTGTGAGTAATATTAAGAAACAAGCTCGGTTCGCAACCACTGAAAACTTATTCTAGTTTTGGGGGTGTGCACACCTTCACCCCGGTGGAAAATAGCTTGGACTACCGGCCCTTCAACTTTTGAGGAAATCATTATGACTTTCGAAAAAACATCTTCCGCTGGCGATTCTCAGATCGGCTGATCTGATCAGTAAGAACCGGGGCCTTAATGGCCCTGGTTCTTTATCAAGTTGTTTTAATAGCGATTGAGGCTCGAATATGAAGCTTTTTCTTAAACCGACGATTATTCCGTTCAAACTTGATGGTCAGGTAGTTCTGCGTTTTAACGGTCAATACGCAAAAATCCCCGACCCCCATGGTGCTGTCTGGGAGTTCGTCAGGGCACTTGATGGCCATACACCCTACGAAGCGTTGATTACCCAGGTGGCAGGCCGTTATCCCGGGGTGGATCAGGACGAAATCCGAAGCGTCGCGCAAGATCTGATCAAATACCGGTTGGTCGAGAGTCCGGATGCTTTTGAAATGACTTCTCTTTCGGATCATGATCGCATCAGATTTTCCCGCAACATCGACTTTTTCGGGTCGATGGCGGCTGTGGGCGAGAACAAGTTCACCCACCAGGAAAAACTGCGCGCGGCCAGGGTCTGTGTCCTGGGCTGCGGCGGTCTGGGCACCCATATCCTGTTCGACCTGGTGGCGCTGGGCGTCCACCACTTGACGATCCTCGATTTTGACACGATCGAGTTGAGCAATTTGAACCGGCAGATCCTTTACAAGGAAACCGACGTCGGCATGCCGAAGGTTGCAACGGCCAGGCGCAGGTTGCTTGAATTCAACAGTCACCTCGACATTACTGCTCACGAAACCCGCCTCCAGTCGGCGCAAGACGTCGCCGGCATCGTACGCGGTCACGATATTGTGATTTGTGTCGCCGATAAACCCGCGAACTACATGGCCGACTGGCTGAATGAGGCCTGCGTTGAACAGGGCGTACCCTTCATTTCAGGCGGGCTTGATGTACGCCGCTCGGTGTTTTATTCGGTGGTGCCTGGGTCCTCAGGCTGCGGTGCTTGCTGGCTGACGTCGGCGCGTAACAAGAGCAGCCTGGTGAACAGTGTTTCGACCCTGGCCAAACAGCACGACATCACTTATGAGCATCCCGGCCCGGCTCTTGTGACTTTGGTGGCCGTCACCGCTGGGATGATGGTCAGCGAAACGGTCAAGATCATCACCGGCTGCCAACCGCCACAATTGACCAACAAACTCAAGGAATTCACATTCGACGACCTGGACGTCAGCGTTGCTGAAGTCTGGCAGCAGAATCCGGACTGCACGGTGTGTGGACATCTCGCGAACGGGCAACGGTCGCGGCAGGCGGAGACTGTCTAGATGTTCAAACTCCTGGCGTCCTATGCCATCACGTCCATCTGTTCATGGGCCATCGCGTTTCTGATCCCGCTTTATGTTTATGAGCAGACCGGCTCCCCAGTCTGGACGTCGCTGGCTTTTTTCGCCGCGATGGCGCCCTACATACTGGTCACGCCCTTCGCCGGTGTGTGGAGTGATCGCTACAGCAAACGGCGTTTTCTGATCGGTGGTGATCTGATCAACATCGTCACCGGCTGCCTTATATATGCTGCTGTGAGTACGCTGTCCGGGAACAGCTTGAATATCACCCTGTTATTGCTGAGCTTTCTGCTGGCAAGCGTCGGTGCCACTCACCACCCGGTTTTCCAGAGTATCGCGCCAGCGCTGATTGAAGGCCCCAAACTTCATCGGTTCAATGCGATCGTCAACGCCAGTGACAACATCATTCGCATCGTTGCGCCAATCGGTGTTGCGGCCTTGCTCGCCGTCAGTACCAAGGAGCAGTTGCTGATTGGCAGCATTGTCGGATTTACGCTATCCCTGCCGCTTTGCTTCTTGCTGAAAGAGCTGGGTAAGCCTCCGCCCGCCACGACGCGGGTGTTCACGGAAATCAAAGCCGGATTGCTGTATGTCATCCAGCATCGAGAACTGCGTTCGTTCGTCATGCTGTTCTTTTTCTGCAATTTCGGTTTTGCCTTGATCGGTGCAAGCCTTGTCTATGTCTACACCACGCTACTGGCCGTGCCATTGAGTGATGTCGGCTATTACTACGGGCTCATTGGTGCAGGTGCCGTCGCCGGATCAGCTGTGGGGGCGTTTCTGGTGAAGAGATACCCGGCCGGCATTCTCATCCGTCGAAGCTGCTTGCTGGCTGGGGTGTTCACCCTGATGGGGGCGATGGCCGCCGATCCATGGTCACTTTCGGCACTGTGGGCGCTTTCTACCGCTTGCCAATCCGTGGTGGTCATCGCTTTTTTCACCTATCGCCAGCAGGTGGTTCCGCAAATCATTCTTGGGCGAACGGTCGGAGTTACACGGCTTATTGCCTACCTCGCGATTCCGCCGGCGAGCCTGCTGAGTGGATGGCTGTTACTGCATTTCTCAAGCAGCGCTCTGCTTCTTGCGTCAGGCGGTCTCTGCATCATTTTCGCCTCTCTATGCGCTTATTTTCTGGCCAGGTCTGAGCCCCGCGTCATTTGTAGCGACTCACGATGAATACGGCTCTTGTAGGTTTGCCAGGGTTTTCGGAATAACTGGAAAGTTGCGATCGGCTGGATGGCTGATAATAGTTAAAAGGAATTTAAAGTTGGAACAAGACAAAGAGTTGAATGACGGCAATGTGGCAAAGGTTATTGAATTCAGGGCCGGAGGCACATTGTGGGACGAATGGCTGGACACTGATGCGTTAGAAGGATTGGTTAATCATGAGCTGTTGCGAGCAATGCAAAACGGCCATGTTTCCCTGAGGGGGATGCAGTACTTTCTGATTCAGCATCATTACTACTCGCGAAACTTTACCCGTTTTCTGTGCGCAATCCTCAATCGCCTCGAGTCCCTTGGCGACATCAAATTGCTGTTGGAAAACATGCAAGAGGAAATGGGCATAGATGGTGATAACAAGCTCACGCATGCCGAGCTGTTTCAAAGGTCGCTGCGGATCCTGGGCACCCATCCCTTGGCTGAATCGCCTTTACCTCAGACCGTGGATTTTACCCGATGCATCCTGCAGCTTTGCTGCAGTGAAAATCCTGTCGAGGGCCTCGCAGCGCTCTGCCTGGGAGCCGAAGCCATTGTGCCACTGATTTACAAACCGATTCTGCTCGCACTGGAGGGACTGAATGTCAGTGAGGAAGGCCTGGAGTTCTTTCGCTTGCATATCGAAGAGGATGAAGATCACGCGATTACCATGCTGGGAATTCTGCAACGACTGACTCATCAGACTTCTGAAGCAAAGCGGCTTGCGATTCAAATCGGACGTCAGGCTATCCTCAAACGTTGTGTCATGTTCGATGCCATCTGGAAGGAAATCAGTCAGCAGTAGCCGGCGTCCCGTTTCGTGCAAATTGCCGCGGATTCCCTGGCAGTCGTGCAGATTGAAACAGGCCTGATGCCACTATGCTTGTTCCAAGCGATTGATTCATTTTGGCATTCCCGGCGCCAGGCGATTGGCCTGATCTCTGCACTTCTCTCATTACATTCATCAATTGGCTTGAAGGGGGACGTATGACCCCGATGTCGAGCAGGAAAGTGGTCGTCGCCCATTCGGTTCGGGCCGGGGCGCCGCAACATGAAGTGCAGACCAACAAGGCACTTGCCCGCTGGCTGGCGCAGATTCTCGGACTCAACTTCGGCGGAAGTTTTGACCCGCAGAAGCATCGCGGTCGCGATTTGTATTGGCTGCCGACCCAGACCATTGTTGGCCCGGCCAGCGCGCGCAATCTGGGGATCAAAGGCCCGGGCGACTTATGGGGCGGGTACGTCGAACACGATTTCATTTGCACCAAAGCCATCAGCCACGGCTTGCGCAGTCATCTGGCTCACGCGCCACAAGGCTGGGCGCCGCAATTCTCCGAGCGTGTGCGTGATGTGGTGCTCAACGGCTTGACGGTGTTTGCCGTGGAAGACGCGCGACCCGCTGCCGAGCATCTGCTGTACAGCGGACCGATCCGCCTGAAGCCGATTCACGCTTGCGCTGGTCGTGGCCAGGAAGTTATCAACAGCCTCGACAGGTTCGATGAAGTACTGGCCCGTGCAGACGCGAAAACGTTGTTTCGCGATGGCGTGGTGCTCGAACAGGACTTGAGCAAGGTCTTCACCCACAGCGTTGGCCAGTCATTCATCGGCGACAAAGTGCTGAGCTACTGCGGTGATCAATACTTGACCAGAGATGCCCATGGCGAAGACGTCTATGGTGGTTCGAATCTGTTGGTCGTGCAGGGCGGCTACGAAGATCTGCTGGCGCTGGATTTGCCGGATGACGTGCGACTGGCCATCAAGCAGGCGCAGATTTTCGACCGGGCGGCGGATGAGGCTTATCCAGATTTCTACGCCTCGCGGCGCAACTACGACATTGCCCAAGGCCTGGACAGCAATGGCAAGCCCCGTAGCGGGGTGCTCGAACAATCCTGGCGCATGGGCGGTGCCAGCAGCGCTGAACTGGCCGCGCTGCAAAGCTTCGTCAACGATCCAGATATGCCGGCGATCCGTGTGTCGACGGTGGAGACCTACAACGTTCAGACCCTGCCGGCCGACGCCATCGAAATCTATCGCGGGCCGGCGGAGAACAGCGAATTCCTTCTCAAATACGTAACGGTCAAATCCTATGACGGCTAGAAGCGAAAGCATTCAGATCGACATTGATGATGAACAGATGAGCGGGACGTTTCTCAGTCCCAAATCGAAAGTCCCGGGCGTATTGTTTGTGCATGGTTGGGGTGGCAGCCAGGAGCGCGACCTTGAGCGTGCCAAGGGCATCGCCGGTCTGGGTTGTGTCTGCCTGACCTTCGACTTGCGCGGCCACACCGGTGGTACCGGCATTCCGCTGACCCGGGTCACGCGCGAGGACAACCTGCGCGACTTGCTCGCCGCCTACGATCGCCTGCTGGCGCATCCGGCGCTCGATACCTCGGCGATTGCGGTGGTTGGCACCAGTTATGGCGGTTACCTGGCTTCGATTCTCACCTCGTTGCGTCCGGTGCGCTGGCTGGCGTTGAGGGTGCCGGCGCTGTATCGCGACGAGCAATGGCACACGCCCAAGCGTGATTTGGACAAGGCTGACCTGCGTGACTATCGAGCGACGTTGGTCCGTGCCGACAACAATCGTGCGCTGCACGCCTGTTCGCAATTCACCGGGGATGTGTTGCTGGTGGAATCGGAAACTGACGACTACGTGCCCCACGCAACGATCATGAGTTACCGCGCGGCTTGTCAGCAGACGCATTCGCTGACCCACCGGATTATCGACGGCGCCGACCATGCCTTGAGCGAACCGGTTTCGCAGCAGGCCTACACCTCGATTCTGGTGGACTGGATTACCGAGATGGTGGTCGGTGAGCGCTTGAGCATTATTCAGTCCGGCTGAGCACATCCCCCTGTGGCGAGGGAGCTTGCTCCCGTTGGGCTGCGAAGAGGCCAGGATACCTTTCACCTTCGATTCTGAAGGAGAACGAGGTCGCCGGTATTACGACTGCTGCGTAGCTGAGCGGGAGCAAGCTCCCTCGCCACAAAAACGGGCTCATCCGGGTTTCTTCTCGATCCGCAACGCTTTGGCCTTGGCCTCCACCAACAGATACATCACCACCGTAATCAACAACGGCAGCAGAAAATAAATCGCCCGATACGCCAGCAACCCGGCCACCAGACTCCCGCGTGAAGCTTCGTGTTGCAGCAGCGCGACAAACACCGCTTCCAGCACGCCGAGTCCCGCCGGGATATGCGTGATGACCCCGGCAATCGCACTGATCAACAGCACGCCGAGCACCAGCGGGTAATCCAGTTTGCCCGGCAGCAACGTGAAAATCACCGCTGCCATCAGCGACCAGTTCAGCGCACCGAGCAGCAATTGCAGGACGGCCATGCGCAGGGATGGCAGGTTGATTTCCACCCCGCGAATCGACCACTCGCGGCGCTTCGAGAACTGGCACGCGGCGAGGTAACCGGCACTCAACAGCAGCAACAGCACGCCGATGCCTTGCAACGCGGCGCTGCTGATTTTCCAGCCCGGCGGCATGCTCACCAGGCCGCTGCTGAACACCACGCCGGCAATCGTCATGTAGCCGAACCAGTTTGTCGCCAGGCTCAGACCGAGGATCTTGGCGATGTTGCTTTTGCTCACCCCCAGGCGCGAATACAGCCGATAGCGCATGGCGATCCCGCCGACCCAGGCGCTGAGATTGAGGTTGAACGCATAACTGATGATCCCCACCGGCAGGATCTGTTTCCAGGTAAGGTCCTGACGAATGTAGGTGCGGCCGATCAGGTCGAAACTGGCGTAGGTGAGAAAACTCAGCAGGGTCAGGCTGGCGGCAATGATCAGCGTGCGCACCTTGAAGTCGGCCAGGGTTTGCAGGACTTCCGCCCATTCGATACGGGTGGCGAACATCGTCAGCAACACGATCAGCGCGAGGAAGAACAGCAGGGTCAGCGGGCGTTTCCAGCGACTCCATCGAGAGTGCGCGGCTGGCGCCGATTGCGCGTGTGAATGGCTCATGACGTACGACCTCGAAACGGCTTGAGCCGCGGTTTGTGCGCCGGCAACCAGCCGGCCATCGACGGGAAATGCCGCAGGAAGTGAAACACCAGAAACCCTACGGTCATGTGCCAGATCCGCCCGCGCGGGGACATGCTGGCGTCCATCGCCTTGCAGTGGTTCTGGCTCAGGTCTTCAAGGCGCTGGAACAAGTGCTGATTGAACGCGCGGTCGCGGATTAGCACGTTGGCTTCCAGGTTCAGCGACAGGCTCAGCGGGTCGAGATTGCTCGAGCCAACGGTGCTCCATTCATCATCCACCAGGGCGACTTTGCCGTGCAGCGGGCGCTGGCAATATTCGTGAATTTGCACCCCGGCCTTGAGCAGATAGTCGTAGGTCATGCGCGCCGCCAGTTTGGCTACCAGCATGTCCGGCTGGCCCTGCAGGATCAGTCGCACCTGAACGCCACGGCGCGCTGCATTGCGGATTTCGCGCAGCAGGCGATAACCGGGGAAGAAGTAGGCATTGGCGATCACCACTCGGCGTTTGGCCCGGCGCAGTGCCTGCAAATATACGTCTTCGATGTCGGTGTGATGCTGATCGTTATCACGAAACACCAGGCGTACCTGCCCATCGTGGTCGCTGAAGGCCATGTCTGCCCGGCGCTGGCGGCGCCGTTGCCACCAGAACCGTGCGCGGCCCGGCCGACCGCTTTGCAACAGGGCGAAGTGATGGATGTCAGCGACCGCCGGCCCCTGAATCTGCACCGCATAATCCTGTTTCGCCTCGGGGCCGAAATCGGCCAGGTGATCGCCGGAGAAGTTGATCCCGCCAATGAACGCGATCAGTCCGTCGACCACCACGATCTTGCGGTGCAAGCGGCGGAACCAGTTGGTGCGAATGCCCAAGTGCTTGGGCGCCGGGTCAAACATTTGCAGATGCACGCCCGCTTCGCTCAGTGCCGCGAGATAACCGGTGGTCAACTCGCCGCAACCAAAACCGTCGAGGCTGACAGTGGTGCGCACGCCACGCCGCGCGGCGTCGATCAGGATCTGCTGCAACTCTGCGCCGACCTTGTCTTCGAAAACGATGAAAGTCTCCAGCAGAATTTCACTCTTCGCCGCACGCATGGCGTCGAACACCCGGGGGAAATATTCCTCGCCGTTTTCCAGCAACTCGACGCGGTTGTTGCCCTGCCAGCCGTACTCGACATCGACATGCCCAGGCTCGCGCACCGGCGGGTTGATGCTGATCGGTTCCACGGCGGATTTCTCCAGCGGTGCGCTGCTCATAGTTCGATCTCCACCGATAACGGGACGTGGTCGGAAAGGTGTGACCAGGGCCGGTTGGCCAGGACTTTCGGTTGGCTGGCCTTGAGGTTGCGTACATAAATACGATCGAGCCGCAGCGTCGGCAGCCGCGCCGGAAAGCTGCGCGCCGGTTTGCCGTGATGCTCGGCGAACACCTCGCGCAGGCCGCAGGGTTCAAGCAACGCGTCGGCGCGCTGGCGCCAGTCGTTGAAGTCACCGGCGACGATCACCGGCGCATCAACCGGCAGCTCCGCCAGACGCTCGCCGAGCAAATTCAATTGCGCATTGCGATGACTTTCGCGCAGACCCAGATGCACGCAGATCGCATGCACCTCGACGCCATCCCCGGGCAGGCGCAGCACGCAATGCAGCAAGCCACGGTTTTCGTGGCCGCTGATCGACACGTCGAGGTTGTCGTGGCGGATGATCTGGAATTTCGACAGCAGCGCATTGCCGTGATCGCCCTCCGGGTACACCGCGTTGCGCCCATAGGCGAACTGCGGCCACAGGCTGTCGGCGAGGAACTCGTATTGCGGCATCGTCGGCCAGTTGCTGTAGCGCTTGGGATGGTGTTCGTGGGTGCCGTGGACTTCCTGCAAAAACACCACGTCGGCGGCCACGCTGCGCACCGCTTCGCGCAACTCCGGGAGGATGAAACGTCGATTCAGCGCAGTGAAACCTTTGTGGGTGTTGACCGTCAGCACGGTGAAACGGCGCACCGACACTTCGATGCTGGTCTGCTCGTCGGTGAACCCGACCGGCTCTGGAATACTCATGCCAGCACCCCTTCGGCAGCCGGTTCGCCGGGGGTGGTGGCGAGCGTTTTATCCAGCTCGAATCGGTGGAGCAAGCTGCGCGCGTCGTAGGGTGCGCGGACTTTGATGTCGTTGTCGAAATAGCAGAACACTTCGCGGGATTTACGCGCCCGCGGCTTGAGGCGCGGCGCGATCAGGTGCGCATCGCCAGGCTGTCGGCCGTGATGCCAGGCGTCGATGCGTTCGGCCCAGTTTTTGAGCGCCGACTCGGTGTAGCCGCTGGCGTACAGCTCTTCGGCGCCGTGCAGACGCAGGTAAACGAAGTCGCTGGTGAGGTCTTCGCGGTACGGCCATTTGCCGGCGGTGTCGGCGATCACCAGGGCGGTGTTGTAGCGTTTCAACAAGCGCACGAAGTCGGGGTCGATGAAGCTGTCGTTGCGCACTTCCACGGCATGGCGCAGCGGTTTTTTGCGCCAGGCTTTGAGGCTGGCGTGGCCGTGCAAGTGTGAGTCGTGCTGGCGGGCGAGGGCGGCTGCGGCCTCGGTGTCGTGGGGCAACAGTGACAGAAAGTGCTCGAAGCGCTCGGGGTCGAATTTGAAGTTCGGCGGAAACTGCCAGAGGATCGGCCCGAGCTTTTCCTTGAGTTCCAGCACCCCGGAGGCGAAGAAGTTCGCCAACGGTTTTTCGATCTCGCGCAAGCGTCGGACGTGGGTGATGAATCGCGGTGCCTTGACGCTGAACACGAAGTCGTCCGGCGTTTCGGCGTACCACTGGGCGTAACGTTCGGGCCGTTGCAGCGCATAGAACGATCCATTGATTTCGATGCTGTTGACCGCCCGCGAAGCGAACTGCAATTCGTGCTTCTGCGTCAGTCCTTTCGGGTAGAAATCCCCGCGCCACGGAACGTAGCGCCAGCCAGAAATACCGATATGAATCGTTGCCATGCCGCCCTCCCGTTGTCAGTCCTCGTACAGCCTGTGTCTGTTGATGACTGTGGGCGGTTCGGGAAAGTTTCGGTGGCGTTACGGACGGTAGCCTGTAGGAGCTGCCGCAGGCTGCGATCTTTTGATGTTGCTTTTAAAGATCAAAAGATCGCAGCCTTCGGCAGCTCCTACAGGGGGATCGTGGGATCAGTGGCCGGTGACGACTCGCGAAGTGCTTTCGGCATAGGTCGGACCGAGGCGATCCAGTCGCCCACTCCACGCTGTGAGTGCCAGCGCCAGCAACACCACCAACCCGCCGATCCACGCCGTGTGAATCAGGCCCAGATGCTCGACAATCAGTCCGCCGCCCCACGCACCACCGGCAATCCCGAGGTTGAACGCAGCAATGTTCAGCCCCGATGCCACGTCTACCGCGTGCGGCGTGTGATGTTCAGCCTGACGCACCACATACACTTGCAGCCCCGGCACGTTGCCGAACGCTACCGCGCCCCACACCAGCACCGTGGCCAGCGCCAGCCATGGATTGGCGGCGGTGAAGGTCAGCACGAACAGCACGGCGGCGAGCAGGGCAAAGATGATTTTCAAGGCACTGATCGGCCCGCGTTTGTCCGCCAGTTTGCCGCCCCAGAGGTTGCCGACCGCCACCGACACGCCGTACACCAGCAATACCAGGCTGACAGTGCCGGCGCTGAAACCGGAGATGTCCTGCAGGATCGGCGCAAGGAACGTGAAGGCGATGAACGAGCCGCCGTAACCGATCGCGGTCATTGCGTACACCAGCAGCAGACGCGGTTGTTTCAGCACTTGCAGTTGCTGCAGCAAGGACGCCGGTTTGCTGTGGGCGATGTTGTTCGGCACATACAGCAGGCTGCCGATGAAGGCGATCACACCCAGCGCCGAGACGGCGAGGAAGGTTTCTCGCCAGCCGAAATGCTGACCAATGAAGGTGCCCAGCGGCACGCCGGTCACAAGGGCCACGGTGAGGCCGGTGAACATGATCGCAATTGCGCTGGCAGCCTTTTCCTTGGGCACCAGGCTGGTGGCGATGGTCGAGCCGATGGAGAAGAACACCCCGTGCGCCAGACCGGTGACGATCCGCGCCAGCACCAGCGATTCATAACTCGGCGCCAGCCACGCCAGCAGGTTGCCGAGGGTGAACAGCACCATCAGCGACAGCAGCAACAGTTTGCGCGGGACTTTGCCGGTGAGGGCGGTCAGCACCGGCGCGCCAATGGCAACGCCCAGCGCATACAGGCTGACCAGCAGCCCGGCGGACGGCAGGCTGACGCCGAGATCGGCGCCGATGGTGGGCAACAGGCCAACGATGACGAACTCGGTCGTCCCGATGGCGAATGCGCTGAGGGTCAGCGCGAGCAAGGCAATGGGCATGACAGCACTCCGGTAGAGGTTTGAATGGAGCGCAGTGTCGAGGTTTGGCTTGTGCGGAAAAATACGGGGTTGGGCATTTGATATTTGCCTTGGACGCAAAGGTCAAAAGCGCTCCCCCTCACCCCAACCCTCTCCCCCAAAGGGGCGAGGGGGAAGGGAGCTGATCTCGGTTGCACTCAATATTGAGTTCGGCTGGATATTTCAGGTCGATGTAGCTCGAGAGCACAACTCGGTCGGCTCCCTCTCCCTCGGGGAGAGGGCTGGGGTGAGGGTGCTCTTGAACTTGCCAGACAATTACCGATCAGTTCCTTACAGGTTCAGCCAACGGAGACCGGAGTTTTGATCAAGTTCAGGATCGCCATTCTGCTGGGAGCACTGCTGTTGCTCGGCGCCAACCAACTCGAAGCCGCCACGCTGCCGGGCGTTCCAGCCGCTGCTGAAGAGCCGGCCAAACCCGAGCCCATCGTCCAGGGCGGTCTGCTCGGCGCAATCAGTTCGAGCATCGACGACGTGCAGGACAAACTCGATCTCAATGAACATCTGGTCGACGCCTGGCGCCTGCGTGCCGACCGTGCGGCGGACGAAGTCGACAGACTGGTCAACCAGCCGTCGAACCGCTCCGGCTGGAGTGTCGCCGGGGATTTCCTGATGTTGTCCGGCGTGTGGCTTGGCGCCTTCGCGCTGCTCACGGTGCTCGGCAGCCTGCTGGCCAGGCGGCTGAGTCAGGGCCGTTGGCTGCGCACCCGCCAGCGCAGTCAGGATCTGGCGGGTTACCTGCTGCCGTACACCGTGCCGGCGCTGATCTGCCTGCCGCTGACGCTGTACGTCAGCCACTTTCTGCAAGCCTCGGTCGGCCGGGCGCTGGCGCTGTGTTTTGCCTACGCCACCAGCAGCGGGATTTTCTCCACCTCGATGCTGTTGTGTGTGGTGGTGATGTTCAATGTCGGGCACAAACGGCCGGCCGCGCGGATCATCCGCAACTACTGCCCGAAACCGCTGTTCCTGATCGGCTTTCTCGCCGCCCTCAGTGATGCGTTGACCAGCCCACAGATCGCCCGTCAGTTGGGCGGCAATATCACCAGCAGTGTCGCGGTGTTCACCGGGCTGATCGCCTCGATCATCTTCGGTCTGCTGGTGATTCGCCTGCGTCGGCCAGTGGCGCATCTGATTCGCAACCGACCGCTGGCGCAACGTCTGAAACAGCCGTCGTTGCAGGAGTCGCTGCGGATTTTCTCCGGGCTCTGGTACTGGCCGATCGTGCTGATGGTGCTGGTTTCGGCGGTCAATCTGATCGGCATCGGTGAGGACAATCAGAAGGCCCTGCGCTGTGCGCTGTTCACCACGGTGCTGCTGATCGGCACGGTGTTCCTCAGCACCATCCTCCAGCACCTGTTCAAGTCACGAAAAGCCGAAGCGATCCAGCGCAGCAGCGCCTACAAGGAGCGCTTTCTCAGCCTGTTGCACGCGTTGCTGCGGATCGTCATTGCGATTGCCTTCATCGATATTCTCGGGCGGATCTGGGGCGTCTCACTGCTCGATTTCGCCCAGAGCAGCACGATCGGCCGGGCGATCAGCAACGCGTTGAGCAGCATCGGCCTGATCTTCCTCGTCACCTGGCTGTTGTGGGTGGTGCTCGACACGGCGATTCAGGAAGCGTTGAAACCACCGGTGAGCAAACGCTCGTCGCGCCAGCCCAGCACCCGGGTGAAAACCATCCTGCCGCTGCTGCGCAACGCGATCAAAATCATCCTGGTGGTGATCTGCGCGATCACCACCATGGCCAACCTCGGCATCAACGTTGCGCCGCTGTTGGCCGGTGCCGGGGTGGTCGGTCTGGCGATCGGTTTCGGTTCGCAGCAACTGGTGCAGGACGTGATCACCGGGCTGTTCATTATCATCGAAGACACCCTGTCGATCGGCGACTGGGTGGTGCTCGATTCCGGGCATGCCGGCACCGTCGAGGGCCTGACCATCCGCACCCTGCGCCTGCGTGACGGCAAGGGGTTTGTGCACTCGGTGCCGTTCGGCCAGATCAAGGCTGTGACCAATCAATCACGGCAGTTTGCCTATGCGTTTTTCTCGGTGCAGTTCACTTACGACACCGATGTCGACAAGGCCATCGAGCTGATCCGCGAGACTGGCGATTCGATCCGTGAAGACCCGTTCCTCAAGTACAACCTGCAAGGGCCGCTGGATGTGTTCGGGGTGGACCGGATGGACTTGAACGGGGTGGTGCTGACGGCGCAGTTCCGTACCGTATCGGGTGGGCAATATGCAGTGAGCCGGGCGTTCAACCAGCGTTTGAAAAAGCTTGTGGATAACAGCGCCGAGGTGCATTTCGCGCAGACTTATCCACAGCAGGTTTTGTTGCCCAAGCGGCAGGGCGAGGGGGAATTGGTAGCGAGCGAGGTGCCGCAGAAGTCGAGTACTTGATTGCCGGATTTTGTGCTGGGATTGCCGGCCTCTTCGCGGGCAAGCCCGCTCCCACATTGGATTTGTGAACGACGCAGATCCCCTGTGGGAGCGAGCTTGCTCGCGAAAGGGCCAGACCTGTCGACATCAATGCCGGATCAGCTTGCTGCGCACCTGTTCCATGGTGATCTGATCCAGCTCGGTCCAGAACACCTGCTTGCCGGCAATCTCGGCAGCCACCGGCAAACCATCCCGATACACCAGCCGATTACTTACCAACGCCGGCAACTTCGCTCCCGGTAACAATGTCCCCGCCAGGTTCAATGGATCCACCCCGCACACCGCGATCAAACTGCCGTCATGCGCCCGCCGCCGTACCTCCCGCAGCAACGGAATCGCCTCCGGCAAGGCAAACTGTTCCCCCGCCAGACCACTGACAAAGCGCCCGCCGCGAATCTCGCCCCGGGCCTCCAGCCGATGAAACGTGCGCAGCAATTCGCGCCAGCTCGGCAGCCAATCCGCCTCGCGCTCCAGCAGGCGCCAGAACACTACGCCATAGCGGCGCAGCAACGTCATGGCGACATGTTCGAGAGTTTCGGGTGACGCCATCTGACCGCTTTCCACCTGTGGCCCGCGCCGCAACAACGCCCAGCGCCCGGCATCGTCCATGCCGCCGACAAATGCCCCGCGCCCGCGTCGACTGCTGCGTTGCTGGCGCTTGCTCGCCGGGGTGATCAGGGCGCGCAAACCGGCGAAGCTGTCGGCGTTCACCAGGCCGGCGCCGACCAGTTCCTGCAAGGCGATCTCCAGCTCGGTGCGCAACAGGTGCGCTTCGTGGATCAACTCATCGAAAAACAGCGCGCCGTGCTGACTCAGCGCCTCATAAACCTTTTGCGTTTTTGGCGACAGTTCGCTGACCGGCGTCTGCTCGGCCAGCGCACTCCACAACCCGACCTGACTGCGCGGCAGCAACACGATCGGCGTACTGCGCAACGCCGTGCCGCTGACTTTCTGCCGGGCGCTGAGGCGCGTCCACACCAGTTTGCCGTTGCGGCACAGGTCATCCAGCCAGCTCGGCGAATAGTCTTTCAGGCGTGCCGGGAGAATGTCGCTGTCCCACGCCGAAGCCGCTGCCGGGTAACCTTCGAACTGGCCGACAATCGCCGGCAATACCGCGCTGCCCTGACCGCGCGTAGCGCTGGACAAGTGCTGCCAGTCGAACAGAAAACGCATGAAATCCTGCAACGCCACCGGCTCGATTTCCCGGCGCAAGCGCTTGACGGTGTAGCGATGAATGCGCGCCAGCAGATGCCGTTCGCACCATTCTTCAACGACCACACCCGGAGTGAAATGACCGCGCAGTACATAGCCTTCACGCTCCAGTTGCGCGAGGGTTTGTGCGACTTGTGCAGCGGGCAGCGCCAGCGGTTCGGCAATAGCCAGGAGCGGCAGCGGGCCGAACGCGCCGAGCCGCGCGCGGACCACCTCGACCAGTGCTTCCTCGAACGTCCAAGGTTCGTTGAAACCAGGCAAGGCCTGCTGCTGCGGTTGCAGCGTGGCCTGTGGATAAAGCGCCAACAGGCACGTCAGGCGTTCACGTGCCAACCACAACGAATGTTGAGGATTGATCATCAGGCGACAGGCTCGACCACTTTCGGTCAACGTATCCAGCCATTCACGCCAATTCCCGTTGGCCTGAACTTCAGCCTCGTCGACGCATGCCAGACTCATCAGTGCCTCGTGCATTTCATCGACATTGGCCGGCGTCGGCCATGCTTCCTCGCGCACCGCGTTGATGGCGTCGGGGTCCAGCGCACCGAGATCGTCGGTGGATTGCGGATCGCTCCAGCGGCGGTTGATCACCGCTTGGGTGCGGCGTTCTTCCAGTGGTGCATCGTCGAGAAAGCTGTACGGCCGCGCGCTGAGAATTTCTGCCGCCAGCGGTGACGGTGCCGGCAGATCGCGGCTGATCAACCGCACCTCGCCACGCTCCATGCGCCGCAGCAGATTGAGCCAGCCGTCGCTGTCCATGGCTTCGTGCAGGCAGTCGTCGAGGGTTTGCTCCACCAGCGGGTGTTCAGGGACTTCGCGCTCGCCGGCGAGGTTTTCCAGACAGGCGATCTGATCAGGGAACACGCTGGCAATCAGGTCTTCGCTTTTCATTCGCTGCAGCTGCGGCGCGACTTTGCGCCCGCCGGTAAAACGCGGCAACGCCAGCGCTACCCCGGCATTCCAGCGCCAGCGCACGCCGAACAACGGCGCGTCGAGAATCGCCTGAATCAGGATGTGCTCGGCGCTGTTGCTGTGCAGGTAGCGCCAGACGTCGTCCAGTTCGAAACTGTGGCTGGTGGACAGCGACAGGACAATCGCGTCCTCACTGGCAGCAGCCTGCAACTCGAAATTGAAGGTGCGGCAGAAACGCTTGCGCAACGCGAGGCCCCAGGCGCGGTTGATACGGCTGCCGAACGGTGAATGGATGATCAACTGGGTGCCGCCGGACTCATCGAAAAACCGCTCCATCAGCAGCGTGTCCTGTGAGGGCAGGGCGCCGAGGGTCAGGCGTGCGCGGGCGAGATAGTCCACCAGTTGTTCGGCGCTGGCGCGGTTCAGGCCGAGGGTTGCGGTCAGCCAGTCGAGCGTCGGTTGCAAGTCGCCCGGGCTGGCGCCGAGCAGTTCGTCGAGGGTCGCTTGCAGGCGCGCCACCGCCGCAGACAATTCATCGCTGCGCCCCGGTGCTTCGCCGAGCCAGAACGGAATGGTCGGCGGCTGACCCTGGGCGTCCTCGACCCGCACCTTGCCGGTTTCCACCCGCAGGATGCGGTAGGAGGTGTTGCCGAGCTGGAAAATGTCGCCCGCGATACTTTCCACGGCAAAGTCTTCGTTGACGCTGCCGATATTCAGGCTTTGCGGTTCGAGCAGCACGCTGTAGTCGGCGTTGTCGGGGATGGTGCCTCCGCTGGTCACGGCGGTCAGTTGCGCGCCACGGCGACCACGGAGGGTGCGGCTGACGGCGTCGCGGTGCAGGTAAGCGCTGCGGATGCCCTGACGACCGTTGTAGCCTTCGGCGAGCATCGTCAGCAGCGCCTGATAGTGTTTTTCGTCGAGATCGCGATACGGCGAGGCTTGGCGGAACAGCGCCAGCAGCGCGTCTTCCGCCCATTCCCGGCAACTGACTTCGGCGATGATCTGCTGCGCGAGTACATCCAGCGGCGCTTGGGGAATGTGCAGGGTGTCGAGTTCGCCACGGCGCACGCAGTCGAGCAGGGCGGCGCATTCGATCAGGTCGTCGCGGGTGGTGGCGAACAAGCGGCCCTTGGGCGTGCCGCCGACCTGGTGCCCGGAGCGCCCGACCCTTTGCAGAAACCCGGCAATCGAGCGCGGCGAGGATATTTGGCAGACCAGATCGACTTCGCCGATATCGATGCCTAATTCCAGTGAGGCGGTGGCGATCAGCACTTGCAGTTCGCCACGCTTGAGCCGTTGTTCGGCGTCGAGGCGGAATTCTTTGGCCAGGCTGCCGTGATGCGCGGCCACCGCGTGTTTGCCCAGACGTTCGCTGAGGTGTCGGCTAAGGCGTTCGGCCAGGCGCCGGGTGTTGACGAAAATCAGCGTGGTGCGGTGTTCGCGGGCCAGTTCGGCGAGCCGGTCATAAACCAGTTCCCAGACGTCGTTGGCCATCACTGCCGACAACGGCACCGGCGGCACTTCAATGCCCAGATCCCGTGGCCGGGCGTGGCCGATATCGATGATTTCGCAGGGGCGATCAGTGCCGACCAGAAACCGTGCCACGGCATCGATCGGCTTTTGCGTGGCGGACAAGCCGATGCGGGTCAAGGGTTCGGCACACAGCGCCTGCAGGCGTTCGAGGCTCAGCGCCAGATGACTGCCGCGTTTGCCGGCAGCGATGGCGTGAATCTCGTCGATGATCACCGTGCGTGTACTGCCGAGCATTTTGCGTCCGGACTCGGAGCCAAGCAGCACGTACAGCGATTCCGGAGTGGTCACCAGAATGTGCGGCGCACTTTTGCGCATGGCGACGCGGTCTTTCTGTGGAGTGTCGCCGGTGCGCACCGCCGTGGTGATCTGCAGTTCGGGCAGGCCCATCTGGCGCAACTGCTCGGTGATTCCCGCCAGCGGGTTCTGCAGGTTGATGCGGATGTCGTTGGACAGCGCCTTGAGCGGCGAAACGTAGACCACCAGGGTTTCGTGCGGCAGGCCGTCAGGATTTTCCAGGCCACGGTGGACGAGGTCGTCGAGCACCGCGAGAAACGCGGTGAGGGTTTTACCGGAGCCGGTGGGCGCGGCGATCAGTGTCGAGCGGCGCTGGCGGATCAACGGCCATGCGCGGGCCTGGGCGGCGGTCACCGTCGGGAAGGTGTTGCTGAACCAGGCGCTGACGGCGGGGTGAAAGCCCGCCAGGGCCGCGTCCTTGGGGATGGGCAGATTCATGCTCAAGTTATGCGGGTGAGGGCGGCAAGATGCAAGTACCGCTCGGGATCTGCGCTGTTCATCAGGGCCTCATCGCTGGCAAGCCAGCTCCCACAGTAATTTTTGTTGTTCAAAAGTCTGGCAATCAACTCTGAACCCTGTGGGAGCTGGCTTGCCAGCGATGGGGCCAGTTGATTCGGCACAATTCCCGGCGATCTGCACTTTACGGGTGACGGTTGCGCACTAAACCCGCAAAATGCAACGATTCCGGCAATTATCGACGACGGGTGTCACCAGCACCGTCGCTAAAGCCATCGTTCCAATCAGACTGGGCCTGCTGACTCTATGCGAATGCGCCTTATGTTACTGGGCGGCGGAAATGCCCTTGGGCAGGCGCTGATTCGCCTCGGTGCAGAGGAAGACATCGGTTTCCTCGCCCCCCGCCCGCCCGAAGACGGCTGGGATGCCGCGAGCCTGACGCAACTGCTCGACGACACCCGTCCGGATGCGTTGATCAATCTCGCCTACTATTTCGACTGGTTCCAGGCCGAGACTGTCAGCGAAAGCCGTCTGGCCGGCCAGGAACGCGCCATCGAGCGACTGGCCGAGCTGTGCCAGCACCACAACATCATCCTCGTGCAGCCTTCCAGCTATCGGGTGTTCGACGGTTCGCGGGCGACCGCCTACAGCGAAAAGGACGAGCCGGTGCCGTTGGGCCTGCGCGGTCAGGCGCTGTGGCGCATCGAGCAAAGCGTCCGCGCCACTTGCCCGCAGCACGTGCTGCTGCGCTTCGGCTGGCTGCTCGATGACAGCCCTGAAGGTACCCTCGGACGTTTCCTCGCCCGCGCCGAACAGCCGGACGAATTGCTCATGGCCGATGACCGCCGGGGCAATCCGACCCCGGTGGATGACGCGGCACGGGTGATCATTTCGGTGCTCAAGCAACTCGATTGCGCGGCGCCGCTGTGGGGCACTTACCATTACGCCGGCCACGAAGCGACCACGCCGCTGGCGCTCGGTCAGGCGATTCTGACCGAGGCGCGCAGCCTGCATCCGCTGGCGATCGAAGCGCCGACCGCTCAGGCCCATGCCGCGCGGCCGGACGCCGCCGAAGAACCGCAACACGCGGTACTCGCCTGCAAGAAAATTCTGCACACTTTCGGGATCAAGCCCCGCGCCTGGCGCGCCGCGCTCCCGGCTTTACTGGATAGGTTTTATCGTCATGGCTGAAGGCCCTGTTTTAATCACCGGCGGTGCCGGTTTCATCGGCTCGCACCTGACGGATGCGTTGCTTGCGACCGGCCATTCGGTGCGGATTCTCGATGATCTGTCGACCGGCAAACGCGCCAACCTGCCACTGGATAACCCGCAGGTCGAACTGATCGTCGGTGACGTCGCCGATGCCGCGCTGGTTGCGCAGGCGATGCAGGGCTGCAGCGCGGTAGCGCATCTGGCGGCGGTGGCCTCGGTGCAGGCGTCGGTGGACGATCCGGTGAAGACGCACCAGAGCAATTTCATCGGCACCCTGAATGTCTGCGAAGCCATGCGCCAGGCCGGGGTCAAGCGCGTGCTCTACGCATCGAGCGCAGCGGTGTACGGCAACAACGGCGAAGGCGAGTCGATCGACGAGGACACGCCAAAAGCCCCGCTGACCCCTTACGCCTCGGACAAACTGGCCGGTGAGCACTACTTCGATTTCTACCGTCGCCAGCATGGCCTGGAACCGGTGATCTTCCGCTTCTTCAACATCTTCGGCCCGCGCCAGGATCCGTCCTCGCCGTACTCCGGAGTCATCAGTATTTTCAGCGAGCGGGCACAGAAAGGCCTGCCGATCACCGTGTTCGGCGATGGCGAGCAGACGCGTGATTTCCTCTATGTCGAGGATCTGGTCGATGTGCTGGTGCAGGCAATCGACAAGCCTGAAGTGGAAGTGGGTGCGATGAACGTCGGCTGGAATCAGGCGATGAACCTCAAGCAGATGCTGCAGGCGCTGCAAGACGTGGTCGGCGAGCTGCCTCCGATCAGCTACGGCCCGGCGCGCTCCGGCGACATCCGTCACTCGCGGGCGAACAACGCGCGTTTGCTGCAACGCTTCAAGCTGCCGGAGCCGACGCCGATGCGCGTGGGGCTGGCGCGGCTGCTGGGACGCTAAATCGAAAAAACAAAAAAGGCGCCTTTGCAGGCGCCTTTTTTGTGGGCGGGGTATCGCTTTGACGCTCGGTGCAATCCCTGTGGCGAGGGAGCTTGCTCCCGCTCGACTGCGCAGCAGTCGCAAATTCAGTCAACGCGGTTTTTCTGAAGCACCGCTTTTGCCTTGTTCAGGGCTGCTTCGCAGCCCAGCGGGAGCAAGCTCCCTCGCCACATTAGCCCGCATTCACCACCACGCGAATGTTCGACTGTTGCTTAGAACTTGTAGCCCAGACCCACCATGTACACAAACGGATCGACATCAACATTCACCTTGGCACGGGTGCCCGGTGCCACCGCGGTGTTCTCGACAGTCGCGCGGGTGTCGATGTCGATGTAGCGCACCTGGGCGTTGAGCATGATGTTGTCGGTCAGCATGTAGTCGGCGCCGACCTGCCAGGCCAGGCCCCAGGAGTTTTTCGCCTTGAAGTTGCCGAAGCCGTTGGATTGGGCTTCGCTGCCGACGTGCTCGTCGTAGATCCAGGTGTAGTTGATGCCGCCGCCGATGTATGGCTGAAATGGCGACTTCGCATCCAGCGGGTAGTACACGACGCTGAGGGTGGGCGGCAGGTGTTTCAGGGTGCCGAGTTTGCCGTTGGCGGCTGGCAGCGCGGTGCCTTTGATTTTTACGTCATGCTCGAACGGCGAGGCCGCCAGCAACTCGATCCCGATGTTGTTGGTCAGCATGTAGGCGAAGTTCAGACCCAGTTGGGTGTCGCTGCTCATGGTCGCCTTGCCGCCCAGGTTGGTGCCGCTCAACGGACCCTGATCGACCTTGACGCTTGAGCTGTCGGCCTTCGGGTTGACGGTGATCGCACCGGCGCGAACGATGATGTCGCCGGCTTCGTGGGCGTGGGCGAGCGGGGCTGCGAGCGCGAGGGCAAACAGCGAGGCGCTGAGCAAGGACTTGTTCATGGGGGCTCCAAAAGGACGTTAAAAGCTTCTGATGTCCTATGGTATGAAGCCAACTGATACGGTCTTTTGACTCAGCTCAATGAAACAGTGAAGGGATGGTTTTTTGTGGAACCTTGGCCGGCCCCATCGCTGGCAAGCCAGCTCCCACAGGTTTCGTTGGTGATCACAAAATGGGTGAACGACTCGATCACTGTGGGAGCTGGCTTGCCAGCGATGGGGCCATTGAAAACAACACAGAGCCGCCGGAATTTACTCCGGCAGCTCATACACATAAATCTTGTCCGCTGCCATCTGATACCCGGCATCCGCCAGTTCGCTGGTGGACGCCTTGACCTGCAACGGTCCCTCGACCCAGTACGGTTGATACAGTTCGTCGAGCTTCACGCCCAGCTCGCTTTTCACATGCACGATCTGGTTCGACGGCGGTGGCGGCACGTGGATGCAGGCGCCGAAGTACGGCACCAGCAGAAAGTCGGTGGTGCGTCCTTCTTCGTTGACTTCCAGCGGCACGATGTAGCCCGGCAGGCGGATGTTCTGCCCGTCCAGGCTCTGCACCACCGGCGCGTTGGGCATGTCCTGTTTCGCTGCGGGCGCCGATTCGGCGGATAGCGCATCGCTCATCTTCGACATGTCGTGCAACGGCGTCATGTTCGGCACTTCCGGCGCGGCGTCCGGCGGGATCATCTCCGACCAGGTCAGGTCTTTCGGCGCCGCTGCCCACACGGGCAGGGCAACCAGCAACAGCAGCGCGAGTACGGCGCGGGGCATGGTGAACATCCTCATAAACGGATCGACAGGCCATCGGCCAATGATTGGCGATACGCGCGCCAGGCCGGCACGCTGCCCATCAGCAGCGCGGCCGCCAGAATGCCACCGAGCAGCGTCCATTCATACTCGCTGGGCCACGCCAACGGCAGATACAAACCGTAATTGGCCTGCACATAACCCTGCGCGGCGGCGATGCCGATGTACAGCAAGGCCAGTCCTGCGATCACTCCGGTCAGCGCCAGCGCGAAAGCTTCCAGCACCAGCAGGCTTGCGATGTGCCACGGCCGCGCACCGACCGAACGCAGAATCGCCATCTCGCGGCGACGCTCGTTGAGGCTGGTGAGAATCGCCGTGAGCATGCCGATCAGCCCGGTCAGCACCACGAACAGCGATACCACGAACAGCGCCTTTTCAGCGGTACTCATCAGGCTCCACAACTCCTGCAACGCCACGCCCGGCAGGATCGCCAGCATCGGCTCGCCTCGGTATTCGTTGATCTCGCGTTGCAGGGCGAAAGTGGAAATCTTGCTGTTGAGGCCGAGCATGAACGCGGTGATCGCTTGCGGCGTCAGGTCCATGTTGCGTGCCTGATCCGCCGTGATCCGCCCGTTGCCACGCGCCGGCACACCGTTGTGCCAGTCGATGTGAATCGCCTCCATACCGCCGAGGCTGATGTGCAGCGTGCGATCCACCGGGGTGCCGGTGCGCTTGAGAATGCCGACCACGGTGAACGGTTTGTCGTCGTGCTTGACCAGACTGATCGCCGCCACGCCGTGCGCCAGCACCAGTTGATCGCCGAGCTTGTAATGCAGGGCTTCGGCGACTTCGGCGCCGAGCACCACTTCGAACGGATCGCTGGCAAACGCCCGGCCATCAGCCAGTTCCAGGTGCTGCTGGCGACCGTATTGGTAATGCTCGAAATAGGCTTCGGTGGTGCCCATCACCCGGTAGCCGCGATGGGAGTCGCCGAGGGACATCGGGATCGCCCACTTCACTTTCGGATTGCTGGCAAAGTGTTCGAAGCTGTCCCAACGAATATTGTTGGTGGCATTGCCGATGCGGAACACCGAGTAGAGCAGCAGGTTCACCGAACCGGAGCGGGCGCCGACGATCAGGTCGGTGCCGCTGATGGTGCTGGCGAAACTGGCCTTGGCCTCGGTGCGCACGCGCTCGACGGCGAGCAACAGGCACACCGACAGGGCAATCGCGAACGCGGTGAGCAGGGCGGTAAAGCGGCGGTTGGCCAGGCTGGCCATGGCCAGACGAAACAGATACATCTCAGACCTCGGCAGACGTGGCGGCGCGATTGAGCTCGGCCAGGGACAGGTGACGGTCGAACAGCGGCGCGAGGCTCTGGTCGTGGCTGACGAACAACAGGCTCGATCCGGCCTCGCGGCATTCGGCGAACAGCAGGCGAATGAAGTTTTCCCGGGCATCGTAATCCAGCGCCGAGGTCGGTTCGTCGGCGATCACCAGTTCCGGCTGACCGATCAAGGCGCGCGCGGCGGCGACCCGTTGCTGCTGACCGATCGACAGCGAATCGGCGCGGCGACCGAGGATGCTTTCGTCCTTCAGGCCCAGGTGGGCGAGCAGGGTGGCGGCGGCTTGATCGACGCTGCCGTGCCGCTGTTTCGCCCGCTCTGCACGCAGCTTCGAAAAGTGGCATGGCAACTCGACGTTCTCGCGCACCGAGAGAAACGGCAGCAGGTTGAACTGCTGGAAGATGTAGCCGGTGTGATCGACACGAAAGCGGTCGCGGGCGCCGGCACCCAGTTCGGTCAGTTCCTGGCCGAGCAGGCGAATGCTGCCGCGCCCGGGTTTCTGCACGCCACCGAGCAGGCCGAGCAGGGTGGTCTTGCCACTGCCGCTGGGACCTTTGAGGAACAGGGTTTCGCCCGGTTCCAGGCGAAACGCCGGGATGTCCAGCAGCGGCGGGTGACCGGGCCAGTTGAAGCCCAGGTCGGACAGTTCGATGAGTGCTTGGGTCATGGCACCAGTTTCATGGTTGATCACGGGCCTGTGTAGGAGCTGCCGAAGGCTGCGATCTTTTGATCCTGTTTTTAAAGGCAAAATCAAAAGATCGCAGCCTTCGGCAGCTCCTACAGGGGATTTTTTCAGGCAATCAGAATTTCAGGGCGGCAGCCTTGGCGGTCACTTCGGTACCCTGCTGGCCGCTCGGGCCGATCAGTTGTACCTGAATTTTCTGGGTCGCCGGGAAGGTATTGAAGATGTTCGCCAGATCCAGGGTCTTCAAGGCGCCTGGGGTGGCGCAAGTGAATTGGTAGTGGGCGTGGATTTCGCTGTGATCGTGGTGATGCGCTTCAGCGCCCTTGGCATCTTCGTCGTGGTCGTCATCGTCATGCTCGTCAGCATCCGGCTTGTCGCCGAACAGCGGGCTTTGCAGTTCCTGGCTGGCCACTTTGCAACCGGCGGCGGCTGGCAGGCTGAACAGCGCCAGCGGGTTTTCCAGTTTGGTGCGCGCGGCCACGACTTTGGCTTTGTCGGTGTCGCTGGTGGCGGCGTGTTCGAAGCCCACCAGATTCATCGCCGGGCTGTCCAGTTCCAGTTCCAGGGTCTGGCCGTCGAGCGCGGCGTTCAAACGACCGACGCCGTGTTCATGGGCGCCGAGGCTGCCGTGCTCATGGTCATGATCGTGCTCATCGGCAGCGTGGGCGATGGCCAGCGGCAACAGGGCAAACGGCAAAGCGAGCAGCAGACGACGCATGGCGGTCTCCGGAAAGTAAAGTGAAGAGTTTGTTATGTAATCTTATAACGAAAGTTCGCAGAGTTTGCCCGCCTGCTTGGCGTTGCACAAGTCCCGTGGGAGCATGCAGGTCAGAAATGTGCAGGAGCGAAGCAGATGTTGCGGATACGCGGAACCGTTGGCGCGACGCCGGTGGATTTGACGGTGGAGCTGGATGACAGCGATTGGGTGAAGCTCGGCTCGGCTCTGAATGTGCAGTCGCCGATTCAGCCGGAGATGGCGGTTGCCCCAGCAGCCAAACCGCTGAATCAGGACGAGGCGTTGTGGCAGGTGGCGAAAGATCTGTTGCGCAAGGCCGGGCAACTCAGCGGGCCGGATTTGCTTGAACAGCTGGAAGGGCTGACCGGTAGTGCAGCGGCGGGCAAACGCTTGCTGGTGCGCTTGCGCCACAGTTCACAGGTGAAAGTGGCGAGCGGCGGCGATACGCCGCTCTACAGCTGGGTCGAGTGAGCCGCAAAAGATCGCAGCCTTCGGCAGCTCCTACAGGTTCATCCGCAAAACATGGTGAACCTGTAGGAGCTGCCGCAGGTTCGGGCCGCGATCGGACGATCTTTTGATCTTAATAAAGCGCTGCGAACACTTTACGGCGGTACATAGTCACCAGCGGATGATCATTGCCCAGCAACTCAAACACCTGCAGCAAGGTCTTGTGCGGCAACCCTTCGCCATAACTGCGATTACGGATGAACAGCTTGAGCAAGGCCTCCAGCGCCGCTTCGTATTGCTGACGCGCCAGTTGCTGGATCGCCAGTTGATACACCGCTTCGTCGTCCTGCGGATTCTGCGCAAGGCGCGCCTTGAGGTCGGCGGCATCCGGCAGGTCGCGGGCCAGGCCGAGGAACTTGATCTGTGCCTTGGCGCCGGCCAGTGCGGCCTTGTGTTCATCACTCTTGACCGCGTCGAGCATGGTTTGCGCTTCGTCCAGTTCACCGCGCTCGGTCAGGCAGCGGGCGTAGAGGATCAGCGCCTTGGCGTTGCTGTTGTCTTCGGTGAGCATCACCACCAGCGCCGCTTCGGCATCGGCGAAGCGTCCTTCATCGAACAGCGCCTGAGCCTGTTCGAACGGATCGGCGGCGGCTGGCGTTGGCATCTGCACATGCGGCTCAAGCAGTGCACGCACCGCGGATTCCGGTTGCGCACCGGCAAAACCGTCCACCGGCTGACCGTCCTTGAACAGCACCACGGTCGGCAGGCTGCGGATACCGAAGCGGGCCACGATGTCCTGCTCGATGTCGCAGTTGACCTTGGCCAGCAGCAGTTCGCCCTGATAGCTCTCGGCAATGCCTTGCAGCATCGGCATCAACGCCTTGCACGGCGCACACCATTCGGCCCAGAAATCCACCAGCACCGGTTTGTTGAAGGAAGCTTCGATCACCGACTGGTCGAAATCGGCAGTCGTGGCGTCGAAGATGTACGGCGTTTGCTGACTCATGGGGGATCTCGTAAAAGCGTGAATGGGGCAACTATACGGCTTGGCGGGGGGTGGCCGGAAGCGGGGCAGATTTGAGAGGTGTACCGCTAGGCAGGACGCCATCGCTGGCAAGCCAGCTCCCACAGGGTTCTGTGTCGTAGACGAAATGTTGGTTCGACTCGGTCACTGTGGGAGCGGGCTTGCCCGCGATGCTTTTGGTTAGCGCCGCGCGTGGTACAGGCTCACTTGCCGAAACTCTTCCGGCTCCGCCAGATCCGGCAAGGTCATCGCCTCAAGCATTTCAATCCGCTCATACAACGGATGACGAAAATCCCGCACTCGCGAATCCGCCACCAGTGCCTCGCGGCCACGGCTGAGAAACCCATCCAGCAGCGGCAGGTTTTCGCGGTCGTACAACACGTCGGCGACCAGAATCAGATCGAAGCGATCGGCCTCGGTAAAGAAGTCCGTCGAATAACTCATCTGCACATCATTGAGTTGAGCATTGGCCCGGCACGCAGCAATCGCCAGCGGATCCAGATCACAGGCCACCACCTCCAAAGCCCCGGCCTTGACCGCAGCAATCGCGGCGATCCCAGAGCCGGCGCCGAAATCCAGCACCCGCTTGCCACGAACCCACTCGGGGAACTGCGCCAGATAGCGCGCCACTGCCAGACCGCTGGCCCAGCAGAAACTCCAATACGGCGGTTCGTGGAGGATGCGCCGGGTTTCGTCGGGGCTGAATTCACGATCCATGTTGTCGCCGTCGATCAGCCACAGCTGCAAATCGGTGCCGGGCAATGCGCAGGCCTTGAGCCGCGCATCACCGAGCAATTCACCCAGCGCCTGTTGCAGGTCGAGCGGTGCCGTCATGGTGCTTTGACAAATTGCAGCTGGCCCAGCGCCTGAGTGGTCGGCTGGGTGATGGTTTGCGACGGCAGATGCAGGATCAACTGGCCCGACTGCGTGGCGCGCCCGCGCAGCTCGACCCGCGCGCCGGCCGGAAAGGCTTCCGGATTGAAGCGCAGGCGAAACGGCAGGATCTGGTTGTTGCCGATCAGGCTGGAACTGGCCAGCAGTTGTTGTGGGCGCGACTTGTCATCGATCACCAGCAGTGCCAGTTCGACTTCAGCCCCGGCCGGCACGCCTTGCAGGGTGCCGCTCAGTTCCCGTTGATAGGCCGGCAGCGGGCCGAGGTCGGCTGCTTCTCTGGCTTTTTTCTGCGCCTGCTGCGGCGCAGGTCCCGGTGTCGGCGGTTGCGGCTTGGGCTTGTCGCTGCCGCAAGCCACCAGCAGGGCGAAAAGACTGAGCAAAACGAGCGGTCGTAGCGACATTGGCAGCTCCAGAAAATGAAATCCGTGGATCAAACGATCATGGCAGTCTGTATACCGCAAACCCTATGGCTTGTCTTGCCACCGGGATGCGCTACCATGGCCCTCCCTTTTTTTGTTGCCAGCCACCATGCACTGTCCCTTCTGCGGTGCCAACGACACCAAGGTCATCGACTCGCGTCTGGTCGCCGAGGGCGAACAGGTGCGCCGCCGGCGTGAATGCCTGGCCTGCGGCGAACGTTTCACGACATTCGAGACGGCCGAACTGGTGTTGCCGCGCCTGATCAAAACCGACGGCAGCCGCCAACCGTTCGACGAAGAAAAACTCCGCGCCGGCATGCAGCGCGCCCTGGAGAAACGTCCGGTGAGCGTCGAGCGCCTCGAATCCTCTCTGGTTCACATCAAGCACAAGCTGCGCGCCACCGGCGAGCGCGAGGTCAAATCCCTCGTGGTCGGCGAACTGGTGATGGCCGAGCTGCAAAAGCTCGATGAAGTGGCCTACATCCGTTTCGCTTCGGTGTACCGGCGCTTCCAGGACCTCAACGAGTTCCGTGAAGAGATCGACCGCCTCGCCCGCGAACCGGTGAAAGAATGACCAGCACCGCCGAGCAGGCGATCCTCGACGCCCACTTCATGGCGCGCGCATTGGAACTGGCGCGCAAAGGCCACTACACCACCCATCCCAATCCACGGGTTGGCTGCGTGATCGTGCGTGACGGGCAGATTGTCGGCGAAGGCTTTCACGAGCGTGCCGGCGAGCCCCACGCCGAAGTCCACGCCTTGCGCGCAGCCGGTGAGCAGGCCCGGGGCGCCACCGCTTACGTGACCCTTGAGCCGTGCAGCCACCATGGGCGCACGCCGCCGTGCGCCGATGCGCTGGTGAATGCCGGGGTTGCTCGCGTTGTGGCAGCGATGCGCGACCCGAACCCGCAGGTCGCCGGGCGTGGCTTGCAGCGTCTGGCTGATGCCGGGATCGCCACCGAAAGCGGCGTGCTCGAAGCCGAGGCGCGCCAGCTCAATCAAGGTTTCCTGAAACGCATGGAGCACGGCTTGCCGTTCGTGCGGGTCAAACTGGCCATGAGCCTGGACGGGCGCACGGCGATGGAAAGTGGCGAGAGCCAGTGGATCACCGGCCCCGCCGCGCGTTCCGCCGTGCAGCGTTTGCGCGCGCAGGCGGCCGTGGTGCTGACCGGCGCCGACACCGTACTGGCCGACGGTGCGCGCCTGACCGTGCGCGCCGACGAACTGAGTCTGGATGCTGAACAAACCGCACGGGTGATGAGCCGTCCGCCGCTGCGGGTGCTGATCGACGGGCGCTTGCGAGTGCCGCTGGATGCGCCGTTCTTCAAGGCCGGCCCGGCGCTGGTCGCCACCTGCATGGCGGTCGAAGAGCAATACGCCAATGGCCCGGAGTGTCTGATCGTGCCGGGCGATGACGGTCAGGTCGATCTGCATCAACTCCTGATCGAACTGGCCAACCGTGGCGTCAACGAAGTGCTGGTCGAGGCCGGCCCGCGTCTGGCGGGCGCGTTCGCTCAGCTCGGTCTGGTCGACGAGTTCGTGATCTTCATTGCCGGCAAGTTCCTCGGCTCCACGGCGCGGCCGCTGCTGGACTGGCCGCTGGCCTATATGAAGGACGCTCCCGAGCTGAAAATCACTGAAATCCGCGCGGTTGGCGATGACTGGCGAGTCACTGCGACGCCAGTCGTATCGGCGAGCGTATAATTCCCGGCCATCGCCTTAGCGCTGGCTTCGTTCTCAAGGAGAACCCCATGTTTACCGGCATCATCGAATCCATCGGCAGTATCCGCGCACTGACCCCCAAGGGCGGTGATGTGCGGGTGCATGTCGAAACCGGCAAGCTCGACCTGAGCGACGTCAAACTCGGCGACAGCATCGCCGTCAACGGCGTGTGCCTGACGGCGGTTGAGCTGCCGGGCGACGGCTTTGCTGCCGACGTCAGCCGCGAAACCCTCGACTGCACCGCCATGAATGACCTGAAAAGCGGCAGCCCGGTCAATCTGGAAAAAGCCCTGACCCCGACCACCCGTCTCGGTGGGCATCTGGTCAGTGGTCACGTCGACGGTGTCGGCGAAATCGTCTCGCGCAGCGACAATGCCCGCGCCGTCGAATTTCGCATCCGCGCGCCGAAAGAGCTGGCCAAGTACATCGCCCACAAAGGCTCGATCACTGTCGACGGCACCAGCCTGACCGTGAACGCGGTGGATGGCGCCGAATTCATGCTTACGATCATTCCGCACACCTTGAGCGAAACCATCATGGCTTCCTACAAGCCGGGCCGCCGGGTGAACCTGGAAGTCGATTTGCTGGCGCGTTATCTGGAGCGTCTGCTCCTCGGCGACAAGGCCGCAGAGCCGAGCGCTGGCGGCACGATCACTGAAAGCTTTCTGGCCGCCAACGGCTACCTCAAATCCTGACTGAAGGGGGTGCCTTGTGGCGCTCAATAGCATCGAAGAACTGGTTGAAGACATACGCCAAGGCAAGATGGTCATCCTCATGGATGACGAAGACCGCGAGAACGAAGGCGACCTGATCATGGCCGCCGAATGCTGCAAGGCCGAGCACATCAACTTCATGGCCAAGCACGCCCGTGGCCTGATCTGCATGCCGATGAGCCGCGAGCGTTGCGAGCTGTTGAAACTGCCACTGATGGCGCCACGCAACGGTTCCGGTTTCGGCACCAAGTTCACCGTATCGATCGAAGCCGCCGAAGGCGTCACCACCGGTATCTCCGCCGCCGACCGTGCGCGCACCGTGCAAGCGGCTGCGGCAAAAGACGCCAAGGCTGAAGACATTGTCAGCCCGGGCCACATCTTCCCGCTGATGGCCCAGGCCGGCGGCACCCTGGCGCGCGCTGGTCATACTGAAGCGGCCTGCGACTTGGCGCGTATGGCCGGTTTCGAACCAAGCGGCGTGATCTGCGAAGTGATGAACGACGACGGCACCATGTCCCGTCGCGCCGAGCTGGAAGCGTTCGCCGCCGAACACAACATCAAGATCGGCACCATCGCCGACCTGATTCACTACCGGATGATCCACGAACGTACCGTTCAGCGGATTGCCGAACAGCCGCTGGACAGCGAACTGGGCCAATTCAACCTGGTGACCTATCGTGATTCGGTGGAAGGCGACGTGCACATGGCCCTGACGCTGGGCACCGTTTGCGCCGAAGAGCCGACCCTGGTTCGCGTGCACAACATGGACCCGCTGCGCGACCTGCTGATGGTCAAGCAACCGGGCCGCTGGAGCCTGCGCGCCGCGATGGCCGCGGTGGCCGAGGCCGGCAGCGGTGTGGTGCTGTTGCTCGGTCACCCGCTCGATGGCGACGTGTTGCTGGCGCACATCCGCGAAACCGCTGATCAGGCGGCGGTGAAAAAACCGACCACCTACAGCATCGTCGGTGCCGGTTCGCAGATCCTGCGTGACCTCGGCGTGCGCAAAATGCGCCTGATGTCTGCGCCAATGAAATTTAATGCGATATCCGGTTTCGATCTGGAAGTTGTAGAATACGTGCCCTCCGAATAAGACGCCGGGTTTTGGCCTCGTTGTTCGCTCAAGGCATATTTGATTTATTGTGGCGAGGGAGCTTGCTCCCGCTGGGCTGCGCAACGGCCCCTCTTGTGGGCGCTGCGCACCCAAGCGGGAGCAAGCTCCCTCGCCACAAAGATGTGCAAGTGAACACCGAGTGCGATTTCCGACGCTGTATTCGCGGTTCAAATATCACTGAGGGATGCGTACGAAACGCGTCCCGGCTCTTTAAGAGATCTGACGAATGACCCTGAAGACCATCGAAGGTACCTTCATCGCCCCTAAAGGCCGCTACGCTCTGGTAGTGGGCCGTTTCAACAGCTTCGTGGTTGAAAGCCTGGTCAGCGGTGCAGTTGATGCCCTGGTTCGCCACGGCGTGAGCGAAAGCGACATCACCATCATCCGCGCGCCTGGCGCCTTCGAAATCCCGCTGGTTGCGCAGAAAGTCGCCCAGAAAGGCGAGTTCGCAGCCATCATCGCCCTCGGCGCGGTCATTCGTGGCGGCACCCCGCACTTCGAATACGTGGCAGGCGAGTGCACCAAGGGCCTGGCCCAGGTCTCCATGGAATTCGGCGTACCGGTCGCGTTCGGCGTCCTGACCGTTGACTCCATCGAGCAAGCCATCGAACGTTCCGGTACCAAGGCCGGCAACAAAGGTGCTGAAGCTGCCCTGTCCGCTCTGGAAATGGTCAGCCTGCTGGCGCAGTTGGAGGCCAAGTGATTAGCGACGATAGCGATCGTTTCAACCCGCGCGATCCGAAACCTGCGGATGCCGGCAAGCCATCGAAAAGCGTCAAGCGCCGCGAAGCCCGTCAGCTCGCGACTCAGGCCCTGTATCAATGGCACATGGCCAAGGCGTCGCTGAACGAGATCGAAGCGCAGTTTCGCGTTGATAACGATTTCACCGATGTCGACGGTGCTTACTTCCGCGAGATCCTGCACGGGGTTCCGCAGTTCAAGACTGAAATCGACACCGCGCTCAAGCCTTGCCTGGACATCGAAATCGAAGAGCTGGACCCGGTTGAACTGGCGGTTCTGCGCCTGTCCACCTGGGAACTGCTCAAGCGTGTCGACGTGCCGTACCGCGTGGTGATCAACGAAGGTATCGAGCTGGCGAAAGTCTTCGGTTCGACCGACGGCCACAAGTTCGTCAACGGCGTACTCGACAAGCTGGCTCCGCGCCTGCGTGAAGCTGAAGTCAAGGCGTTCAAGCGCTGATCAGCGCTTGATATCGCAATGGGCGAGTTTGAGCTGATCCGCAATTTCTTCGCCGCCGCGCCTTGTGCGCAGGGCGGCGAGGGCGTTGCCCTGGGGATCGGCGATGACTGCGCCTTGCTGGCGGTTCCTCCCGGGGAACAGCTGGCGATTTCCACCGATACGCTGGTGGCCGGCGTGCATTTCGCCGATCCCTGCGATCCGTTTCTGCTCGGTCAGCGCTCGCTGGCCGTCGCGGTCAGCGACCTGGCCGCCATGGGCGCCACGCCCGTTGCCTTTACCCTTGCCCTGACTGTGCCGACGGTGACCGCCGATTGGCTGCAAGCCTATGCCCACGGTTTGAACCGCATGGCGCAGCGCTGCGGCGTCGCGCTGGTCGGCGGCGACACCACGCGCGGGCCTTTGAGCCTGACGGTCACGGTGTTCGGTCGAGTGCCGACCGGTCAGGCTCTGACCCGCAGTGGCGCGCAACCGGGCGATCTGCTCTGTGTCGGCGGCGAGCTGGGCAATGCCGCCGGTGCCTTGCCGCTGGTGCTTGGTCAGCGCGAGGCCGCGGCGGATATCGCTCAGCCGTTGCTCGATCATTACTGGTCGCCCCAGCCGCAACTGGCCCTCGGTCAGGCACTGCGTGGCAAGGCCACTGCGGCTCTCGACATCTCCGACGGCCTGCTCGCCGATTGCGGGCATATCGCCCTGGCCTCGCAGGTTCGCCTCGAAGTTGAACGTGAGCGTGTACCGTTGTCCGATGCTTTAGTGGCGTTTCTCGGCCAGCGCGGTGCCGAGCGGGCGGCGTTGAGCGGCGGCGATGACTATGTGCTGGCGTTCACGCTACCGTCCGTCGAGTTGCCGGCGCTGCTGGCCGATGGTTGGCCGATCCATGTGATCGGGCGTGTGGAGCAGGGCCAGGGTGTGGTGCTGCTGGATCGCGAAGGACACGACATCACCCCGCAAATCCGGGGTTATCAACATTTTCAGGAGACACCGTGACAGATCACCCGAAACAGGTTCCGGCCGAATTCGTTCCGCCGTCGGTCTGGCGCAATCCCTGGCATTTCCTCGCGTTCGGCTTCGGTTCCGGCACCTTGCCGAAAGCGCCGGGCACCTGGGGTTCGTTAGTTGCGCTACCCTTTATCCCGTTGTGGCAGATGTTGCCCGACTGGGGTTACTGGCTGATGCTCGGAATCACCATGCTGTTCGGCTTCTGGCTATGCGGCAAGGTCGCCGACGATCTGCGGGTGCACGACCACGAAGGCATCGTCTGGGACGAAATGGTCGGGATGTGGATCACCCTGTGGTTGGTGCCGGAAGGCTGGTACTGGTTGCTCGCGGGGTTTTTGGTGTTCCGCTTCTTCGACATTCTCAAGCCGTGGCCGATCCGCTGGATTGACCGGCATGTCCACGGTGGCGTCGGCATCATGCTCGACGATGTGCTGGCCGGTGTGTTTGCCTGGCTGGCGATGCAGGGGCTGGTGTGGATTTTCGCCTGACCCGGATCGTCAGGGTTAAGTGAGGAGACTAAGGATGGCTCGACGCTGGCTGGCGCTGGTGTTTCTGACCCTGCTGGGCACTGTCGCCAGTGCGCAGGAAGTTGCGTCGACGCCCGCGGTCATCCATCTGGCCAGCGAAGACTGGGAAGACTACACCGCCGCCGACGGCCATGGCCTGGGCTGGGACGTGCTGCGCAAGGTGTTCGAGCCGGCCGGGGTGAAACTCGACATCCGCACCGAGCCTTACACGCGCTCCGTGGGCCTGGCCGAGCGCGGCGAAGTCGATGCCTGCGTCGGTTCGTACAAAAACGAGGCCAGCGACCTGCTATACCCGCGCTGGAACTTCGACACCGACCACATCTATGCCCTGGGCCTGGCGAGCAACCCGTCACCGACCCCGGAAACCCTCGGCAGCTATCGTCTGGCCTGGGTGCGCGGTTACGACTATCAGGATTATTTGCCCAATGTGCGCAACTACAATGAGGTCGTGCGGCGTACCGGGATCCTGTCGATGCTCACTCATAACCGCGCCGACTATTACATCGATGCGCAAACCGAAATCGATTACGTGGTCGGCCGGGCCAAGGATCCGACACAGTTTCGCAAGACCCACATCGCCGAATTGCCGCTGTACCTGTGCTTCGCCAACACGCCGCAAGCGCGCACGCTGATGGCGCTGTTCGACCGGCGCATGGAGCAGTTGGTGAAGAGCGGCGAGCTGAAGCCGATTTTCGAGCAGTGGCAGCAACCGTATCCATTCGAGCCGAACTGACGCGCCCCCTGTAGGAGCTGCGGCACGCTGCGATCTTTTGATCTTGATCTTGAAAAAACGGATCAACAGATCGCAGCCTCGTTTCACTCGACAGCTCCTACAGGGGCCGCTGTTCTCCGAGGAGTCATCAAACTTTTTGATCGTTATGCCCGACAATTCAGCCTAAGCGTCTGCAGGAACCTGCTGTTACAATGCCGGCCTGCGAATCTTCAGACTTTTTAGATCAGGAGCACACCGGTGCCTGTCGTTTTTGTCGCCGCTTCCAAGCTGCCAACGCCTTTTGCGCAATTCACCATGCACGGTTTTCTCGATGAAGCCACCGGCCGCGAGCACGTTGTGCTGAGCCTCGGTGAAATTGACGACGGTGCGCCGGTCCTCGGCCGGTTGCACTCCGAGTGCCTGACCGGTGACGCCCTGTTCAGTCAGCGCTGCGACTGCGGCTCGCAACTGGAAGCGGCGCTCAAGGCCATCGCCCGTGAAGGCCGTGGCGTGCTGCTGTACCTGCGCCAGGAAGGTCGCGGCATCGGTCTGCTGAACAAGATCCGTGCCTACGAGTTGCAGGACGGCGGCGCCGACACCGTTGAAGCCAACGAACGTCTGGGCTTTGCCGCCGATCAGCGTGACTACGCCATGTGCCTGCCGATGCTCGAGCATCTGGGCGTGAAGTCGCTGCGTCTGATGACCAACAACCCGCGCAAGGTCAAAGCCCTGACCGACATGAACATCGTCGTCGCCGAGCGCGTGCCGCTGCACACCGGCCACAACCCGCACAACAAACTGTACCTGGCGACCAAGGCCAGCAAGCTCGACCACATGATGGGTAACGAGCATCAGGGCGAGGTCGACCGCGCGTGACCCGCGGTCAGGTGCGTCGCCGTCTGGCGGTCGACTGGTGGAAGTATCTGGCGTTGGCGCTGCTGCCGCTGTTCGTGCTCAACGCACTGTTCGGCCAATATGAAGCGTTTCTGCCGGTACTGACCATGCCGATGTTCATTGCCGGCGTGGCCTCGATGTTTGTCAGCCTGAAGTTTTTCGGTGGCTACAAACACGCCCTGATCGCCACCCAGAAAGCCCTCGATACGCCTGCCGAACCGGCGGCGTGGATCGCGCTGGCGGCCCGTCGTCGTGTCGCGTTCCTCGCAGCATCGCTTCCGGCGTGGATCGGTGCGCTGGCGGTGTTTGTCGGCCTCGAAGCCGTACCGCTGATGTTGCTGGCGCTGTCCACGGCCGTGCT
The DNA here is from genome assembly GCF_053456425.1 of Pseudomonas sp. LF020. Classification (NCBI taxonomy): domain Bacteria; kingdom Pseudomonadati; phylum Pseudomonadota; class Gammaproteobacteria; order Pseudomonadales; family Pseudomonadaceae; genus Pseudomonas; species Pseudomonas sp. LF020. The sequence goes on from NZ_JBRFIX010000009.1 coordinate 61,813, forward strand.
GTTCTACCTCTACCGTATCCCGCGTCAACTCGGCTGATGCGCCGTCTGTGGCTGGCGGTTCTGCTGCTGGCCTGCGCCAGCCCGGTGCTGGCGAGTCTGCGAGTGGTCAGTCTCGCGCCTTCTCTGTCTGAAATCGTTGTTGAGCTTGATTCGGCCGATCTGCTGGTCGGTGTTCTCGATGCCGGCGAGCGCCCGGCGGCGCTCAAGGATGTCCCGTCAGTGGGCCGCTATGGTCAGTTGGACATGGAACGCCTGCTCAGCCTGAAGCCCGATTTGTTGCTGCTGTGGCCCGGCAGCGTCGGCCCGGCGCAACGCGATCAACTCAAACGCCTGAACATCCCGACATTCGTTGCTGAACCGCGCAGTCTCGAACAACTCTCTGCACAGATCGAAGCCATCGCCGCACGACTCGATCGGCCTGAGCGCGGGGTGAAACTGGCGGCGGATTTGCGCAAAAAACTCGATGACCTGCGCCAGCGCTATCGCCGGGATACGCCGCTGACAGTGTTCTATCAGGTCTGGGACAAGCCGTTGTACACCGTCGGTGGCGGGCAGATCATCAGCGATGCGCTCGAAGTCTGTGGCGCGCGCAATGTGTTTGCCGACCTGAGGTTGCCGGCGCCACAGGTGAGTATCGAGGCTGTGTTGCAGCGTGATCCGCAGGTGATTCTGGCCGGTGATCAGGCCCAGCTGGATGCGTGGAAAGCCTGGCCGCAGGTTGATGCGGTGAGGACAGGGCAGTTGCTGTTGGTCACGGATAAAGGCCTTGAGCGCCCGAGCGGCCAGATGATCGATGCCACCACCAAACTCTGCCAACTCATTCAGCCACACCGCTGACCCCTGTAGGAGCTGCCGAAGGCTGCGATCTTTTGATCTTGCTTTCGGCTGGCTTGGAGTCGCTGAGGATCAAGATCAAAAGATCGCAGCCTTCGGCAGCTCCTACAGTTGAAATCAGTGGATATCCGGGGTCCAGGTGACGCCAAACACCCACGCACGACCTTCCTCGCGATAGCCATACTGGCTGCCGTCATAGCTGTACAACGCACGGCTGTAACCCTTGTCCAGCAGGTTATCGACCTTCATATCCAGTTTGATCTCGCGGTTCAGCGCCCAGCTGCTGCGCAGTCCAAACGTGCCGTAGCCACCCAGCGGCTGGGTATTGTTCAGGTCGTCGTAACTGCTGCTGACCAACTGCCAGCTCGCGCCGACGCCCAGTCGATCAAACTGTCGATCCAGATCCCAACTGACTGTACGCCGCGCACGTCGGGCCAGGGTGTGCCCGGTCTCGCGATCACGCGGGTCGATAATTGCCACGCCAAGGTTGCTCTGCCAGCCGAACAGGTCCTGCTTCAGCGCCGCTTCAAAACCATTGATCCGTGCCGAAGCCACGTTCTCCGGGCGTGAGTTGCTGCCGAAGATGATCGCGTCTTGCAGATCAGTGCGGTAAATCGACGCTTCCAGGCGGCTGCTATCGCTCAACTGACTGCGCCATTGCAGCTCATAGCTTTTCGAGGTTTCCGGCTTCAGATCCGGGTTGCTGAAATCCGGGTAGTACAGGTCGTTGAAGGTTGGCGCGCGAAAGCCTTCGCTGTAGCTCAGCAGCAGGTCGTTGTCCGGGTTCAGCGGCAGAGTAAAGGTGCCGCTCCAGGTGCTCTGGCTGCCGAACTGCTGGTTGTCGTCATGACGCAGACCCAGTTCCGTGGAGAAACTGTCGGCCTGATAACGATGCTGGATGAACGCGGCGCGGTTCCAGCGGCTGTCCTCGTTGAACGCGGTGCTGCTGTTGACCCGGTCTTCGTACCAGTCGCCGCCGAGGATCAGGCTGTTGCGCGCATCCAGAGTCAGGTCGTTCTGCCAGTTCACCGAGTCGCGATAAGTGTTGAACACCGTGCGTTCGTCGCTGAGCTTGTCGAAGGTTTTTTCGCGGTTCTCGGTATGACCGAGTTCGACGCGGGTTTTCCAGGTTTCGTTGACCCGCGCATCCATGTAGCTGCTGATACTGCTGACGTTGAAGTCGCTGTAAGGCTGTTGCTGCACCGAATCGAAAGTGGTCGGGTCGAAACGGCCGAACGGGTTGTCGAACTCGCTTTTGCCGCGGTTATCCAGCAGGTTGGCGCCGACTTCGATGTCATCGGTCAGCGCATGGCTGAGGCTCAGACTGACGGATTTATTGCGATAGGCATCGTGATCGCTGTCGCTCGGGTACGACTCGTGGGTACGGTCGATACCGGCGGTGTCATCGAGGCTGGCGCCGAGGTTGAAGCGGGTTTTGTCATCGCCGCCGGAAAGGCCGAAGCTGCGTTCCCAGGTCTGGTTGCTGCCGAAACCGACATGCAGGCGTGGTTGCAGGCCTTGTTCGTTACCGCGCCGGGTGAAGATCTGAATCACCCCGCCAATCGCGTCGCTGCCGTAAATCACCGAGCGCGAACCGCGCAGCACTTCGACGCGTTCAATCTGGTCGATGTTCAGGTGCTGCAGGTTGCTGTCGCCGGAGGTCGAACTGCCGATGCGCTGGCCATCGACCAGCACCAGACTCTGCGCCGACTGCGTGCCGCGAATGTAGATCCCCGGCAGACTGCCGCGCCCGCCGGTCTGCGCCACCTGCACACCCGGCACCCTTTGCAGCAGATCGGTAACGCTGCCCGGTTGCAGGCGGTCGATGTCTTCGCGGGTGAATACAGTGTTGGCGGCGCTGCTGTCGTTGCGCGCTTCGACCTGACGGTTGGCGCTGATCAGCGTGTCGGGCAGTTTCAGGGCTTCGTCGCGTTCGAAGGTGTCGGCGAGGGCATTGGTGGCTGGCAGCAGGAGGAGGGGCAGGGCGAGGCGCGAGAGGTTCATGGCAATCCATGGTTTATGCAAAACCTTGTAGGAGCTGCCGAAGGCTGCGATCTTTTGATTTTGCTTTGAAAGGTTTTGAAGCCACCGAAGATCAGGATCAAAAGATCGCAGCCTTCGGCAGCTCCTACACGGGGCCGTGTTAGCGGTTAAGCAGTTCCAGACGCTCGCGAATCGAGGCTTCGATTCCCGCTTCATCCAGCCCGCACTCGGCCAGCATCTGCGCCGGTTTGGCGTGCTCGACGTAAATGTCCGGCAAGCCCAGGTGCAGCATCGACTTGAGGATATTCTCGCGCGCCAGGAATTCGCTGACCGCGCCGCCGGCGCCGCCCATGATCGCGTTCTCTTCGATGGTCACCAGCAACTCGTGGCTACCGGCGATCTCGCGTACCAGCGCTTCATCCAGCGGCTTGACGAAACGCATGTCGACCACGGTCGCATCCAGCTTCTCGGCGACTTTCAGCGCTTCGGTCAGTTGCACGCCGAACACCAGCAGGGCGACTTTGATGCCCTGACGACGGACGATGCCCTTGCCGATTTCGATCGGCTCGAGATCCTTGTCGATGGTCGCGTTCGGGCCGGTGCCGCGCGGGTAACGCACCGCCGCCGGGCCGTTGTACAGGTGGCCGGTGGTGAGCATCTTGCGCAGTTCGTTTTCATCGCTCGGGGTCATGATGACCATGCCCGGGATGCAGCGCAGGTACGACAGGTCGAAGCTGCCGGCGTGGGTCGGGCCGTCTTCGCCCACCAGACCGGCGCGGTCGATGGCAAACAGCACGTCGAGGTTCTGCACCGCGACGTCATGCACCAACTGGTCGTAGCCGCGTTGCAGGAACGTCGAGTAGATCGCCACCACCGGTTTGGCGCCTTCGCAGGCCATGCCGGCGGCGAACGTCACGGCGTGCTGTTCGGCAATCGCCACGTCAAAGTAGCGCAGCGGGAAGCGTTCGCTGAACGCCACCAGGTCCGAGCCTTCCTTCATCGCCGGGGTGATGCCCACCAAGCGCGGGTCAGCTGCCGCCATGTCGCACAACCATTCGCCGAACACCGCCGAGTATTTCGGCCCGCTGGCCTTTTTCGGCGCGGCGGCCGGGGCATCGACCGGTTCGAGTTTGGTGATGGCGTGGTAACCGATCGGGTCGACTTCCGCCGGGGCGAAGCCTTTGCCTTTCTTGGTGACGATGTGCAGGAACTGCGGGCCTTTCAGATCGCGCATGTTGCGCAGGGTGGCGATCAGGGTCGGCAGGTCGTGGCCGTCGATCGGACCGATGTAGTTCCAGCCCAGTTCTTCGAACAGGGTGCCGGGCACCAGCATGCCTTTGGCATATTCTTCGGTGCGACGGGCGATTTCCCAGGCGCCGGGCAGGCGCGACAGGACTTTCTTGCTGCCCTCACGCATGCTCGCGTAAGTGCGGCTGGAAAGAATCTTCGCCAGATAATTGGACAGGCCGCCGACGTTGCGCGAGATCGACATGTCGTTGTCGTTGAGGATCACCAGCATGTTGGCGTTGACTTCCGGCGCGTGGTTCAGCGCCTCGAAGGCCATGCCGGCGGTCAGCGCGCCATCACCGATCACCGCAATCGCCTTGCGATCGCTGTCTTGCAGGCGGGCGGCAATTGCCATGCCCAGCGCGGCGCTGATCGAGGTGCTGGAGTGGCCGACGCCAAAGGTGTCGTACTCGCTCTCGGCGCGACGCGGGAAGGCAGCGATTCCGTCCTTCTGGCGCAGGGTTTCCATGCGCTGGCGACGACCGGTGAGGATCTTGTGCGGATACGCCTGATGACCGACGTCCCACACCAGCCGGTCATCCGGGGTGTCGAAGACGTAATGCAACGCGATGGTCAGCTCGATGACGCCCAGGCCGGCACCGAAATGCCCACCGGTCTGACCGACCGTGTAGAGCAATTCCAGGCGCAACTCATCGGCCAGGGTTTCCAGCTCGGCTTCGCCTAACCGGCGCAGGCCGTCCGGCGTGTTCGCGCGGTCGAGCAGGGGCGTGGTCGGGCGCTTGCGGGGAATCTCATGAAACGTCGTGGGCATCAGGCGAATCGTTATAGGTATAAAAGATGCGGCAGTTTACCTGATGCATCGCCCCCTGCCCACGCGTTGGTCTTTTTTGGCAGGTTGGCGTTCAGTTGCGCCGCTCGACGATATACCGGGCCAGATCGCGCAAAGGCTCGGCTGCCGCGTCAAACGGTCGCAGCGCGTGCAGCGCCTGATCGCGCAGTTCCAGAGCGTAGACCTTGGCCGCGTCCAGTCCCAGCAGGGCCGGGTAGGTCGGTTTGTCGCGAGCGATGTCGGCGCCCTGGCGTTTACCGAGGGTTTCGGTATCGCTTTCGACGTCGAGAATGTCGTCCTGCACCTGGAAGGCCAGACCGATGGCCTGTGCATAAGTCTGCAGGGCCTTGAGCTCATCCTGCTCGGCACGGCCGCTGGCCAGAGCGCCAAGCTTGACGCTGACTTCGATCAGCGCGCCGGTCTTGTGTCGGTGCATCTGCTCCAGTGCTTGCTGATCCAGCTTCAGGCCGACCGAGCCGAGGTCGATGGCCTGACCGCCGACCATGCCCGCCGGGCCTGCTGCGTGCGCCAGCGCCGTGACCTGTTGCAGACGGATGTCAGCGTCGAGGTTGCTCAGGCGCGGGTCGAGCAGGGCGCTGAACGCCAGGCTCTGCAAGCCGTCACCGGCGAGAATCGCGCAGGCTTCGTCGAATTTCTTGTGGGTGGTGGGCTGGCCGCGACGCAGATCGTCGTCGTCCATCGCCGGCAAATCGTCGTGCACCAGCGAATAAGCGTGGATCAGCTCCACCGCGCAGGCCGCGCCGTTGGCTTGCTCAGCCTTGCCGCCCAGCGCTTCGCACGCGGCATAAGCCAGCAGCGGACGCACGCGTTTGCCGCCGATCATCACGCTGTAGTGCATTGCCTCATACAGGCGCGACAGCTCCGGCAGCGGTGCCTTGAAGAGGATTTCCAGTGCCGCATTGACCCGCGCCTGGCTGGTCGCCGAATACGCTGCAATCATTCTGGCTGTTCCGCGTCGAAGGGTTCCTCGGCGAGTTCGCCATCGCGCTCCAGCAGCACTTGCACCTTCTGCTCGGCCTGGGCCAGCGCTGCCTGGCAGTCACGGGTCAGACCGATGCCCTGCTCGAAAGCGGTCAGCGAGTCTTCCAGCGACAATTCACCGTTCTCCAGACGCTCGACCAGTGTTTGCAGGTCGGCGAGGGACTGTTCGAAATCCAGTGCAGCTTTTTTGCGGGCCATGGCGGCGATTTCCGGTTGACGTTAAACCGGCGCGACACTAGCAGATAGGGGGTTTATGGGCAAATGAGCCTCCCCGGACGACCTCATTTTACTGTGGCGAGGGAGCTTGCTCCCGCTGGGTTGCGCAGCGACCCCAGAACCCGCCACCGCAGTTATTCAGGCAAATTGCATGGACCGGTTTGGGCCTGCTGCGCAGTCCAGCGGGAGCAAGCTCCCTCGCCACAGGATTTGTGGTGATTCATACAGGTTGGAGCTTATTCGGCTCATTTTGTGAGCCGAATAACGCTTCTATTCGGCTCACGCCCAACACCCCTGCGTGATTCTCGCCGCAAATCCAGATGTATCCGATTGTTAAAAAACTGCCGAATCGCTAATCTTCGCGCCTTCTACGACCCCATAGTCACGGGGCTTTCAGACGAAACGCAGTTTCCACCGCTGTGAAGTACCGAGGATCGGGTGCAAGGTTTCGTTCAGGCATGGCAGGAGGCATTACATGCGTTCATTTCTTTGGCTGCTGATCGGCTTGGCCTGCGCGCCTGCGCTGTGGGCGGCCCCGACTGCCGAGCTGTCGGAACCGTCCGGCGGCTGGCGCTATAACGGTCTGCTTGATCGCAGTGAAAACCCGCAAGTTGCTTATCCGACGCCGCCGATCGACCGCGGCATCCAGCGCAATCGCACGATGATCCAGGGCCAGCTCAAGGCCATCGGCAATCAGCGCGGGCCGCATACGCTGGCGGTCAACGGCAATCCATTGAATCTGTACACCGACGATGACGGGCGGTTCGCCCGGCCCTATGCGTTCGGCGCCGGCTCCAACAGTGTCGAAGTGCGCAGCGCCGAGGGCCAGTCGCTCAAGCGTGTGCAGTTCTATGAAGCGAATAACCTGCGCACCCCGGCGAAGATCCGCGTGGTGCTCGGCTGGGACGATCCCAAAGCCGAACTCGATCTGCACATCATTACGCCCGACGGCCAGCATGCGTTCTTCGCCCACACGGCGTTGACCAACGGCGGCGGTCTGGACCCGGACGGTGTCGACGGCCCCGGCCCGGAAATGTTCACCATGACCGCGCCGCTGCATGGCACTTATCTGGTTTACGTCAACTATTGGGGCAACTTCGGCGACGGCGGCTATAACTTCGAGGAGGCCAGCAATCAGAACGAGGTCATCACCTCGCAAATCACGCTGGTGCTCAACGAAAACACGATCGACGAAAAACGCGAAACATTCATCGTGCCCCTGCGGGCGATCGGTGATCTGCTGCTGGTCAAGACTTTCAACTATTAAGCATCCCGCTCCACGGATGAACTTCGGGTTTTGTGAACATGAGTGATAACGCTGCTTCTCCGGCCGTCCCGACACCTGCCGGCCAACCTTCCCGGCGCTGGCCAGCGCTGCTGATCGGCCTGGTCCTGGTGGCCGGGGTGGCCGGTGGTCTCGGCTGGCTGCTGCACAAGCCCAAGGTGCCGGCGGCGGCACTGGCCAGCGACAAGCTCGGCCTGAGCAGGCCGGACGCGCTGCTGGAAACCCGCTCCCTGAGCCAGTTGCCCAAGGACCTGCTGACGGTGCCGTTTCTCAAGGCCACGCTCACCGAAGATTTCGTCTTCTATTACGAAACCCACGCCGACCGCCTGGGGCTGATCGGCAGCCTGCGGCGGATCATCTATGAACACGACCTGAAGCTGCAGGACAGCCTGATCGAACAGCTTTTCGATCAACCGGCCGACGTCGCGCTGTGGCGTGGCGCCGATGGCCGGCTCAAGGATTTCCTGCTGGTGATGGATCGCGGCGGGCTGGCGAAGCTGCTCGAACCGCTGGCGAAAGTGGCGCTGGACGATTCGCAGCTCAGCGTGTTCGGCAGCCTCAAGGTCGGCGGTGACGAAGTGCCGCTGTACCAGCTCAGCTACAACGCCAGCAAATCGCTGCTGTTCGCGTCGCGCGGCGACAAGCTGGTGGTGCTGTCCAACCCGAACAAGTATTACGACCCGGCCAACGGTGAATCGGAAGAGTCCGGACACGTCTCGCCGCAGGCGCTGGCCGCGCTGCTCAACGGCGACAAACTGTTCCCCGAGGCTTTCGGTCTGCCCGCGAAGGCGCCGGAAATCAAACAGCGTCTGTCGGTCAATTCCAGCGTCCTTGCGATGGGCTATCAGCGCTTCATCCCGAACTTCGCCGGGCTGCGTTTCGACATGGACGACAAGGGCTGGCACAGCTACCTCGCCATGGACGAACTGGATAACCAGCCGGACTTCGATTTCAAACCGGTGTGGCAAGCCATGCCGCTGGGCGCCAGTGCCTGCGTGACCTTGCCAGTGGCGGCCGAACCGCAAAAGCCATTGTTGGTGAAACTTGGCGCGGATGAGGCGGTGGCGCAGAAACTCACCGAGCACGTGGCCGGTGCGGCAGGCCTGTGCTGGTACGCCGATTCGCGGCTGTACACGCCATTGCTGGTCGCCAGCCTGAAGGACGAGGACAGCAGCAAGCTCGACGGCGATTTGGGCACCTTGTTCGGGTCGATGGTTGGCGCTTACGAGTCGAATGTCGACGAACATGCGTTCCCAGTGGTCGAGAAACAGGAAGGCCAGAGCCATGTCTGGCAGCGTCAGGTCAGCTCCAATTTCGGCCCGTACGCCGCCAAGACTGCCGAGAACCCGGACGCTATCAGCGGTAAGGCGTTCATGAAAGTCAGCCTCGCCCGCCACGGTTCGACGCTGCTGTTTTCCCTCGACGACAAACTGGTCGACAAGGCCCTCGGTACTCTCGACAAACGCTTCCCGCCGATGGCCGACGTGCTGCCCAAAGACGTGTTGATGCCGATCTACTTCGGCCCGGATTCGATGGCGCAGCTGATGCAGCAGGAAACCCTCGACAGCCTGCCGCAGGACATGGAGCCGGTGTTCTACAACGCCGCGCAAACCTACCTGATCCCGAAACTGCGCACCCTCGGCGGCTACGGCAAATACGCGCTGACCCTGCCGGAAGGCAGCGAGCCTGACGGCCACTGGCAATGGCTGCCGCTGGAATGGAAAGCGCTGTGACGGCATTGATCCGCAGCCTCGGCCTGCTCGCGCTGCTGCTCAGCGCTGGTGCCCGAGCGGTTGAAGCACCGGCGCTGGATCCGGCGCAGTCCCAGGTGTTCCGCGCCTGGTTCGTGCGCATCGCTCAGGAGCAACTGAGCCAGGGCCCGAGCCCGCGCTGGTATCAGCAGGACTGCGCAGGCCTTGTGCGTTTTGCCGCCAACGAAGCGCTGAAAGTCCACGACGACAAATGGCTGCGCAGCAATGGCCTGTCCAATCGCTACCTGCCGCCGGAGCTGACGCTCAGCGATGAGCAGCGCAAGCTCGCCCGGCAATGGCAGCAGGGCGGCGGCAAGGTCGGGCCGTACGTCAACGCGATCAAACTGATTCAGTTCAACAGCCATCTGGTCAGCCGCGACGTGTCCCAGGCACGCCCCGGCGACCTGATGTTTTTCGATCAGGGCGACGACCAGCACCTGATGATCTGGATGGGCCGCTACATCGCCTATCACACCGGCACGACCACCCCCACTGACAACGGCATGCGTTCGGCAAGCCTGCAGCAACTCATGACATGGAAGGACACCCGATGGATACCCGACGCAGCCAACCCCAACTTCATCGGCGTCTATCGACTGAACTTTCTCTCCCAATGACCGGTGCCCGCATGCTGCGACTCTGCGCTCGAATTCCTCTGCTGCTGGCGCTGTTGCTGCCACTGGCGACCGTCAACGCTGAAGATTCGGTGGAGCCGAGCGGCTACACGCCGGTCGCCGGTGAAAGCTTTTTTCTGCTGGCCGACAGCAGTTTCGCCGCCGACGAGCAGGCGATGGTCCGTCTCGAAGCGCCGGGCCGCGACTACCGCCGTTTCCGCATGGAGCCGTACGGCGGCGCCGACATCCGCGTGTACCGCATCGACAAACCGCTGGATTTCCTCAAGCGTCAGAAGAACCTGCACCGCGTGGTCAGCGACGGTCAGTTCAAGGGCGAAGGCCTGTCCAACACCCTCGCGTACCTGTGGGACAACTGGTACCGCAAATCGCGGCGGGTGATGCAGCGCGCGTTCTCCTACGAGTCGCGCAAGCAGGTCACCGAGGAAGTGCCGGAACTGAAGATGGGCAACGCCATCGCCGCGCCGACGCCGTACGACGCGCAGCCGCAATTCGCGCTGATTCCGGGCCTGCCGGTGGTCAGCCAGTTCCGTTATCCGCTGTGGCAGGCCAAACCGATTCAGCCACCGGCCGGGGTCAATCTGGCCGGGTCTTCCAGCGAGTTCGTCAGTGTCGCACCGGGTAACGTGTACATCCCCTTGGGCAACCTGAAACCGGGCCTGTACCTGGTCGAAGCGCTGATCGGCAAGTACCGCGCGACCACCATGGTCTTCGTCTCCAACACCGTGGCGGTGAGCAAGATTGCCGGCGATGAACTGCTGGTCTGGGCCGCGCGCAAACACGAAGGCAGTTCGGTGCCGAAGGTCAACGTGTTGTGGACTGACGGCCTCGGCGTAATGAGCAGCGGTGCCACCGATGCCGATGGTTTGCTGCGTCTGAAACACGTCAGCCCCGAGCGCTCGTTCGTGATCGGCGAGGACGAAGAGGGCGGGGTGTTCGTCTCGGAAAACTTCTATTACGACAGCGAAATCTACGACACCAAACTCTACGCATTCACCGACCGGCCGCTGTATCGCCCGGGGGATTGGGTGTCGCTGAAAATCGTCGGTCGCGAGTTCAAGAATGCGCGGGATTCGGTATTGCCGGGCGCTGCTGACGTCAACGTCAGCGTGCTTGATGCCACCGGCACCGAGTTGCAACGCCTCGACCTGAAACTCGATTCCAAGGCTGGCACTCAGGGCCGTTTCCAGTTGCCGGACAACGCCGTGGCCGGTGGTTACGAGATCCGTTTCAACTACAAGGATCAGGCCTACAGCAGCGCCTTCCGCGTCGCTGAGTACATCAAGCCGCACTTCGAGATTTCGCTGAACCTCGCCAAGCAGGATTACCGCACCGGTGAGCCGGTGAAGGGCAGTCTGGTGCTGCTGTACCCGGACGGCAAACCGGTGGCCAACGCCAAACTGAGCCTGAGCCTGCGCGCCCAGCAACTGTCGATGGTCGACAACGAGCTGCAATACCTCGGGCAATTCCCGGTGGAGTTGACCAGCACCGAACTGACCACCGACAGCAAGGGCAACGCGACCCTCGACCTGCCGGCCGCCGACAAACCGAGCCGCTACATGCTCACCGTGTTTGCCAGCGACGGCGCGGCGTATCGGGTCAAGACCACCAAGGAAATCCTCATCGACCGTGGCGCCGCGAGCTTCCGCCTGAGCGCGCCGCAACGTTTCAGCGCGGTCAACGATAAGGTCGCGTTCAGCTACGCCAACGAGGGCGGCAGCGAGCAGAGCAAAGCCGTGACCCCGAGCAGCTACGGCTGGGTGCGGCTGGAGGACCAGAGCACCGGTGAAGGCAAACTTGCTGCGACGGACAAGGGCTTCAGTATCGCCTTCGAACGTCCGGGTACTTACAACCTGACGCTGAAAGATCAGCACGGTCGCGTCCTCGGCGCCACCGGCCATTCGGTCACCGGCGACGGCGTCAAAGCGGTGCCGGGCACCGTGGAAATTGTCCTAGACAAGCCTGAGTACAAGGCTGGCGATGAAGCACTGGCGCTGATCACCTTCCCGGAGCCGGTCAGCGATGCCCTGCTGTCGCTGGAGCGTGACAAGGTCGAAGCCACCGCGCTGCTGGCCAAGGGCGGCGACTGGCTGAAACTGGAAAAACTCAGCGACACCCAATACCGTGCGCGCATCCCGGTGAAGGACAACTTCGCGCCGAACTTGACCTTCTCGGTGCTGTACACCAAGGGCGGGCAGTACAGCTTCCAGAACGCCGGGATCAAAGTGATCGCGCCGCAAATCGACGTGGCGATCAGCACCGACAAAGCGCTGTATCAGCCAGGCGAAACGGTCACCGTTGACCTGACCACGCAGTTCGCCGGCAAAGCGGTACCGGCGCACCTGACCGTCAGCGTCGTCGATGAAATGGTCTACGCGTTGCAACCGGAAGTCGCGCCGAGCATCGACCAGTTCTTCTACCATCCACGGCGCAATAACGTGCGCACCAGCGCCAGCCTGTCATTCATCAGTTATGACGTGGCGTTGCCGGGCAGCCCCGGCGCGCCGGGCAAGGCCAACCGCAGTGAACGCGGGGTAAAAGTGCTGGAGCGCCCACGTCGTGAAGACGTCGACACCGCCGCGTGGCAGCCAGAGTTGTTGACCGGTGCTGACGGCAAAACCCGCTTCACCTTCAAAATGCCGGACTCGCTGACCCGCTGGCGCATCACTGCGCGGGCGATTGCCGACGACGGTCAGGTCGGGCAGAAGAAACAGTTCGTCCGTTCGGAAAAACCGCTGTATCTGAAGTGGAGCGGGCCGAGCAAATTCCGCAAGGACGATCAGCCGCAACTCGGTGTATTCGCTTTCAGTCAGGCTGAAAAACCGGTCAAGGCTGAACTCGTCACCCATTACGCGGGCGCCGAACAACGCCTGCCGGTAACCCTGAACAACGGCATCAACTACGTGCCGCTGCCAGCGTTCGCCCTGGCCTCGGGTGAGTGGACTGCCGAGCTGGTGCAGGACGGCAAAACCGCTGATGCCCTTGCCGTGCGTCTGAGCGCCACCGGTGAAGGTTGGCAAGTGACGCAAACCCAGAGCCTCGACGTGGCCAGCGGCGACACACCGTTGAGTTTGCCGGCAGATGCCACCGACATTCGTCTGCGTCTGGATGACAGTCCGCAAGCGCTGTTCCGTTCCGCGCTCGATGATCTGCTGAGCTACCCGTACGGCGGCGTCGAGCAGACTGCCAGCCGTTTGCTGCCGCTGAGCATTGCTTATCCGTCGCTGGCGTCGAACCCGCAGATCCGCGATCGCCTGCGTCTGATCATGCAGAACAGCCGCCTGCGTCTGGTGCAGATGGCCGGGCCGTCGGCGAGCTTCACCTGGTGGGGCTTCGACGGCGAGCCGGATGCATTCCTGACTGCTTACGCCTACTACGCCGACTGGAACGCCAGTCAGGTGCTGGAGCTGACCTTGCCGCCGGAGCATTGGCAGCGAGTGCTGGAGGTCTACGCCAAGCAAGCGCCGAACACGCCGCTGCTGCAGCGGGCGCTGATCCTGTCGTTCGCCAAGCAGATGCATCTGCCGGTGAACACCTTGCTCAGCGGTTTGATGGACGATCTGGCCAAGGCGGGTGAGGGCAATGCCGAAACCCTGATGGACGACGGCGAAGACAGTCTGGTGATGAGCGATCCGGATTCGGCGCTCGGTTTGGCGGCGGCGCGGGTGTTGACCGCGGCGCTGGCCATGCAGTCGAAAGTCGCGTTGCCGGACGCATTCAATCGTCAGGTTGGCGCCGCGCAACAGCGTCTGGCCGTCAGCTCGCAGCCGTTCGCCGAAGCGCTGAACCTTTCGCTGCAAGCGTTCGATCAGACCCGCGCGACGGCGTTGCTGCAACGTCTGTTGCCGCAGCAATCGACTCTCGAACGTGCGCTGGCGCTGAGCTGGTTGCAACGCAGCATCGCTCAGGCCTCGCCGACCATCGCGCTGATGCCGGGTGAAGGCTGGAAGAAAAACTACGGCGCGACCGGTGAAATGTTCTGGACCTGGCAGGGTGCGACACCGGTGCCGAGCGTGTTGTCGGTGTCCGGCATTCAGGAGCGTCCGCTGCGGGCGGCGTTGAGCTTCCAGACCCAGCAACCAGCGGTCGATCCAATGGCCGTGACCATCACCCGGCGCCTGTCGCGACTGGTGCCGGGCGACGAAGCGTTCACTTTCAAACTGGAGCCGGTCGGCAGCAAACCGCTGTCCAGCGACAGCCTGTACCTGGACGAAGTGATTCTCACCAGCAAGGCACCGAAACCGCTGCGCTACGGCATGCTCGAAGTGCCGTTGCCACCGGGCGCCGATGTCGAGCGCACCACTTGGGGCATCAAGTTGCAGGGCAAGGATGGCACCGAACCGACCGTGCTGGAGAAAGCACGCTTCGAGCCGGGGCAACTGGCTTACGCGGTGCCGGTGGATACGCTGAGCGGCGAATTGCGTCTGCGCCATCTGGTGCGCTTCTCGCAGAAGGGCCAGTTCAACCTGCCGCCGGTGCGTTTCACTCAGGTCTATGCACCGCAGCATCAGGCCCAGGAAGCGAAAGCCGCCCTCGGTCAGGTCACGGTCAACTGACATGAACCGGCCGCTGCTGTGGCTGCTGATGTGTGTGATGCCTGCGCTGGCGACGGCGCAGGATGAGCCGCTGCGGCTGGCGTACAAGGGCGAGTTGCTGTCGTTGAATCACACGCAACTGATCGCCCGCGAGCCCTTGCCGTCGACGCTGGATACGCCGCTGGGCAGTCTGTGGAAATTGTTCGTCTACGCGTGGCTGGTGGATACCGGCGCGCGCGAGCCGGCGTACGAATGTCGCGGGCAGTCGAAGGAGGAGGTTTATTGCTGCTCGGCGGGCGGAAAGATCGAGCGTGATCAGGCGTTGGTGAAGTCCTGCGGCTTGTACTTCGAGCCGGCGCGGTTGGGCATTGCTGCTGCCGATTGGCGCACGTATTGGCAGGCGCGGCAGGCGCCGTCGTGGTTGCTGGATTTGCCATCCGTGCAACCGGCCACGCGGGTTTCCGTGGCTGACTTGCTGAGGGTGTTGTCGTTGCTGCCGGCGCAGGAGCAGATGCGCCGCGTGTTGCTCGACGTCGTGCTGAATGCGGCGGACGGTAATGTCGTCGGTGAACTCGGTGGGCGTTTGCGGGTGAAAACCTGGAGCTGGCTCGGTGATCAGGATCCGCAGTCGCGGCAGGGCGGGTTTGCCGGATGGACGGCGGACGGCTCGCCGATCTGGGCCGGTGGGCGCGGCACCAGTCAGATGGTCTTGCGCCATTACGGACAGGCACTGGCGACGGTGTTGCCAGCGACGTGGCCGGCGGAGGCGGGGCGTTGTGTCGAAGTCGGACTGTTCTCGCGCTATCCGCTGATGCGGGTTCTGGCTGGCGAGCGGGTGGTGACTTCTGGCCCATTGCAAGGCGACTACCGCGTCGAATTTGCCAACGGTAACGCGCTGGATATCCACAGCGCCGGCGAATTGTTTCTGCTCAACGATAAACTGGTTGCACGGCTCGATCGCGAAGAATACGTCGCCCGTGTGCTTGAGCGCGAAGCCAAATCCGAACCTGCCGAAGCTGCCAAGGCACTGGCCGTGGCGATCCGCACCTATCTGCTGCAAAACGCCACGCGCAACGGCGATTGCCTGAGCATCGACGACAGCAGCAACCGTCAGCGCGTCGCCCCGCGCCCGGCCTCCGCCGAGTCGCGCAACATCGCGGCGTGGACCGCGGATCTGGTGCTGGCCGGCAGCACCGTCACCTATCACTCCGACCAACCCGGCCCGGACAAACTCGCCTGGCAACAAGCCGTCGAGCAGGCCAACGCCGGCCAGCGCTATGACGCGATTCTGCTGCACGCCTATCCGCGCGCGAGCCTCAGCCGTTGGGACAACCCGGTGGCCTCCTGCGAAGCACTGCCCGCCGCACAAGAATGGCTGCAAAAGCAGCGACGCGGCTGGCGTCCGACGCTGGAAAGCGAAACCGGCTACAACGAAGTCAGCACCTTCGCCGTGTGCAAACTGGCGTTCGGCCGCCCGTTCGTTGATCGCGAACGTCAGCGCATCTACGTGCGCGGCGTGCTCACGCTGCAGGATCGTCTCGACCTGACTCACGAATATCTGCACCTGGCTTTTGAAGCACATCCCAATGGCCAGGATGAAACCTACATCGAAGGGCTCGCCCGTCACCTCTTGCTGGAATAGACCATGACACTCCGCTATCCACAGGTCTTGCTGTTGCTCTGCGCGTTCCATGCGTTGCCGATGGCAATGGCCGCCGACAGCGTCAAACTCGACACCCCGGTCGGCGGCTGGCGCACCGGCGCGCCCGAAGGCGAAGGCGAAAACTTCCGCCAGACCGTCAACTACCCGGCCTCCTCGGTCAACACCCCGGTCGGCCAGGCCAACACCGCGCGCATCAGTGGCGAAATCAAAGCCACACCAAAAAGCAAAGAGCCCGGCCGACTGATCGTCAACGGCGTCAGCATGCCGCTGAAAATCGACGACAGCGGCCGCTTCGACCGCCCGTTCTCCTTCCCCAACGGCAGCAACAGCGTCGAAGTGCGCAGCCCCGACGGCCAGCAACGCCACCGCACCCAGTTCCTCAACGCCAGCGGCGGCGCCACCCCGGCCAAACTGCGCGTGCTGCTATCCTGGGACAGCGACGGCACCGACCTCGACCTGCACCTGATCACCCCCGACGGCGCACACATCTGGTACGGCGACCGCGTCGCACCCAACGGCGCCGCCCTCGACGTCGACGTCACCACCGGCTACGGTCCGGAAATCTTCGCCATGCCGGCACCGATCAAGGGCCAGTATCTGGTGTACGTGAATTATTTTGGTGGCGGGTATCGCGGGGATGACGAGGGCGGGGAAGAGGCGGTGCAGCCGCTGACCACGGCGCAGGTGACGGTGATTACCGAGGAAGGCACGCCGAGCGAGAAGATGGAGACGTTTGTGGTGCCGATGCGAGCGGTGGGTGAACTGACGCTTGTGAAGTCGTTCAGCTATCCCTGAGCAGCAGCCTGCTCAGGGTTGCACTAGAAACCGGGCGGAATGTAACCAGGCACGAACGGCACGTTGATGCACTTGCCGTGAATGATCTTTCCGTCCTCGATCCTGAACAGCACGATCTTTTTCGCCTTGTTGACGGTAGCTTCAAGTTTGCAATCGGAACTGTGACCGACCGTCTCGTAGTACTCGGTGTAAACCATGCCGTTGCCGGTGTGATTCATTGAGGTACCGGCGGCTTCCGTGGTGGTCCAGCTGGACGATTTGTACCAGGTGAGCACAGCCAGATTCTCGCCGTTGGCCCCGGTCTGTTTTTTCATCGAGTCGGGTTTGCCAAACAGATCGAGCGCTTCCTGAACATCGCGTCCTTCCCAGCGCGACTGCGCAATCAAGTGGCAACCATTGATCAGCAAAACAGCGGGCGTTATCAGCAGCGCCAATAACGTTTTAGTCCATGGGTTCATCGTGATGCCCGCCGCTTACTTGTTGCCCAGGATCGAGTCGAGGTTATCCATCATCTGGCCTTTCTCCTGAATCGGCGCCAGTTTGAAAAACATCTGCTGCATACCCTGAATCATCTGCAGGTACTCCATCTTGCCCAGCGCGATCATGTCCTTTTTGGCAGGTGAGCAAACGAACTCGCTGGTGCGCTGCACCCAGAACTCTTTCGGCTGCTGCCATTGGTCGTTAACTTTGAGGTTGCGCATCATGTAAGCGATGCGATCAACCGACTGGCCATTGAGCATTCGGACCTTGTTCGTCGAACACTGAACTTCGAGGTTGTAGGCATCGATCATCGGTTTGCCGGGTTCTTCATACACCAGCGTCACGGCGACCAACTTGGCCCCCTTGGTCTGCTTCGACGGCACGACTGAAGTGCTGTCGGCCACATACATGATGTTCTTGTGGGGAACGCCGTTGCCGTAAATGATCCACCAGTCACCGACGAGCTTCTGCTCCTCTGCCAGGGCTGAAGTGGCAGCGGTCAGGAGTGCGGTCAGCAGAACAGCGGATTGAGTGAGTTTGAAAAACGACGACATGGTGTTGCTCCATTCCTTGGCGCTTTTGTAATGCACAAAAACAGAATGGAAATTTAGTGGTGAGGTTGGGCGCGGGGCAATTAGGGCGGATGTGCTAATGGCTTATTGCGATGCCTGAGTGGCGGGCGCTGCCCGGTTAATCTGTCGAACTCGTCAAGATAACGTTGCTTTCAGGCAGGCATTAAAAAGCCGGCTTGTGGCCGGCTTCTCGGGGACTGGCTTGGTTTATTTTTGGTAAACCGCGTCAGCCTTCAAAATGTACACCCGGATCTGCGTCCGGCTGTGGGACTTGGTCAGACGTTGGTCTGCCGCGTCAGACGTCATCTGAGCCGCGGGAGCGGGGCGATGCGCAAATGTGGGGCGCAGGATACTGAGTTTTGTTGGGGATTCCCAGTCTCAAGTGCGCAATAGAGCGGCGGCGGCGGTAGAAATTCGGGTTTTGTACTGACTTTCAGGGCCTCTTCGCGGGCAAGCCCGCTCCCACAGGGTTCTGTGTTGGGCCGGGGAGTGGCGCAGGATCAGAGAAAAGGCACCACCGGCCGGCGTTTGCCCAGGGTCGACCACCAGAATACCCAGCCCAGAATGTGTATCCGCTGCTCATCGATCTGCGCTGCGCGGAAGATTTCGTCCGGGTACTCGGCGCTGTTGTGGCTGCGCAGGCGCAGGGCGTTGCCGGGCATGCGGTGCAGGTATTTGATGCGCAGCATGCCGTCGTGTTCGATGGCGTAGATTTCGCCGTCGACCACCTGGGTCAGGCCGCGGTCGATGCCGATGATCGAGCCGTCTTCGATGCGCTCGGCCATGCTGTTGCCGATCATGTGCGCACAGATGGCGTCGCCGGGACGGATTTCCAGTTGCGCGAGATGGGCGCGCGGCAGGCGGACGGTCTGCTCGGGGTCGAGGATGACGTGGGTTTTGTCGGCGCCGGCGCTGAGCGGTGTTTCCTTGAAAAACGGCAGTTCGATGTCGTTGGGGTTGATGATGGAATAGACGCCGTTGACGGACTGCGCGTCGAAGGTGTCGCCGTTGCTGGCAGGCGTTTGCAGACGGGGTAATTCTTTGCTGCCTTCACCGGTTTTCAGCCAGTCGCTGTTGACCGAGAGCAGGCGTGAGACTTCCTCCATGCGATACGCCGGGACGCCCCGGGTGTACCAGTTATGAATGTTTTGGGCTTCCGTGCCCCAGAACTTTGCGAATCCCGTGGTGGTGATGTTCGCTGCTTCCAGGAGTGCCTTGAATCTTGGACCGCTAGTGTTCTTTCTCATAAACACGGAGTCTACGGCCGTGCCAGAGCGCTTTGAATAAACCGGGCGTTCAAAAAAAGGCTGTATTTTGCGACTGGATGTAAGACGTGCTTGTGGGAAATCACTCGCTTCGAAACTTTTCTGTAGTCCGCGATAAACACACTGTTTAAGACGGCTTTTTGCAGACATAAAAAACCCCGGATCAACCGGGGTTTTCTTCAAGCGTCATGCAGCAAACAGGTGCTTAGCCCTTGTAGGCGGCAACCGACTTGGTGATCGCTTCGCGAGCGGCGTCAGCGCCAGCCCAGCCTTCGATCTTGACCCACTTGCCTTTTTCGAGATCCTTGTAGTTCGCGAAGAAGTGCTCGATCTGCTGGATCAGCAGCGGTGGCAGGTCGGTGTATTCCTTCACATCGACGTACAGCTGGGACAGCTTGTCGTGCGGGACTGCGATGACTTTGGCATCGCCGCCGCCGTCGTCGGTCATGTTCAGGATGCCGACTGGACGCGCGCGGATCACCGAGCCTGGAGCAACCGGGTAAGGGGTCACAACCAGCACGTCGAGGGGATCACCGTCGTCAGCAAGGGTGTTCGGGATGTAACCGTAGTTGGCCGGGTAGAACATTGGGGTGGCCATGAAACGGTCAACGAACAGGCAATCGCTGTCTTTGTCGATTTCGTATTTGATCGGCGCGTGGTTGGCCGGGATCTCGATCGCGACGTAGATGTCGTTCGGCAGGTCTTTGCCAGCCGGAATCTTGCTGTAGCTCATTGGGCGTTGCCCCCGTAGTTGACCAAAAACACTTGGCCGGATTGACCAAAAAGTGGCGGCGATTATAGGCATATTCCTACGCCGACGCCACGTACCAGAAGTCCTGCAGCGCTTACTTGTGCGCCTGATAGACCGGGTCTGTGGCCTGAAGTTGCCGCAGCCTGCCCAACGGATCCTGCCGGTAGAAAAGCTGCAGTTGCAAGTAGACCTGTGGATAAGCCGCGTGCAGCAGATCCGGGGCGCTGAAGAAGTATTCGCTGGTGACCGCGAAGAACTCCGCCGGGTTTTCGGCGGCGTACGGGTCGATGGCGGTTTCGGCATCGGGGTTGCGGTCGAGCTGGCGGTTGAGGTCATCGTAGGCGTGTTGCATGACCTCGGCCCAGTCGCTGACGCGCATGTCGGCGTGCAGCGGCGGCAGGCCGTTGGCGTCGCCGTTGAGCATGTCGAGTTTGTGCGCCAGTTCGTGGATCACCAGGTTGTAGCCCTCCCAGCCACCACTGGCCATCACCCCCGGCCAGGCGAGGATGATCGGCCCCTGTTGCCAGGCTTCGCCGCTGTGCTCGCCGTCCCACTCGTGCTCGACGCCGCTGGCATCGCGATGCCGTTGCGGGCTGAGGAAGTCGTCAGGGTAGAGGACGATTTCGTGGAAGCCCTGATACCAGTTCAAATCGCCCAGATTGAGCAGCGGTAACTGGGCCTGCGCGGCAAGCAGCAGACGTTGTTCCTGATGCAATTCGACGTCGGGCAGGGCGGTCAGGTGTTTTTCTTCGAGAAACAGGACGCTGGCTTCACGCAACCATTGGTCTTCGGCGGCGCTGATGCCGTCGAGGAAGCTGAGGTGATGGCGCACCCGTTGCCACAGGTCGTCGGCAATCGGGTGCCTGGCCAGAATGCGCCGGCGACGCCAGGCGCTCAGTGACCACATCGGATCAGTGGGTTTCGGCTTTGGAGCTGGAGCCGCCGAAACGGCTGCGCACCACGCCGATGATCATCGGAATCAGCGACAGCAGGATGATGCCGACCACCAGCAGCGACAGGTTCTTCTTGATGAACGGTACGTTGCCGAAGAAGTAACCCAGAGTCACCAGACCACCGACCCAGAGGATGGTGCCGAATACGCTGAAAGCGAAGAATCGCGGGTAGGGCATTTTGCCGACGCCGGCGACGAACGGTGCAAACGTGCGGATGATTGGCAGGAAACGCGCCAGGGTCACGGTTTTGCCGCCGTGCTTGTCGTAGAAATCGTGGGTTTTTTGCAGGTAGTCGCGACGGAAGATTTTCGAATTCGGGTTGCTGAAGAGTTTTTCGCCCGCCGTTCGTCCGATCACATAGTTGGTACTGTCGCCGAGGATCGCCGCGAGCATCAACAGACCACCCAACAGCACCGGATCCATGCCACCGCCCGCCGCCACGGCACCGGCGATGAACAACAGCGAATCACCCGGCAGGAACGGCATCACCACCAGACCGGTTTCACAGAAGATGACAGCGAACAGAATCGCGTAGATCCACGGCCCGTAGTTGGTCACCAGCAAATCGAGGTACACATCGAGATGCAGGATAAGGTCGAGCGGGTTGAAATCCATGGGGGCACCTGTGGTGACGGCCCGACTCGGCAGGCCTGTGCGGATGATTCGGGTGTAAGCCTACAGCGGGGTGTAGTTTTTCTTACAAGCCGGAAAGCTCGGGATTATACGGTCTGAGAGGTGAAAAGCGCGTTGGTTTTGTAGCGAGGGATGTCGGGGTGTGAATAAATGTCAGGCAGGTATTGATGGTGGCGGCAAGTTTGGTGTGGCGAGGGAGCTTGCTCCCGCTGGAGGGCGGAGCACTCCCAAGCCTTGGATTTGCCTGACCTGTTGCGATGACTGAGGTGGGGCCGCTTCGCAGCCCGGCGGGAGCAAGCTCCCTCGCCACAACAGGCCCTTGATGAGCGCTAGAGCTCGTCGCTGATCGGCAGCACGTAGTTCTTGAACTCAGTGTCTTCCTTGAACCCGATGGATTCGTAGGTTTTCTGCGCCACTTCGTTGTCGGCACTGGTGGACACGCGCATGCGCACGGCCTGGGTTTCCTTGGCCATTCTCTTCGCGGTGCGGATCAGGTTGTCGGCCACCAGCTGGCGGCGGGCGTCTTCGGCGACATAGATGTCGTTGAGGATCCACACGCGCTTGAGCGACAGCGAGGAAAAACTTGGATACAGCTGGCAGAAACCCATCAGTTTCTTGTCGTCATCATCGGCCAGGGCCAGATAAATCACCGATTCCTTGCGGCGCAGGCGTTTTTCGAGAAACGCGCGGGAGGAATCCGGGTAAGGCAGGGAACCGTAGAACTCGCGATATTTGACGAACAACGGGGTCAGCAAATCCAGGTGTTCGAGGGTCGCTTGAATAATCCGCATGATAGGTCTCGTCTTCAAGTGGCTGTCTTCAACTGCTCTGACGGCGATGGGAAACCCTGCGGCCGTGCGTCGATCCTGCCTGAAAGCAGCGCAGAAACGCAATGCGGAAACGGTTCAGGTTGTGGGCGGATCGAGCAGGAAGTTTCCCTTCATGTCCGCACCGGCGTCCGACTCCAGCGTCTGCACCTGTGCTTCGTCCTTCAGATTGACCCCCGACAGCTGCCGCCGGCAGGCTTCGCGCATCAGATACAGCAAACGATGCGCCGCCATGCCGTAACTCAAGCCTTCAAGCCGCACATTGGAGATGCAATTGCGGTAGGCATCAGTCAGCCCGACTTTTGGATTGTAGGTGAAATATAAACCGAGGCTGTCGGGCGAGCTGAGGCCCGGACGCTCTCCGATCAGCATCACGAGCATTTTTGCGCCCAGCAACTGACCGATCTCGTCACCAATGGCAACTCGACCCTGTTCCACTAGCACCACGGGGGCAACTGACCAACCGTCGGCGCTCATCTGCTCCTCCAGGCGGGTCAGAAACGGCAGGGTATGCCGATGCACCGCCAATGCCGACAAACCGTCCGCCACCACAATCGCCAGATCGACCCCGCCGGAGCGCGCCGCAGCGTAATCCCGCAGGGTCTGCGCCGAGGCGTCGCTGAGCTTGCGTCCCAGATCCGGGCGTTGCAGGTAGCTGTTGCGATCGGTCGCCGCGCTGTGCAGCAACAAGGTCTCGCGCCC
This sequence comes from Pseudomonas sp. LF020, assembly GCF_053456425.1. Taxonomy (NCBI): domain Bacteria; kingdom Pseudomonadati; phylum Pseudomonadota; class Gammaproteobacteria; order Pseudomonadales; family Pseudomonadaceae; genus Pseudomonas; species Pseudomonas sp. LF020. The sequence continues at coordinate 84,769 of NZ_JBRFIX010000009.1, forward strand.
GCGTTCGTTCAATTGTGCGCTGAGCCCGGCGTGGTCGAACGGCAGATGCACCGCATCCCGCGCCTGGGCGTGGGCGAACTGGAAATCCAGTTGTGCGCGGGTTGGCAGGCTGGTGCCGGTGCGGCCCAGAGCGATGCGCGCCGGGGTCAGGCGGCGCAGCTCCAGCCAAGGGTTTTGCGGGTCGACAGGCGGTTTGTCCATCACACTCATCCCAGTTGCGCCAGCGCCTGGCGAAAGGCCGGCGGCAGGTTGTTGCCAAAGCGAACCTTGCCGTCCGCCTGGGTGAAAATGCCCATGTTCGCCAGCCATTGCTCGAACTCCGGCGCCGGTTTCAGGCCCAGGGTCTGGCGGGCGTAGAGCGCGTCGTGAAACGAGGTGGTCTGGTAGTTAAGCATGATGTCGTCGGAGCCGGGGATGCCCATGATGAAGTTGATCCCGGCCACACCGAGCAGGGTCAGCAGGGTGTCCATGTCGTCCTGATCGGCTTCGGCGTGGTTGGTGTAGCAGATATCACAGCCCATCGGCACGCCGAGCAACTTGCCGCAGAAATGATCTTCGAGGCCAGCGCGGATGATCTGCTTGCCGTTATAGAGGTATTCCGGGCCGATGAAGCCGACCACGGTGTTCACCAAAAATGGCTTGAAATGCCGCGCCACGGCGTAGGCCCGGGTTTCGCAGGTCTGCTGATCGACGCCACGGTGGGCGTTGGCCGACAGCGCGCTGCCCTGACCGGTCTCGAAATACATCAGGTTCTGCCCGAGAGTGCCGCGCTTCAGGCTCAGCCCGGCGTCATAGCCTTCCTGCAATACGTTGAGGTTGATGCCGAAACTGGCGTTGGCCGCTTCGGTGCCGGCAATCGACTGGAACACCAGGTCCAGCGGCACGCCACGGTTGATCGCCTCGATCGAGGTGGTGACGTGGGTCAGCACGCAGGCCTGGGTCGGGATGTCATAGCGCTGGATGATCGCGTCGAGCATCTCCAGCATCGCGCAGATCGAGGCGATGCTGTCGGTGGCCGGGTTGATTCCGATCATTGCGTCGCCATTGCCGTACAGCAGACCGTCGAGAATGCTCGCGGCGATGCCGGATGGCTCATCGGTCGGATGATTGGGTTGCAGGCGGGTCGACAGGCGTCCGCGCAGGCCGAGGGTGCCGCGAAATTTTGTGACCACGCGGATCTTCTGCGCCACCAGCACCAGATCCTGCACGCGCATGATTTTCGACACGGCGGCGACCATTTCCGGCGTCAGGCCGGGAGCGAGGGCGCGCAGGCTGGTTTCGTCAGCGGCGTCGCTGAGCAGCCAGTCGCGGAAGCCGCCGACGGTGAGGTGGCTGACCACGGCGAAGGCTTGTTTGTCGTGGGTGTCGATGATCAGTCGGGTGACTTCATCGGTCTCATAGGGAATCAGCGCTTCCTGCAGAAAATGCGTGAGCGGGATGTCGGCCAGCGCCATTTGTGCAGCCACGCGTTCGCCGTCATTGAGCGCGGCAACGCCGGCCAGAAAGTCACCGGAGCGCGCCGGGCTGGCCTTGGCCATGACGTCCTTGAGGCTGTCGAAGCGGTAGGTCTGGGCGCCGACGGAATGGGCAAATGCGACCATGCTGTCCTCCTGTAATTGATACACCCCTGTAGGAGCTGCCGAAGGCTGCGATCTTTTGACTTTGATTTTCTAAAAACAAGATCAAAAGATCGTCCGAACGCGGCCCGAGCCTTCGGCAGCTCCTACATGGGGCGCTACGCACTGTTATATGGCAACTAGATACTTTCGAGCATAGCGTCTGCCGGGGCGTCGGCGCGTTGTTTGGCGGTGAGCTGAAAGTACAGATAACCAGCGGCCATGAAGCCCAGGAACACACAACCGATAAGCGTGTTGAAACACGCCATCGCCACCAGGCACACCACCGCCAGAAACAGCGCAATCGCCGGCACCACCGGATAGCCCGGGGCGCGGAAGGTGCGTTCCAGGTTCGGTTCGGTTTTGCGCAGTTTGAACAGGCTGAGCATGCTGATGATGTACATCACGATCGCGCCGAACACCGACATGGTGATCATCGCGGCCGTCAGGGTCATGCCTTGCAGGTTGACCAGACCATCGCTGTAAATCGCCGCGATACCGATCACGCCACCGGCCAGAATCGCCCGGTGCGGGGTCTGGAAGCGCGACAGCTTGGCCAGGCTTTTCGGCAGGTAACCGGCGCGGGCGAGGGCGAAGAACTGCCGCGAGTAACCGAGGATGATCCCGTGGAAACTCGCTACCAGACCAAACAGACCGATCCACACCAGCATGTGCATCCACGATGAGTTGTTGCCGACCACCGCTTTCATTGCCTGTGGCAGCGGGTCGTTGATGTTCGACAGTTGGCGCCAGTCGCCGACGCCGCCGGCCATCACCATTACGCCGATGGCGAGGAATACCAGGGTCAGGATGCCGCTGACGTAGGCCTTGGGAATCGTGCGTTTCGGGTCCTTGGCTTCTTCGGCCGCCATGGCCGCGCCTTCGATGGCAAGGAAAAACCAGATCGCGAACGGGATCGCCGCAAAGATTCCGGGGATCGAGCCCAGGGTGAACTCGTTGGCGCCCGACCAGCCGTTGAGCACGAAATTGCTGAAGCTGAAGCCCGGCGCGACCACACCCATGAACACCAGCAGTTCGGCGACCGCCAGCACGGTGACCACCAGCTCAAAAGTCGCGGCAATGCTGACGCCGAGGATGTTCAGGGTCATGAACACGAAGTACGCGCCGACCGCCGCGACCTTCGGATCAAGCTCCGGGTACTGCACGTTGAGGTAGGCGCCGATGGCCATGGCAATCGCCGGAGGGGCGAAAACAAATTCGATCAGCGTGGCGATGCCGGCGATCAATCCGCCTTTCTCGCCGAACGCCCGGCGGCTGTAGGCAAACGGCCCGCCCGCGTGGGGAATCGCGGTGGTCAGTTCGGTGAAACTGAAGATGAAGCAGGTGTACATGGTCGCGACCATCAGCGCCGTGACCAGAAATCCGAGGGTGCCCGCGGTGCCCCAGCCGTAACTCCAGCCGAAATATTCGCCGGAAATCACCAGGCCGACGGCAATGCCCCAGAGGTGCAGGGTGCCGAGTGTGGGTTTGAGCTGTGTGGTGGAAGTCATAAGTCCTCTCTGTTTTTTATTGTTCGATCTGTTGGACTTTCGGGTGCAGCGGTTAAGGTGGATGGATGCTGTTCACGCAGCGGCAGTTTCTGTGCAAAACCTGAATGACGGGTACGCAAGGGCCGTGCCAGAGCGGCCAGGCCTTGGGGTTGTGTCATTGAGGACGCCATCGCTGGCAAGCCAGCTCCCACAGGTATCTGTGGTGTTCCCGTTATCGAGATCTGCAAAGATCCCTGTGGGAGCTGGCTTGCCAGCGATAGCTATTTGGAGGGCAACACAGAAATACCTGCGTCGCCCCGGGTTTTAGAAGAAGCCCAACGGATTGATGTCGTAGCTCACCAGCAGGTTTTTCGTCTGCTGATAGTGATCGAGCATCATCTTGTGGGTTTCACGGCCGACGCCAGACTTCTTGTACCCGCCGAACGCGGCGTGCGCCGGGTACAGGTGGTAGCAGTTGGTCCACACGCGACCGGCCTTGATCGCGCGGCCCATGCGGTAGGCGCGGTTGATGTCGCGGGTCCACAGGCCGGCGCCGAGGCCGAACTCGGTGTCGTTGGCGATGGCGAGGGCTTCGGCTTCGTCCTTGAAGGTGGTGATGCTTACCACCGGGCCGAAGATTTCTTCCTGGAACACGCGCATTTTGTTGGTGCCCTTGAGCAGGGTCGGCTGGATGTAATAGCCGGTCGCTAGGTTGCCTTCGAGTTTTTCCACCTTGCCGCCGGTCAGCAGCTCGGCGCCTTCGCCCTTGGCGATTTCCAGGTAAGAAAGAATCTTGTCGAATTGCTGCTCGGACGCCTGCGCACCGACCATGGTGTCGGTGTCCAGCGGGTCGCCGCGTTTGATCTGCAGGACTTTCTTCATCACCACTTGCATGAATTCGTCGTAGATCGATTCCTGCACCAGCGCGCGGGACGGGCAGGTGCAGACTTCGCCCTGGTTGAAGAACGCCAGTACCAGACCTTCGGCAGCCTTCTCGATGAAGGTCGGCTCGGCCTGCATGATGTCTTCGAAGAAGATGTTCGGCGACTTGCCGCCCAGTTCCACGGTGGACGGAATGATGTTCTCGGCGGCGCATTTCATGATGTGCGAGCCGACCGGGGTCGAGCCGGTGAAGGCGATCTTGGCGATGCGTTTGCTGGTGGCCAACGCTTCGCCGGCTTCTTTGCCGAAACCTTGCACCACGTTGAGCACGCCCGGTGGCAGCAGATCACCGATCAGCTCCATCAGCACGCAGATGCCCAGCGGGGTCTGCTCGGCAGGCTTGAGCACCACGCAGTTGCCGGCGGCCAGCGCCGGGGCGAGTTTCCACGCGGCCATCAGCAGCGGGAAGTTCCACGGGATGATCTGGCCGACCACGCCCAGCGGTTCATGGATGTGATAGGCCACGGTGTTGCCGTCGATTTCGGCCGCGCTGCCTTCCTGGGCGCGCAGGCAACCGGCGAAGTAGCGGAAATGGTCGGCGGCCAGCGGGATGTCGGCGTTGAGGGTTTCGCGGATGGCTTTGCCGTTGTCCCAGGTTTCGGTGATCGCCAGCAGTTCGAGGTTCTGTTCGATGCGGTCGGCGATTTTCAGCAGGATCAGCGAGCGCGCCTGCACCGAGGTCGCGCCCCACGCATCGGCAGCGGCGTGGGCGGCGTCCAGTGCCTTGTCGATGTCTTCGGCAGTGGAGCGGGGGAATTCGGCAATCGGTTGGCCATTCACTGGCGAGGTATTGGTGAAGTACTGACCTTTGACAGGCGCGACGAACTCGCCGCCGATGTAGTTACCGTACTTGCTCTTGAACGAGACTTTGGCGCCTTCAGTACCGGGGTGAGCGTAACGCATGATGTTGTTCTCCTTGGCTTTGTACTTATTAGAGAAACGCGCAAGTGCGCTTGCTATAAGCGTAGAGCAAAGGTCGGGCCACTGCCGTACAGGGCAGGCAAATCAAGGCCTAGCGAATTTCTTGTCGGACGGGCGGGCGAAGGCTGTGATGGTTTCGGTACAGGGCGGGTGACAGTTTGTACCGCATTTGGCACAGCCTGTGACCGGGTGGTCTTGCCAGCATTGCAATGCGTCGATGGCTGGAGGATGCTGACTGCCAATCGCCCAGTGGTTGATTATTGTGGCGAGGGAGCTTGCTCCCGCTGGGCTGCGCAGCAGCCCTGAAATGTTTACCGCTCATATACTTTGGCGAGCGCTTCGCACTCGAGCGGGAGCAAGCTCCCTCGCCACAGGTCAGTGTTGGTAGTCTGGAAGGGGCGACCTTTCGGGGAGAACAATAAGAAATGCACGACAACCATTTGAGTCGCCATGCCCAGCAGGTGCTCACCGTCAGTCAGGGCAAGCCGCACCTGCACGGGCCCGGGGCCGATCCGTCGATTGCCCGCTCGTGGCTGCGCTGTCTCGAGGACTATCACCTCGATCCGGCCCTGACCATGGCGCCGACTGTGCTTGAACACGGGCGCGTGCTCGAAAGCCGCGAACGTCTGCAACAGGTGTTACAGATCGCCGGCAATGAAATGAGCAGCCTGCATCAGCAACTGTCCGGCGCCGGTCATGCGGTGCTGCTGACCGATGCGCGCGGGGTGATCCTCAACTGCGTCACCGCACCTGCCGAGCGCAAGATATTCGAACATGCCGGCCTCTGGCTCGGCGCCGACTGGAGCGAAGCCTGCGAAGGCACCAACGGCATCGGCACCTGTCTGGTCGAGCGCCAGGCGCTGACCATCCATCAGGACGAACACTTTCGCGGCCGCCACACCGGCCTGACCTGCTCGGCGAGCCCGGTGTTCGACCCGCACGGCGAACTGCTCGCGGTACTCGATGTATCCTCGGCGCGCCACGATGTCTCGCGCCAGAGCCAGTTCCACACCATGGCGCTGGTCAATCTGTCGGCGAAGATGATCGAGAGCTGCTATTTCCTGCGTTGCTTTGATAACCAGTGGCTGCTGCGTTTTCACTTGCAGGCCGAGTCCGTCGGCTTGTTCAGCGAAGGGCTGCTGGCGTTTGACGGCGAAGGGCGGATCAGCGCGGTCAACCAGAGTGCGCTGAACCTGCTCGGGCATATTCGCGGTGGTTTGCTCGGCAAACCGGTCGAGGCGTTTTTCGATTGCTCGCTGGACGAGTTGCTCGGTCGTGCCAGCGCCAATGCCAGCGCCAGTTGGCCGCTGCGCACCCGTGACGGCCGGCATCTGTTTGCCTTGCTGCGCGGCGAATCGCGCAAACCGGCACCGATCATGCCGGCCCCGGTGGTGGCCAAGCCGCAACCGCTGGCGGGCATCTGCCTCGGTGACGCGGCGCTGCAAGCGGATTTCCGCAAGGCGCTGCGGGTGTTTGAGCGCGACGTGCCGCTGCTGATCAATGGCGAAACCGGCTCCGGCAAGGAAGCCTTCGCCAAGGCTGTGCATCACGCCAGCCAGCGTGCCAGCAAAGCCTTTGTCGCGCTCAATTGCGCGGCGATTCCCGAGAGCCTGATCGAGAGCGAACTGTTCGGTTATCGCGGCGGCAGTTTCACCGGCGCACGCAAGGACGGCATGCGCGGCAAGCTGCAGCAGGCCGATGGCGGCACGCTGTTTCTTGATGAAATCGGCGACATGCCGCTGGCGTTGCAAACTCGCTTGTTGCGAGTGCTGGAAGACCGGCAGGTGGTGCCGATTGGCGGCGAACCGGAGGCGGTCAACGTGCGGATCATCAGCGCCACGCACCGCAATCTGCTGGAACGGGTCGAAGACGGCAGCTTCCGCGAAGATCTGTATTACCGGCTCAATGGCCTCGAAGTCGCGTTGCCGGCGCTGCGCGAACGCAGTGATAAATCGCAGTTGCTGGATTTTCTGCTGGCCGAGGAGGCGGGCGGCGAAGTGATTGTGATCGACGAACCGGCGCGGCGAGCGTTGCTGGCCTTTAACTGGCCGGGCAACGTGCGGCAGTTGCGCAATGTCCTGCGCACGCTGGCGGCGTTGTGTGATGACGGGCGAATCGGCCTTGAGGATTTGCCGGCGATGATTCGGCAGGGGCGTCCGACGCTGGAGCTGAAGTCGGTTGAGTCCGAGCATCCGCTGGAAGACGCCGAGCGACTGGCGTTGCTCAATGCGCTGGAGCAAACGCGCTGGCACATGACCCACACCGCCGAGCAACTCGGCGTGAGTCGCAACACCCTCTACAGAAAGCTGCGCAAACACGGCATCGCCCGAACCGCATAAATCCCCCTGTAGGAGCTGCCGAAGGCGGCGATCTTTTGATCTTGTTCTTTACAGGATCAAAAGATCGCAGCCTCGTTGCACTCGTCAGCTCCTACAGGCGGGGTGGTGATCGTGGGGTGATGGTGATCAGCTAAAGAGTGCGATTTCCCCCTCCCTGCGCTAACCTGCGGCCATGTTTTACGAGGTCGACTATGCACATTCATATTCTGGGTATCTGCGGGACTTTCATGGGCTCGATGGCGGTTCTGGCCAAAGAGCTGGGCCATCACGTGACCGGCTCCGACGCCAACGTCTATCCGCCGATGAGCACGCAGCTGGAGGCCCAGGGCATTCAACTGACCCAGGGTTATGACCCGGCCCAGCTCGATCCGGCACCGGATCTGGTGGTGATCGGCAACGCCATGTCCCGCGGCAACCCGGCGGTGGAGTATGTGCTGAACAAAGGCCTGCCGTACGTTTCCGGCCCGCAATGGCTGGCCGATCACGTGTTGCAAGGGCGCTGGGTGCTGGCGGTTGCCGGTACGCACGGCAAGACCACCACCAGCAGCATGCTCGCCTGGGTCCTGGAACACGCCGGCATGAGCCCGGGGTTCCTGATCGGCGGCGTGCCGCAGAACTTCTCGGTGTCGGCACGTCTGGGCGGTACGCCGTTTTTCGTGATCGAGGCTGACGAGTACGACAGCGCGTTCTTCGACAAGCGTTCGAAGTTTGTCCACTACCGTCCACGCACCGCGATCCTCAACAACCTTGAGTTCGATCACGCCGACATCTTCCCCGATCTACTGGCCATCGAGCGGCAGTTCCACCATTTGGTGCGGACCATTCCGAGTGAAGGTCTGGTGATTCACCCGACCACCGAGCCTGCCTTGCAGCGCGTGATCGAAAGGGGCTGCTGGACCCCGGTGCAAACCACCGGTATCGGCGGTCAGTGGCAGGTCAAGCTGCTCAAGGATGATGGCTCGGCGTTCGAAGTGATGTTCGAAGGCGTGTCCCAGGGCACCGTGGAATGGGAGTTGACCGGTCAGCACAACGTCGCCAACGCCCTGGCTGCGCTGGCAGCGGCGCGGCATGTCGGTGTGGTGCCATCGATGGGCATCGCCGGGTTGAGCGCGTTCAAGAACGTCAAACGCCGCATGGAGAAAGTCGCCGAAGTGCGCGGCATCACTATTTACGACGACTTCGCCCACCACCCGACCGCCATCGCCACCACCCTCGACGGTCTGCGCAAGCGCATCGGCGACGCACCGCTGATCGCGATCATCGAACCACGCTCCAACTCGATGAAGCTCGGCGCGCACCGCGATGGCCTGCCCGACAGCGTGGTCGATGCCGATCAGGTGATCTGGTACGCCCCGGCCAACCTCGGTTGGGATCTGGGCGCCACCGCCGCACTGTGCAGCGTGCCATCGATCGTCAGCGATTCGCTCGAAGGCATCATCGAACGCGTGAAAAGTCAGGCCCAGCCCGGTACCCACGTGGTGATCATGAGCAACGGCGGCTTCGGCGGCCTGCACGGCAAACTCGCCGAGGCGCTGCAATGAACACTTTTGCCCAGAACGGCGGCCCGGAACGCATCACGCTGGCGATGACCGGCGCGTCCGGCGCGCAGTATGGATTGCGCCTGCTCGACTGCCTGGTACGGGAAGATCGCGAAGTACACTTCCTGATCTCCAAGGCCGCGCAACTGGTGATGGCCACCGAAACCGATGTCACGCTGCCGCCCAAGCCGCAGATGATGCAGGCGTTCCTCACCGAGTACACCGGGGCGGCCGCCGGGCAGATCCGCGTGTACGGCAAGGAAGACTGGATGTCGCCGGTGGCCTCGGGCTCCGGCGCGCCAGCGGCGATGGTGGTGGTGCCGTGTTCCACCGGCACCTTGTCGGCGATTGCCACCGGTGCCTGCAACAATCTGATCGAGCGCGCGGCGGACGTCACCTTGAAGGAGCGCCGCCAGTTGATCCTGGTACCGCGCGAAGCACCGTATTCGAGCATTCATCTGGAGCACATGCTCAAGCTGTCGAACATGGGCGTGACCATCCTGCCGGCCTCGCCGGGTTTCTATCACCAGCCGCAGACCATCGATGACCTGATCGATTTCGTCGTCGCGCGGATCCTCAATCTGCTGGGCATTCCGCAGGACATGCTGCCGCGTTGGGGCGAGCATCATCTGAGCAGCGATGAATAAGCTGTTGGTGATTGCGCTGGCGCTGCAACTGGCCGGCTGCGCCACCGCGCGCACGCTGGATGCGGCCAAGCCGGGCGCGCCGGTGGTGTATTCCGGGACGCGCCTGGATTTGTACGCGATGAATGGCGGGTGCTGTGCGATGGATCGCTTCGGGGCTGAGGCGCCGAGTTATCCGGGGGTGGATCTGCCGGCGAGTGCGTTGCTCGATACGCTGTTGTTGCCGTTGTCGTTACTTACGGTGATTGGCGTGGGGTTTCAGGCGACGGGTGGATTGTAAGGGAGTGCTGCGCACTCCTGTGGCGAGGGAGCTTGCTCCCGCTGGGCTGCGAAGCGGCCCCAAACCCCGCGACTAAATCCTTCAGATACACCGCATAATTCAGGGCTGGCGACTGCTGCGCAGTCGAGCGGGAGCAAGCTCCCTCGCCACAAAGTCCCGCTGTTACTTGCCGAGCTTGCGCAACTCATCCGACTCGACCACCCGCACCCCGTCCTGTTCTTCCAGCGCCAGGCGCCACATCGCCCGGGCCAGTTGGCAGGCTTCGATGCCGCGGTATTTGCCGGGAATCAGTTTGGAAAACGGCGCGGCCAGCTGTTCGCCCAGACGCGGTTCGGTACGATCGCCCAGCAGCAGCGATGGCCGACAGATGGTCAGTTGCGGCCAGTCCTGCGCACGCAATGCCTGCTCCATCTCACCTTTGACCCGGTTGTAGAAAATCGACGATTTCGGATCGGCGCCCAGCGCGCTGATCACGATCAGGTGCCGCGCGCCCATCTCCCGCGCACGTTTGGCGAAGGCCACGACCATGTCCAGATCCACCGCGCGGAACGCCGCTTCCGAGCCTGCCTGTTTGATGGTGGTGCCGAGGCAGCAGTAGGCGATATCGACGCGACCACTGAGTTGCGGCAGAAACGCCTGTGGGTCGCCCACCGGGTTTTCCAGGTGCGGATGCTCCGCCAATGGACGACGGGACGGGGCGAGCACGCGGGTGATCGTTGGCTCGTTGAGCAAACGGTCGAGCAGATGTTCACCGGTCAGTCCGGTGGCTCCGGCTAGCAATACGTGCTGAGGCGTCAAGTACATAGTGTTTCTCCCTTGATACTGTTCAGCTTAGTTGCTGTTTGTTGCGCCGTCGTTCAATGCAGCACTCTGCAACGCTTTTCTTGCCTGCTGTTTGCGCAGCAGTTGCCAGTGCGCCAGCACGGTTTTCGGTGCCCAGATCTGTGGCTCCGAAGCTTCGAAGTTGTCCGCCAGTTCGCGCTCGGCGACGGTGGCCTTGGCCAGTTTGAAGGCCTGCTCCAGATCGTCGGTCTGGTTCAGTGCCTGAGCGAACAAGGCGTCGCCGAAGTAGGTGAAGTTGGCTTCTTCCGAGCAACCGAACGACACTCGATCGGCACGCGAGGCGGTCATGATCAGGGTGCGCTCATCTTTCAGCGCGGGGATGAAACCACCGGAATAGCACGATGAAATCACGATCACCTTGTCGCGGTTTTTCAGCGGCGCCAGCACCGTGGCGATCTCGTCGGCGGGCAGGTCGGCCAGCTCCATGCGCGGCTGGTCGAGCACCAGTTCGTGTTCGGCGGTGCCGTGGCTGGTCAGGTAGATGAAGATCATGTCTTCCGGGCCACTGCGTTCGGCCAGGGTCTGCGCGGCGCGGCGCAGGTTTTCGCGGGTGGCCATCGGCCGGTCGACGAGGTGGTCGCGGTGGTTGACCAGACGAATCTGGCCGAAGGCACCGAAGCGTGTGGTGAGCATGTTGGCGACGTAGTCGGACTCGCGCAGGAACACGCTTTGTTTGCCGTCGCCACCGAGGGTCAGGGTGTACAGCTCGACTGCTGGCGTCGAGGCGGGCACGGCGGCCAGTGCGTCATCGAGCAGACGCCCTTGGGCCAGCAAGCCGAGTTCGAGGGTGTCGGGCAACAGCTTGCCGTCGGCGTCACGTACGCGCTGGCCATTGATCCAAGTGCCGCTGAGCACGGTGCCGTCGGTCAGCACCAGGGTGCCGCGCCCGGCGTAACTGTCGCTGTCGAACCCGCCGATGTAGAAGCTGCCGTCAGACAGGTTCAAGCGGCCCTGACCACTGAAGCGCCAGTCGTTGAAGAAGCCGATGTAGTGGCTGCCGTCGGCACCGATCAATTCGCCCTTGCCGGTCAGCGCGCCTTCCTTGAACTGGCCGAGCCACACGTCGCCGTCGGCGTTCTCGTAGCGGCCCTTGCCGTGCAGCTGGCTGTTCTTGAAGCCGCCGACATAGATGTCGCCATCGGCACTGTTGAAGGTGCCATTGCCTTCGAGCTGGCCGTTGACGAAATGGCCGCTGAAGGTGTTGCCGCTGGCATCGCCGCGCTGGCCTTCGCCGTTGGGTTTGCCGTGGGCGAACTGGCCTTGATAGGAGCTGCCGTCGTCCATTTCCAGGCGGCCCAGCCCGGAATACTGGTCAGCCTTGAACTCGCCACGGTAGGTCATGCCGTTTTCTTTCAGCGTACCTTCACCGTCGCGCCGGCCCTGCTTGAAGCCGCCGGTGTAACTGCTGGCGTTGGTGGTCAGGCTGCCCTGGCCATCGAACAGGCCTTGCTGGAACTGGCCGCGATAGACCTCGCCGTTGCTGCCGTGCCACTCGCCCTGGCCATGCCATTGGCCCTTGTCGAACTGCCCGGCGTACCAGCTGCCATTGGGGTAGTCGACCCGGCCCTGGCCTTGCAGCAAGCCGTTGACCAGTTCGCCGCGATAGCGTCCGCCGTCCGGCAGGCGCGCATCCGGGGGCAACAGCGATTCGCCGTCGCCGCACGCGGTGAGCATCAGGGTCAGGGCAAGGGGTGCAAGGGAAGCGAGTGGGCGCATAGCGGGATCCGGGCAATTAGGCGACCGAGTATGCCGCAGCTATGTGTCGCATATATAGAGAGGGAATGCGAAACAGCGTGAGCCGCTTCGCATCCGGGGCACTTAAACGAAGCAGAGCGACAACGGTTCGGCGATATAGGCCGGTTTGTCCGAGCCTTCTATCTCAAGCGTCGCGGTGGCCTTGAGCAGCCATTGACCGGGTTTTTTCTCGGTCACTTCGGCCAGATCGACTTTCAGGCGCACTTTTGAATTGACCTTCACCGGCTGGATGAAACGCACGCTGTCCAGACCGTAATTGACCACCATCTTCAGGCCTTGCGGCAGCACGAGGATGTCTTCCATCAGTTTCGGGATCAACGACAGCGACAGGAAACCGTGAGCAATGGTGCTGCCAAAAGGCGTTTGCGCGGCTTTGACCGGGTCGACATGGATGAACTGATAATCCCCGGTGGCTTCGGCGAACAGGTTGATGCGCTCCTGATCGATGGTGAGCCATTCGGAACGTCCGAGTTCCTTGCCGACATAATCTTTGAGCTCTGCAACGGGAACATAGGGCATTGAGACTCTCCTTGGGTTCATCGGTTTTATAGTTTTTCAGGTGGGGGATTTGACCGCCCTGCGAACCACTGTAGATCAACATGGCGATTTGCTCCGGTCAACCTGCCATGCTTTTGGCGAATGCCGATCCATAGCGCTGCCGTGCTTATAATGCCGAGGACTTGCGGGGGGAGATGTCTGATGTTGTTACGTGGCCTGACCATGCTGGTGCTGTTCCAATTGCTCGGCACGGCGCTCAACCATTTGCTGTTGCCGGTGCTGCCGGGGCCGATCATCGGTCTGCTGCTGTTGCTGGTGTTCCTGATCATTCGCGGTGAAGTCGGCGAGCCGCTGAACCTCGCGGCGGGCAGCCTGCTGCGTTATCTGCCGTTGCTGCTTGTGCCGCCGGCCGTGGGCGTGATGGTGTATGCGAGCGACATTGCCGCCGATTTCTGGGCGATTGTCGGTGCGCTGGTGCTGTCGTTGATTCTGTCGATGGCCTTCGCCGGCGTGTTGATGCAACGGCTGGTCAAGCGTCACGCACCGAAATCGGAGGACGCTTGATGCTCTTCGATTGGCAAGGCGCCTGGGCTTCGGTCATTCATCATCCGCTGTTCGGCATCGGCATCACCCTTGGCGCCTATCAACTGGTGCTGGCGGCGTTCGAGAAAACCCGCTGGATCTTTCTGCAACCGGTGCTGGTCTCCATGCTGTTGGTGATCGGCGTGCTGGTCGGCTGCGGCCTGACTTACGCCGAGTACCGCAAGAGCACCGAGATCCTCAGCATTTTGCTGGGGCCGGCGACGGTGGCGCTGGCGGTGCCGCTGTATCTCAACCTCAAGCGCATCCGCCAATTGTTCTGGCCGATTTTTACTACGCTGGTGATTGGTGGGGTGGTCGCCACGGGCATGGGTGTTTTGCTGGGCTGGTGGTTCGGTGCCGAACACATGATCCTGATGACCATGGCCCCCAAGTCGGTGACCTCGCCGATTGCCATGCTGGTGGCCGAGCAGATCGGTGGCGTGGCGGCGCTGGCGGCGGTGTTCGTGCTGATCACCGGGGTGATCGGCGCGATCTTCGGTCCGGCGCTGCTGACCCGTCTCGGCGTGCACAGCCCCGAGGCGCGCGGCATGGCGCTGGGCATGACCGCACACGCGGTCGGCACCTCGGTGGCGTTGCAGGAGAGCGATGAGTGCGGTGCCTTCGCGGCGCTGGCGATGAGTCTGATGGGCGTGGCCACGGCAGTGTTCCTGCCGTTGGCGGTGTCGATGGTGGTCTAAGGAAATGTCTATGAGTCTGCCGCTTTTTCCGCTCAACACAGTGCTGTTCCCCGGCTGCAACCTCGACTTGCAGATCTTCGAGGCGCGCTACCTGGACATGATCGGCCGCTGCATGAAACAGGGCGGCGGTTTCGGCGTGGTGTGCATCCTCGACGGCCATGAAGTCGGCGTCGCCCCAGAAGGCTTTGCCTTGGTCGGTTGCGAGGCGCGGATCACCGATTTCCAGCAGCAGGACAACGGTCTGTTGGGGATCCGGGTGCAGGGCGGGCGGCGCTTTCAGGTGCTGCGCACTGAGGTGCAGCGCGATCAGTTGATCCTCGCTGACGTCGAGTGGCTGGACGATGAGCCCGAGCAACCGTTGCAGGACGAAGACGCCGATCTGGTGGCGCTGCTCAAGGCCTTGGCCGAGCACCCGATGGTCGAGGCGCTGAACATGGGCACCGAAGCGCTGGGGCAGCAGTCGCTGGCCAATCAACTGGCCTATCTGCTGCCGTTCGCCGAAGAAGACAAGATCGACCTGCTGCAACTCGACGATCCGCAGCAGCGGCTGGATGCAATCCAGGCGCTGCTCGATGAGCTTCAGGGCGAATTGTTCGCTTGAGCCAACGAAAAAGATCGCAGCCTGCGGCAGCTCCTACACGGGATTTCGTTTACACCTGCGCCATCGTGCGCAGGTGAACAAAACCCTTGTAGGAGCTGCCGCAGGCTGCGATCTTTGGATTCTCAATAAGCGTAACGCAACATCGTGTCCGGCAAATGCCGCAGAACGAACAGGCTGAACAGCGCCAGCAGCGCCGGCAGGATCAGCCACCAGACCTTGAACGGCATGGCGTTGAGCGGCGCCTTGCGCTGGCTCAGCCACAACCCCGCCGCACACACGCACGCTGCGAGCATTGCGCCGGCCAGAATATCCGTCGGCCAGTGCGCGCCCAGATACACCCGCGACAAGGCAATCGACAGCGCCGGAATACAGCCGAGCAACAGCCAGGTCAGACGCATGCGCGGCGGTTGGCCGCGACCGGCGAGAACCGCCAGCACCAGAAACAAGGCGAACGAACCCGAGGCATGGCCGCTGGGCATGCTGTAGCTGGTCAGCGGATCGGTCAGCACGTCCGGGCGAACCCGGGCGAAAAACTGTTTGGTGACGGTGTTCAGCAGCGCGGTGCACAGCAGCGTACCGCCGGCAAAAATCGCCTGACGCCATTGCCGGCACAGCAGCAACAGACCGGTGAGCAGGGCGCTGAACAGCAGCATGTTGCGGAATTCACCGATCAGGGTGAACGTCACGGCGATTTCATCGAGCATCGGCTGACGATGTTCCTGCACCAAAGTCATCACGCCCTGGTCGAGGGCGTGCAGGTACGGATAGCCAATAAACAGGCCGATCAGAATCAACAGGCTCATGCTGCTGATCCAGATCGTCGCCCGGCGATGCTGGCGCAAGCTGCTGTTGACGCTCAGGCCGACCATCACTGCAATGCTGGCGGCGACGATGCCGGCTTGCAGCCAGAAACCTTCCGGCAGCGGCAGACGGATCGCCGCGCCGGTGGCCCAACCCGGCAGCAGGTAGGCGATGCTCCAGCCGGCAGCGGCCAGCAGGCTGACTGCGGCGAAGCGCGGGAAGGGCATGTCGCACATTCCGGCAACCATCGGCAGCATCGGCCGCAGCGGGCCAATGAAGCGCCCGACCAGCAGACTGGCGATGCCGTAACGCTGGAAGTAGGTTTCGGCCCCGGCCATCCATTCCGGGTGATGGCGCAGGCCGGGCAAGCGTCGGATGTTCTGGTGGAAGTGGCGGCCGAGGAAATACGAAATCACATCGCCGAGAATACCGCCGAGAAAGCCCAGCAGCAGGGTCTCGCTAAGCGACAACGCGCCGCTGCCGGCCAGTACCGCGACGGCAAACAGCAACACCGTGCCGGGCACGATCAGCCCGGCAATCGCCAGACACTCCACGAAGGCGACAATCAATACGGCGGCGGCCAGCCACTGTGGATTGGCCGCCAGCCAACCGGTCACGCTATCGAGCCATGGGCCCATACAAATAACTCCATTTTATTGATCACCTCATGTAGGAGCTGCCGAAGGCTGCGATCTTTTGATCTTGATGCTTTAAAACAAAATCAAAAGATCGCAGCCTGCGGCAGCTCCTGCACAGGCTTGTATTTACAGCAGGAAATAATCGCGACCTTCGACCTGGCCCCGGCGTAGCGGGTTGCGCGTGCACCACTGGGCATACGTGGCGTCGACGAAGCGGTACATCAGGTGTTCGTCGCGGCCCTGGGGGATACCCAGGCGGGTGGTCTGGATAATCTGGGTCGGCGCCGGCCCGGTGTCTTCCACCAGCATCAGATCGTGATCGAAACGCTTGGCGTCCCACATCGGCACCTTCAACCCCAGCGCCTTGCACAGCAGCGTCTGCCCGGCGCAGAGCTTTTGCGAAGGGCGCGGTCGGCCCTGAGTATCGGGGTTGTTCAGCAGCATCTGCGCCAGACTGGCCGGTCCGCTGATTTCATCGACCCACGGGTAGGCGGATTTGATCAACACGGCGTTGCCCGGCCCCTGGGCGCTGAAGTTCAGCGAATCGCCGCCACGGGCGTAATACATATAGATGTGTCCGCCATCCAGAAACAAAGCCTTACGTTTTTCCGTGTAGCCGAGGGAGGCATGACTGCCTTTTTCCGCGCAGTAATACGCTTCGGTTTCGATGATCCGGGCGCTGAGCCACAGATCGCCGACCCGGTGGCGGATGACTTTGCCGAGCAGATCGCGGGCCAGCATTTGCGCGTCACGGTCAAAGAAAGCGTCCGGAAGGCCCAGTGGCAGGCGCCCGGCGGTGGCGCGAACGGTCAGGTTGGACATGGCAAACGGTGTTTATCCAGGCGAAGGAGGTCGTGATGATAACAATCCGCGGCTTAATTACGGCTGAACGTCGGCAAATTGCAGTCCATTTCGACCATCCGCCTGTCACCGCTGTTAGTCCCGGGACGCGACAGCTATAATCTGCCGCTTTCCTCTTTGCCAAGACCCCAGCAGACCATGACTGAGTCCGTTCTTGCCTACATGACCCGATTGGGTCGCGCCGCCCGCGAAGCCTCCCGGGTCATCGGCCGTGCCAGCACCGCGCAGAAGAACCGCGCCCTGCAGGCTGCTGCCAATGCGCTGGACGCTGCGCGCGCCGAGCTGGCCGCAGCCAATGAACAGGATCTGGCCGCCGGTCGCGCCAACGGTCTGGAACCGGCACTGCTGGAGCGTCTGGAACTGACCCCGGCACGCATCGACGGCATGATCGTCGGCCTGCGTCAGGTGGCGGCACTGCCGGACCCGGTCGGTGCGATCCGCGACATGAGCTTTCGCCCGTCCGGCATTCAGGTCGGCAAGATGCGCGTACCGCTGGGCGTGATCGGGATCATCTACGAATCCCGGCCCAACGTGACCATCGATGCCGCCAGCCTGTGCCTGAAGTCCGGCAACGCGACCATCCTGCGCGGTGGCTCCGAGGCGATTCACTCCAACCGGGCGATTGCCGCGTGCATTCAGCGCGGTCTGGCCGAGGCCGAGTTGCCGGCAGCGGTGGTGCAAGTGGTCGAAACCACCGACCGTGCCGCCGTCGGCGCGATGATCAGCATGCCCGAGTACGTCGACGTGATCGTGCCACGCGGTGGCCGTGGCCTGATCGAGCGCATCAGCCGCGATGCCCGCGTGCCGGTGATCAAACACCTGGACGGCATCTGCCACGTGTATGTCAGTGCCCATGCCGATCTGGCGAAAGCCCAGCGCATCGCCTTCAATGCCAAGACTTACCGTTATGGCATCTGCGGCGCGATGGAGACCTTGCTCGTCGATCAAAGTGTTGCCAAGGATTTCCTGCCGTCGATGGCTGCCCAGTTCCGCGAAATAGGCGTCGAGCTGCGTGGCTGCGAACGCACCCGGGCGATCATCGACGCGGTGGCGGCCAGCGAAGACGACTGGAGCACCGAGTATCTGGCGCCGATCCTGTCGATCCGTGTGGTCGACGGACTGGACCAGGCCATCGAACACATCAACCATTACGGCTCGCACCACACCGACTCGATCGTCAGCGAAAACCTCGCCGACACCCGGCGTTTCGTCGCGGAAGTCGACTCGGCATCGGTGATGATCAACACCCCGACGTGCTTTGCCGATGGATTCGAATACGGATTGGGTGCCGAGATCGGCATTTCTACTGATAAGCTGCACGCCCGCGGTCCGGTGGGCCTCGAAGGACTGACCTGCGAGAAGTACATCGTGGTCGGTGATGGCCAGTTGCGCGGCCAGGCGACGGTCTGACTTGACCGACCTCGACCTGACAGCGCCGCAAACCGGCAGCGAGTCTCGCCCGCAACGCATCGGCGTGCTGGGCGGCACGTTCGACCCGGTGCACATCGGCCATTTGCGCGGTGCGCTGGAAGTCGCCGAAGCGCTGGCGCTCGACGAGTTGCGCATGATGCCCAGCGCCCGGCCGCCGCACCGCGATACGCCGCAGGTGTCGGCGCAGGATCGGCTGGCAATGGTTGAGTGCGCGGTGGCCGGAGTGCCGCCGCTGGTGGTGGACGCCCGCGAATTGCAGCGGGACAAGCCGTCCTGGACCATCGATACCCTGGAGTTGATGCGTGCTGAAATGGCCGCCGAGACCCAGGTTTTTCTGCTTTTGGGCTGGGACGCATTTTGCGGCCTGCCCACTTGGCACCGCTGGGAAGAGTTGCTCCAGCATTGCCACATCCTGGTGCTACAGCGCCCGGACGCCGACAGCGAACCGCCGGATGCCTTGCGCAACCTGCTGGCAGCGCGTTCGGTGAGCGACCCGCTGGCCCTGAAAGGGCCGAGCGGACAGATTGCATTCGTCTGGCAGACACCGCTCGCGGTTTCCGCCACCCAGATCCGTCAACTGCTGGCCAGCGGTAAGTCGGTACGTTTCCTGGTGCCCGACGCGGTCCTGGCCTACATCGATGCGCACGGTCTGTACCGTGCGTCGAACTGAACAAGGCGTGCTTCACTGATACGAATCCACGTATCGCCAAGCCGCCGAATACATGAGCAAAACGAGTTTTATATGACCGACAAAGATGTAAGCAAAGTCAAGCGCAAAGGCACGTTCAAGAGCGCGCCGCTGCCGGAAGTCGCCAACACCAACGAGCCGCTGAAGGGCGACGAGCTGGTCAAGGTTGCCGTGGCAGCCCTGGAAGACGTCAAGGCACAAGACATCCAGATCATCGATGTTCGCGACAAGCAGAGCATCACCGACTACATGATCATCGCCACCGGTACGTCCAATCGTCAGATCAACGCGATGCTGGACAAGGTCCGTGAAGAAGTCAAAAAGCAGGGCGCCAAGCCGCTGGGCGAAGAAGGCAAGGGCGACAGCGACTGGGTGCTGCTCGACCTCGACCTGGTGATCGTGCACATGATGACTGCCTCGGCACGTCAGTTCTACGACCTGGAGCGCCTGTGGGCCGGTGCCGAGCAAAGCCGTGCGGCGGACGCCAAGCACCACAGCCCGGAAAACACCCACGAGCATTTCACCAAGCTCAACAAAGACCAGCTGTAAGGGATTGCTGTGCGACTGCGACTGATCGCCGTCGGTTCACGCATGCCCAAGTGGGTGGAAGAAGGCTGGCATGAATATGCCAAGCGTCTTCCGTCCGAGCTGGCGCTGGAACTGGTGGAAATTCCGCTCAATACCCGTGGCAAGAACGCCGACGTGGCCCGTTTCATCCGCCAGGAAGGCGAAGCCATGCTGGCCAAGGTCGGGCCGAACGAGCGGATCGTCACGCTGGAAGTCCACGGCAAGCCCTGGAGCACCGAGCAACTGGCGGTCGAACTCGACCGTTGGCGGCTGGATTCGCGCACGGTCAATTTCATGGTCGGCGGCCCCGAAGGGCTGGCGCCGGAAGTCTGCGCCCGCGCCGATCAACGCTGGTCGTTGTCGCCGCTGACCTTGCCGCACCCGCTGGTGCGGATCCTGATCGGCGAACAGCTGTACCGTGCCTGGACCGTGCTGTCCGGCCACCCTTACCACAAGTAGTCCTGCCCTCATGTCTCAGCCGATCCGCATCAAGGACCACGAAAAGGACGCCCGCCTGGTGCGCAGCCGCGTCGTGTTCGGGGCCATTGCGGTCATGCTGTTGATCTGCGTGTTGATTGCGCGGCTGTACTATTTGCAGGTGATCCAGTACGAGTACCACTCGACGCTCTCGGAAAACAACCGCGTCCACGTGCAGCCGATTCCGCCGACCCGCGGGCTGATCTTCGACCGCAACGGCGTGGTGGTGGCGGACAACCGTCCGAGCTTCAGCCTGAGCATGACCCGCGAGCGTTCCGGCGACTGGCAGCAAGTGCTCGACGTGATCGTCGAAGTGCTGCAACTGACGCCCGAGGACCGGGTGATCTTCGAGAAACGCATGCGTCAGGGGCGTCGGCCATTCGAGCCGGTGCCGATCCTGTTCGAGTTGACCGAAGAGCAAATCGCCCGGATCGCGGTGAACCAGTTCCGCCTGCCTGGGGTGGAAGTGGTTGCGCAACTGGTGCGCCATTACCCGCAGGGCGCGCATTTTGCGCACTCGGTGGGTTACATGGGGCGCATCAACGAGAAAGAGCTGAAGAGCCTCGACCCGGTCAACTACAGCGGCACCCACCACATCGGCAAGACCGGCATCGAGCGTTTCTACGAGCCGGAACTGCACGGCCAGGTGGGTTACGAGGAAGTCGAGACCAACGCCCGCGGCCGCGTACTGCGCGTGCTCAAACGGACCGATCCGATTCCCGGCAAGGACATCGTCCTGAGCCTGGACATCAAACTGCAGGAAGCGGCCGAAGCTGCGCTGGGCGGGCGTCGCGGCGCGGTGGTGGCGCTCGATCCGAAGACTGGCGAAGTGCTGGCGATGGTCAGCCAGCCGAGCTTCGACCCGAACCTGTTCGTCACCGGCATCAGCTTCAAGGCCTATGCCGAGCTGCGCGATTCCATCGACCGTCCGCTGTTCAACCGGGTGCTGCGCGGTCTGTACCCGCCGGGTTCGACGATCAAGCCGGCAGTGGCGATTGCCGGTCTCGATTCTGGCGTAGTGACGGCGTCGAGCCGGGTGTTCGACCCCGGTTACTACATGCTGCCCAACTACGATCACAAATACCGCAACTGGAACCGCACCGGTGACGGCTTCGTCGATCTCGACACGGCGATCATGCGTTCCAACGACACTTACTTCTATGACCTGGCGCACAAGCTGGGCATCGATCGGTTGTCGGCCTACATGAACAAGTTCGGCATCGGCCAGAAGGTCTCGCTGGACATGTTCGAAGAATCCCCCGGCCTGATGCCATCCCGCGAGTGGAAGCGTGCGACGCGCAAACAGGCCTGGTTCCCGGGCGAAACCCTGATTCTGGGGATTGGCCAGGGCTACATGCAGTCCACGCCGTTGCAACTGGCGCAGGCCACGGCGCTGGTCGCCAACAAAGGCATCTGGAACCGGCCGCACCTGGCCAAGACTATTGAAGGCGCCAAGCCGGTAGACGAGAACCCGATGCCGGACATTGTCCTGCGCGATCCGTCGGACTGGACCAAGGTCAACCACGGCATGCAGCAGGTGATGCACGGCGCCCGGGGTACTGCGCGCAAGGCGGCAATCGGTGCGCAATACCGCATCGCCGGCAAGTCCGGTACGGCACAAGTCGTCGCGATCAAGCAAGGTGAAAAATACGACCGTTCCAAGGTTCAGGAACGCCACCGCGACCACGCCTTGTTCGTTGGTTTCGCCCCGGCCGACAACCCGAAAATCGTCGTCTCGGTGATGGTCGAGAACGGTGAGTCCGGTTCCGGGGTCGCCGCGCCAGTGGTGCGTCAGGTCATGGACGCCTGGCTTCTGGATCAGGAGGGTCGATTGAAGGCCGAATACGCCGGTCCTATCAGTGCGGAGGCTACGGCCCGTGATGAATAATTTTGATCGCATGCTCTCCAGCGAGGATGTGATGCGTCGCCGGGCGACGCTGCTGCAACGTCTGCATATCGATGGCCCGCTGTTGATCCTGCTGCTGATCCTCGCGGCGGGCAGTCTGTTCGTGCTGTATTCGGCCAGTGGCAAGAGCTGGGATCTGCTGGGCAAACAAGCCACTTCGTTCGGCATCGGTCTGGTGTCGATGATCGTCATCGCCCAGTTCGAACCGCGGTTCATGGCGCGTTGGGTGCCGCTCGGTTACGTGGTCGGCGTGGTGCTGCTGATGGTGGTGGACATCATGGGCCACAACGCCATGGGCGCGACGCGCTGGATCAACATCCCCGGGGTGATCCGCTTCCAGCCTTCGGAGTTCATGAAGATCCTGATGCCGGCGACGATTGCCTGGTATCTGTCCAAGCGCACGCTGCCGCCACAGCTCAAGCACGTTGGCATCAGCCTGATGCTGATCGGTGTGCCGTTCATTCTGATCGTGCGCCAGCCTGACCTCGGCACGTCGCTGCTGATTCTGGCCGGCGGCGCGTTCGTGCTGTTTATGGGCGGGCTGCGCTGGCGCTGGATCCTCAGCGTGCTGGCCGCCGCCGTACCGGTGGCGATCGCCATGTGGTTCTTCATCATGCACGACTATCAGAAGCAGCGGATCCTCACGTTCCTCGACCCGGAAAGCGATCCGCTCGGCACCGGCTGGAACATCATCCAGTCGAAAGCCGCGATCGGTTCCGGCGGTGTGTTCGGCAAGGGCTGGCTGCTGGGCACCCAGTCGCACCTGGACTTTTTGCCGGAAAGCCACACCGACTTCATCATCGCCGTACTCGGCGAGGAGTTCGGTCTGGTGGGCATCTGCGCGCTGCTGCTGATCTATCTGTTGCTGATCGGTCGCGGCCTGGTGATTACCGCCCAGGCGCAGACGCTGTTCGGCAAACTGCTCGCCGGCGCGCTGACCATGACGTTTTTTGTTTATGTTTTCGTCAACATCGGTATGGTCAGTGGCCTGTTGCCGGTGGTGGGGGTGCCGTTGCCCTTCATTAGCTACGGAGGAACTTCGCTGGTGACACTGCTGTCAGCGTTTGGGGTTTTGATGTCGATTCATACGCATCGCAAGTGGATCGCACAGGTTTGAATAAGGTGAAGAGTTCAATGCAAGTCATGCGCAGCTGGGCGACTCGTTACGCGCCGTGGGTCGGCCTGGTCGGCATCCTTGGCAGCGCGCAGGAAACGCTGGCCGGCGATTACGAAGGTTCACCGCAGGTGGCCGAATTCGTCGGTGAAATGACCCGCGACTACGGTTTTGCCGGCGAGCAACTGATGGCGGTGTTCCGCGAAGCGCAGCGCAAGCAGGCGATTCTCGACGCCATCTCCAAACCCGCCGAGCGGGTCAAGCAGTGGAAAGAATATCGCCCGATGTTCATCACCGACGCGCGCATCGCCCGTGGTGTGGACTTCTGGCGCCAGCACGAGGCCGTGCTGGCCCGTGCCGAGCAGGAATACGGCGTACCGGCACAAGTCATCGTGTCGATCATCGGCGTCGAGACCTTTTTCGGACGTAATACCGGCAATTACCGGGTGATTGATGCGCTGTCCACGCTTGGTTTCGACTATCCTCCCCGTGCCGAATTTTTCCGCAAGGAATTGCGTGAGTTCCTGCTGCTGGCCCGTGAAGAACAAGTCGATCCATTGACCCTCAAAGGCTCGTACGCTGGGGCGATGGGCTTGCCGCAGTTCATGCCGAGCAGCTTTCGCGCCTATGCGGTGGATTTCGACGGTGACGGCCACATCAATATCTGGACCAATCCGGACGATGCGATCGGCAGCGTGGCCAGCTACTTCAAGCGCCACGGCTGGGTCGCCGGGGAACCGGTGGTCAGTCGCGCCGATGTGCGCGGCGAGCAGGTCGATGAAGGCCTGACCACCGGCATCGAACCGACGAAAACGGTTGGAGAGTTGCGGGCGCTGGGCTGGTCAAGTCATGATGCGCTGCGCGATGATATGCCGGTTACTGCATTTCGCCTCGAAGGCGACAACGGCCCTGAATACTGGATGGGCCTGAAGAATTTCTACGCGATCACGCGTTATAACCGCAGCGTGATGTACGCCATGGCCGTACATCAACTGTCTGAAGAGCTGGTAAAAGCACGGGGCGTCAAGTAATGCGGGCATTGCCTATCAATAAACCCCTGAAGCTGGTGGCATTCGCCGCGTTGGCGGTGCTGGTCGCCAGCTGTTCGACCAGCCGCGCGCCAACCCAGAAGACCTCGTCCACCGCCGTACGTGCGCAGCCGGGGCTGGACATCAACCGCGCACACAAAGACGGCGCGCCGTGGTGGGACGTGGATGTTTCGCGCATCCCCGACGCCACGCCGACCCTGCACACCGGCCCGTACAAGGCCAACCCGTACACGGTGCTGGGCAAGACCTATTTCCCGTTGCAGGAATCCAAGACCTACGTTGCCTCGGGCACGGCGTCCTGGTACGGCACCAAGTTCCACGGGCAAAACACCGCCAACGGCGAAGTGTATGACCTGTACGGCATGAGTGCCGCTCACAAGACTCTGCCACTGCCAAGTTACGTTCGGGTGACCAACCTGGACAACAACAAGAGCGTGATCCTGCGGGTCAACGATCGCGGGCCGTTCTATTCGGACCGGATCATCGACCTGTCCTACGCGGCCGCGAAGAAGCTCGGTTATGCCGAAATCGGCACTGCACGGGTCAAGGTCGAGGGCATCGATCCGCAGCAATGGTGGGCCGCGAAAGGCCGTCCGGCGCCGCTGATGCTCAACGAGCCGCAAGTCGCGCAGAATAGCGCCCCGGTGATCACGGCGTCGGCCGGTACCATCGAGCAGTGGACGCCGCCGCCGCAGCAACATGCCTCTGACACTGTCCCTGTACAGATCAGCGCAAAAAAAAACGCTTCTGCACCAGCGTCTGGCCAGTATCTGCAGGTGGGCGCGTTCGCCAACCCGGACGCTGCAGAACTCCTGAGGTCGAAGCTCAGCGGGATGGTGAGCGCTCCGGTGTTCATCAGCTCGATCGTGCGCAATCAGCAGACCCTGCACCGGGTACGCCTGGGGCCGATCGGTTCGCCGGGTGAAATCGCCCAGGTGCAGAACAGCGTGCGCCTGGCCAATCTCGGTTCGCCGAGCGTGGTCACCGAGTAATATACGTAGCACTTGATTGACGGTTCACTTGCGGTTTTGGGGGGTGAACCAGGTTGTTGGCTCGTCGAAGAACAAAAGCCCGGCAAGGGTGACTGGAGTGAGCAACTGAACACGCGATGGCCCGTTAGAAGGCTGTCTGAATAGTTTTGCCCTCGGGCAAGTTTCCATTAGCGATTTCGAGAGACGGATGAACATCACCACCTTTGCCAAACGCCTGTGTCTGCTAGTCCCGCTGCTCCTCTCGCCAGCCGCCTTCGCGGCCGAGATGATGCCGTCGCCACCTCAACTGGCTGCAAAAGCCTACGTGCTCATGGACGCCAGCAGCGGCAACGTGCTGGTGGAGAACAACGGTGACCAGCGTCTGCCGCCAGCCAGCCTGACCAAACTGATGACCGCGTACATCGCTACGCTGGAAATCCGTCGTGGCCAGATCGGTGAAAACGACCCGGTGACCGTCAGCGAAAACGCCTGGCGTACCGGCGGTTCGCGGATGTTCATCAAGGTCGGCTCGCAAGTGACCGTCAGCGACCTGCTGCACGGCATCATCATCCAGTCCGGCAACGACGCCAGTGTGGCGCTGTCCGAGCACATCGCCGGCAGCGAAGACGCGTTCGCCGACCTGATGAACAAGACGGTCGCCGATCTGGGCATGACCAACTCGCACTTCATGAACCCGACCGGTCTGCCGAACCCTGAGCACTACTCGTCGGCTCACGACATGGCGATCCTGGCCCGTGCGATCATCCACGAAGACCCGGCTCACTACGCGATCTACTCGCAGAAAGAGTTCTTCTGGAACGGCATCAAGCAGCCTAACCGCAACCTGCTGCTGTGGCGCGACAAGACCGTTGACGGTCTGAAAACCGGTCACACCGACGAAGCCGGCTACTGCATGGTGTCCTCGGCGGTACGTGATGGCCAGCGTCTGATCGCCGTGGTGTTCGGCACCAACAGCGAAGTGGCTCGCGCCGCTGAAACCCAGAAGCTGCTGACCTACGGTTTCCGTTTCTTCGAAACCCAGACCTTCTATCAGAAGGGCACCGAACTGGCTCAGGCCCCGGTGTGGAAAGGCACCACCAGTCAAGTCAAGGCCGGCCTGGCTGAAGACCTGACCATGACCCTGCCAAAAGGCCAGCTGAAAAAGCTCGCTGCCAGCATGACCATGAACCCGCAACTGACCGCGCCAATCGCCAAGGGCGACGTGATCGGTAAAGTCGAAGTGAAACTGGACGACAAGGTGGTGCACAGCGCTGACCTGATCGCCCTGGACGCTGTCGAGGAGGGTGGTATCTTCCGCCGCATGTGGGATAGCATCCGTCTATTCTTCTACGGCTTGTTCAACTGATTTGTGTTGACCTGCATGGCCCCGCCCCGATCCGGTGCGGGGCCATGTGCGTTACCACGGCTTGCGCTCTAGAGGCCGTTACGCCATGACCGATACCGAAGTAAAGGCGCCAAAGATCGAATTTCCGCAGACTGATTATCCGATTAAGGTGATCAGCGATACGGGCGTCGGCAACAAAGACAAGATCATCGACATCGTCAAGAAACACGCGACCATCAATGATGAGCGCATCGACGAGCGTCAAAGCAGCAACGGCAAGTACACCACCATCCAGCTGCACATCGTCGCGACAGACCAGGATCAGCTGTACAACATCAACAGCGAACTGCGGGCTTCCGGTTTCGTGCACATGGTGTTGTGATGCCGGGCACGCTGGGCTTTCGCGAACTTGGCCAGATGGCTTACGAGCCGGTCTGGCATGCCATGCAACGCTTCACCAACGAACGCGGCAACGATGCCGCCGACGAGATCTGGCTGGTCGAGCACCCTCCGGTGTTCACCCAGGGCCAGGCCGGCAAGGCCGAACACCTGTTGCTGCCGGGGGATATCCCGGTGGTACAGGTCGATCGCGGCGGGCAGGTGACTTATCATGGCCCCGGCCAATTGGTGGCTTACCTGTTGCTGGACGTACGCAAGCTGGGTTTTGGCGTGCGTGATCTGGTCACGCGCATGGAACACTGCCTGATCGAACTGCTGGCCAGCTACGGCGTGACCGCTGTAGCCAAGCCAGATGCTCCCGGCGTCTACGTCGACGGAGCGAAAATCGCTTCTCTGGGTTTGCGGATTCGCCACGGTTGTTCCTTTCATGGCCTGGCCCTGAACGTGGATATGAACCTGGAGCCGTTTCGACGGATTAATCCCTGCGGCTATGCCGGGCTGGCGATGACCCAGCTGAGCGATCACGCAGGATCGATTGAATTTGCCGAGGTAAGTGCCCGGCTGCGCGCGCAGCTCGTCAAACACCTCGACTATGCTGAGCAGACGACCCTGACGGGCGGAATCGACTGATATGACTACTGATGCAGTGCAAACCATGATCCCGACGCTCGACGTGACCGAGCGCCCGGCCCCGCGTCCCAAGGTTGAAGCCGGCGTCAAGCTGCGCGGCGCCGAGAAGGTTGCACGCATCCCGGTAAAGATCATTCCGACCACCGAACTGCCGAAGAAACCCGACTGGATTCGCGTGCGCATCCCGGTTTCGCCGGAAGTCGACCGGATCAAGAGCCTGCTGCGCAAGCACAAGCTGCACAGCGTCTGCGAAGAAGCGTCCTGCCCGAACCTGGGCGAGTGCTTCTCCGGCGGCACCGCGACCTTCATGATCATGGGCGACATCTGCACCCGTCGTTGCCCGTTCTGCGACGTTGGCCACGGTCGTCCGAAACCACTGGACGTCAACGAGCCGGAAAGCCTGGCGATCGCCATTGCCGACCTCAAGCTCAAGTACGTGGTGATCACTTCGGTTGACCGCGACGACCTGCGTGACGGCGGTGCCCAGCACTTTGCCGATTGCATCCGCGAGATCCGCAAGCTGTCGCCGAATGTGCAGCTGGAAACCCTGGTCCCGGACTACCGTGGCCGCATGGACATCGCCCTGGAAATCACCGCCGCCGAGCCGCCGGATGTGTTCAACCACAACCTGGAGACCGTGCCGCGCCTGTACAAGGCTGCGCGTCCGGGTTCGGACTACCAGTGGTCGCTGACCCTGCTGCAACGCTTCAAGCAGATGATGCCGCACATCCCGACCAAATCCGGCCTGATGCTGGGGCTGGGCGAGACTGACGAAGAAGTCATCGAAGTCATGAAGCGCATGCGCGAACACGACATCGACATGCTGACCCTCGGCCAGTACCTGCAACCGTCCCGCAGCCACTTGCCGGTGCAGCGTTTCGTGCACCCGGACACCTTCGCCTGGTTCGCCGAAGAAGGCTACAAAATGGGCTTCAAGAACGTTGCTTCCGGCCCGCTGGTACGTTCCTCGTATCACGCCGACGAGCAGGCGAAACTGGTCAAGGCCGAGTTGCTCGGTTCCTGATCCGGCGCTGACAGCCTGCAAAAAATACCCGCTTCGGCGGGTATTTTTGTTTCGGCCTGCGAAAACCTGTGGCGAGGGAGCTTGCTTCCGCCAGGGTGCGACTCAGCCTCAAAAAACTTGGGGTCGCTGCGCAACCCGGCGGGAGCAAGCTCCCTCGCCACGGGTTATTGGGTAGTTTCACCTCTTTTGTTTATTGCTGTTCCTGACTACTGTGTCTGCACGACTTCACACAGGGAGACCCATGGATGACCGTTCGACCAACCCACAGCCTTTTTCCGCATAAGCCTGTGCCGGCGCTGCCGTCCGAAGGGCTGATCGGCGTGATCGCCCCCGCCGGCCCCGGCGCGCTGGACACGGAAAAGGCTGTGCAGTGGATGCGCGCCCGCGGCTATGCGCTGAAAGTGTTCCCGGGTGTCTACGCGAAGGACGGCTATCTGGCCGGCAGCGATGACGTACGCCTCAACGACCTGCATGCCGCTTTCGCCGATCCCGAAGTCGACGCGATCATCTGCCTGCGCGGCGGCTACGGTACGCCGCGCCTGCTGGATCGGATCGATTACGACCTGCTGGCCCGTCATGCCAAGCCATTTGTCGGCTACAGCGACATCACCGCACTGCATCTGGCGATCAGTCGCTACGCCGGGTTCGTGACCTTCCACGGCCCGCTGCTCAACGCTGACTTGCTGGGCGACAAGGAGCCGCCGACCGTCAGCTCATTCTTCGCCATGCTGCGCGGTCAGGTGAAGGCCGGCAGCGTGCTTAGCCATCCGATGGCTTATCCATTGACCACGGTCGAACCGGGCATCGCCCATGGGCGGCTGCTGGGCGGCAATCTGGCAATGATTGCCTCGACATTGGGTACGCCTTACGAGATCGACGTGGAAGGCGTAATCCTGTTAATCGAGGATGTCAACGAGCCGCTGTACAGGATCGACCGCTTGCTCACGCAGATGCGTCTGGCCGGCAAACTGGCGAGATTGCGGGGCGTGCTGGTCGGGGATGTGGCGGGAGTGGATGTCGATGCACTGAATCGTTTGCTCAAACAGACCTTCGAACCGTTACGGATTCCGGTGCTGTCGGGATGGCGCAGCGGCCATTGCGACCCGAACCTGACGCTGCCGATGGGCGCGCTGGTGCGGCTGGATGCGGGAAAGAAGGAGTTGATGCTGGAGCAGGATGTAGTCACCCGATAAGAAAGCAAAAAAGATCGCAGCCTGCGGCAGCTCCTACATGGGGTGGGTGTTTACCCTGTAGGAGCTGCCGAAGGCTGCGATCTTTTGATCTTGCTTTATTGAGTACGCAGGCTCTCAAGCAATTTATGCGTCGGATACCCGTCCGCCGGCCAGCCAAACGCTTGCTGCGCGCTGCGAATCGCCTTGCGCGTATTGGCGCCGATAATCCCGTCCGCCGTGCCCGCATCGTAGTTACGCGCGCTCAGCAGGTTCTGCAATTCAATACGCTCGGTGCGGCTCAATGGCAGGTCGTCTTTCGGCCAGGTGCCGTTGATCAGGCCTGCGCCGTTGAAGCGCTCGGACAACAGGCTCACCGCCAGTGCATAGGACGACGAGTTGTTGTACTTGAGGATCGCCCGGAAGTTATCGAGGATCAGGAACGCCGGGCCACGGTAGCCGGCCGGCAGCAGCAGGGCGGCGGACAGTTGATCCGAGCCGACCGGGGCCTGACCGCCATTCGGCAAAATCACCCCCAGTTGACGCCATTCGGCAACGGTCTTGCGCATCGCGCCATCGGCCAGGGTGTAGTTGAAGCCGCTCGGCAGCTGCACTTCAAAGCCCCACGGCTGGCCACGCTGCCAGCCCGAGCTTTGCAGGTAGTGCGCGGTGGAGGCCAAGGCATCGGCCGGGCTGCCCCAGATGTCGCGGCGCCCATCACCGTCGAAGTCTACGGCGTGGGTGTTGTAGGTGGTCGGAATGAACTGGGTCTGGCCCATCGCGCCGGCCCACGAGCCCAGCATCTTCTCAGGCGTGATGTCGCCCTGTTGCAGGATCTGCAGCGCCGCGATCAATTGCGCATGGGCAAAGCCCGGACGCCGGCCTTCGTAGGCCAGGGTCGCCAATGAGTTGATCACCGACTTGGTGCCCTGGAACTGACCGAAGTTGCTTTCCATGCCCCACACCGACACCAAGGCCTGGCGATCCACACCATAACGCTGCTCGATGCTTTGCAGGATGTCGGCGTACTGACTGATCAGCGCCTGACCCTTGCGCACCCGCAGCGGTGACAGGGCGCCATCGAGGTATTCCCACACCGGACGGGAGAACTCCGGCTGGCTGCGGTCGGCTTTGATCACGCTGGCATCGAAGCTGACATTGGCAAACGCGCGGTCGAACAGATCGGCGCGGATCCCGGCTGCCAAGGCATCCTTGCGAAAACCCGCCTGCCATTCGGCAAAGGTCTGGGTGGGCTGAAGATCAAGCGGGTCGGCGGACGGCACTACCGGCGGGATGATTGCCGGGGCTGTTGCGACAGGGGCGGCTTGAAGAGGTTGCGCATCGGCAGCGGTAGGTTTTTCCGCGCAGGCGACAAGCAGAATGAAGCTGGAGGCAGCGATCAGTTGGCGAACGGGCCAACGACGGGAAAGACTGAAGGGCATGCACAGTTCCAGGGGATACGAATCAGGTGCAGACCTTAACATGACCAGGGGGTGCTGTGCTTCAGGCAGCCAGAAAGTAAGAAGCCTCCCAGCTATTAGACTGGAAGGCTTCGCGGCGGTAGCTGCCTTTACCCTTGGTTGGTCGTTCCTGGCGACTGCGGAACAGGGGTTGGGCGATGATGGATTTGGCCTTGTTCGGGCCATGTTTCGATGGCTTTTTGCTCATGATGGATCTCTCGGTGGGTGGGTGTTGCGGGGGCAATAATCTGCCGATGTCGGGCATCTGTCTATAGGACAGTTGGCGAGGCGATGTGTGGGAAAAAAGATCAAAAGATCGCAGCGTGCCGCAGCTCCTACAAGGATCGGTGTAGGAGCTGCGGCACGCTGCGATCTTTTGCTTTTATTCGGCGGGAAGAGTCAGGCGCTGCCCAGCCATCAACAACGCCAATCGGCTCAGGCTCATCCACGGCGAACCGGCGGCCTGGCCTTTGATCTGCGCATCGATGCGCTGGGCTTCGAGCAGCAACTGTGCCCAGCGTTGCGCTGTGTAGCGCTGAAGGGCTTTGCTCATCAACGGTTTGCGCTTGTCCCAGACCGGCGGTTTCGCCTGGCTGAAGCACTTGTCTAGCGGTGTGCCCTGGCTGTACTGCAGCGAGATGTTGGCCAGCAGGCGCAACTCCCGCGCCAGTGCCCAGAGGATCACTGGTGGCTCGACGCCTTCACCACGCAGGCCTTCGAGCATGCGCAGCGCATGAGCCGGTTCGCCGTTGAGCACGGCATCGGTCAGGCCGAACACGTCGAAGCGCGCACTGTCGGCCACGGCGGCCTGCACGGTTTCGACGGTGATCTGCCCGCCTTCGGCCATCAGCTTGAGCTTTTCGATTTCCTGCGCGGCGGCGAGCAGGTTGCCCTCCACGCGTGCGGCGATCAGTTCGACCGCGTCCTGGCTTGCCGACAGCCCGGCCTGTGAGAGACGCTGACGAATCCAGCTTGGCAGCTGGTTGGCATCCACCGGCCAGATCTGGATGAACTGGGTCTGCTGCCCTTCGACCAGCGCCTTGCCCCACTTGGTCTTCTGCGCACTGCCGTCGAGCTTGGGCAAGCTGATCAGCAGTACCGTGTCTTCAGCGGGGCGCGAGCAATATTCGATCAGCGCGGCAGCGCCCTTGTCACCGGGTTTGCCAGAAGGCAACCGCAGTTCCAGCAGGCGCTTTTCAGCGAACAACGACATGCTGGCGCCGGCCTGCAACAAGGTACCCCAATCGAAATTGGCGTCGGCGGCGAACACCTGGCGTTCGTCGAAACCTTGCTGGCGGGCAGCGCTGCGGATAGCGTCGGCGGCTTCCTGGCACAACAGCGGGTCATCGCCGCTGATGATATAGACGGGCGCGAGCGCGCCTTGCAGGTGTTTGCCGAGTTGAGCGGGAGCGAGCTTCATAAGAGAGGGCGAACGGGGCGCCTGAGCGCCCCGTGCGTCTTACTGCTGCGGCAGTTCGAGCGGCGACTGACGCGGGGTTTCCGCTTCAGCCTTCTGTGCCGCCTTCAGCGCGTCGGCTTCAGCCCGGGCACGGTCGTTGGCCGCTTGCTGCAATTGCTGCAGTTGGCCCGGCGTCAGCTGTTGCAGGCGCAGCATCATGCGCTGAACCAGTTCGCGACGGGTTTCGCGACGGGCGTCGTTGGCTTCCTGATCGGAGCCGATGAGGTTGTTGCCGTCGTGAATGAACACTTTCTGTACTTCAAGCTTGTCGCTCAACAGGTTCAGATTGTGTTCGCCTACGATGTCGTAGTTCAGCACGGTGGTCACTTGGTACTCGCCCGTACGACCGGCACCGGCGTAGCTGAGGATGCGCTGGTTTTCCTGCTCGTCAGCCAGATACAGCTTGTACGGTGCACCGCTGTAAACCTTGACGCCGCTGGACTCGAGCACCTGACGCAGCTGGGTGACGGTCTCGCCATAAGCGTTACGGGCGCTCAGATCGAGCTCCTTGATCGACAGTTCGTTGGTGCCGGTGCCACGCAGCTGGAAACCGCAGGCGCTCAGCAGAACGGCGAGGCCCATCACCAGCAGATTGCGTTTGATCATTGTGTTGCTCCCCTTGAAACCATGTGGTCCGACCCTGCGGCCCGAAAGGTTTTACAGGGCGTCAGGCGAACCTGACGCCCAATCCAATTTAGCTGGCGACGATGTTGACCAGTTTCCCCGGTACAACGATCACTTTGCGAATGGTCAGACCGTCGACGAAACGCAGCACGTTTTCGTTGGCGCGGGCAGCCGCTTCGACTTCTTCGCGGGTGGCGCTGGCCGGCATTTCGATCTGGCCACGCAACTTGCCGTTCACTTGAATGACCAGTTGCAGGCTGTCCTGTACCAGTGCGCTCTCATCGACCGCTGGCCAGCCAGCATCGATCACCGGGTCAGCGTGGCCCAATTGGCTCCACAGCTCATGGCTGATGTGCGGCGTGATCGGAGCCAGCAGCAGCGTAACGGCTTCCAGGCCTTCGTGAATCAGTGCGCGATCCTGCTCGGTGCCTTGCGCGGCTTTTTCCAGCACGTTCATCAGCGTCATCACCTGAGCGATGGCGGTGTTGAATTTGTGGTTCTGGCCGACGTCGTGGCTGGCCTGCTTGATGGCCAGGTGGATGGCGCGGCGCACGGCTTTCTGCTCGTCGTTCAGGCCGGCGATGTCCAGTTTGCCCGGCAGGCCCTGGGTGACGTGGGCCTGAGCCAGACGCCAGACGCGCTTGAGGAAGCGGTGCGAGCCTTCTACGCCGGAGTCGGACCATTCGGCGCTCATGTCCGGCGGCGAAGCGAACATCATGAACAGGCGGCAGGTGTCGGCGCCGAACTGATCGATCATCGACTGTGGGTCGACGCCGTTGTTCTTGGACTTGGCCATTTTCTCGGTGCCACCGATTTCCACCGGCAGGCCGTCGGATTTCAACTTGGCGCTGATGACCTTGGCCTTGCTGTCACGCTCCAGTTCCACGTCCGCCGGGTTAAACCAGGTGTAGGCACCATTGGCTTCGCGGCGATAGTAAGTCTCGGCGATCACCATGCCCTGGGTCAGCAGGTTCTTGAACGGCTCGTTGGAGCTGACCAGGCCTTCATCACGCATCAGCTTGTGGAAGAAGCGCGCGTACAGCAGGTGAAGAATGGCGTGTTCGATACCGCCGATGTACTGATCCACCGGCAGCCAGTGGTCGGCCGCGGATTTCTCCACCAGGCCACCTTCGAAGTGCGGCGAGGCGTAACGGGCGTAGTACCACGAGGACTCGACGAAGGTGTCCATGGTGTCGGTTTCACGCTTGGCCGGCTGGCCGCATTTCGGGCAGCTGCATTCGTAGAATTCCGGCATGCGCGCCAGCGGCGAACCGGCGCCGTCCGGCACCACGTCTTCCGGCAGTACCACAGGCAGTTGATCTTCCGGCACCGGCACGTCGCCGCACGTCGCGCAGTGGATGATCGGGATCGGACAGCCCCAGTAGCGTTGACGGCTGATGCCCCAGTCGCGCAGGCGGAACTGGGTGCGCGAGGCACCGAGGTTTTTCTCGATCAGGGCGACTTCCATGGCGTCGAAGGCGCCGCTGAAGTCCAGGCCGTCGAACTCGCCGGAATTGATCAGCGTGCCGTGCTCGCCGTAGGCGTCTTGCCACGGAGCCGGGTTGCTGTCACCGGAGCTGGTGCGCACCACCGATTTGACCGGCAGGTCGTACTTGTGGGCGAATTCGAAATCGCGCTCGTCGTGCGCCGGGACCGCCATTACGGCGCCGTCGCCGTAGTGCATCAGCACGTAGTTGGCGACCCACACCGGGAGTTTTTCGCCGGTCAGCGGGTGCTCGACGAACAGGCCGGTCGGCAGGCCTTTCTTTTCTTGAGTGGCGACGTCGGCTTCAGCCACGCTGCCGCCCTTGCATTCGGCGATGAACGCTTGCAGCTCAGGGTTGTTCTGTGCGGCCTGGGTCGCCAGCGGGTGCTCGGCGGCGACGGCAACGTAGGTCGCGCCCATCAGGGTGTCCGGACGGGTGGTGAAAACCTTGAGGGTGCCTGCTTCGCCGATCGAGTCGACGTTGTACGGGAACTGCACTTCCATGCCGCGGGATTTGCCGATCCAGTTGCGTTGCATGGTCTTGACCTGTTCCGGCCAGCCAGTCAGTTCGTCGAGGCTCTCCAGCAGCTCATCCGCGTAGGCGGTGATCTTGAAGTAGTACATCGGGATTTCGCGCTTTTCGATCAGCGCGCCGGAACGCCAGCCGCGGCCGTCGATCACCTGTTCGTTGGCCAGTACGGTCTGGTCGACCGGGTCCCAGTTCACGGTGCCGTTCTTGCGGTAGATCACGCCTTTTTCGAACAAGCGAGTGAACAGCCATTGTTCCCAGCGGTAGTAGTCCGGCTTGCAGGTGGTCACTTCACGGGACCAGTCCACCGCGAGGCCCAGGCTGCGCAGCTGGGACTTCATGTAGGCGATGTTTTCGTAGGTCCACTTGGCGGGCGCCACGTTGTTCTTCATCGCGGCGTTTTCCGCCGGCATGCCGAAGGCGTCCCAACCCATCGGTTGCAGAACGTTCTTGCCTTGCATGCGCTGGTAGCGGGAGATCACGTCGCCGATGGTGTAGTTGCGCACGTGCCCCATGTGTAGCTTGCCGCTGGGGTAAGGGAACATCGACAGGCAGTAGTAGGTTTCCTTGCCTGGCTGTTCACTGACTTCAAAGGACTTTTGCTCGTCCCAGAACGACTGGGCGGCGGCTTCGATTTCACGGGGCTGATATTGTTCGTGCATGGCTACTTTTGTACTGGATAGGGGTGGCCTAATCCTCTTCAACGCGCCTTCCGGGATGCTCCGGACAAGCTGGAAGTGGAATGACAGGAAGCGCCGTAGCATACATGACCGCGCTTGGCCTAGGGAAACCCTGATTACAGCTGTCTGGCCCCGGAAACCCGTGGCGAGGGCCGTTGGTCGCGGCGTTCAGCCGGTTTGTGCAGCGAAGCTAAGCTCTTATTGGGGAGTGAGTCTTATCTTCAATGAGGTGAGGGATGGTGGAGCAACGGCAGAAAAACGTGACGAAACCCGAGTTGTACGAACGGTTGATGGATCGTCTGGGCATGGCGCTCGACGCTGCAAAAACCGCTGGCCGGCTGCGCGACGAGCGCCCCGTGGAACTGGAATTGCGTGGCTTGAGCCCCGCCGAGTTCAAACTGGTCAAGGCCTATCTGGATCGTAGTGAACGTGAGTCGCATGGCAGCTTGTCACAGGCAGTGAAGCAGCTCGATGCACCACAATCGGCCAAGGTCATCTGGCTCAAGGACAAGGCGCCCGGCAAAGACACCGTCAAGGTTCGCTCTTTGCAGGCCAAATAAGCGCAAGGCGGCAAGAAACGGATCTTTTTCAACAGGATCCGACCCTATCGGTTGTAACGCTCTATTAACACTCTTAGGCTTCGGGCATCTCTGGAGATGCCCCGATGCCTTTGCGTTACTTCATCAAACAACTTCTATTGCCGCCTGGCATTCTTTTACTGCTGTTACTGGTCGCCTGGTGGCTGCGCCGCTCCCGGCCACGGCTGGCCGGTCTGTGTTTTGCCCTTGGCCTGGGTGGTTTCTGGCTGATGAGCTTGCCGGTGGTGGTGCAATGGGGCGCCAAAGCGCTGGAGCGCGAGCCGCCGCTGCCCCGTGACGCCTGGTCGATGCTGGCGCAGCGCGCCGATGCCATTGTGGTGCTGGGTTCCGGGCGCGAGCGCGGTGACCTGGCCTGGGGCGAAGATCAGCCGACCGGCGTGGGGCTGGAGCGTCAGCGCTATGCCGCGCGGCTGGCCAAGGCGTCCGGGTTGCCGATCCTGACCAGCGGCGGCTTGCATTACGGCACACCGCCGACGGAAGCGAAGCTTATGGCTGATTCACTGCGCGATGATTTCGGCGTGACCACGCGCTGGCAGGAAGGCGAAAGCCGTACCACCTGGGAAAACGCCAAACTCAGCGCCGACATTTTGTTGCCGCAAGGCATCAAGCGCGTCGTGGTGGTGACGCAGGCCTGGCACATGCCGCGTGCCGTGTGGTGTTTCGAGCAGGCAGGGTTTGAAGTGGTGCCGGCGCCCGTGGGTTTTCTCGGGACCGACAATGCACGACCGTTTGGTGGCTGGCTGCCGGAATTCAAATCGATCTGGCAGAGCGGGCAGTTGCTGAATGAGGCGGTGGGGCAGGTGGGGTATTCGTTGTTTTACCGCTAAATCACTCAGTGGCAGTGCGGCCTTTTGTGGCGAGGGAGCTTGCTCCCGCTGGCCTGCGCAGCAGGCCTGATCCAGGTAAACGCACTGTCTTGGACAGATCGCGTGCGCTGGATTTACGACTGCTTCGCAGCCGAGCGGGAGCAAGCTCCCTCGCCACAAGGTCAGTGACCTGCTTTTAAAGGGTTTTCGACATCCGGCTCGCCATCAGCGCCCAGCCAAACAGCAGCACACAGACGATGATCAGCGGCCACGAACGCCATTCAAGATAAGGCGTCAGGTTGTGCATCGGCACCACTTCGCCATACAGGATGCCTTGCTCGAACTGCGGAATCTGCTCGGTGATCTGCCCGAACGGGTTGATCAGTCCGGTCACGCCGTTGTTGGTGGCGCGGATCATCCAGCGGCCCGCTTCAAGCGCGCGCATCTGCGCCATTTGCAGGTGTTGCAACGGGCCGATCGAGGTGCCGAACCAGGTGTCGTTGCTGATCGTCAGCAACAGATCGCTGCGCGCCGACAGCCCAGCGGCGAATTCCGGGTACACCACTTCGTAGCAGATGAACGGCGCGATCTGATAACCCTTGGCCTGCAGCAACGCTTGATCCGCCGGCCCACGAGCGAAGTCGGACATTGGCAAGTCAAAGAACGCGATCAAGCCGCGCAACAGATCCTGCAAAGGCACGTACTCACCGAACGGCACCAATTTCTGCTTGAGGTAGGTGCCATCGCCTTCGCCGACCACGGTGATGCCGTTGAAGAAGCGTTTTTCATGGCGGACCGTCTCGCGGATCGGCACGCCGGTGATCAGCGCCGATTTACGCTCGGCGGCGAAGTTGCCCATCATGTTCAGGTAGCCCTCGGCGGACTCCTTGAGCACCGGCACGGCGGTTTCCGGCCAGATCAGCAGATCCACCGGCTTGGAGCGAAAACTCAGATCGCGATACAGCGCCAGTTGCGCATTGAGCTGCGCCGGATCCCATTTCATGCTTTGTTCGACGTTACCCTGAATCGCGGCGACGCTCAGTGCCGGGCCGGACGGACTGGTCCAGGCATGGCCCTTGAGCGCAATACCGGCTACCCAAGGCCCGACCAGTAACACCAAACCGGCCGCGATAAAGCCCTTGCGACCGGATTGCAGCAAGCGCGGCGCGTTATAGATCAGTGCCGCAGTCAGCGCCAGAACGAAGGACACCAACCACATGCCACCGACCGGCGCGAGCCCGGCCAACGGGCCGTCGAGCTGGCTGTAGCCGGAGTAGAGCCACGGAAAACCGGTGAGGAACCAGCCGCGAAACGCTTCCTGACCGACCCACAGCGCGGCGAACGCCAGTGCATCGGCCAGCGGTGCTTCATTTCGGCGCAACCAGCGCGCCCAGACCCAGGCGGGCAGGGCGAAGAAAAACGCGATCGCTGCGGTGAACAGCAGCATCAGGAACCCGGCCAGCAGCACCGAGGCGCCACCGAAGTGGTGAATGCTGTAGTAGATCCAGCTGGTCCCTGCGCCGAACAGGCCGAAACCGAAACACCAGCCACGCCCCAGCGCCTGACGCGGTTTCAGTTCGCGCAGACCAGCATAGAACAGGCCGACCGCGAGCAAAGCCAGCGGCCAGATGTTGAACGGAGCGAGGGCGAAGGTGGTGATTGCACCGGCCGCCACGGCCAGCAGGTTACCGGGCCAGCCGGGGCGGGTTGTCCAGCGCATTTCAGTCCTTAAATTTACCGGGCGATAGGGGTCAGTCGCAGCAAATGAATCCGACGGCTGTCGGCGTTCAGGATGCGGAAACGATAGGCGCCGATTTCAGTGATTTCGTTGCGTTTTGGCAAGTGCCCGAACGCGCTCATCACCAGACCGCCAACGGTGTCGAACTCGTCGTCGGAGAATTCGCTGTCGAAGAACTCGTTGAAGTTCTCGATCGGCGTCAGGGCCTTGATCAGGAAGTCACCGCTGGGCAGCGGCTTGATGTAGCTGTCTTCTTCGACGTCGTGCTCGTCTTCGATGTCGCCGACGATCTGTTCCAGCACGTCTTCGATCGTCACCAGACCGGCCACGCCGCCGTACTCGTCGATGACGATGGCCATGTGGTTGTGGTTGGCGCGAAATTCACGCAGCAACACGTTCAGACGCTTGGACTCCGGCACGAAGGTGGCCGGGCGCAGCAGGTCCTTGATGTTGAAGCTGTCGCCGTTCTCCTTGAGGATCAGCGGCAGCAGATCCTTGGCCAGCAGCACGCCCATCACGTCGTCGTGGCTTTCGCCGATGACCGGGTAGCGCGAGTGGGCCGAGTCGAGCACGGCCGGGAGGAATTCACGAGGGGTCTGGGTCGCCTTGATGCTGATCATCTGCGAGCGCGGGACCATGATGTCGCGCACTTGCAGGTCAGCCACCTGAATGGCGCCTTCGACGATGGCCAGCGCTTCGCTGTCCAGCAGTTTGTTCTGATGTGCATCACGCAGCAGCTCAAGCAGCTCCTGACGGTTCTTCGGCTCGTGGGCAAAAGCCTGGGTCAGTTTACCCAGCCATGACTTCTGCCCGTTGCTCGATCGATCTTCGCTCATAGCGATTACTCTGAATCCTTTGTTGTAACGATAGGGGATGTTTCGGTTTCGTCGTCCGCGTACGGATCGGGATAGCCCAGTTCGGCAAGCAACTCGCGTTCCAGCGCTTCCATTTCTTCGGCTTCGTCGTCATCTATATGGTCGTAACCGAGCAGATGCAAGCAGCCGTGAATGACTAGATGTGCCCAATGGGCCTGGAGTTCCTTGCCTTGTTCGGCAGCTTCGCGCTCGACCACCGCGACGCAGATCACCAGATCGCCGAGCAGCGGGATGTCGAGAAACTCGTCCGGGACTTCCGCCGGGAACGACAGGACGTTGGTCGCGTAATCCTTGTGGCGCCAGGTGTGATTGAGTTCGCGACCTTCTTCCTCGTCGACCAGGCGAATGGTCATTTCCGAGTCGGCGCTGCGCTGGCGCAGAGCCAGTTCGCACCATTGGCGGAAGTCGGCTTCACTCGGGGCGTTCGCTTCGGTAGCGATTTGCAGATCCAGCTCAAGCATCGCGCGAGGTTTCCTTGGCAGCTTCGGCACGGGTCTCGAAGCGCTCGTAGGCCTCGACGATCCGTTGCACCAACGGGTGACGCACAACGTCTTTGGGCTGGAAATGGGTGAAGCTGATGCCCGGAACGTCCTTGAGCACTTCGATCACATGATGCAGGCCGGACTTGGTCCCGCGCGGCAGGTCGACCTGGGTGATGTCGCCAGTGATGACTGCAGTCGAGCCAAAGCCGATCCGGGTCAGGAACATTTTCATCTGCTCGACGGTGGTGTTCTGGCTTTCGTCGAGAATGATGAAGCTGTTGTTCAGCGTACGACCACGCATGTAGGCCAGCGGCGCGACTTCGATCACCTGGCGCTCGATCAGCTTGGCCACGTATTCGAAGCCGAGCATTTCGTAGAGGGCGTCGTACAGCGGGCGCAGGTACGGGTCGATCTTCTGGCTCAGGTCGCCGGGCAGGAAGCCGAGTTTTTCACCCGCTTCGACCGCCGGACGCACCAGCAGGATGCGGCGGATCTGCTCGCGCTCCAGGGCATCGACGGCGCAAGCCACGGCCAGATAGGTCTTGCCGGTACCGGCCGGACCAATGCCGAAGTTGATGTCGTTACCAAGGATTTCCTTCACGTAGCGCAGCTGATTCAGGCCGCGTGGGCGAATCATGCCTTTCTTGGTGCGCAGAGCGACGGAGGCTTCGGCGGGAGCGTGGTTGTCCAGTTCGACGACGGCCGATTCCTGGAGGAACAGGTGCACCATGTCCGGCGACAGCTCGGTACCCTTGGTTTCCCGGTACAGGCGGCGCAGCAGGTTTTCCGCAGACGTGGTGTGCTTGGGGTCGCCGATCAGTTCGAACTGGTTTCCGCGGTTGCGGATCTCGATGGCCAGGCGCTGTTCGATCAAGCGCAGATGCTCGTCGAATTGCCCGCACAGATTGGCGAAGCGGCGAGCCTCAAAGGGCTCGAGGATAAAACGATGTGGTTCTATGGGTGCGTTCAAGGTCGTATTTAGCCGCCCTGGGGCAATTAAGATGAAATCAAGGATAACGCCAGTGGCGTGGGTGCGAAAGCTCTTAAATGGATGAGTACATTCTGAAGAACAATGCTGTCCACTGTGGGAGCTGGCTTGCCAGCGATAGCGGTGCAGCAGGCGACATATTTGTCGGGGCTGATGGCCTCATCGCTGGCAAGCCAGCTCCCACAGGTTTCTCTGTGCTTCTGATATCTATTACTGGACCAGCGAGCCGCGCAGCGAATGCGGTTGCGCCGCGTCGA
The DNA here is from genome assembly GCF_053456425.1 of Pseudomonas sp. LF020. Classification (NCBI taxonomy): domain Bacteria; kingdom Pseudomonadati; phylum Pseudomonadota; class Gammaproteobacteria; order Pseudomonadales; family Pseudomonadaceae; genus Pseudomonas; species Pseudomonas sp. LF020. The sequence goes on from NZ_JBRFIX010000009.1 coordinate 126,569, forward strand.
TGTGCACGTCAGCGAACTGGCCGATCAGGATCGGATTATCGCAGCGGAAGTTGACGATACGATTATTCTCGGTGCGCCCTTGCAGCTCGCCCGGGTCTTTCTTCGAGTAATCGGTGACCAGAATGCGCTGGATCGAACCGACCATTTGTCGGCTGATCTCGAACCCTTGCTGATTCAGACGATGTTGCAGCGCGTTCAGGCGTTCTTTCTTCAGCTCTTCCGGGGTGTCGTCGGCCAGATCGGCCGCCGGGGTGCCCGGGCGCTGGCTGTAGACGAACGAGTAGGAGAAGTCGAAGCCGACATCGGCAATCAGCTTCATGGTCTGTTCGAAGTCTTTTTCGGTCTCGCCAGGGAAGCCGACGATGAAGTCCGAACTGATGCAGATGCCCGGCACGGCAGCGCGGAGTTTGCGCAACTTGGATTTGTACTCCAGCGCGGTGTGGTTGCGCTTCATCGCCGCCAGAATCCGGTCAGAACCCGACTGCACCGGCAAGTGCAGGTGTTTGACCAGCTCCGGCACTTCGGCGTGGGCCTGGATCAGGCTGTCGGAGAACTCCAGCGGGTGCGAAGTGGTATAGCGAATACGGTCGATGCCATCGACGGCGGCGACCACGCGGATCAGCTCGGCCAGATCGGCCAGGCGACCGTCATGAGTCGTACCGCGATAACCGTTGACGTTCTGCCCGAGCAAGGTCACTTCACGCACGCCGTTCTCGGCGAGGTGGATGATCTCGGCAATCACGTCATCGAACGGCCGGCTGACCTCTTCGCCACGGGTATAAGGCACTACGCAGAACGTGCAGTACTTGCTGCAACCTTCCATCACCGACACGTAGGCGCTCGGGCCATCGATGCGCGGCTCGGGCAAATGGTCGAATTTTTCGATTTCCGGGAATGAGACATCGACTTGCGGCAGCTTGCTGCTGCGCGCGGCGTCGATCATTTCCGGCAGGCGGTGCAGGGTTTGCGGGCCGAAGACCACATCGACGTACGGCGCGCGATCACGGATCGCCGCGCCTTCCTGGCTGGCCACGCAACCACCGACGGCGATCACCATGTCCGGGTTGGCCAGTTTCAGTTCGCGCCAGCGGCCGAGCTGCGAGTACACCCGGTCCTGAGCGCGTTCGCGGATCGAGCAGGTGTTGAGCAGAATCACGTCGGCGTCTTCGGCGCGGGCGGTGACTTCCAGGGCCTGATGTTCGCCCAGCAGATCGACCATGCGCGAGCTGTCGTACTCGTTCATCTGGCAACCGTGGGTTTCGATGTAAAGCTTCTTGGCCATGGAGTAAGGTCGTCACCTGATTCAAAGAACCGCGCATTATAGGGAACAAGCCCTCAGGTTCCTACCGCTGTGCGTCCGGCGGCTATGCTATAGTTTGCGCCCTCATTTTTATCCCCGATGTTATCCCCCCGCCATGACCAAACGCGAAGCTCCAATCTATAAGGTGATTTTCCTCAACCAGGGCCAGGTGTTCGAAATGTACGCCAAGCAGATCTATCAAAGTGATCTGTGGGGTTTTCTGGAAGTGGAAGAGTTCGTCTTTGGCGAGCGCACGCAAGTGGTGGTCGATCCGAGCGAAGAGAAGCTCAAGGCGCAGTTCGAAGGTGTGGTGCGCAGCTTTGTGCCGATGCATTCGATCGTGCGCATCGACGAGGTGGAGCGTCTGGGCACCCCGAAAATCAGCGAGGCCCGTGGCGCGGTCGGCAATGTGATGCCGTTTCCGATGCCGATGCCTGAGAAGTAACAGCAGATACTGGATAGGAGTGAGTTTGTGGCGAGGGAGCTTGCTCCCGCTCGGCTGCGCAGCAGTCGCAGTATCAGGCTCTGTGGTGTATCAGGAAAAAAGTGCTTGCAGGGTTTAGGGCTGCTTCGCAACCCAGCGGGAGCAAGCTCCCTCGCCACAAAAGCCCTTATGGCAAAGGCGAAAACGGCGTACGCCCATCGGCGCTCTGCAGTTCCATCAAGTATTTACGGAAAATTTGCCCGAGCACCTGAGTCGCGGTTTCGAGGTCTTCGCGGGACATTTTTTCGGAGACTTCGTCAGCGGTGTCCAGCGCATCTTCGGCGCCGTTGACCGCGGCCATCTTCAGCACGATGTAGGCCTGAATGTTGTTGGCCTGCACGCCTTCGCCGTGGAAGAACATGGTGCCGAGCTTGAACTGCGCCTGAGCGTGGCCTTGCAGCGAGGCCTTTTCGAAATAGCTCAGGGCTTGATTGAGGTCGCGTGGCGCATTCTTGCCGTCGTAGTAGAACTCACCCAACTCGTATTGCGCTTGCGCATCGCCTTCGTCCGCCGCTTTCTGGCAGGCGGCCAGTGCCTGCGTGACGTCTTGCGGCTGAGTGTTGAGGGTGCAACGACCCATCGCCGGGATCAACAACGAGTTGCCGCCTGCTTGTGCATGCGCGAGCAGGGGCTGAAGGAGCAACAGGCAGCCCAAGGCAAGGGTGCGGCCGGTGCGGTTCATGGGAATCGACTTACCTCTGAAGGGCACGCGGACCCATCGAGGGATCCAATAAGCGCGCATTATGAAATAAGCAGGGCCAACCTTACAAAGTCTTTACTCGTTTTTCTGCTGCGCGGGGAATATATCGGCCACTTTCCGGCGGATTTTTAGCAGAGGCGTGGGAAAAAGTGCGTAGGTGTAGGTGAAAGCTGACGCTGGCCATGGCCAACGTCAGCGCTACGGCGATTACTTCAGTGCAGCGAAGGCACGTTCGGCAGCGTCCAGGGTGATTTTCAGCTCGGCTTCGCCGTGGGCGATCGAGGTGAAACCGGCTTCGAATGCACTCGGCGCCAGATAAACGCCGCCTTCCAGCATCAGGTGGAAGAAGCGACCGAACAGCGCAGCATCGCTGGCCATCACGTCTTCGAAGGTGACGATGTCGTCGGCACCGCTGAAGTACAGACCGAACATGCCGCCGGCCTGAGTGGTCACGAACGGAATACCCGACGCATCGGCGCGTTGTTGCAGACCGTCGAGCAGGCGCGTGGTGTAGTCGGTCAGCTCGGCGTGAAACCCTGGGCGGCTGATCAGACGCAGGGTGGTCAGACCGGCGGCCATCGCCAGCGGGTTACCCGACAGGGTGCCCGCCTGATACACCGGGCCCAGCGGCGCGATGCGTTCCATGATTTCGCGCTTGCCGCCGAAGCAGCCGACCGGCATGCCGCCGCCGATGATCTTGCCGAAGGTGGTCAGATCCGGGGTTACGCCGTAGTGCGCCTGGGCACCGCCGAGGGCAACACGGAAACCGGTCATCACCTCGTCGAAAATCAGCACCACGCCGTGCTTGTCGCACAGCGCGCGCAGGCCTTCGAGGAAACCCGGCGCCGGCGGTACGCAGTTCATGTTGCCAGCGACTGGCTCGACGATAATGCACGCCACGTCCTGACCGACTTCGGCGAGCATCTTCTCAACCGCGTCGATGTCGTTGAACGGCAGGGTCAGGGTGTGTTTGGCGAATGCTGCCGGTACACCGGCGGAGCTTGGCACGCCCTGGGTCAGCGCGCCGGAGCCGGCCTTGACCAGCAGGCTGTCGGAGTGACCGTGGTAACAGCCTTCGAACTTGATGATGCTGTCACGACCGGTGTAGCCACGGGCCAGACGAATCGCGCTCATGGTCGCTTCGGTGCCGGAGCTGACCATGCGCACCATGTCCATCGACGGCACCAGCGAGCAGACCAGGTCGGCCATCTCGGTTTCCATCGCGGTCGGCGCGCCGTAGGACAGGCCGTGTTGCAGCTGATTGCGAACCGCGTCGAGCACGTCCGGGTGGCTGTGGCCGAGGATCATCGGCCCCCACGAACCGACGTAATCCACATAACGCTTGTCGTCTTCGTCAGTAACGTAAGCGCCTTCGGCATGCTTGAAAAACAGCGGTGTGCCGCCCACGCTCTTGAACGCGCGAACCGGCGAGTTCACGCCACCGGGAATGTGTTTTTGGGCATTGGCAAACAGGGTTTCGGAACGAGACATGATCGGGCTCTCAAATCAGATTTTCAGAAGTTCGTTGAAGGCGCGGGCGCGGCGGGTCACTTCGGCGGTGCTTTCGGCACCGAATAAACCGTGGACCACCGCCAGCAGGTCGACCCCATGGGCCACCAGCGGCGCGGCGTTGTCGAGGGTGATGCCGCCAATCGCGCAGACCGGCAGGTGCAGCTTGCGTTTGGCCTCGTCGAGCAGATCGAGGCTGCAGCTCGGTGCGCCGGGTTTGGTGTTGGAGTTGAAGAAGCGACCGAAGGCGACATAGCTCGCGCCTTCTTTGGCGGCCTGTTCAGCCAGTTCGAGCTGCGCATGGCAGGTCGACCCGATGATGGCTTTGGAGCCGAGCAGGGCGCGGGTCGGCGACAGCGGGCCGTCGGTCTGCCCCAGGTGCACGCCAACGTTGAGGCGCGCGGCCAGTTCGGCGTCATCGTTGATGATCAACTGCGTCTTGTAGCGTTCGCACAGATCACGCAGGGCTTCGGCCTCGCGCAGGCGGCGGGCCTCGTCGCTGCTTTTGTCGCGGTATTGCAGCAGGGTGACGCCGCCTTCCAGCGCCGCTTCCACGTACGACAGAAACTTGCCCGCCAGCAATTGGCTGTCGGTGATGGCGTACAGGCCACGTAGTTTCATCAGGCAGACCTCACGACGTTACGAGCAAAAATCCAGCGGCAGGCGACGCGGCACGAACTGGCCTTTGCCCAGTTGTTCGGCATCGCGCAGGGTGCGCCAGGTGTAATCCAGTGCCGTGCGCACGGCGCTGGCGAGGTTTTCACCCTGGGCCAGCCGACCGGCCAGTACGCTGGCCAGCGTGCAGCCGGAGCCGTGATAACTGCCCGGCAAACGCTGGCAATAGAAGGTTTCACGCAGGCCGTCACGGCTGTACAGGCGATTGTGGATTTCAGTTTCGTCGCCATGGCCGCCGGTGATCAGCAGGTTTTTGACGAACGGCAGGAGTTTTTCCGCGCACTCGTCCGCAGTGCCTTCGGGCAATTCGGCGAGGATTCGGGCTTCGGGAAGGTTGGGGGTGGCAATGATCGACAGCGGCAGCAGACGCTCGCGCATCGCGTAACCGACTTCGTCCTTGCCCAGGCGTCCGCCGCCGCCGGCACGCAGCACCGGGTCGCAGACCACTGGCAGGTGCGGGTGCGCCGAAAGCAGTTCGACCACGGTGTCGACCATTTCCAGCGAACCGAGCATGCCCAGTTTGACCGCTGCGACTTCGGAGTCGTTGAGCACGGCATTGGCCTGGGCCAGTACCCACTCACGGTCGAGGACGCGGAAATCAGTGACGTTGACGGTGTCTTGCACGGTCAGGGCGGTGACGGCCGGAGCCGCATGGCAACCCTGCGCGAGCAAGGCTTCGATATCTGCCTGCAAGCCGGCGCCACCACTGGGGTCGTGGCCGGAGAGACAGAGGACAACGGGGCGGGAGCTGTAGATATTCATGGTGCGCGAGCTTACCACCAAACCTGATTTTGGGGTTCAGTCCTGACGGTGTTTGCGAGCAGATTGTCGGACAACGCTGCAGCTACCATTGTGGCGAGGGAGCTTGCTCCCGCTGGGTTGCGAAGCAGCCCCTGCATTTATTCAGGCACAGCGCATTTACAGGTTTTACGACTGCTGCGCAGCCGAGCGGGAGCAAGGTCCCTCGCCACAAAAGCGGATCGCAATGATTAAGCTGACCAACTCAACAGCTCTAGCCCGCAGCTTTGCTCTGAAACGCCCGTTCTAGAGCCTTTGTGGGAAAAATTTCGATGGTGCTTAATGGCCATCAACGGCTATGCTAGTCTGGATCCAAACCAATAACAGGTAATACCGGTTTTACGTCTACTCAAAGGGAATGGGGGGCTTCCTGACACAACCGGACGAGCCACGCTGGGGCTTCAATGCGCTATTTGCTGATGTTGCTGTTCTGCTTGCCCCTCCTCGCAAGCGCCGTCGAGTTCGACGAAAATACCCAGAGCCTTCCTCTGGGGCGCTCTCTGCAGGTGTTCGAAGACCCGAGCGGTCAGGCGAACATCGCCGACGTCCGCGCTCAAGCGGCGGCGGGCAATTTCAAACCCCACGACAAAGCCACGCTCAATGCCGGTTACTCGCGTTCGGCGTTCTGGCTGAAGATCGACCTGCATTACCGTCCGAACAACCCGGCCGCGCAACGCACCTGGCTGTTGGAGCTGGCGTATCCGCCGCTCGATCACCTCGACCTTTATATGGCCGATGCCAATGGCGACTATCGGCTGATCCGGCAGACCGGCGACGCCTTGCCCTTCGCCAGTCGCGAGATCCGCCAGAACAATTACCTGTTCGACCTGACCTTCACCCCTGACCAGCAAAAAACCGTGTATTTGCGCCTGGCCAGTGAAGGCTCGATCCAGGCACCGGTGACGCTATGGTCGAGCACCGCGTACCTCGAAGACCAGCCGGTGCGCCTGTATGTGCTGGGGATCATTTATGGCGTGCTGCTGGGGATGCTGGTCTACAACCTGTTCATCTACCTGAGCGTGCGCGACACCAGCTACCTCTATTACATCTTCTACATCGCCTCGTTCGGCCTCTATCAACTGTCGGTGAACGGCGCGGCGGTCGAGTATTTCTGGCCGGACAACCCGTGGTGGGCCAATGCCGCCACACCGTTTTTCATCGGTTGCGCGGGGCTGTTCGGCAGTCAGTTCGCGCGCAGTTTCCTGCAGACCCGAACCCACAGCCGCTGGCTCGACTACCTGCTGATCGCCCTGATCGCGTTCGGTGCGCTGGTGGTCGGGTTGTCGCTGATGACTAGTTACGCGTTGTCGCTGCGCCTGGCGACCCTGCTGGCGCTGGTGTTCACAGTGGTGATTTTCGCCGCCGGGATCCTCGCCTGGTGGCGCGGATTGCGGGTGGCGCGTTACTTCATCATTGCCTGGTCGGCGTTCCTGCTCGGCGGCATCGTCAATACGCTGATGGTGCTGGGCCTGCTGCCGAACGTGTTCCTGACCATGTACGCCAGCCAGATCGGTTCGGCGATTGAAGTGGCGCTGCTGTCGCTGGCGCTGGCCGACCGCATCAACGCGATGCGCGAGCAGCAGGCGCAAACCCTGTTCGATGCCGGGCAGAAACTCGAAGTGCTCAACCAGCAACTGGCCCACAGCAACAAGCTCAAGGATGAATTCCTCGCGACCCTGACCCACGAATTGCGCACGCCGATGAACGGGGTGATCGGTTCGCTGGAGCTGATGCAGACCGTCGAGCTGGAGCCTGAACTGGAGCAATACCAGCAAACCGCCGCAGGTTCCGCCCGGGACATGATGCGCATGGTCAACGGCATCCTCACCCTCACCGAATTGCAAGCCGGCAAGCTCAAGGCGACGCCGGGCAGCTTCAGCCTGCGTGCGGTGGTCGAGGCCTTGCGCGTGCAGTTCGACGGCAACGCAGCGAGCAAGTCGCTGGACTTCAAGGTCGAGGTGCTGCCGACCCTGCCGGATCGTTTGCACGGCGACAGCGCCAAACTGGCGCAATGCCTGGAGTGCCTGCTGGACAACGCGATCAAGTTCACCCGGGTCGGCGGCCTGGCGCTGCGGGTGACGGGCAAACCGGCGGCGGACAACCGCTTGGCCCTGTCGTTTGCAGTGATCGACACCGGCATCGGTTTCACCGATCTGGGCGAGGCGACGATGTACCAGCGCTTCTTCCAGCTCGATGGCTCGATGACTCGCGAATACGGTGGGTTGGGCGTGGGTCTGGCGATCTGTCGGCAACTGGTGGAGTTGCTTGGCGGCAAGCTGACTCACCGCTCCCAGCCTGGCAGCGGCAGCCGTTTTCAACTGGATGTCGAGTTTGAGCTGCCGCAGATTGAAGCGGCGCCAACCCCGGACGCGCTGCATGAGCGCAGCCGTGCACCGCAGGACTGCACGGTGTTGCTGGTGGACGACAACAGCGTCAACCAATTGGTGATGCGCGGCATGCTGCTCAAACTGGGATTCCGCGTACGCACTGCGGACAACGGCGCGGCGGCACTCGATTGCCTGCAACGGGAAACCTTCGACGCGGTGCTGATCGATTGCCAGTTGCCCTCTCACGAAGGCGCGTCGCTGTGCTGCCAGATCCATGCCCTGCCGGGCTGCGCCAATCTGCCGGTGTTCATGCTGGCGCTGGGCACGGATCGCGAGCACTGCGCGCCGGGTACGCGCATCGATTACCTGAACAAACCGGTGAAATTCGAAGACCTGCAGACGGCGCTGGAGCGTCGGGTACTTAGCGCCTGACAGGGTGAAAGCGCCGACAGTTCGGCGCATATGACACTTTGATCAGCCACGGGCCGGTGCTTAACTGAATCCCTTGGCTGACCAAAGGAGCCCCGTCATGAACCTGCATCAGTTCGCCGAAACCCACGAAGTCACCAACCAGCCACCGTCGCTGGATGGCGCCAACCTGTACCGCATCGATCTGCCGCTACAGGAGTGGTCGCGCCGCTTTGGTGCTGGGTGGGCCGAGTCGCGGATCGATGTCTACGGTGCGCTGGCCGGCGGGCCGCTGATGGAGGCCGGGTTCCTTGCCAATCAGAACAAACCGCTGTTCAACAGCCACGACCGCTACGGTCATCGCATCGATCTGGTGGAATTCCATCCGGCCTATCACGAGCTGATGCGCACCGCGATCGAACATGGCCTGACTTCATTGCCATGGGCGCATCCGCAGGACGGCGCGCATGTCGCCCGAGCCTCAATGAGCTATTTGCACAGCCAGGCCGAGGCCGGTAGCGGTTGCCCGTTGACCATGACCTTCGCCAGCGTTCCGGCCATGCGTTTGCAACCGGATCTGGCCGAGCTGTGGCTGCCGAAAATACTCGCCACCGAATACGACCCGCGCAACGTCGGCATGGCGCACAAGGCCGGCGTGACCATCGGCATGGCAATGACCGAGAAACAGGGCGGCACCGATGTGCGGGCCAACACCACCAAGGCTTATCCGGTCGGCGCCAGTGGGCCGGGCCAGGCCTATGAACTGGTCGGGCACAAGTGGTTTTGCTCGGCGCCGATGTGCGATGCGTTCCTGACGCTGGCGCAGACCGACAAGGGCCTGACCTGCTTTTTGCTGCCGCGCCATCGCCCCGACGACACACGCAATCAGTTCTACATCCAGCGCCTGAAAAACAAACTCGGCAACCAGTCCAATGCCTCCAGCGAAGTGGAGTTCCGTGGCGCTTTGGCGTGGATGGTCGGCGAAGAGGGGCGCGGTGTACCGACCATCATCGAGATGGTGGCGATGACCCGTTTCGATTGCATGGTCGGCTCCAGTTCGCTGATGCGTCAGGCGCTGACCCAGGCCAGCCATCACTGCGCGCACCGTTCGGTCGGCGGCAAGCTGCTCAGCGAGCAACCGTTGATGCAGAACGTGTTGGCCGATCTGGCGCTGGAAAGCGAGGCCGCGCTGGCGTTGAGCCTGCGCATGGGCAAGGCGCTGGATCATCTGCAGGATTCGCAGGAAGCCAGATTCGCCCGGCTGGTGACCGCGGTGGGCAAATACTGGATCTGCAAACGTGCCCCCGGAATGATCAATGAAGCTGCCGAATGCATGGGCGGTGCCGGGTATGTCGAGGAGAGCATCCTGCCACGGCTGTATCGCGAAGCGCCCGTCAACTCGACGTGGGAAGGCTCGGGGAATGTGCAGTGCCTTGACGTGTTGCGTGCGCTGTCGAAAGAGCCGGGTGTGCTCGACGTGTTGTTCAGCGAGTTGGGCGATGGCCATGGTGACAAGCGTCTGGCTGCGCATATCCAGCAGTTGCAGGCGCAGTTCAAGGACACCAGCGACATTCAGTATCGGGCGCGGCAACTCACCGAAGACATCGCGCTCGGTTTGCAGGCCAAGCTATTGCTGGAAGCCGGTAATTCGGCGGTCAGCGATGCGTTCATTGCCAGTCGTCTGAGCGGTGGCGGCCGGGTCTACGGTGCGTTGCCGCGTGGCCTGGACGTCGAAGCCATCGTCGCCCGCTCAACCCCCCAGGGTTTCTGACCCCGGTCCCTCGAACACTGCAAAACCCGGTGGGAGCTGGCTTGCCAGCGATGGCGACCTGTCAGTCAACATTGATATTGAATGTGCCGGCCTCATCGCTGGCAAGCCAGCTCCCACTGGGATTCGCTTTGTTTGAAAGATTTGGGTACAGCCACAACGCCACTGTTCCCGTGACGCGATGTTGCAGGCAAGATGAAGCTCTGCAAGTCAGAACACAGGAAGCTGATCGTGACCGAAGCGTTTATTGTCGTTCAAACTGCCGAACAAGCCGTGGATCGTCTGGCCGAGCTGCATGAGCGGGCCACCACTGCGCTGAACTCGGCGCTCAAGCGGTATCTCAAGGATCGCGTCGAGCCTGACGCCGAACAGCGTGCCCTGTTTCGTTATCCCGAACTGCGTCTGACCTACCTGTGTCAGGGCGAAGTCCCGCAGACCACCCGCGCCTACGCCAAGGTGCAACTGCCGGGCACCTACAGCGTCACCGTCACCCATCCCAAGGCGTTCCGCAAATACCTGCTGGAACAACTGGTGCCGTTGATGCACGACTTCACGGTGACTGTGGAAGTCGGTGTCAGTCAGCAGAACATTCCATACCCGTACGTGGTCGAGCAGGGCGATGAACTGGCCGGCTCCGGCGTCACCGCGGCGGTGTTGGCGCGGGTGTTCCCGAGTACCGACCTGTCCGCCGCCACCGATGGCATCGCCGACGGTCTCTACGATTGGGAAAACACCGATCCGCTGCCACTGGCGCTGTTCGACGCCGCGCGCGTCGACTTCTCCCTGCGTCGTCTGGTGCACTACACCGGCAGCGACTGGCGCCATGTGCAGCCGTGGATCCTGCTGACCAACTATCACCGCTACGTCGACCAGTTCATCGTTCATGGCCTGGAACAACTGCGCAATGACCCGCGTTTCGTGCGCATGGTCCTGCCGGGCAACGTGATCATCGAGAAGGGCATGGACCACGGCGAAGCTTCGGCGATTGCCGCTGGCGTGGTCTGGCACCGCTACCAGATGCCGGCCTATCACCTGATCGCCAATGACGGCCACGGTGTGACCCTGGTCAATATCGGCGTCGGCCCGTCCAACGCCAAGAACATCACTGACCACCTGGCGGTGTTGCGTCCGCATTGCTGGCTGATGATCGGTCACTGCGGCGGCCTGCGTCAGTCGCAGACCATCGGCGACTACGTGCTGGCTCACGCCTACATGCGTCGCGACGGGATTCTCGACCGCGTGGTGCCGCCGAACATTCCGATCCCGGCGCTGGCCGAGGTGCAACTGGCGCTGCAGCAAGCCGCGGCCAATATCACTGGCGAGAAGGGCGAGGAGCTGAAAAAGCGTCTGCGCACCGGCACCGTGCTGACCTACGACGACCGCAACTGGGAACTGCGCTGGGCGCAGGAACGTCCGCTGATCAACCTGTCCCGCGCCGTGGCGGTGGACATGGAAAGCGGCACCATCGCCGCACAGGGTTATCGCCTGCGGGTGCCGTACGGCACGTTGCTCTGCGTTTCGGACAAACCGCTGCACAGTGAAATCAAGCTGCCGGGCTCGGCCAACGCGTTCTACGAGCGCGCGGTCAGCCAGCACTTGAAGATCGGTATCGAAGCGGTGGACCTGCTGCGCACCGAACTCAACTCGCTGCACTCGCGCAAACTGCGCAGCTTCGACGAGCCGCCGTTCCGTTAACGGTTAGTCGTGGTCATTTGGCGGTCAGGGCACTAGCATTAGCAGTCCTGACCGTTAGATGTTCTTTTCGCCATGTCCCGTCCCCCGCGTCCTCCTTCCCGCCGTCCTGGCGCGAAGCCTCAGTCGTCCTCACCGCGCCGTGTCGCCAAGGCGCCGCCGGCCGAGCCGAAGCTGATCCTGTTCAACAAACCGTTCGATGTGCTGACGCAGTTCAGCGACGAAGGCGGGCGGGCGACGCTCAAGGATTTCATCGAGATACCCGGCATCTATCCGGCCGGACGCCTTGATCGCGACAGCGAAGGTTTGCTGCTGCTGACCAACGACGGCCAGTTGCAGGCGCGGATTGCCGACCCGAAACACAAGTTGCCCAAGACGTACTGGGTGCAGGTCGAGGGCGAGCCGAGTGCTGAACAATTGCAGCGACTGCGCGAGGGCGTCGAGCTGAATGACGGCATGACCCTGCCCGCCGAGGCGCGGCAACTGGACGAGCCGCAACTCTGGTCGCGCAATCCGCCGGTTCGCTTTCGCAAAAGCGTGCCGACCAGTTGGCTGGAGCTGGTGATTCGTGAAGGGCGCAACCGTCAGGTGCGGCGGATGACCGCTGCGGTCGGGCTGCCGACGTTGCGGCTGGTGCGGGTGCGGATTGGCGACTGGACGCTCGAAGGGCTTGATCAGGGCCAGTGGAAGGAAGTGCCGGCGCGGTTATAGAGCGCCGGACTCGATCAGGCCGATCACCACACTCTTGATGATGAACGCGGCCACGCCCAGGCCCAGCACGAAGAACAGAATGAACGAGCCGAAACGCCCGGCCTTGGACTTCTTCGCCAGATCCCAGACGATAAAACCCATGAAAATGATCAGGATGCTGACCAGGCCAGTCATCATCCACTCTTCGAATACTGCAGGATCCATCGGGCATCTCCGGCGCGCACAGGGCTGAAAGGGCTGGGCGATTATACGCCGAGGGGGATTGCGGGCGCATTGACCTGTGTCGGTGTGCCGCACCTCTACCACGCGCCCCCCCCTGTAGGAGCTGCCGAAGGCTGCGATCTTTTGATCTTGATCTTGATCTTGAAAAGCAAAATCAAAAGATCGTCCGATCGCGGCCCGAGCCTTCGGCAGCTCCTACAGAGGGACTGCGGGTTAGCTGCGCAGATGCGTCAGCGGCAGTTCGGTGCTGTTGAGCACCTGATTCAGCACAAAACTGGAGCGCACGCTGGTCACCCCCTCAATTCGGGTCAGATGCCCCAGCAACAGCTTCTGATAGTGATCCATGTCCGGCACCACCACTTTCAACTGATAGTCGGCATCCACACCCGTCACCAGACTGCACTCCAGCACCTGCGGCAGAGTGCGGATGGCCGCTTCGAAGTTCTCGAAACGCTCCGGGGTGTGCCGGTCCATGCCGATCAGTACGTAGGCGGTCAGGCTCAGGCCGAGCATCTTGCGATCGAGCAGGGCGACCTGGCGCGAGATGTAGCCGTCGTCCTCCAGTTGCTTGACCCGGCGTGAGCAGGGGGAGGGCGACAGACCGATGCGCTCGGCCAGTTCCTGGTTGGAGATGCGGGCGTCGCGCTGCAATTCCGCCAAAATGCTCAGGTCGTAACGGTCGAGTTTGCTCATGAATCAGTCCTTGGTTGTAACTATTGCGGCGGATTATCTATCCAGGGTTAAAAATTGCGCAAGCAGTGTTTATTTGAGCAATCTTCGCAATCCTCTGTCGCGCCTTGCGGCCTATTCTTATCACCAGAATCACTGCTCGGTAACACAGTCCACTGCGGCCCGCCCAATCAGGCCCGCCGCGGCCGCCACCCCCACCGGGGATGTGCCGGCCCCCGAGCTGCACACTGTCCAGAAGACGGCGTGAGGTGAGCCGACGTCAAAAGCGTCGAGCCAGGACGAAGTTCTCTGAAGGGAGGCCGACGGGTCTCCCTTTTTCTTGTCTGCGTTTTTTGTGCCTCGATGCACAGCCTTCCTCAATAAATAAGTTTCGTGACTGATAACCTGTCGCAGAACCCGGTGTGCGTATTCCCGGTCTTAGCTACAAGCCCTCTTAATACCCGCAGTGAGGAAAAGCATGAAGTCGCGCATCTGGCGTCTGGCCGGTGTTGGTTTGCTGTGTGTGAGCGTCGGTGCGCAAGCGCTGGCCGACGAGCCACAGAATCGTGGCCCCGAGAACAACGGGCACGGCGGTGAGCATCAGGGCAATCAGGGTCGTGGCGGCGATCATCAGCCCCGCGGGCAGAACAATCCGCCGCCGCAAAATCAGCCGCGGCCGCAGAACAACCAAATCATTCGGGGCGACAACAGCCGCCAGTTCGAACACAACGGCCAGCAGCACAATAACGGCCAGTGGCAGAACCAGAACCGCGCGCCCAATCAGCCTGCACCGGTGCATCAGGCGCCACCGTCGAACAACCTGCCGATCCAGCCACGGCCCGACACCGTGCGCCAGACTCAGGAACCGCGCCAGGGTTACTACCGCGACGAGCGGCCGCAGAATGGTTACCACAACCAGCAATGGCAAACCGGCAACCGGCCCAATGACAATCGCTGGCCGGGTCGCCCGGATGGCCATGGCAACGGTTGGGGCCCAGGCCCGCAATACCGTCCGGGGCATGTGATCGACCGCTTCCCGGATCGCGAATACCGCGTGCCGTATCGCGGCCAGGATTACTTCTATTCCGGCGGCTACTGGTATCGCCCGCAAGGCCCGCGCTACATCGTCGTGCAGCCGCCACGGGGGATTCGCACTCACTACCTGCCGGACTACGCCCGTGAAGTGTGGATCGGCGGTGCGCTGCTGTTCCTCGCTGCCGGTTCCTACTATGCCTACGAGGAAGCCACGCAGGATTACGTCGTGGTCGAGCCGCCGGTGCAGCAACCGCCGCCACCGCAGCCGCAATCCCAGGGCTATGACGTCGAGGCCTACCCGGCCAACGGTCAGTCGCCGGAACAGGTGCAGCAGGACGGTTATCAGTGCTACCAATACGCCGTGCAGCAGAGCGGTTTCGACCCGCGTACCGCGACCTATCAACCGGCGCCCGAAGTGGTGCAGGCTTACCGTCAGGCGCAGGGCAATTGCCTGAGCAGTCGCGGTTATCAGGTGTCTTACTGAATCCGGGTTTGCGCCCGTTCGGTCTTGACCACTTCCTGCGGGTCGGCGTGCACCAGCACTTCGGCTCGCGGGTAGGCGGCGTGAATCGCATCCGCCGCCTGATCGCTGATGCCGTGGGCCACTGACAGGGTCAGCTCTCCCGGCAATTCCAGATGCAGCTGCACAAACCAGTGGTTGCCCGAAATCCGCGTGCGCAGGTCATGCGCGCCCAACACGCCGGGTACAGCGCAGGCCAGTTCGAGCATGTGCTGACTGACATCGGTTGGCAGCTCTTCATCCATCAGCACCGAAAAACTTTCCCGGGCGATCTGGATCGCACTCCACAAAATGTACCCGGCAATCCCCAGGCCGAACCACGCATCGAGCTGATGAAAGCCCATGCCGGCGAGGATCAGCGCAATCAGAATGCTGCCGTTGAGCAGCATGTCCGAACGGTAGTGCAGCGAGTCGGCGCGCACGGCGTTGGAGCCGGTCTGCTTGATCACCCGATGTTGCAGCGTCAGCAACGCGGCGGTCAGCAGCAGCGAGAACACGATCACGCCGATGCTCAGCCACGGTGCGCCGAGCGGCTCCGGTTGCTTGATGCGTTCATACGCCTGGAACGCAATCAGCAGCGCACTGCCACCGATGAACAGCGCCTGCGCCATGCCCGCCAGCGATTCGGCCTTGCCGTGGCCGTAACGGTGATCGTCATCGGCCGGGCGCAGCGCGTAATGCACCGCCAGCAGGTTGAGCAGCGAAGTCACGCCATCCAGCGCCGAGTCGGTGAGGCCGGCGAGCATGCTCACCGAACCGCTCAGCCACCAGGCGATGGCCTTGGCGATGATCAGCGTGCAGGCCACCGCCACCGAAGCGCGGGTTGCCAGCCGCAGCAGGCGGGCGTGTTCGGGGCTGGTGGTCATGTGATTTCCTTAAGCGGCGGGTTGCAGGCCAAACATCGCCAGTTGTTGCGTGCTGCCCTTGTGCTGGATCAGGCGCGGATCGTCCAGCGGCAGGTTGCGGCCCAGTTCAGTTTCGAGAATAGCCTGCAACTTGAGGTTATCGACCTGACCGTCCGGGCCGATGGCTTGTTTGAGTTTGGCCGGATCGACCTGAGCGGTGTGGCCCGGTTCGAAATAGATCGCACCGGTGGTGAAGTCCACGGCAAAGGCGATCAGGCCGGGGATGACGTAGAACAGCAGGCCCACGGCGTCGAGCACGGCAATCGCCGGGTCGATCTTGCCATCGATCTGCCCGCGACGATCGGGGTAGAAAATCGATCCGCAGGCCGTGAGTTGAGTGAGTAGGGTGGCGACCAGTACACCGCCAATCAGGCGAGAAGGTAAGCGCATGGGAAATCTCCTGAGTCATTTGAAAACGAAGCGTCGTCATTTGAAATTAAGACCCTGACAAACGCCCGGCAGTTCGCCGTTATACTCGCGGCTCTGTTTGGGAGCCAGCATGATTTCTTTGCCGATCGATGAAGTTTTACCCGCCCTGCGTGAAGCGTTGGCGACACGCCACGAAGCCGTGCTCGAAGCACCGCCCGGCGCCGGTAAAACCACCCGCGTGCCTTTGGCCTTGCTCGATGAAGCGTGGCTGGCCGGGCAGACCATTCTGATGCTCGAACCGCGCCGTCTCGCCGCGCGTGCAGCGGCTGAGCGACTGGCCAGCGAACTGGGCGAGAAGGTCGGTGAAACCGTCGGCTATCGCATCCGTCTCGACAGCAAGGTCGGCCCCGATACCCGTATCGAAGTGGTCACTGAAGGCATTCTCACCCGGCGTCTGCAGGATGATCCGGCACTGGAAGGCGTCGGTCTGCTGATCTTCGACGAATTCCACGAACGCAGTCTTGATGCCGATCTGGCACTGGCCCTGAGTTTGAACGGTCGTGAACTGTTCCGAGCTGAACAGCCGCTGAAGATTCTGCTGATGTCGGCAACGCTGGAAGGCGAGCGGCTGGCCGGGTTGCTGCATGACGCGCCGATCCTGCGCAGCGAAGGGCGCATGTACCCGGTGACGATGCGCTGGGGCCGGCCATTCCAGCCCGGCGAGTACATCGACCAGCGCGTGACCCAGACCGTCCTCGAAGCCCTGCACGATGAAACCGGCAGCCTGCTGGTGTTCCTTCCGGGGCAGGCGGAAATCCGTCGCGTGCATCAGCAGCTGAGCGATGCCATCGGCGAGCGTAAAGACGTATTGCTCTGCCCGTTGCACGGTGAACTGGACCTGAATGCCCAGCGCGCCGCCATCGACCCGGCACCGGTCGGCCAGCGCAAAGTGGTGCTGGCGACCAACATCGCCGAGACCAGCCTGACCATCAACGGCGTGCGCGTGGTGATCGACGCCGGGCTGGCGCGGGTGCCGCGTTTCGACCCGGGCAGCGGCATGACCCGTCTCGATACTCAGCGCATTTCCAGGGCCAGCGCCACCCAACGTGCGGGCCGGGCGGGGCGACTGGAGCCGGGTGTGTGTTACCGCTTGTGGTCGCAGGATCAGCACGAGCAACTCGCGGCTTATGGCAGTGCGGAAATTCTGTCGGCGGATCTGGCGAGCCTGGCCCTGCAACTCGGACGCTGGGGCGTGACGCCGGGCGAACTGGTGTGGCTCGATGTGCCGCCGGCAGCGGCTTATGCACAGGCGCAGGACTTGTTGCAGCGCCTGGGCGCACTTGAAGGCGAGGCGCTGACCGCGCACGGTCAGGCCATGGCCGAGTTGCCGGCGCATCCGCGCATCGCGCATCTGTTGCTGCGCGGTCAGGCGCTGGGGCTGGCGCACATGGCCTGTGACGTCGCGGCACTGCTCGGCGAGCGCGATATCCTGCGCGGTGTCGGTGCGGATCTGCACAGCCGCCTGGTGCTGCTCTCCGGTGAAGAGCGCGCATCGCGCGGTGCTCAGGGCGGCGTGCAGCGCGCCCGGCAACTGGCGCGGCAATATCGCGGTTACCTGCGTGGCAAGGCCAGCGCGCCGGTCAGCGATCCCGAACACCCGCGCTGGCTCGGTGCGCTGCTGGCGCTGGCTTACCCGGATCGTGTCGCCCAACAGCGGCGTGCCGGTGGCGCCGAATATCGTCTGGCCAATGGTCGCGCTGCGCTGTTCGCCGAAGCCGACAGCCTGATGAAGGAGCCGTGGATCGTTATCGCCGACCTCGGCAGTCGTCAGGGCCAGCGTGAAGAACGGATTTACCTGGCGGCGGATTTCGATCCGGCGCTGTTTGATTCGGTGCTCGCCGAGCAGGTGCATAACGTCGATCAACTAGACTGGGACGAACGCGAAGGCGTGCTGCGCGCCGAGCGTCAGCGCAAGGTCGGCGAACTGATCCTCAGCCGCGAACCGTTGGCCGGTCTCGACGAAGCGGCGCGCAGTCAGGCGCTGGTCAATCTGGTGCGGCGCAAGGGGCTGGAGTTGCTGCCGTGGACGCCGGAGTTGCGTCAGTGGCAGGCGCGTGTCGCGTTGCTGCGACAACTGGATCTGAACGCCCAGGCCGAAAGCCATTGGCCGGATGTCAGCGACGCGACGTTGCTCAAAACCCTGGAAGAATGGTTGATGCCTTACCTGGGTAAAGTCTCGCGACTGAGTCATTTCGCCAATCTAGACCTGTCGAGCATCGTGCGCAATCTGCTGCCGTGGCCGTTGCCGCAGAAGCTTGATGAGCTGGCGCCGCATCACATCAGTGTGCCGTCGGGGTCATCGATACGTCTGGATTACAGCGAGCAGCCGCCGATTCTCGCGGTGCGTCTGCAGGAGTTGTTCGGCCTTGCCGAGACGCCACGGATTGCCGGCGGCCGGCAAGTGGTCAAGCTGCACCTGTTGTCCCCGGCACGGCGGCCGGTGCAGGTGACGCAGGATCTGGCCAACTTCTGGCGCAGCACCTATGCCGAGGTGAAGAAGGATTTGAAGGGGCGATATCCGAAGCATTATTGGCCGGATGATCCGTTGGTGGCCGAGGCCACGGCGCGGGCCAAGCCGCGCGGCACTTGAAGAGCAAAAGATCGCAGCCTGCGGCAGCTCCTACAGGATTTTTGCGCTCCCTCTGTAGGAGCTGCCGCAGGCTGCGATCTTTTGCTTCTAACTACGCGCCTTGCCCGTCAGTTGTTCCCGGCAATAATCGGCGAACAACTGCGCCGGTTTGGTCAGTTGCCCACGTTTGAGCCACGCCGCCACCAGCCCCGAACCGGTGACATCTTCGACAATGTCGACGCACACCACTTTCTTGCCGTCATAGGTGCATTCCGAGTGCGGCTTCGTCACCAGCACCGAGAAGCCGAACCCCTGGCCGACCATGCCGCGCACCATCTCGATCGACGGCGAGCTGAACTCGATGCGCGGGGTCAGGCCGAGTTCTTCGAACAGGCTGACGAAGTAGGTTCGGCTCGGCTGCACGTCGAGCAGAATCATCGGTTCCAGGCACAGATCGCGCAGCGACACTTGCTTGTACTGGGCAAAGCGATGATCGGCCGGCAGTAGCGCATACGGGCGTTGCGCCGGCATCAGCGGTTCGGTCTGGATCGTGGCATCGAGTTCGTGTTCGTAGAGGATCACCAGATCGAAGTTACCCGAGGTCAGGCCTTGCACCAGTTCCTGCTGCTCGCCGTCGCGGATGCGGATTTTCACCCCGGGGTACAGCGCGGAAAATCCGGCAATCAATTGCGGCAGGTACAGCGGCGCGACGGTTTCGAAGCAACCGATGTCGATCTGCCCGGCGACGATGTCGTTGTCGGCGAGGGCGTTCTGCTCGAACTCCCGGGCCATGCGCAACAGCTCCTGCGCCTTGCGAAAAAACCGTGCGCCGCTCGGCGTCAGGGACACGCCCTGGGCGTGATGGCGGATCAGCAGTTGCACGGCGAAGCTGTCTTCCAGACCTTTGATCGCCGTAGAGATCGCCGGTTGCGCGATGTACAGCTTGCGCGAGGCTTCGGCAACGCTGCCGCATTCGACGGTGGTGATGAAGTATTTCAGCTGACGCAAATTGTAGGCGGCCACGGCAAACCTCAGGACGAGCGGACTCGACTTCCAAGCAATTTGTGCGCCGCCGCGTCCGCTGCGCGACGTTGTTTTTATCCTTGAACCTTAGTCATCCACAGCGGTTTTGGGGAAACCGATTGAGCAGTTTTTTCATTGTCTGCGAAGACATTTTTACTGGTTTTCGCCCGTCCGGGCCTGCGCCAACATCGACTGCACAATAACGTCCAAGGAGCATTCGACGTGTTCGAACTTGCAGAGTGGCAGCGCCAGGCCGTTGCCTTGAAGTTTCCCGATCAAGCCGTGATCAACGGCCAGCATTGCGTTGCGCAATCGGGGCAGACCTTCGCCGCGATCAATCCTGCCACCGGCCGGTTGCTGGCCAATGTCGCCGCGTGTGGCGAGGCGGATGTGGACGCGGCGGTGTGCAACGCGCGACAAGTATTCGAGGCCGGCACCTGGGCGCAACGCCCGCCCGCCGAGCGCAAACAGGTGCTGCTGCGTCTGGCCGATCTGCTGATGGAACATCGCGAAGAACTGGCCCTGCTCGATTCGCTGAACATGGGCAAACCGGTGATGGACGCTTACAACATCGACGTGCCGGGCGCCGCCGGGGTGTTTCGCTGGTACGCCGAAAGCATCGACAAACTCTACGACCAGATCGCCCCCGGCGCCGCCAATGTGCTGGCGACCATCACCCGCGAAGCACTGGGCGTGGTGGCTGCCGTGGTGCCGTGGAATTTTCCGTTGGACATGGCCGCGTGGAAGCTCGCGCCTGCGCTGGCGGCGGGTAACTCGGTGATCCTCAAGCCGGCCGAACAATCACCGTTTTCCGCATTGCGTTTGGCCGAGCTGGCGCTGGAAGCAGGACTGCCGGCGGGTGTGCTCAACGTCTTGCCGGGGCTGGGTGAACAGACCGGCAAAGCCTTGGGCCAGCACGCGGATGTCGATTGCCTGGTGTTCACCGGCTCGACCCAGGTCGGCAAATATTTCATGCAGTACTCGGCGCAATCCAACCTGAAACAAGTGTGGCTGGAGTGCGGCGGCAAGAGTGCCAATCTGGTGTTTGCCGATTGCAAGGATCTGGATTTGGCGGCGGAAAAAGCCGCGTTCGGGATCTTCTTCAACCAGGGCGAAGTGTGCTCGGCGAACTCGCGGTTGCTGGTCGAGCGTTCGATTCACGATGAGTTTGTCGAGCGCCTGAAGGCTCAGGCCGAACGCTGGCTGCCGGGTGATCCGCTCGACCCGCAAAGCCGTGCCGGGGCGATCGTCGATCAGCGGCAGACGGCGAGCATCATGCGCGCCATTCGCAGTGCCGAGCAGGCGGGGGCGACCCTGGTGTGTGGCGGCCAGCAACGGCGCTTTAATGGCTCGGACAACTTCATCGAACCGACGATTTTCACCGGCGTCAGTGCCGACATGCCGCTGTTTCGCGAAGAGGTGTTCGGCCCGGTACTGGCGGTGGTGCCATTCGATGATGAAGACGAGGCCGTGCGTCTTGCCAACGACAGTGTCTACGGGCTGGCGGCGTCGCTGTGGACCGATGATCTGCATCGAGCGCATCGCGTGGCGCGGCGGCTGCGGGCCGGCACAGTGTCGGTGAATACCGTCGATGCGCTCGACGTGACCGTGCCGTTTGGTGGTGGCAAGCAATCAGGGTTCGGTCGCGACCTGTCGCTGCACTCGTTCGACAAATACACCCAGTTGAAAACCACCTGGTTTCAATTGCGCTGATACCGCGTAGATCCTATCGCTGGCAAGCCAGCTCCCACAGGTTTTTGTGGTGTCCACCAATTCCGGGTACACCAGCGATTACTGTGGGAGCTGGCTTGCCAGCGATGGCATTCTTCCAGGCAGTGAAAATTCCTGGCTTGCACCGATCGTGAGCATCCCCGCCAACCCCGCGCTTTCACGGTGCGCCCTAAGCAGTTTTTTCATCATTTGCTGCCAACAATTTCCTGATTTTCCTCGGCCCGCACATGGGCCACCATCGATCTCGCCAGCACGATGTTTCACGCCAGAGTCCAGCAGAGACCGCAGCGTGAATTCACATCATCGCGGCCGGCCGTACTGCCCATGACAAAACTAAATCAACAGCGTCGGGAGTGCTCCATGATCAAGTCCTTGTGTATCCGTCTCACCCATCCTCTGGCAATCACCGCCCTGGCCGCCACGGTCGCGACCAGCGCGCAGGCCGGCACCTTGTCCATCGGCCATACCACCTGGGTTGGCTATGGCACGCTGTATCTGGCTCAGGATCTGGGCTACTTCAAGGAAAACGGCCTGACCGTCGAATTGCCGGTGGTCGAAGAAGCTTCGATGTACATGGCCGCCCAGGCCTCCGGACAACTCTCCGGTTCGGCCTCGACCATCGACGAAGTCCTCAAGTACCGGCCGCAGTTCTGCTTCAAGGCCGTGGCAGCACTGGATGACAGCCATGGCGGCGACGGCGTGCTGGTGGGCAAGGACGTGAAGTCGTTGCAGGAACTCAAGGGCCAGGCCGTGGCCGTCAACGAAGGCTCGACCTCGCAGTTCTGGCTGTCGTACTTGCTGAAAAAGAACGGCATGAAAATGAGCGACATCACCGTGCAGAACATGACGGCCGACGATGCCGCCACCGCATTCATCGCCGGTCGGGTGCCAGCCGCCGTGACTTGGGAGCCGCATTTGTCGATGGTCCGCGACAAACAGCAGGGCAAGGTGCTGATCGACAGTAGCAGCACGCCCGGGGTGATCGTCGATGTGGTGGCGCTCAACTGCAGCGTCATCGAAAAACAGCCGCAGGACGTCAAGGCGCTGGTCGCCGGTTTGTACAAGGCGGTCAAGTACACCCAGGAACACCCGGACGAGGCCTACGCGATCATGGCCAAAGGCGTCGGCGGTTATCTCTCCGATCCGAAGGAACTGGCCGCTGCCGCCAAAGGCGTGCGTTTCTATGATCAGGCGATGAGCGAGAAACTGCTCGGCGCGCCGGGCAAACCGGGCGACAGCGCAGCGTTGATCAAGCTCGCCAACGAAACCGCCAGCGAACTGCAAGGCAAGCCTTACAACGTCAGCCACGACGAGCTGGTCGACAACCGTTTCGTCAGCCCGCTCTAGGAGGTCAGCATGTTCAAGCGCAAATCGTGGCTGAGCCGCTGCCTGACGCCCAAGACCGGTTTGCCGGTGCCAGTGGTGTGGAGCGCCAGCGGCCTGGCCTGGGTGTTGTTGGTCGGACTGTGGGCCGGGCTGTCCTACGGCGGCATCGTCCCGGGGATGTTTTTGCCCACGCCCGGCGCGGTGGTTGAAGCGGCGGTGCGTCTGAGTCGCGACGGTACTCTCGGCACCCACGTGTGGGCCAGTGTCGAAGTGGTGATGGTCGGCTTCATCGTGTCGTCGCTGGTGGCGGTGCCGCTGGGCTTGTTGATGGGCAGCTTTCGCATCGTCCAGGCGTTCCTCGAACCGCTGGTCAATTTCATTCGCTACCTGCCGGTGACCTCGTTCGTACCGCTGTTCATTCTGTGGATCGGCATTGGTCTGGAGCAGCGGGTGTCGGTGATCATCTTCGGTGTGTTCTTCCAGCAACTGGTGATGATCGCTGACGTGTCCAAAGGCATTTCCAAGGACCTGATCAACGCCTCCTACACCCTCGGCTCCAATCGCCGCGACGCGGTGTTGCATGTGATCGCCCCGGCCTCGGTGCCCGGTGTGCTCGACACCTTGCGCGTGACCATGGGCTGGGCCTGGACCTATCTGGTGGTGGCCGAACTGGTCGCGGCGTCGAGTGGCCTCGGTTACCTGAGCCTGAAAGCCATGCGCGGTTTCCAGGTTGACGTGATTTTCCTCGCCATCGCGATCATCGGCCTGCTGGGTCTGGTCACCGATCAACTGTTCCGCTTTCTCCGCTTGAGGGTTGCCGCATGGGCTCAGTAACTGCCGCCAATCATCGTTTCGCCGAACCGCGCGCTGCTGCGCCGCAAGCCGCGCCGCGCCTGCAAGTGGACAAGGTCAGCCTGCGCTACAGAAAGCCCGACGGCGGCACGTTTACCGCACTGGAACAGGTGTCGTTCGAGGTGCCGGATCAGCAGTTCGCGGTGCTGGTCGGGCCGTCGGGCTGCGGCAAGTCGAGTCTGTTGTACCTGACTGCCGGCCTCGCCGAGCCGACCTCCGGCGAGATCTACGTCGGCGGTCAGCAAGTGCAGGGTCCGGGTGCTGATCGCGGAATGGTGTTCCAGAGCTACACGCTGTTTCCGTGGCTGACGGTGCGGCAGAACGTCGAGTTCGGCCTCAAGCGGCGCGGCATGCCGGCGGCGCGGCGCAAGGAAATTGTCGATTACTACGTCAATGAGGTCGGCCTCAGCGGCTTCGCCGACAGCTATGCCAAGCAACTCTCGGGCGGCATGATGCAGCGCGTGGCGATTGCCCGGGCGCTGGCCAATGATCCGCAGATCCTGCTGATGGACGAACCGTTCGGCGCGCTCGACAGCCAGACCCGTTTGCAGATGCAGCAGTTGCTGCTGCGGGTCTGGGGCAACAGCAAGAAGACCGTGCTATTCGTCACCCACGATATCGACGAGGCGATCCTGCTTGGCGACCGGGTCTATGTGATGGGCGCCAAACCGGGGAGGATCAAGCAGATCCTCGACGTGCCGATCGAACGTCCGCGCTCACTGGACATGGTCATGGAGCGTTCGTTTATCGAGATGAAGCGCGAGATTTTCGGCTTGCTGCATGACGACCTCGAGGAAGTCCATTGATCACCTGAACCCCTGTAGGAGCTGCCGAAGGCTGCGATCTTTTGATTCTGGTTTTTTAAGATCAAGATCAAAAGATCGCAGTCTTCGGCAGCTCCTACAGGGGGTAATTGGTGATCAGGGGGTGGCGGGCAGCAGGAACCGCGCAATCACCGGCAAGTGATCGGAAATGCGCAAGGTATCGTCCTGGCGCACCCTCGCTTCGACCCGTTTGATCTTCGGGCTGTAGAACAGGTAGTCGACGGTGCGATCCGGGCCATTCAGGCCGGGGTCGTTGGGGTAGTGGGTCAGCCAGTGGGCGCGGTCGATGCCGCTGGCTTCGTTGTTGGTCGGGATCATCGGGTACTTGTCCCACAACAGATGCAGCGCGCTGTCGATCGAGTAGGGCGTGCGCTGCTCGGCGGGCAGGCGCTGATACTGGCCCAGTGGCAACAGGTTGAAGTCACCGCCGATCAGCCATGGCAGGCCCTGGCTTTCGTACTTGTCGAGCACCTTGGCCACCGCCGTCACTTGTGCCTGCAAGGTCTCGTCCGGTTGGCTGGCGCGGTCCAGATGGGTGTTGAACACCGTCAGTTGCCCGCCGTCGCTCAGCGGCAGCTTGGTGGCGAGCAGGGCGTCCTTGGGTTCGAACTGGCGGGCGATGAAATTCGCCGGGGGCACCGGCAATTGCAGGCGTTCGGCGTGTTCGATGCGATAACGGCTGAGGGTCGCCAGTTGCCGGCCAACGCTGCCGAAGATGTGCGGGTCGGGGACAAAATCGGCCTTCCAGTCGAAGGCGTGGGTGCTGCAGGGGTAGAGGTCTGCCACCCGTTCCTGCAGCAATTTGAGCTGATTCTGATAGTCACTGG
This sequence comes from Pseudomonas sp. LF020, assembly GCF_053456425.1. NCBI lineage: Bacteria > Pseudomonadati > Pseudomonadota > Gammaproteobacteria > Pseudomonadales > Pseudomonadaceae > Pseudomonas > Pseudomonas sp. LF020. The sequence continues at coordinate 151,873 of NZ_JBRFIX010000009.1, forward strand.
CCTTGGCACCGTCATCCAGCTCCTGCAACAACACCACGTCGGGCTGCTCGTCGCGAATCACCCGCGCCACTTCGTCGAGGCTGAAGGCCATGTCTTCCGGGGTGGGCGCTTCATCGGTGCCCTGGGCCAGATCGTTCCAGAACACGTAGCGCTTGCCCGCGAGGTACTGCACGTTCCAGGTCATGACTTTCAGCGCTTGCCCGGGCACCAGGGTCGGCGGCGTACCGCTGCAGGTAACGGGCAGGGTTTCCCGCGCGCCGGGGCGCCAGGTCAGGCTGTAGAGCAGCCCGCCAATCAGGGCGATGGCGAGCGCAATCAACAACAGGGTGTAGCGCAGTAGACGGGGCATGGCTCGGCTTATCGCGTTACAAAAGTGGCTCCGAGCATACCTGACCGCAGAGCCTTGGCCCAAGGGCCGTGAAGTCAGACCGCTCCGTCACGTTTGTCAGGCAATTCGCTGATCAGCATGAACAGGCGGAACAGCACCACGCTGGTGAACAGCTGCAGGAAGCTGTGCGCGCTGTCGATCAGTACCGCGATCAGCGGATTCTGCGGGTCGGGGTACGCCGCCAGGGTCGCGCCCTTGAGCAGCCACAACGGCCCCATCACACACAGAATGCACAGCAGGATCCGCCAGAAATGCCCACGAGTCAGGCGCAGACTTTCCTTCATCGCCTGCAACGGCCCCATGCCGCGCAACACCAACAGGTATTCAGCGAATGCGAGCATGACCATCAGCATCAGGCCCGGCAGGAAATACAGCGACAGCCCCAGCAGAATCAGCAAGGTATTGAGCGCCGTGAGCAGGGCGAAACGCGGCCACAGGCGCGCGGACATCGCCAGCAGATCGAGGTTGCGCGGGGCTTCGCCACGGGTGCGAGCATCGAGGAACAGGATCAGCGCGGCGGTGTACAGCGGATACACCAGCAGACCGACGACCACGCTGGCGGCGGAGAAACTGTCCGGGTCGGTGACGTGATCCACCACTTGCTGCAACGCCGCTTCGAAGATCACCAGCGGCAGGCACAACTGCACGATGCTGCCCAGGTGGCGTTTGAAAAAATACACAGAGTCGCGCAGTACATCGAAGGCATTCATCAGTCGGTATCGCAGGTCGAAAACAGTGGCTCACTTTAACCGATGATGGGCGGGCCGACACAAACGTAAACATTCGGTAAAGGTCGTTGAAACATCCTGTCACTGCCTCCATTACAGAGGTGCGCCATGTCCACCGTGGACACGGGCAACGTTATCCCCGGCAATCTACGAGGTCGCCATGAACAGCGAAGAGCAAACCCTGATCGATGGACTGTTTTCCCGGCTGCAACAGGCCGAAACGGAGGCAGCCCCGCGCGACGCCCAGGCCGAGGCGCGGATCAAGGAACACCTGACCCGCCAGCCGGCGGCAGGTTATTTCATGACCCAGGCGATTCTGGTGCAAGAGGCGGCCATCAAGAGCCTCGACGAACAGAACAAGCAACTGACCCAACAAGTCCAGCAATTGCAGGCTGAACTGCAAGCGGCCAAGTCCCAGAGCGCGGCCCCGGCGCCAAGCGGCGGCGGTGGTTTCCTGTCGAGCATCTTCGGCGGCAGTTCGCGCCCGGCGCCGACCCAGAGCGCTCCGGCGTCCACCGGTGGCTGGCGTGAACCCGCACCGCAGCAGAACTTCGGTGCGCCAGCGCCACAACAGAACTATGCCGCGCCACCGCCCAACTATGCGCAGCAAGCAGCCCCGGCCGCGGGCAGCAGCTTCCTCGGCGGCGCCCTGAAAACCGCGGCTGGCGTGGCCGGTGGCGTAATGCTGGCGCAGGGCATCAGCAGCCTGTTCCATCACAACCAGCAGCCTGAAGAAATCGTTGAAGTGATCAAGGAAGAGCCGGCGCAAGTGGCTGACCAGAGCGGCAACGACTGGGGCAATGACCAGCGTGTGGCCGATAACGGTTTCTCTGGCAATGATCAAGGCGGATTCACCGACACTGACTACAGCGATGACAATTCGTCGTTCTTCGATGACGATGATTCGTTCGTCTGACTAACGGTCAGGCATCGAACCTTGTGGCGAGGGAGCTTGCTCCCGCTGGACTGCGCAGCAGGCCCTTCTTTTAAAAGACAGGGTCGCTGCGCAACCCAGCGGGACGGTGCGACGATTCGACAAGCTCCCTCGCCACACTGCTTTTTACTGGCATACTGAGCGCCTTTTTCGGGCCCGGCGCCTGATCCCGCTTCGTGCGCTATGCGCTCACAGGAATCCCGGTGAAAAAAATCGCAGTGTTCGCCGATGTGCAGAACCTCTACTACACCGTGCGTCAGGCCTATGGTTGCCATTTCAACTACGCCGCGCTGTGGGCTGACATCAGCAAGCAGGGGCAGATCGTCGAGGCCTATGCCTACGCCATTGATCGCGGCGACAGCAAACAGCAGCAGTTCCAGCAGATCCTGCGCAACCTCGGTTTCACCGTGAAACTCAAACCCTACATCCAGCGCAGCGATGGCTCGGCCAAGGGCGACTGGGACGTGGGCATCACCCTCGACATCATGGACGCCGCCGACCACGTCGACGAAATCGTCCTGGCCTCCGGTGACGGCGACTTCGACATGCTGCTCGAACGCATCATCAGCAAGCACGGCGTGCAGGCAGTGGCCTATGGCGTGCCCGGCCTGACCGCCAACTCGCTGATCCGCGCCGCCAGCCGTTACGTACCGATCGAAGGCGCACTGTTGCTCAAAAATTGATTTTTGTACGGAGTTGAACCCGGTTTGGAACGCATTGCAGTCATCGACTTTGAAACCACCGGCCTGTCGCCGAACAGCAGCTGCCGCGCCACGGAAATTGCCGTGGTCATGCTGGAAAACGGCCGTATCGTCGAGCGTTACCAGAGCCTGATGAACGCCGGCGTGCGCGTTCCCGCGTTCATCGAACAACTGACCGGCATCAGCAACGCCATGCTGCGCACCGCACCCTCGGCGGAAAAGGTCATGGAAGAGGTCAACGAGTTCGTCGGCTGCACGCCGCTGGTCGCGCACAACGCCTCGTTCGACCAGAAGTTCTGGGACTTCGAACTGGGGCGAATCAAACGCACCCGATTGCAGAACTTCGCCTGTTCGCTGCTGCTGGCCCGCCGCCTGATGCCAGCGGCGCCGAATCACAAGCTCGGCACCCTCACCACGTTCGCCCGCCTGCCGCACACTGGCCAGGCGCACAGGGCGATGGCGGATGCGGAGATGGCGGCGAATTTGCTGGCGCATCTGGCGGATGAGTTGCGGCAGAAGCATGGGGTGCGGGAGCTGAATCACGACCTGCTGTGCAAACTGCAGAAAGTCCCGGCGGCCAAAGTCAGCGAGCACCTGCAGCGCTACCGCTGATCCCGAAAACGCTAAAAATCACTGTAGGAGCTGCCGAAGGCTGCGATCTTTTGACTTTGATTTTTAGAAGCAAGATCAAAAGATCGCAGCCTTCGGCAGCTCCTACAGGGGCGTTTCGGTGGGGCTGATTATTTGCCGTTGCCTTCGATGTGGCTCAACGGCACACGCTTCTCGATCGCGCTCGACAACACAATCGACGTCTTGCTGAAGCCAAACTTCGCCACCCGATTGATCAACTCTTCCAGCTCCGTCATCGACCCCACCGCACCCTTCATCATCACGCACGGATCGCCGGTCACTCGAAAGCACTCGGTGAGTTGCGGGATTTTTACCAGTTCGTCGTAGACCTTCTGGCTGCCGTTCTGGTGCAGGCGCAATTCGATCATGCACTGGATCGGCAAGCCGATTTTCGACAGGTCGATGTTCGCCTGATACCCGGTGATCACCCCGGCCGCTTCAAGCTTGGCCACGCGCTCGGCCACGGCGGGGGCGGACAGGTTCACTTTGCGCGCCAGGTCGGCGTAGGACGCGCGACCGTTTTCCAACAGGGCGCTGAGCAGCATGCGGTCGTATTTGTCCAAGGCCGGACTCCTGAAATTGCCAGACTTTCGAAATCACGGTTTAGCCCGTCGATCTCCGTTGTTTCAAAAGTGTACCGGCGTGATAAACAGGTTTTGTAGCTTATTTTTGCTCGCGGGCCTTTCTAGAATAATTCACACCCTGCCTCTGACTGTCGAGCTGCCCATGCCTGCCTTGCGCCGTTTTTCCTTGCCGTTGATCGCCGCGTTTTTCGCGCTGTATGTGATTTGGGGATCGACTTATCTGGTGATCCGCCTCGGCGTCGAATACTGGCCGCCGCTGATGCTCGGCGGAGTGCGCTTCGTGATTGCCGGCAGCCTGATGTACGCCTTCCTGCGCTGGCGCGGGGCGCCGGCGCCGACCTGGGCACAGTGGAAAGCGGCGGGGATCATCGGGATTCTACTGCTCAGTTTCGGTAACGGCGCGGTCAGTGTCGCCGAGCACACCGGCGTGGCGTCCGGCGTGGCGGCACTGGCGGTGGCGACAGTGCCGTTGTTCACGTTGCTCTTCGGGTATTTCTGGGGCGCGCGCAATACGCGCCTCGAATGGGCCGGGGTGGCGTTGGGAATTGTCGGCATCGCCATGCTCAACATGGGTTCCAATCTGCAATCGAGCCCGCTGGGTGCGGCGCTGCTGATTTTTGCGGCGGCGACCTGGGCGTTCGGTTCGGTGTGGAGCAAACATCTGCCCTTGCCGCAGGGAGCGATGGCCAGTGCCGTGGAGATGCTGGTGGGCGGCGTGGTGCTGCTGATCGGTAGCGCGGTCAGCGGCGAACACCTGCAAGCATTGCCGCCGGTGGAAGGCTGGCTGGCCCTGGGCTACCTGATCTTCTTCGGTTCGATCATTGCCTTCAATTCCTACATGTACCTGCTCAAGCACGTGCGTCCGGCGGCGGCCACCAGTTATGCCTACGTCAACCCGGCGGTGGCGGTGTTGCTGGGGATCGTGTTTGTCGGCGAGACCATTGGCATGGAAGAAGCGCTGGCGATGCTGGTGATCATCAGCGCCGTGGTGCTGATCGGTCTACCGCAATGGCGGCGGCCGGCGCAGCCGCTCGTCGTGGAGCCGGCGAACACCGCCGTCGGAGCAGAACAGCGTGTGAATTAGGGTAAACTGCGCGCCATTGCACCCTTGTTTTGCGCAACCGCGCTGATTTTTCCTACGGTACTCCCATGACTTTCGCCACCCTTGGCCTGATCGAACCCTTGCTGCGCTCCCTTGAGACGCTCGGCTACCAGACTCCAACGCCGGTCCAGGCGCAAGCCATTCCGGCCGTGCTGGCCGGTCGCGACCTGATGGCTGCGGCCCAGACCGGCACCGGCAAGACCGCCGGTTTCGCCTTGCCGCTGCTGCAACTGCTGGCGATGGAAGGGCCGAAAGTCACCGCCAACTCGGTGCGTGCGCTGATTCTGGTGCCGACCCGCGAGCTGGCGGAGCAGGTTCATGAGTCGGTGCGCCAATACGCTGAAAACCTGCCATTACGCACGTATGCGGTGTACGGCGGCGTCAGCATCAACCCGCAGATGATGAAGCTGCGCGGCGGCGTTGATGTGCTGGTCGCCACGCCGGGTCGCCTGATCGACCTGTTCCGCCAGAACGCGTTGAAACTCGATCAGTTACAAACTCTGGTGCTCGACGAAGCCGACCGCATGCTCGACCTGGGCTTCTCCGAAGAACTGGCGAACATTTACCGCATGCTGCCGAAGAAGCGTCAGACGCTGCTGTTCTCCGCGACTTTCTCCGATGACATCCGCCTGCTGGCCGGGCAGATGCTCAACGATCCGCTGAGCGTCGAAGTCAGCCCGCGCAACGTCGCAGCCAACACCGTCAAACAGTGGGTGGTGACGGTGGACAAGAAGCGCAAGCCGGAACTGTTCGTGCACCTGATGCGCAAGAACAAGTGGAAGCAGGTGCTGGTGTTCGCCAAGACCCGCAACGGCGTGGATGCGCTGGTGGAAAAACTCCAGGGCCTCGGTGTAAATGCCGACGGCATCCACGGCGACAAGCCGCAGGCCACCCGTCAGCGTGCACTGGATCGTTTCAAACTCAGCGAAGTGCAGATTCTGGTGGCGACCGACGTCGCGGCTCGGGGGCTGGACATCGAAGACCTGCCGCTGGTGGTCAACTTCGACCTGCCGATCGTCGCCGAGGATTACATTCACCGCATTGGTCGTACCGGCCGTGCCGGTGCGACCGGCGAGGCGATTTCGCTGGTGTGTGCCGATGAAGTGAATCTGCTGTCGGCGATCGAGATGCTCACGCGTCAGACCTTGAAGCGCCACAACGAACCGGACTTCGAACCCGAGCACCGCGTGCCGGATACCGACGCCAGTGGTCAGGTGATCAAGAAGCCGAAGAAACCTAAAAAGCCGAAGACGTCCGGCGGCGGTGGCGGCAAGCGCAATCTGGGCAAGTGGGTCGACAGCGGTGAGACTCAGGCGCCGGAGCCTTCGATCAAGCCTGTGCGTAAAGTGCCGGCGTTCAATACCGGGCCGCGTAAGCGCAAGCCTTAAAGCCAAAAGCCCCTCACCCTAACCCTCTCCCGGAGGGAGAGGGGACTGATTGGGGGATGCTTGAATTCTACGCCGACCTGATTCTGCTGCTGTGAATCCACAATCGACTCGGTCTTTCAGGTCGATGTGTTACGCCAGACACCTCGGTCGGCTCCCTCTCCCTCGGGGAGAGGGTTGGGGTGAGGGTTCAGGCAGGCACCTCGGACTTGAGCCACTGCAACATTCCAATCCCCGCCGCCCGCCCGCTGGCAAAACACCCGGTCAGCAGATAGCCACCGGTCGGCGCTTCCCAATCGAGCATTTCCCCCGCACAGAACACTCCCGGCGACGCCTTGAGCATCAAGCGCTCATCCAGCGCTTCAAATGTCACGCCACCGGCACTGCTGATGGCTTCGTCCAGCGGCCGCGCTTTCACCAACTTCAGCGGTAACGCCTTGATCGCCCGCGCCAGCAACGCCGGATCGGCGAAGGTTGCCGCGTCAGTCAATTCACGCAACAACGCCGCTTTCACCCCATCAATCCCGACCTGACTGTGCAGATGCTTGGCCATCGAACGCGAACCGCGCGGTTTGCTCAACGCTGCCTGCAATTTATCCACAGGTCGGCCGGGCAACAGATCGATGTGCACCGTGGCTGAACCCTGCGTATTGATCGCCTCGCGAATCGGTGCCGACAGCGCATAGATCAGGCTGCCTTCGGCCCCGGTTGCGGTAATCACGCATTCGCCCAAGCGCGGGATATCGTCGTTCAAACCGATGGCGACATTTTTCAGCGGTGAGCCGGCGAATTTGCTGACAAGGAACTCGCTCCAGGCCTGCACTTCGAAGCCACAATTGCTCGGCTGCAACGGCGCCAGTCCTACGCCTTTTTGTTCCAGGGGCAGCATCCACGCGCCATCCGAACCCAGTCGCGACCAACTGCCGCCACCGAGGGCGAGCAGGGTGGCGTCGGGTCTGACGGTGATTTCGCCGTCGGGGCTGGTGATACGCAGTGCGCCGTGTGCATCCCAACCGAGCCAGCGATGGCGGGTGTGGATAACCACGCCGCTGTCGCGCAGGCGTTTGAGCCAGGCGCGCAACAGCGGGGCGGCTTTCATGTCGGTGGGGAACACCCGGCCGGAGCTGCCGATGAAGGTCTCGATGCCCAGCTCATGAATCCAGCGGCACAACGCGTCGGCGTCGAAGCCGCGCAGCAAGGGCGCGATCTGTGGTGCGCGTTCGGCGTAGCGCGCGAGGAACGCCGGGTAAGGCTCGGAATGGGTGATGTTCATGCCGCCGACCCCGGCCAGCAGGAACTTGCGCCCCACCGATGGCATGCCGTCGTACAGATCGACGCGCACGCCGGCCTGGCTCAGCACTTCGGCGGCCATCAGGCCGGCGGGGCCACCGCCGATGATGGCGACGTGAGCGGGGAGGGGGGCGGAGGTCTGGGTCATGGCGTGCGCTGCGGTATGGCGGGATGAGGCGCGCATTCTAACAGCCGGGATCCGTGTAGGAGCTGCCGCAGGCTGCGATCTTTTGATCTTGGCCTTGAGAAAACAAAGATCAAAAGATCGCAGCCTGCGGCAGCTCCTACAAGGTGATCGAAGGTGAATTCCAGAATCTGGTTGAAAATTGATCAGTGCATTGGACGTCATAGCCGGTGTGGGCTGTAGTGCCTTTCGCTCAGGTTATCCACAGGCCGTTCCACAGCCATTGTGGGTAACGCAGCACAGCTTAGTGACAACCGTGTGACGTCCAGACCCGTTGCGCGCTGTGATGCAGGATGCCGTGGCGGCGGGCGAGGGCGTGGCGATCCTTGCTGTAGCCGCCGCCGATCACGCCGACCACCGGGATGTCGCGGCCCAGACAATGGCGCATCACGCTTTCATCGCGGGCGGCGACGCCTTCGTCGGTCAGTTGCAGATAACCGAGGGCGTCGTCCTTGTGCACATCGACCCCGGCGTCGTACAGCACCAGGTCCGGTTGATACAGCGGCAGCAGATAGTTGAGCGTGTCATCCACCACCTTCAGGTAATCGGCATCACCCATGCCGTTGGGCAGCGGAATGTCCCAGTCGCTTTCGGCCTTGCGTGCAGGAAAATTCTTCTCGCAGTGCAGGGAAACGGTAATGGCCTCCGGCGTGTCGTGGAGGATTCGCGCGGTGCCGTCGCCCTGATGCACGTCGCAATCGAAGATCAGCACACGGTTCACCCGACCGCTTTGCAGCAGGTAATGGCTGATGATCGCCAGGTCGTTGAAGATGCAGAACCCGGCGGGGTAGTCGTAGTGGGCGTGATGGGTGCCGCCGGCGAGGTGACAGGCCAGACCATGCTCAAGGGCTTTTTCCGCCGCCAGAATCGAGCCGCCGACCGCCCGCACCGTGCGCCGCGCCAAGGCTTCGTTCCACGGCAGGCCGAGGCGCCGCTGGTCTTCGCGGGACAACTCGCCGCTCATGTAACGTTCGATATAGCGACGGTCATGCGCCAGGGCGAGGATGTCGTTGGGGCAGATTTCGGGACGCAGCAGGTCGGCGTCGCGGGTCAGGCCACTGTCGATCAGGTGGTCGCGCAGCAAACGGAACTTGTCCATCGGAAAGCGGTGATCCGCCGGAAACTCGGGGCTGTAGTCTTCGTGGTAGATCAGCGGCAGGGGCATGGCAACTTCATTCAGGAACGATGGAAAGAGTGAACGATCCTACCAGCGATGTAGACTTGCGGCATGGAAACGGAGGGGCATGATGGAGCCGATACTGCAACTGGAAAGTGCGCGATTACTGATGCGCCAATGGCAGGACGAGGATTTGCCGGCATTTGCGGCGATGTGTGCCGATCCGCAGGTCATGCGTTACTTTCCACAGCCCCTGAGCCGTCTGGAAAGTGCCTCGATGATCGGCCGGGTGCGCGGGCATTTCGCCGAGCACGGTTACGGCCTGTGGGCGCTGGAGCGCAAGGACAGTCGCGAGTTCATCGGTTTTACCGGTCTCGGCGTGGTCGGCTTCGATGCGCCGTTCACCCCGGCGGTGGAAATCGGCTGGCGTCTCGCCAAGGAGCACTGGGGCCTGGGCTATGCCAGTGAAGCGGCGTGGACCGCTCTGCGTTGCGGCTTTGACCGATTGTCGCTGAAGGAAATCGTGTCCTTCACCGCGCAGAGCAATCTGCCGTCGGAGAAAGTCATGCAGGCGATTGGCATGCAGCACGATCCGGCCGATGATTTCGATCACCCCAAACTTGCCGTCGATCACCCGTTGCGTCGGCATCTGTTGTACCGAATTACCAGGGAGCAATGGCTGCAGACCTTGCATGGCTAAGCCGACACGGACGTTTACAATGGCGCGACAATGGCTCGCGCCAGAACCTGAATGGGCCGCCGCAGCCAAGACTGCGCGGCATAGCGTTGTGTGAGGAGAGTCTGAATGAGCCAAGTGTTGGAAGATCTGGTCGACCTGCTGACCCTGGAGCCGATCGAGGAAAACCTGTTCCGTGGCCGCAGCCAGGATTTGGGTTTCCGTCAGTTGTTCGGTGGTCAGGTACTCGGTCAGTCGCTGTCGGCGGCCAGTCAGACGGTTGAAGAGGCGCGCCACGTGCATTCGATGCACGGTTATTTCCTGCGTCCGGGCGACGCCAAGTTGCCAGTGGTGTATTCGGTGGATCGCGTGCGCGATGGCGGCAGTTTCAGTACTCGCCGGGTCACGGCCATCCAGAAGGGCCATCCGATCTTCACCTGCAGCGCTTCGTTTCAATATGACGAGGCAGGCTTCGAGCACCAGAGCCAGATGCCGGTGGTGGTCGGCCCGGAAAACCTGCCGTCGGAACTGGAACTGACCCAGCAGCGCGCGCACCTGATCCCCGAGCACATGCGCGAAAAACTGCTGTGCCCGAAACCGATCGAAGTGCGCCCGGTCACCGAAAAAGATCCGTACAACCCGCAACCGGCCGATCCGGTGAAGTACGTGTGGTTCCGCGCCGACGGTGCGCTGGCCGACATTCCGGCGCTGCACAAATACCTGCTGGCCTACGCTTCGGACTTCGGTTTGCTGACCACGTCGATGCTGCCGCACGGCAAGTCGGTCTGGCAGAAGGACATGCAGGTCGCCAGCCTCGATCACGCGTTGTGGTTCCACAACGATCTGCGCGCCGATGACTGGCTGCTCTATGCGATGGACAGCCCGTGGGCCGGCAATTCCCGGGGTTTCTCCCGTGGCAGCGTGTATAACCGCGCCGGGCAACTGGTGGCGTCGGTGACCCAGGAAGGCCTGATTCGGCACCGCAAGGATTGGGCATGAGCCTGAGCGATGTGAAGCACTGGGTGTTCGACATGGACGGCACCCTGACCGTCGCCGTGCATGATTTTGCGGCGATCCGTGTGGCGTTGGCGATTCCGCCCGAGGACGACATTCTTACGCACCTCGCGGCACTTCCCGCCGAGGAAGCCGCGGCGAAACATGCCTGGCTGCTGGAGCATGAGCGCGATCTGGCGCTGGGTTCAAAACCGGCGACGGGTGCAGTGGAGCTGGTGCGTGATCTGCACGGGCGTGGCTATCGCCTGGGCATCCTGACGCGCAACGCACGGGAGCTGGCGCATGTGACACTTGAAGCCATTGGCTTGGCCGACTGCTTCGCCGTGGACGATGTGTTGGGCCGCGATGAAGCACCGCCGAAGCCGCATCCCGGCGGGTTGCTGAAACTGGCGGAGGCGTGGAACGTGCCGGCAAGTGAGATGGTGATGGTCGGGGATTACCGCTTTGACCTGGATTGCGGGCGAGCGGCCGGGGCGCGGACGGTGCTGGTGAATCTGCCGGACAATCCGTGGCCGGAGCTGACGGATTGGCATGCGCAGGATTGTGTCGAGTTGCGGCGGATGCTTTCGGTCTGAGATCTTCGGTGCCTGTCAGATTGCCTTCGCGAGCAAGCTCGCTCCCACAGGGGAATGCATTCCAACTGTGGGAGCGAGCTTGCTCGCGAAGAGGCCAGAACGGCCACCGCACAACTTACTGCTCAAAAAGAGCTTTCTGCCCCTCCGGCGACGTCAACATCCCATCGCCGTTATGCCCGACCCCGGGCACTTCAACCAGCCGCTGATTGACCCCTTCCGGATGCCGGCGCAGCAGGTAGCCGAAAAACAGCTTGCCGCGCTCCAGCCGATACGCGCCCTGGGCCTCGGCGGCGCAACTCTTGTCCAGCGCCGGATGTTGCGGGTCTATATCCTGCTGCCCCAGCAGATAAATCACTTCGCGTTTGATGTAGCTGCTCTCAAGCTGCAATGGCGTTTGCCCACCGGCGTACACCGGCATGTCTGCCAGACCGTACTTCCAGCGATTGAAACCCGGGCACTGTGCGTGATCGAACGCCACCGGCCGCTGTTCATTGAAATAAGCGTACGACGAGGGATTGGCCACCACATAGCGCAGGCGAATGCCGTTGGCCTTCAGCGCCGGTTGTTCCTTGGCCAGCAGGGCATAGCGCTGCACCACCTGGCCGCCACCGGAATGGCCGAAAATCACGATCTGCTGCACGTCCGGAAACTGCTTGCGATCGCTGACCCGGGCAACGATAGCGTCGAGTGCGGCGTAGGAACTCAGCGGCTTCGGCCCTGTGGATAACCCGCCGCCCATCCACTCGTTACCTTTCCAGCGCAGCAATGTGTTGGGCAGGGAGTACAAAGCGACATCGCTTTCGTTGAGAAACTGTGGCGCGATCACCAGCGTGTGCGCGGTTTGCCCGGCCAGTTCGGTGGCGCGCTCGGCACTCTTGCGATACGTCTCTGCGTTGCGCAGACGACCATGAATGACGATCAGCACCCGTTCGATTTTCTCCGGTGCCGGGCTGATGCCGACGGCCATTTCGCCGGCCTCGAATTGCAGGCGCCCCGGGCTGATCGCATCGACGCCCGCCGCGTGCGCGCTGCCGCCGATGATCAGTAAAGCCAGAAGCCATTTGCGCATTTACAAATTTTTCGCCGCGAAGGTATCGCACTGGCCGACCTGGCCCTGGGCGAAACCGGTTTTGAACCAGCGCACCCTTTGCGCCGACGTGCCATGGGTAAACGAGTCCGGCACCACACGGCCCTGACCCTGTTGTTGCAGGCGATCATCACCGATGGCGTTGGCCGCGTTCAAGGCTTCTTCAATATCGCCCGGCTCCAGCCAGTTCAAACGCTTCTGCGCGTTGTAGGCCCAGACCCCGGCCAGGCAGTCAGCCTGCAGTTCCTGACGCACCAGCAAACCGCCGTCGCCTTCCATCTGCCTGCCCTGCTGACGGGCGGCCTGAATTTTCGCCGAGACGCCGAGCAGCGTCTGCACGTGGTGGCCGACTTCGTGCGCGATCACGTAGGCCTGGGCGAAGTCGCCGGCAGCCTTGAAGCGCTGGGCCATTTCCTGGAAGAAGGCCATGTCCAGATAGACTTTCTGATCCGCCGGGCAGTAGAACGGGCCGGTCGCCGACGTCGCCAGACCGCAGGCGGAATTCACCCGGTTGCTGAACAGCACCAGGGTCGGGTCCTTATATTGGCGGCCAGCCTGTTGGAAAATTGCGCCCCAGGTGTCCTCGGTATCGCCGAGGATCGAACGCACGAATTCGGCCTGCTGGTCGTTGGCCGGAGGCGCCTGCCGGGTTTGCGTCGAGGCAGGTGCCGATTGCTCGGTCATTTGCCCGGTGAGCTGGCCGAGGATCTGCAACGGATCCTGGCCGGTGATCCAGCCGATGCCGACGATCAGCAGGATCGCCCCCAGGCTCAGGCCTTTGCCGCCACCGAACCGCATGCCACCGCCGCCGCCGCTATCATCGCCACGGGCATCGACGACGTTGTCACTGCGTCGGCCTTTTTTCCATAGCATGTGGGAATCCTCTTTCTGTACGTGGTGATGAGTGTTGCCGGTGTGTGAGTGTGGCGCCAGTCCGGTCGTCCGTCTATTGGCGTGCACGCAAACAGGCCCGGCCTCGGGTGACGAGGGCGGGCCTGTTATTGACGAGCGCGTGCGCGACTAATTCAATCCGTTGACGGATTTCTCTCGGCGCGCTGTGCCTTAGCGATCGAAGGCATCCCACACCGGGGCGAAATCCGGGCTGACCTGACGCTGATTCTTCGGCAGGGCGGCGATCAGTGCGCGGTCTTCAGCGTCCAGTTCAACCTGCAGCGAAGCCAGGTTCGCCAGTTGATTGGTGCGGCTGCTGGCCTTGGGAATCGCCGCGACGTTGGGCTGATCCAGCAGCCATTTCAATGCCACCTGAGTCGGCAGCACGCCGTGTTTTTTCGCGATCTGCTGAATCTGCGCAATGTCCGAGACCTTGTTGCGCGCCAGCGGTGTGTAGGCGGTCAGCGCCAGGTCGTGTTGGCGCGCATAGTCGAGCAGGGCGTTCTGGCCGAGCAGGGCGTGGTACTCGACCTGGATCGCTGACAGAGGGATGCCGTATTCCTCGACGACTGTGCGCAGCAGCGGCAGCGGAAAGTTCGCCACGCCGATGTTGCGAGCCAGACCTTGCTCCTTGAAGGAGGCCAACGTGTCGAGGGTGCGCGGCAGGTCCCAGTCAGTGCTCGGCCAATGGATCATGAACAGGTCGACGTACTCGCTGCGCAAAGCCTTGAGGCTTCGTTCCAGCGAGTGACGCATGGCGTCGGGTTGCAACTGGTCCCACCAGACCTTGGTGGTGACATGAATCTGCTCGCGGGGTGTCGGTGTGTTCGCCAATGCTTGTCCGACCGCGTCTTCGTTGTTGTAGGCCGCTGCCGTGTCGATGTGCCGGTAGCCGAGTTCCAGCGCCTGCTCGACGGCACGGGTGCATTCGTCGCCGAGCATCGGCCAGGTGCCGAGGCCCAGTTTCGGCATGTTCAAACCCTGGGCGTTAACGATGTGCTGCATGGTCGATCTCCTGTTCGAAAGCAGTAATGCCGGCGATATGCCGGGCGGCGATGTAGCCGAAAGTCAGCGCCGGGCCGAGGTTGATCCCTCCCGCCGGATAGTGCCCGCCCATGATGCTGGCCATGTCGCCACCAGCCGCGTAGAGCCCGGCGATGGGCTGGGCATGGGCGTCGAGCACTTGCGCCTGCGGGTTGACCTTGAGCCCGGCGAAGGTGCCGAAGCAGCCCGGTTGCACTTTCACGGCATAAAAAGGGCCGGCCTCTATTGGGGCAACGCAAGGGTTGGGAAGGTTCGCCGGATCGCCCTGCTTGCGGTTGTAGGGCGTGGAACCGCGACCGAACAACGGGTCTTCGCCAAGGCCAGCCTGCAGGTTGTAGTGATCCACCGTGTGACGTAATCCAACGGGATCGATGCCGCAGGCGCTGGCCAATTCTTCAAGGGTGTTGCCGGTTTTCAGATAGCCGCTGCGGATAAACCCTGACACCTGAACGGGAAATGGCCGCGACATGCCCAGACCATATCGCCGTTGAAAGGCGCGGCTGCAGATCAGCCATGAGGCGACTTCCTCGCCTTCAGGGGCGGCGGCAACCATGGCGCTGACGTAGTCGTAGTAACCGTTGGCTTCGTTGACGAAGCGCTGGCCGTTGCGCAGTACGCCGATGATCCCCGGTTTGCCGCGTTCGATGATGTGCGGGAAATGGCCGATGCTGCCGTCGGCATGCGGCACTTGCGAGACCGGCGCCCAGGCCACGGGCGACGCCAGGTCGGTGTTGACCGTGGCGCCGACGCTTTCGCCCAGACGCAGGCCGTCGCCGTTCACCGCCAGCGGTGGCAGTGCCCAGTGTTCATGACCCGTGGGCGTGCGCGGAAACAAGGCCTTGCGCCGCTCGATGTCGTTGGCAAAACCGCCGGCGGCGAGCACCACGGCTTTGCGTGCCTGAATACGGATCGGGCCTTTGGCGCTGCTGACCACTGCACCGCAAACCCCTGCTTCATCGCGCAGTAGTTCGGTCACGGGTGCCGACTCCCATAACAAAACGCCAAGGTCCTCGGCGGACTTCGCCAGCCTTGCAACCAGCGCCACACCGTTGACCAATTGCATGGCCCTGCCGTGTACCGCCAGATCGAGCAAGTGTCGGGTAAAACGCCGGGTTACATGCCACGCGGCTTTCAGCGATCGGCTGAGATTGAGGAACGCCGCAAGGTCGGCGCCGGCCATGATTGGCATGCCCATGAAGGACGTTTCGCGCATGGTTGTACGCAGGCGCTTGAGCAGGCGTCCGACTTGTCGTCCGTCGTAAGGCGCCGCGATCACCGAGCGACCGCCCGTGCCGGCGCCGGGTGTATCGCCATGAATGTCGGCAATGGCGTTGCCATCGGCGAATTGCAGGGCGGTGTGCTGTTCGAAGAACGCCACCATGTGTGGCGCGGCAGTGAGGAAAGCGTCGACCATTGCCGGGTCGTAATGCTCGCCAAGTTCATGGCGCAGGTACGTGCGCGGTTGCTCGACGTCTTCGACGATGCCGGCGCGCCGGGCCAGCGGATTGCACGGCACCCATGCCCAGCCCCCGGACCACGCAGTGGCACCACCAAACACCGGGTCTTTCTCGACGACGATGATTTTCAGACCGTGCCAAGCGGCAGTGACCGCTGTGGATAAACCGGCGGCACCGGAGCCGACGACCAGAACGTCGCAGTCGATTTCGGGAAGTTCGGCAGGCATCAGGCAAAGCTCCGGATCTGGTTTTATTGGAATTTGATTCCAGAAATTAACCAATGAGGTGCGAATGCAACAAGGTGTGTTTCAGTAAAGTGGGCGGTTATCGCACGGCCAGTTCCGGATTTCGCTTTGTCTCGGATGTCTTCTAGAATCGGCAAAATTTCACTTGGACCTTCCCATGGCCGGCAGTCAGATCGAACGGGTTTTCAGCGTGCTGGAAAGCCTCACCAGTGAGCCGCGCGGGCTGCCGATGCAGACCCTGGCCGAGCAACTGGATATCCCGAAAAGTGCCACTCATCGCATGCTTGCGGAGCTGATCCGGCTGGGCTACGTGCGGCAGAATGCCGACACTTTGCGCTATCACCTGTCGACCAAACTGGTGGCGATGGGGTTTCAGTACCTGTCGAGCAGCGGTGCCGACATCGTGCAACCGGTGCTGGATCGACTGGCTCAGGAAACCGGCGAGCTGGTGCGTCTGGGGGTGATCGATGGCGAGCGCCAGACCTGGATCGCCAAGGCGCAGGGCGCACGGACAGGCCTGCGTTATGACCCGGACATGGGCCGCGACGCGCCGTTGTTCTACACCGCTTCCGGGCACGCGTGGCTGGCCTGCATGAGCGACGCCGAAGCCTTGTCGCTGGTCGAGCGCCAGGGCGCGGAAGTACCGGTGGGCGTCGGGCCGAATGCGCCGCGCTCCAATATCGAACTGCTGGAGCGTCTGCGTCTGGCGCGGGAGCAGGGTTATGCCTGTGTCGAGGAAAGTTCGGCGGTGGGCACCTCGGCGATTGCCGCGGTGGTCAAGCATCCGGTAGACGGGCGGGTGATCGGTGTACTGAGCATTGCCGGGCCAAGCGCACGGATGCCCGGCGCGCGGCTGCATGAATTGGCGCCGCTGCTGATGAAGTTTACCGAGGAGTTGTCGGCGGCGAGTCTGGCGTCTGAGTTGTTCATCTGACCGATCCCCTGTAGGAGCTGCCGCAGGCTGCGATCTTTTGATCTTGAAAATCAAAGTCAAAAGATCGCAGCCTGCGGCAGCTCCTACAGGTTGAGCGTCAAGTACAAAGTTGTGCGGTGTTCGCACGGTTTTCCCATCACTGGGTGTTTGATTGTGGAACGCGGTTCTAAATTGTTGCTGGAGTGACATTTCCAACAACAATCACAAAAGGATCGCGCCTTGACTCCGCCCCTTCGTATCGCCCTGATCGGCGCTGGCAACATGGGCCAGCAGCATTACCAGCACCTGCAAACCCTCGAAGAAGCCCGGTTGTGCGCAGTGGCCGATCCCGGCCCGCAGGCTCCCGCGCTGGCGGCGCAGTGGGGCGTGGCGTATTTCGCTGATCATCGACAGATGCTGGAGCAGGTACGGCCAGACGCGGTGATCGTGGCCAATCCGAATAGTCAGCACGTCAGCACCGCCCTGGATTGCCTCGCCGCCGGAGTTGCGGTGCTGCTGGAGAAACCGGTGGGCGTGCATCTGGACGAGGCGCGCGAACTGGTGGCGGCCGTCAAACACAGTGGCGTGCCGGTGTTGGTCGGCCATCATCGGCGGCACAATCCGTTGATCGTGCGCGCCCACCAATTGCTGCGCAGCGGCGCGCTCGGGCGCCTGACCACGGTTACCGCGCTGTTCCAGTTACGCAAACCCGACCGTTATTTCGAGGTCCCGTGGCGCCGTGAGCCGGGGGCGGGCCTGTTGCTGACCAATCTGATTCACGACCTTGATCTGCTGCGCCACCTGTGCGGTGAAGTGCAGGCGGTGCAGGCCGTCACCGACAACGCAGTGCGTGGTTTTGCCAACGAAGACAGCGTGGCGCTGTTGCTGCAATTTGCCGACGGTGCACTCGGTACGCTGAGCGGTTCCGATGCAGTCGCCGCGCCGTGGAGCTGGGAGCTGAATTCCGGAGAGAACCCGGTCTATCCGCGTCAGGTCGATCAGCCGTGTTATCTGCTGGCGGGTACCGCCGGGGCGCTGAGCCTTCCGCAACTCAAGCGCTGGCATTACCCTGCCGATCAAGTCGATGCCGGTTGGCACGAACCGTTGATTGCGGTGCAAGAACATTGCGCGACCGGGGATGCTTTGCGGTTGCAGCTGGAGCATTTTGTGCAGGTCGCGCGGCGTGAAGTCGAACCCTTGGTCAGTGCCGCCGATGCCGCGCGAACATTGGCGCTGGTCGAGGCGATTCGCGAGGCGGCGGCCAGCGGTCGTGCCTGTTCCCCGGCAGCGGTCGAGGCGTGAGCATGAACGAACGAATTCTGTCCCTGGCCAGTCTCACCGTACTCGAGTTGTCGCCACCGCAAATGGTCGAGGTGGCGGCGCGTGCCGGTTACAGCCATGTCGGCCTGCGGCTGGAGCCGGCGACGCCGGAGGAATATCACTTTCCATTGGTGGCCGATCGCGGTTTACGGCGTCAGACGCTGGCGCGTTTGCGCGACACTGGCATTGCCGTGCTCGATGTGGAAATCCTGCGTCTGAAACCGCAAACCGTGGTCGCCGATTTCGACAAGCTGCTGGCCGTCGGCGCGGAGTTCGGCGCCAGTGAATTACTGGTCGCCGGCAATGATCCTGACGAGCAACGGCTCACCGACAACTTTGCCGCGCTGTGTGATCTGGCGGCGCCTTACGGTTTGCATCCGCATCTGGAGTTTATGCCCTGGACCGATGCGCGCAATCTCGAGCAGGCGTTGCGCATCGTTGCCAGTGCTGACCGGGAAAATGCCGCGGTGCTGGTCGATGCCTTTCATTTCGATCGCTCCGGTTCACGGCTGGAGGACCTGGCCAGCGTTGCGCCCGCGCGCCTGCGTTATGCGCAATTGTGCGATGTGGCGGGACCGCGACCGGCGGACATGGCCGAGATCTTGCGTCAGGCGCGCAATGAGCGGCGGTTTCCCGGCGAGGGCGATTATGACCTGCACGGTTTGTTGCGCAGTCTGCCAGCTAATATTCCACTGAGCCTGGAGATCCCCACGGTAAAACTGCTGGAGCAGGGCGTAAGCGGATTGCAACGAGCGCAGATGGCGCTCGACAGGACGCGGGAATTGTTGGCGCAGTTGTAAGTCAGTTTTTGTGGCGGGGCGCCAGCGTCCCCGTCACTGTTTATTTTTCCTTCAGAGATATCCAATGACCGTCAGCACCCCGCTCTCCGGTGTCAACCAACCCTTCAAGGGGATCTTGCTGATTGTCGTGGCGACTTTCCTGTTCTCCAGCCATGATGCGCTGTCGAAATACCTCTCGGGTTTCTACCCGATCGTCATGGTGGTGTGGGCGCGGTATCTGGTGCACACCTTGCTGATGGCGGGGATTTTCCTGCCGCAGTCCGGGCTGCGCGTGCTGCGCACCAAACGGCCGTTATGGCAGTTGGCGCGGGCGCTGTGTCTGCTCGGTACCAGTCTGTTTTTCACCACGGCGCTGCTGTACATCCCGCTGGCCGAGGCCACGGCGGTCAACTTTCTTGCGCCGGTGCTGGTGACGGCGTTGTCGGTGCCGTTGCTCAAGGAACGAGTGACGCGCGGGCAGTGGATCGCGGTGATCTGCGGATTCATCGGCGTGCTGATCATCGTCCATCCGGGAGGCGAGTTGTTCACTCCGGCGGTGCTGCTGCCGTTCTGCTCGGCGCTGTTTTTCTGCTTCTATCAACTGCTGACGCGCAAGCTGAGTGAGGTCGACAGTCCGACCACCAGCAACTTCTTCGCCGGTCTGTGCAACACGCTGGTGATGAGTGCGCTGGTGCCGTTCTTCTGGCAAGTGCCGACCTTGTCGCACGCCGTGTTGATGCTGGCGCTGGGCAGCTGCGGGATGACTGCGCATCTTTTTCTGACCCAGGCGTTTCGCCACGCGGCACCGGCCCTGCTGGCGCCGTTCGGTTATTGCCAGATCGTGTTCGCGGGGCTGCTGGGGTGGGTGGTGTTCAACCACACGCCGAGTCTGCTGACGGTGATCGGGATTGCGGTGATCTGCTGCAGCGGCCTGGCGGCGGCTTGGCAACAAAGCCGTCGCTGAAGGATCCACAAATTCCTGTGTAGGAGCTGCGGCACGCTGCGATCTTTTGATCTTCAAAATCAAGATCAAAGGATCGCAGCGTGCCGCAGCTCCTACAGGGGGAGGGGGGAGGCCGGTTACTCGGTGACGTCTGGAATCTTGCGCGGGGCCATGAAGTACATCCAGGTCAGCGCCAGGAAGTACATCGCCGGGATCAGTGTGAACAGCACCGTATAGTTGTTATGGGTGACGGTCAGGATGTGGCCGACGATCTGGGTCATGAACATCCCGCCGATCGCGGCGCACATACCGCCGAAACCGAACACCGTGCTCATCATGTGCTTGGGCGTGTAGTCCATCACCAGGCTCCAGATGTTCGCGGTCCAGGCCTGGTGTGCACCGATGGCCAGAGAGATTGCCGCGACGGCGACCCACAGATTGCTCGAACCGGCGGCCATGACCACGCCGATGATGCAGCAGGCGAACAGGAACATCGACAGTAGTCGCGCCTTGATCGAGTTCATGCCGCGACCGATCAGGAACGAAGACAGAATGCCGCCACCGACGCTGCCGAAGTCGGCCGTCACGTAGATGATGATCAGTGGAATACCCATCTGGGTGACGTTGATGCCCAGGTTGTATTGCTGATTGAGAAACGGCGGCAGCCAATACAGGTAGAACCAGAACACCGGCGCGGTCAGCGAATAGGCGAGGGCGAACGCCCAGGTGCCGCGCATGCGCAAGATGCGTGAGAACGGGACGCGGGCCTGTTCCGGTTCGACTTCCTGCTGGATGTAGTCGAGTTCGGATTTTTTCACCCGTGGATGGTCTTCCGGGTTGAAGTATTTCAGGCCCCAGAACAGCAGCCAGATCCCGCCCAGTGCCGACATGCACAGGAACGCGGCCTGCCAGCCCCACACGTGGAGAATCAGTGGAAGCAGCATCGGCGTGAACATCGCACCGACATTGGTCCCGGCGTTGAAGATGCCGGTGGCCACGGCGCGTTCACCGGCGGGGAACCACAGGCGCGTGGTTTTCACGCAGGCCGGGTAGTTGGCTGCTTCGGTCAGGCCGAGAATGAAGCGGCAGACCATGAAGCCGACCGCCGACGTTGCCAGACCGTGAGCGCCGGTGGCCAGGCTCCAGAGCAGCACCGCGCAGAAGAACACGCGCTTGACGCCGATCCGGTCGATCAAGCGTCCCTGCAGGACGAAGCCGATGGCGTAGCCGACCTGGAACCAGAAGTTGATGTTGGCGTAATCCATCGCCGTCCAGCTCATTTCCTTGGCGAGGATCGGCTGCATGACACCGAGGGCGGCGCGGTCGATGTAGTTCAGGGTCGTGGCGAAAAACACCAGCGCCAGCATGCCCCAACGGGTCTTGCCGACGGCCATGGCGCCGCGGATCTTGTCGCCGATGCCACCCGTGGCAGTGCTCATGGCCGGGGCCATGCGGGAAGTCTGTGAAGGAATCATTGTTCCACCCGTTTTTGAATTTGTTATGTGGTGTTGTTTGCACGCACTGCGACCGAAGGTTCATTTCCGGACTCAATGTGGAGTCGATGGTGGGCAGTGGACGAAAAATCGTCAATTCGCCGAAACGCCATAGTGTTCGATAATCGCACGCAAAACTAACCGGCTGGTACACTTTAAATTGCTGCTGAAGACGATGCAGCCAATAATTTCCTCACGATAAAAAACGGGCCTCTGCAGGAGCTGCCGAAGGCTGCGATCTTTGTTTGTGAAGATCAAAAGATCGCAGCCTTCGGCAGCTCCTACAGGGACGCGTGACAAGACGATCTCCATCGGGAGTAGCAACATGCAGCGTTCCATTGCCACCGTTTCCCTGAGCGGCACCCTGCCGGAAAAGCTTGAAGCCATTGCCGCCGCCGGGTTCGACGGGGTCGAGATCTTTGAAAACGATCTTCTGTATTACGACGGCAGCCCGCGGGAAATCCGGCAGATGTGCGCTGACCTGGGGATCGCCATCACCCTGTTCCAGCCGTTCCGCGATTTTGAAGGCTGCCGCCGTGATCGTCTGGCGCGCAATCTGGAACGGGCCGAGCGCAAATTTGACCTGATGCAGGAACTGGGCACCGATCTGGTGCTGGTGTGCAGCAACGCCTCGGCGGACAGCGTCGGCGACCGGCAGATTCTCGTCGATGACCTGCGGCTGCTGGCTGAACGTGCCGGCGCTCGCGGGTTGCGCATCGGCTATGAAGCGCTGGCCTGGGGCCGGCACGTCAATACTTATCAACAGGTCTGGGACATCGTCCGCCAGGCCGATCACCCGGCACTCGGCGTGCTGCTCGACAGCTTTCACACTTTGTCGCTGAAAGGTGATCCAGGCGCGATCGCCGACATTCCCGGCGACAAGATCTTCTTTGTGCAAATGGCCGACGCGCCGATCCTCGCCATGGATGTCCTGGAGTGGAGCCGGCATTTCCGCTGCTTCCCGGGGCAGGGCGAGTTCGATCTGCCGGGGTTCCTCGCGCCGATTATCCAGAGTGGTTACACCGGGCCGTTGTCGCTGGAAGTCTTCAACGATGGCTTCCGCGCCGCGCCGCCACGGGCCAATGCCGCCGATGGTCTGCGGTCGCTGCTGTATCTGGAGGAGAAAACCCGCCAGCGTCTGGAGCAGCAGGTGACGCCGGTGAGTAACCGCGACATCCTTTTCGAAACGCCAAAGGCCAGCGAGTACAACGGCATCGAGTTTCTCGAATTCGCGGTTGACGAAGCACTCGGCGCCAAACTGACGAACTGGCTGGAACGCCTGGGTTTCGTCAAGGCCGGGCAACACCGCTCCAAGAGTGTGAGCCTGTTGCGTCAGGGCGATATCAACCTGATCCTTAACGCCGAACCCTATTCGTTCGGCCACAGTTTCTTCGAGGCCCATGGCCCGTCGCTGTGCGCCACTGCCGTGCGGGTCAAGGATAGCGCCAGCGCCCTGGCCCGCGCCGTTGCCTACAAGGGGCAGCCCTATCGCGGGCTGGTCGGCCCCAACGAACTGGAACTGGCCGCCGTACGCGCGCCGGACGGCAGCCTGATTTATCTGGTGGATGAAGCGGCGGACGTTTATGGCACCGACTTCAATCTGCTGCCGAACGCCCAGGCCCGTGGCGGCCTCAAGCGCATCGATCACATGGCCATGGCGTTGCCGGCCGACAGCCTCGACAGTTGGGTGCTGTTCTACAAGAGCCTGCTGGACTTCGAGGCCGATGATGAAGTGGTACTGCCCGACCCTTACGGCCTGGTGAAGAGCCGCGCGTTGCGCAGCCGCGACAGTTCGATTCGCTTGCCGCTGAATATCTCGGAGAACCGCAATACCGCGATTTCTCACGCGCTGTCGAGTTATCGCGGTTCCGGTGTGCATCACATCGCCTTCGATTGTGAGGACATCTTCGCCGAAGTCAGTCGCGCCAAGGAGGCCGGCGTGCCGCTGCTGGATATCCCGCTGAACTATTACGACGACCTCGCGGCACGCTTCGATTTCGACGACGAATTCCTCAGCGAGCTGGCGTACTACAACGTGCTCTACGACCGCGACGCGCAGGGCGGCGAGCTGTTCCACGTGTACACCGAGCCGTTCGAGGGACGCTTCTTCTTCGAGATCATCCAGCGTAAAAACGGTTATGCCGGTTATGGTGCGGCGAACGTCGCGGTCCGTCTGGCGGCGATGGCCAAATCACGCAGCGGCGCCGTGCGTCAGGCGAAGTTGTAGGAAATTCGTAAACGCGGGATTAAACACGAGCCGCGTGGCTTCCTTCACTGTGCAGCGCGGCCCATAATCGCCAACCTGTGCAGTGATGGCCGTGAGCCCGCAATGACAATGACTTCAGAACTTCCCGCCGCTCCCGTCGAATCCGGCATCGAGCCGCGCAAGAGTCGCAAGAACAACCCGGAAAAAACCCGCGAGAACATCCTGCAGGAGGCGATCGTCGAGTTCGTCCAGCAGGGCTTGTCCGGCGCGCGCGTTGACGCGATCGCCGAGCGTATTCACACCTCCAAACGCATGATCTATTACTACTTCGGCAGTAAGGAGCAGCTGTACGTCGAAGTGCTGGAGAAGCTTTACGGCGACATCCGCAGCACCGAAAACCGCCTGCACCTGGCCGAGTTGCCGCCGGTGGTGGCGATCCGCCGACTGGTGGAATTCACCTTCGATCACCACGACCGCAACGTCGATTTCGTGCGCATCGTGTGTATCGAAAACATCCACAACGCCGAGTTCGTGAAGCGTTCCGATGCGATCAAGGCAATGAACAACACGATCCTCGATTCGCTGGGCGAGATTTTGCGCCGTGGTGCTGAAGAAGGCGTGTTCCGCGCAGGCCTCGACGCGCTGGACGTGCACCTGTTGATCAGCTCGTTCTGCTTCTATCGCGTCTCGAACCGCCATACGTTCGGTGAGATTTTTCAGATCGATCTGCCGGACGAAAGCATCAAACAGCGTCATCGCGAGATGATCTGCGAGTCGGTGTTGCGCTACTTGCAGCCGTGACAAGCAAAAGATCGCAGCCTTCGGCAGCTCCTACACAAGGCCCTGTAGGAGCTGCCGAAGGCTGCGATCTTTTGATCTTTAAACATTCATGCTTTGAAAATGCGCCAGCATGCGCTGCGCATCCGGCACCACGCCGCTGAACAGCTCAAACGCCTTAACTGCCTGAAACACCGCCATGTTGCCGCCGTCCAGCGTGCGGCAACCCAGCGTGCGGGCGTTGCGCAGCAGCTCGGTTTCCAGCGGGAAGTAAACGATCTCCGCGACCCACAGTTCCTTGCGCAGCAACTCCACCGGCACCGGCACCCCCGGCAGTTTGGTCATGCCCATCGGCGTGGTGTTCACCAGGCCATCGGCCTGATTCAACGTGCCCGGCAGATCACGCCCGGCCAGCGCGCGGCCTGAGCCGAAATGCTGGTTGAGGTTGTTCGCCAGACTCTCGGCGCGTTCGCGGTCGACGTCGAAAATGCTCAACTGCTGTACGCCTTCACTCAACAGCGCGTGGGCCACCGCCGCCCCTGCTCCCCCGGCGCCCATCTGGACCACACGTTCACGCGCAGCGTCCTTCAGGCCCCGACGAAAACCTTCGGCAAAACCCAGGCAATCGGTGTTGTGGCCGATGCGCTTGCCATCCTTGAGCACCACCGTGTTGACCGCGCCGATGCCTTGGGCTTCCGGCGACAGCTCATCGAGCAGCGGGATGATCGCCTGTTTGCACGGAAAAGTGATGTTCAGGCCGGTGTAGTTCATCCTTTCGGCGGCCTGCAGCAAGTCGGGCAGGGCGTTGCTGTCCAGATGCAACTGATCGAGGTCGATCAGCCGATACAGGTAACGCAGGCCTTGGGCATCGCCTTCGTGTTCATGCAGGGCTGGCGTGCGCGAGGCCTGAATGCCCGCACCGATCAGTCCGGCGAGTATTACGTTCTTGCGGATCATGCTGCACGTCCTTTCAGCCGTTGACTGAAATGCTCCAACGCCAGGCGATAGCCATGGCTGCCGAAGCCGCACATCACCGCCGTAGCGATGGCAGAAACGAAGGAGTGATGGCGGAACGGCTCACGCGCATGGACGTTGGACAGATGCACTTCGATCACCGGCAACTCACTGGCGACCAGCGCGTCGCGGATTGCCACCGAGGTGTGCGTCCAGGCTGCCGGGTTGATCACGATCCCGGCGCAACGCCCGCGTGCCGCATGAATCCAGTCGAGCAATTCGCCTTCGTGATTGGTCTGGCGAAACTCCACCGTCAGGCCGAATTCTTCGGCGGCACGCCCGCACAGTGCAGAGATATCAGCCAGGGTTTCGTGACCGTAGGTCGCCGGTTCACGGGTGCCGAGCAGGTTCAGGTTCGGGCCGTTGAGCACGAGAACGATAGGGGGCATGGGGGCAAACTCCACTTATTGTTTTTGGCTTGGGCCGAGGGTTTCAGCCTGTGGAGGTAAAATGTACCAGATGGTTACCGTGGTCAATTGAACGGCGTTGCGTCCGACGTTTTATGTTCGGTGATCGCACAAGAGCCACATTGCATTCGGAATTTTCGAATTGCATCGACAGTTTTGCTTACGTTTTTTCTCGAAGATGCAGCGCTTCCTCATCCGTGCCGACGCTAGTCTGAATGTGGTGAAAGGCGTTGAGGTGCAGTGCAGCACCGGCCGTCGGATTTGAAGGGAAAATCGAATCCTGAAACTTATTAACCTAACGGATGGGTTAGCATGAAAGTATGCAACTACAAGGGATTGTCGATAAGCATCATGTTGCGAGATGAGCATTGCCCGCCACATGTTCACGTTAATGCAGGCGCCTGGAATGCCCGATTTCAGTTCAGTTTCTGGCACAACGACATTGACCTGTGGGATGTCGTGCCGCTTTCACGTCGACCGCCGCTGGCGGTGCTGGAAGGATTGTGTCAATCACTGGGGCAACCTGCTCATCTGCGTCGCGCACGAGGGATCTGGTGGTCAGTCTTGCAGACAGTTTGTCTCGACAATCAGGTGTGGGACTGCGAGTCAAACGAAGTTCCCGTGATGAAACCGGTCACCGCTACGACCTACAGGATCAGTTCGGCGCGTTATGAGCCAGAAGCAGACAAGACTGTTCTGACATTGCTCGGCAAACTGGCAGGAGTTGAAATCGATTTATGAAAGTCATCAAGGCAAAGCCGTCCGAACATCGTCCGCTGACGGAAGAAATGCTTGATGCCGCGATAAAACGTGGCGAAGCGCGCCAAGCTAGCAGCTTGCAGGCTGTTTCTGTGACCTTTGAAAGCCCGTCTCTGGTCATTCGTTTTGAAGACGGCAGCGGTGTGTTGCTACCGGTGAGCCAGTATTCGGAGTTCGACGGGTTTGATTCAGACGATTATGCGAACCTGACAGTCGGCTATGCAGGCACTGCGCTTTGCCACGAGGGCAAAGACCTCGACGTTTCCATCTCCGGAATGATTTCGGCGAGCCCGTCACTCATGAGGATGGCGGCTTCGGTGGTTGCGTCGCGCAACGGTCGTCAAAGCAGTGCGGCAAAATCCGAAGCTGCACGAGCAAATGGCAAGAAGGGCGGGCGTCCACGTAAGACCGACACTGCACCGTAAGCAGGAACAAAAAAGCCGTCAATCACGACGGCTTTCTCGTATCAAGCGTTCAAACTCAACGGCGGGTCAGCAACACCCCGGACTCCATGTGATGTGTCCACGGGAACTGATCGAACATCGCGCAGCGGGTGATGCGGTGCGTGTCGTGCAGTTGGGCGATGTTGGCCGCGAGGGTTTCCGGGTTGCACGAGATGTACAGGATATTGTCGAAGCGCCGGGTCAGCTCGCAGGTGTCCGGGTCCATGCCGGCGCGTGGCGGGTCGACGAATACGCTGCCGAACTCGTAGCTTTTCAGGTCGATGCCTTGCAGGCGACGGAACGGGCGCACTTCGTTGAGCGCTTCGGTCAGCTCTTCGGCGGACAGCCGTACCAGCGTGACGTTATCCACAGCGTTTTCGCTGAGGTTGCTCAGTGCGGCGTTGACCGAAGTCTTGCTGATCTCGGTGGCCAGTACGTTGCGCACACGGGTGGCGAGCGGCAGGGTGAAGTTGCCGTTGCCGCAGTACAGCTCCAGCAGATCATCGCTGCGATCGCCCAGCGCTTCGTATGCCCAGTTGAGCATCTTCTGGTTCACCGTGCCGTTGGGCTGGGTGAACGCACCTTCCGGCTGGCGATAGCTGAACGTGCGGCCGCCGACTTCGAGTTTCTCCACCACGTAATCGTGGCCGATGACTTCGCGTTTTCCCTTGGAGCGCCCGATAACGCTGACGTTGAGATCAGCTGCCAGCTTCGACGCGGCCGCATGCCAGTGCTCGTCCAGCGGACGGTGATAGCACAGGGTAATCATCGCATCGCCAGCCAAGGTGGTGAGGAACTCCACCTGGAACAGCTTGTGGCTCAGCGCCGAACTGGCCTGCCATGCCGCCTTGAGCTGCGGCATCAACTGGTTGATGCGCAGGCTGGCAATCGGGAACTCTTCGATCAGGATTGGCGTGCGTTTGTCGTCCTGGGAGAACATCGCGTAGTGCCGCTCGCCGGCCTCGCGCCACAGGCGAAATTCCGCACGCAGGCGGAAGTTCTGCAGCGGCGAGTCGAATACCGTCGGCTCCGGCGCATCGAACGGGGCCAGCAGGTCACGCAAGCGCGTGACCTTTTCTTCGAGCTGTGTGGCGTAGGCCTGGGAATCGAAAGTCATGCGTTGAACCAACCCAGCTTGATCACGAACAGAATCGACAGAATCACCAGCGCCGGGTTCAGCTCACGGGCGCGGCCCGACAGCAGCTTGATCACGGTCCAGGAAATGAAGCCGAACGCGATGCCGTTGGCGATCGAGTAAGTGAACGGCATCGCCAGCGCAGTGACCACCACCGGCGCGGCGACGGTAATGTCTTCCCAGTCTATTTCCGCCAGGCCCGAGGTCATCAGCACGGCGACGAACAGCAGTGCCGGAGCGGTGGCGAAGGCTGGAACGCTGGCCGCCAGTGGCGAGAAGAACAGCGCCAGCAGGAACAGGATCGCCACGACGATGGCCGTCAGACCGGTGCGACCGCCAGCACTCACGCCGGCAGCCGATTCGATGTAGCTGGTGGTGGTCGAAGTGCCCAGCAGCGAACCGGCCATCGCGGCGGTGCTGTCGGCGATCAGTGCACGACCCATTTTCGGCATATGGCCGTCCTTGCCCATCAGGCCGGCACGCTTGGCGACGCCGATCAGGGTGCCGGAGTTGTCGAACAGGTCGACGAACAGGAAGGCGAAGATCACGCTGACCAGACCGATGTCCAGTGCGCCCTTGATGTCCAGTTGCATGAAGGTCGGCGCCAGCGAAGGTGGCATCGAAGTCACGCCGCCGAACGGGGTGAAGCCCATGGCGATGGAAATGATGGTCACTGCCAGAATGCCGATCAGCACCGCGCCGCGCACTTTCAGCGCTTCGAGGGCGACGATCAGGGCGAAACCAAGGGTGGCGAGGATCGGTGCCGGGGCTTTCAGGTCGCCGAGGCCGACCATGGTCGCCGGGTTGCTGACCACGATGCCGGCGTTGTGCAGGGCGATCAGCGCCAGGAACAGGCCGATACCGGCGGCAATCGCCGAGCGCAGTGGCAGCGGGATGCTGTTGATGATCCATTCGCGGATGCGGAAGATCGACAGCAGGAAGAAGCACACCGCCGAGATGAACACCGCGCCCAGCGCCACTTGCCAGGTGTGGCCCATGTGCAGGACCACGGTGTAGGTAAAGAAGGCGTTCAGGCCCATGCCCGGTGCGAGGGCGATCGGGTAGTTGGCGATCAGGCCCATGATGGTCGAGCCGATGGCGGCTGCCAGACAGGTGGCGACGAACACCGCGCCTTTGTCCATGCCGGTCTCGCCGAGAATGCTCGGGTTGACGAACAGAATGTAGGCCATGGCCAGGAAGGTCGTGACGCCCGCAAGAATCTCGGTGCGCACGTTGGTGTTGTGTGCCTTGAGTTGAAACAGCCTTTCCAGCATGTCTGCTCCCCGTGGCGCGCGTGGCGCCGTGAATGTATCGACCTCAACAGCAAAGCACAGACCGTCGCAAGCGCCTGGAAAATTGTGGTGGGCCGGAAAAAGCCGCGCATCATACCAGCCGCGTGAGGAATATGGCGGATGTTGGTGCCGAACGTCGTCGAAGTTTTGCCACAGGGTTATCTGCGCCATACTGCGCGCTGAATTTTTCGGGGAATTGCGACCACATGGGCAAGTGCTGGATGAAGGCTTTCGGGGTAGTGGCAGGGTTGATGGCCGGGTCGACGGCGGCGCTGGCAGCCTCGGCGCCACCGTTGACGGAAGTGAAGGTGATCAAGGTCCAGTCGCCGGCCTGTGGCCTGGAAGACATTGGCGATGGCCAGTCGCAGACCCAATGCAATCACGCCGGGCCGGGCATCAAGGTGTATGTGCTGGAAGTCGGTTACGGCCAGAACCAGCCACACGCCACGCTGGACGGCTTTGAAGTCAACGGCACCCGCGCCCCGGTGTGTGCTTTCGATAACGGTAATCTGACCGAGTGCACGCCCGGCAGCAAAACTGTCGGCTCGCTGTATACCTTCGATCTGGCGGGCAAGCAGGAAGGCACGTTCAGTTTCAGCAACACCTCGATCAACGCGCCACGCAACACCCTGTCGACCCAGCTTTACATCAAGTAACGGCTGTCACCGAACAGGGCAGGGCAAAGCTGACTACGCTTTAAAGATCACTCAGCGGATGGCGCCCATGACCTTTAGTGCCCTGATTACCCTCGCCGAGGGCATCGATGATCTGCAAAGCGTGACCCTGATCGACGTGCTGCGCCGCGCCGACATCGAAGTCGTCGCGGCCAGTATCGAAGGCCGGCGCATGCTGACCTGCGCGCGCGGTACACGCCTGACGGCCGATGGCATGCTGGTGGATGTATTGGCGCAGCATTTTGACCTGATCGTCCTGCCCGGTGGTGCCATCGGATCACAACATCTGGCGGCGCATCAGCCGCTGCAGCAATTACTCAAGGACCAGGCCAGCGCCGGGCGCCTGTTCGCCGCCATCGCCGAGTCGCCGGCCGTCGCCCTGCAAGCCTTTGGCGTATTGCGCCAGCGGCGCATGACCTGCCTGCCGACCACCAGTCATCAACTGTCAGGCTGTACGTTTGTTGACCAACCGGTGGTGGTCGACGGCAACTGCATCACCGCCCAAGGCTCCGGCGCAGCACTGGTGTTTGCCCTGACGCTGGTGGAGCAGCTTGGTGGCAAGGCGTTGCGGGCGAAAGTGGCGGGGGAGATGTTGGTGTGATGGCTTCAGGCGTGGGCAGCGATAAGCGTAATGGCTGGTTGCTCCCGATGCTCTGCTTGCCACAGATCGTAATCGGTTTGAACGCCTAGCCACACGCGCGCCTTGCCAATGCCTGCTCGCTCCAGCCGTACCGCCAGATCCGGGCTGATCGGTGCATGGCCGTGCAATACGCGGGAAAGGTGAGGGCGGGCGAAGCCCAGATGTCTGGCCAATTCACTCACGCTGATGCTTAACTCCGGCAAGACATCCATGAGCAGTGTTTCACCGGGGTGTGGCGGGTTGTGCATGGGAAGCCTGCAGGATTTGATCATGGCGGCGAGTGTAAGGCGATACATTACACTCTGTGCGGTAACTATGTACCGCACCTTTTCAATCAATTTGTGCCTGGCCTGTTGATTTCACTGATGTGACCTAGACCTTCGCCTCTTCCACCGGCACATGCATCCGGTCGCGGTTGGCCAGCGTCGGAAACAGTTTGATCCACGTTCCGGTGACCACCAGTGTGCCGATCCCGCCCATGACCACGGCCGGTACGGTGCCGAACCAGTGGGCGGTGAGGCCGGATTCGAATTCGCCCAGCTGGTTCGAGGCACCGATGAACAGGCCGTTCACCGCGCTGACCCGGCCGCGCATTTCGTCCGGGGTTTCCAGTTGCACGAAGGAGGCGCGGATGACCATGCTGATCATGTCCGCCGCGCCGAGCACCACCAGCACCGCCAGCGAGAACCAGAACGAGGTCGACAGGCCAAAGGCGATGGTTGCCACGCCGAATACGCCGACCGCGGTGAACATCACCCGGCCAACGTTGCGCTCGACGGCAAATCGCGCCAGAAACAGTGACATCCCCAACGCGCCAACCGCTGGCGCCGAGCGCAGCAGGCCCAGGCCCCACGGCCCGGTGAGCAGGATGTCCTTGGCGAACACCGGCAGCAATGCGGTGGCGCCACCGAGCAACACCGCGAACAGATCCAGCGAGATCGCTCCGAGAATGTCCGGCCGACTGCGAATGAAGCGGATACCCGCCAGCAACGAATCCAGCGTGGCTTTGCCCTTGTTCAGCGGCGTTTGTCGCGCGGGCAGGTTGAGCATCAAGGTGCAGGCGATGACGTAGAGCAATACCGTCGGGCCGTAGACCCAGACGCTGCCGAACGCGTAAAGCAAGCCACCGAGGGCTGGAGCGACAATGGTGGCTGACTGTTGAGCCGATTGCGCGGCGGCGACCGCCCGTGGAAACAGGGCGCTGGGCACGATGCTCGGCAGCAGCGCCTGGGTCGTCGGCATTTCAAAGGAGCGCGCCGCACCGAGCAGGAAGGCGAGGATAAAGATCATTTCCCGGGTGACGTGATCGGTCGCACTGCCGATGGCCAGCGCCAGGGCAATCAACGCCTGCAACGACTGACAGATTGCCGCGACCCGGCGCCGGTCATAACGGTCGGCGACATGCCCGGTGTGCAGCATGAACAGCACCCGAGGCGCGAATTCGACCAGCCCGACCAACCCCAGGTCGAGCACGTTGCCGGTCAACTGGTACAGATTCCAGCCGATCGCCACGGTGAGCATCTGAAAACCGCTGGCGGTGAAGATCCGGGCGAACCAGAACGCGAGAAACGGACGATGGTGACGTAACAGCAGCGGCTCTTGGCTGGGCATCTGAAGGCAGGTCTGGCTCAGGAGGGGAACGGCGAGGTTATCACCAGTCTGTAACAGGAAGTTGCTATGACAGAAAATTTAGTTAGCCAGACATCGATCATCCGGATACCCCTCTCTCTGTGGCGAGGGAGCTTGCTCCCGCCGGGTCGCAAAGTGGCCCCACTCCAGCGCAATCCTGCTTTCAGGCAAGCGCTGGAAAACCTTTTTACGACTGCTGCGCAGCCGAGCGGGAGCAAGCTCCCTCGCCACAGAGGGTTTCTCGGCTCTGGGATATCTGTTTCAGAGCGTTGCCCAGGCAATGAGGCAACTTGTCACGCGGCAAACGACCACGCCGTCCTTCGTCGGAAATGGGACTACTCTTTTAACGTTGCTTGATCCAGATCAAGACCCTCGCGGGCCATGGTCTGGTGGCCCGATGGCCAGACTCCCTGCGTTGCGATGGTTATTAAAAAAGAACGAATCAGAATTCGCCGCACTCGATATCCGTGGGGGCAGTAGGCAGGGGCCACAAGCCCCAATGCCGGTATTACCTGACAGAGGAAGCCATATGTTCGGTTTAGAGGCACTCGATCTCGCCCGAATTCAGTTCGCGTTCACCATCTCTTTCCACATCCTGTTCCCGGCCATCACCATTGGCCTGGCGAGCTACCTGGCGGTGCTCGAAGGGCTGTGGTTGAAAACCCATAACGACACCTACCGAGACCTCTACCACTTCTGGTCGAAGATCTTTGCCGTCAACTTCGGCATGGGTGTGGTCTCCGGTCTGGTCATGGCCTACCAGTTCGGTACCAACTGGAGTCGTTTCTCGGACTTCGCCGGCTCCGTCACCGGACCATTGTTGACCTACGAGGTGCTCACGGCATTCTTCCTCGAAGCCGGTTTCCTCGGGGTGATGCTGTTCGGCTGGAACAAGGTCGGACGCAAACTGCACTTCTTCTCCACAGTGATGGTAGCGATCGGCACGCTGATCTCGACATTCTGGATTCTCGCTTCCAACAGCTGGATGCAGACCCCGCAAGGCTTCGAGATCGTCAACGGTCAAGTGATCCCGACCGACTGGCTGGCCATCGTCTTCAACCCGTCGTTCCCCTATCGCCTGATGCACATGGCCACTGCTGCGTTCGTCGCCACGGCGTTCTTCGTTGGCTCGTCGGCGGCCTGGCACCTGCTGCGCGGCAAGGACAACCCGGCGATCCGCACCATGCTGTCGATGGCGATGTGGATGGCGCTAATCGTCGCGCCGATCCAGGCGGTTATCGGTGACTTCCACGGCCTCAATACCCTTGAGCATCAGCCGGCGAAAATCGCCGCGATCGAAGGTCACTGGGAAAACAAAGGCAACGAAGCGACCCCGTTGATTCTGTTCGGCTGGCCGGACATGAAGGAAGAGAAAACCAAGTTCGCCGTGGAAATCCCCTACCTCGGCAGCCTGATCCTGACCCACTCGCTGGACAAGCAGGTGCCGGCACTCAAGGAGTTCCCGCCTGAAGACCGGCCGAATTCGACCATCGTGTTCTGGTCGTTCCGAGTCATGGTCGGCCTTGGTTTCCTGATGATCTTCACCGGTCTGTGGAGTCTGTGGTTGCGCAAGCGTGACGCGCTCTACACCTCGCGGCCGTTCCTGTATCTGGCGCTGTGGATGGGGCCGTCCGGCCTGGTCGCGATCCTCGCCGGCTGGTTCACCACTGAAATCGGTCGTCAGCCGTGGGTGGTCTACGGGCTGATGCGCACGGCGGATGCTTCGTCCAACCACAGCTTCATGCAGATGAGCATCACCCTGATCATGTTTGTCGTGGTGTATTTCGCGCTGTTCGGTGCGGGGCTCGGCTACATGATGCGTCTGGTGCGCAAAGGACCGAAAACCGACGAAGGCAAGGAAACCAACGACGGTGGTCCTGGCCAGAAACGCACACCGGCTCGGCCGTTGTCCGCCGCCGATGACGAGGGCACTGACGCTGGTTCGCATCGCAGCCTGGAAAAGGAGATTTGACTCATGGGTATTGATCTTCCGCTGATCTGGGCCGTGATCATCATCTTCGGCATCATGATGTACGTGGTCATGGACGGCTTTGACCTGGGGATCGGGATTCTCTTCCCGTTCATCCCGGGCAAGACCGACCGTGACGTGATGATGAACACCGTCGCCCCGGTGTGGGACGGCAATGAAACCTGGCTGGTACTGGGCGGCGCGGCGTTGTTCGGCGCGTTCCCGCTGGCCTATTCGGTAGTGCTGTCGGCGCTGTACCTGCCGCTGATCTTCATGCTGATCGGCCTGATTTTCCGCGGTGTGGCGTTTGAGTTCCGCTTCAAGGCCAAGGACGACAAACGCCACCTGTGGGACAAGGCGTTCATCGGTGGTTCGGTGGCGGCGACGTTCTTCCAGGGCGTGGCGCTCGGTGCCTTCATCGACGGCTTGCCGGTGGTCAATCGGCAATACGCTGGCGGTTCACTGGACTGGCTGACACCGTTCACTCTGTTCTGCGGCGCCGCGCTGGTGGTGGCCTATGCCTTGCTCGGCTGCACCTGGCTGATCATGAAGACCGAAGGCAAGTTGCAGGAGCAGATGCACAACCTCGCGCGACCGCTGGCGTTCGTGCTGCTGGCGGTGATCGGCATCGTCAGTCTGTGGACACCGCTGGCTCACCCGGAAATCGCCACACGCTGGTTCAGCATGCCGAACCTGTTCTGGTTCATGCCGGTACCGATTCTGGTGCTGCTAACGCTGTACGGCTTGATTCGCGCGGTGGCGCGCAACGCCAACTACATGCCGTTCCTGCTGACCCTGGTGCTGATTTTCCTCGGCTACAGCGGTCTGGGCATCAGCCTGTGGCCGAACATCGTGCCGCCGTCGATCTCGATCTGGGACGCCGCCGCACCGCCGCAGAGCCAGGGCTTCATGCTGGTCGGCACACTGTTCATCATCCCGTTCATCCTGGGTTACACCTTCTGGAGCTACTACGTGTTCCGCGGCAAGGTCACCCATGAAGACGGTTACCACTAGAACCGTGTGAAATCTGTGTAGGCGCTGCGGCAGGCTGCGATCTTTTGATTTGAAAATCAGGATCAAAGGATCGCAGCCTCGTTTCACTTGACAGCTCCTACAGCGCGCTTTAACGGAGGAACGCTGCAATGAACGGCAAACATTCCCTGCACGAGATTGAAGAAGCCGAAAAAAAGCCGCTGTGGCAGCGGCTCGGCTGGTTGGCCCTGATCTGGATCGGTAGCGTCGGCGCGCTGTTCATTGCCGCCAGCCTGATGCGCCTGTTCATGAACGCGGCCGGTTTGACCACGCACTGATACATCCTGTCCCGTGGCCCTTGGGCACGGTTTACAACCCTCTGTACCGCGGAGGGTTTTTTTTGCCTGATGTTTTACTTGCGGGCCTTGAGAATCACGAATTTCGGCGTGGCCGCCACTTGCTCGACGCCACGGAACAGCCGCGCCAGTTTGCTGTGATAACCCAGATGACGGTTGCCGACAATGTACAGCGCACCGCCCACCACCAGCGCTTCACGGGCCTGCTGAAACATGCGCCAGGCGAGGAAGTCACCAACCACCTGCTGCTGATGGAACGGCGGATTGCACAGCACCACGTCCAGCGATTGCGGCTCTTGACCGGCCAGGCCATCGCCGGCACGCACGATCACTTCGCGCTCGCCCAGCGCGGCACGCCAGTTCTCGGCGGCCGATTGCACGGCCATGAACGATTCGTCGACCAGCGTGTAATGCGCCTCAGGGTTGTGCAGGGCGCTGGCGATGGCCAGTACGCCGTTACCGCAGCCGAGGTCGGCGACGCGGGCGCTGCCGAGGTTTTTTGGCAGGTGTGGGAGAAAGGCTCGGGTGCCGATGTCCAGACCTTCACGGCAGAACACGTTGGCGTGGTTGAGCAATTCGATGGCCGGCTCGTCGAGCTGGTAGCGCGAAGGATAGGGCGAGGTCGCCGGGGCTTTGGCCTCGGGCGTGGCGATCAGCAGGCGCGCCTTTTTCACCGCCAGTGAGGCCTGTACCGGACCGATGTAACGCTCCAGCAGATCACCGGCAGCACGCGGCAAATGCTTGACCATGGCCGCTGCCACCACTTCGGCGCCAGGTGCCAGTTGCCCTTGCAGGCGAATCAGTTGTTCTTCCAGCAATGCCAGCGTCTTGGGGACGCGGATCAGCACTCGGTCGAACGGTCCGACCAACGGCTCACTGGCCGCAATCCCGCGCACCGCATCAAATGCCAGGCCGTTGCGTACCAGGTTCTTTTCCAGCCCCTGGAATGCGAGAAACGAGTCGCCACTGCTGCTGACCTGTACCTTGCCCGCCAGACTTGCCGCCAACGCTCCGAAGCTGTCATTGAGTACCAATACCCGGGTGTCTGCCGTCGGTTGTTGCGTGGCCAGATGATTGAGCAGGTATTCGTCAGCCGCGTCGAACGCTTGCAGCGGTTCGTTCTGCTGTTCTGGCTGGCGGATCAGGTCGAGTTGGGCGAAGGGCGTATCGAGCAAGGGCATGGTACGGGAACTCTGGTTAATCAACGGGTGGCCCGCAGCCCAGGGTGTCGCGCAGCGGAACCGTCCGAGTGAAATACAACGTCAAGGTTCACGTCATCACTCAGGAAGGTCGCAAATGGTACGTTTTTTTCTGTTGAATTACTCGTGGCTTTAGGCGATCGGGGCATCGAGAAGGCCACAGCGGCTGGCAGCGATGACCGCCGAAATCTTGTTACAGACGTTCAGTTTGATAATCACGTTTTGCACGTGGTAATTCACGGTCCGTTCGCTCAGGCAGAGGATTCTGGCGATTTCATAGGCCGTTTTGCCGAGCGCCGAGAGCTTCAACACTTCCAGTTCACGTGGTGAGAGGTGCGGGTGCTGCGGCTTTTTCGGTGCTCTGGGCAAGGTTCTGGCGAACAGATCGCTCAGATGGCTGGTTGCGTAAAACATGTAGCCAAAATGCTCGTACAACTCCAGCGGGCTCAGTGGGCCATTTTTTCTGACAAGGCTGAGCGTGCTGCACAGGCCGCTGGCTTCATGGTGAAACGACTGCGACCAGCCGTGGCGCAACCCATGTTTCTGTTGGGCACCCCATAGCGGCAGGGTCTGCGAGAACACGTCCTCGGTCCAGACAATCGGCAGCATCGAGTGATTGCAGTGTGCTATTACCGGATCGATTTTGCTGTAGCACTGTTTTTCATAAAGTTGATTCCACTCCATCGGATAGTTATTGATTTGCAAGGCTTTGAAGTCAGCGTTCCGATTCATTGATGTTAATGAGATAGCACAAAAATTGAACCCAATATTTTGAGCGAATCGCAGCAGGATCGGATAAGCGGTCTCTATTTCTCTTGCGAAAGTCAGTTGCTTTAATTGCGACTCCTTCCACATTTCCATCACAAACTCTCCATGAGTTGTTTTCGGGGGTGCTTGCTTGGATCCAATCGGATCCTGCACGCAACGGAGTGTAGGACATGTCCTACAAGAGGCGTTGAATTTTTTTGCTCTTATAGGGGGGTGTTAGTTGCTGGAAAAGTTATGACTCATCAATAACTCATTGTATGTAGCCTGTCATTCAATGTGCTTGTGGATAGTGTTGTATTAACTGTATATGGGTCTACTTCTCATTGAGCTGGGCTCCGTGAATAGGAAGTCATTACAAAATCAGTGGTGTTTTATGCTCTGGGTTTGCGCGAGACTGTAAGGGACTTTTCAGTGGAGTGCCCCATGACTGTCAGCGCAGAGAAGTTTACCGCCCAGACCCTGCTCGACGTGCAGCCCTTGACCCCCAGCCTGTTTACCCTGCGTACCACACGCGATGCGGGTTTCAGGTTTCGCGCAGGACAATTCGCCCGCCTGGGGGTGACCAAGGCTGATGGCAGTACGGTGTGGCGTGCCTACTCGATGGTCTCTTCGCCTCATGACGAGTTTCTCGAGTTCTTCTCCATCGTGGTGCCGGGTGGCGAATTCACCGGTGAACTGAGCCGGCTGCAGGTCGGCGATACCCTGCTGGTGGAGCGCCAGGCGTTTGGTTACCTGACGCTGGATCGGTTTGTCGACGGTCGGGACCTGTGGCTGTTATCCACCGGGACCGGGGTTGCGCCGTTTCTGTCGATTCTGCAGGACTTCGAAGTGTGGGAGCGATTCGAGCGGATCATTCTGGTGTACAGCGTGCGTGAGGCCGGAGAGCTGGCCTACCAGTCATTGATTGCTGAGCTGTCCAGGCGTGATTACCTGGCAGAACATGCCCATAAGCTGCGGTTTATCCCCACGGTTACCCGCGAACAATTGCCGGGCGCCTTGCACGGTCGCATCACCACGCTGATTGAAAACGGCGAGCTGGAGCTTGAAGCCGGCGTTGAACTGACCCCCGAGCACTCGCGCGTCATGCTGTGCGGCAATCCGCAGATGATCGATGACACCCGGGCACTGCTGAAACAACGCCACATGAGCCTGAGCCTGACGCGGCGACCGGGGCAGGTGGCGGTGGAAAACTACTGGTAAAAAGACGGCGCCATCAGGCGCCGTTTTTATTCATAAAGCAGTCAAGGCCGGTTGTTCTGGGCTTTGAGCAGATCGCGGATCTCACCAAGCAACTCTTCTTCCTTGGTCGGAACCGGTGGCAGGGAAGGGGCTACGGCTTCTTCGCGTTTCAGACGGTTGATGGCTTTGACACCCATGAAAATCGCGAAGGCGACGATCACGAAGTCCAGAATGCTCTGGATGAATTTACCGTAAGCCAATACCACGGCAGGGGCGTTGCCCTCGGCGGCTTTTAGCGTAATGGCCAGATCACTGAAGTCCACCCCTCCGATCAGCAGGCCGATTGGCGGCATGATCACGTCGCCGACAAACGACGAAACGATTTTGCCGAAGGCGGCACCGATGATGATACCGACGGCCATGTCGACCACATTGCCTTTGACCGCGAAGGCCTTGAACTCACTTAGCACGCCCATAGGTTATTTCCTTGTTACAGATGAGTTTGGTGTACGCAGTGTAAATCAGCAAAACGCGTCCTGCGCGAAACACCTTCTTACAATGCCCGTTTTTATCGACACATGAATCGACGATTAGTTTGCAAAGTGCCACTAATCGCGCGCGAAATACGCCGTAAATCGCTGATCGCAAAGCCATTTTTTTCAATCGTCGGGTTGTGAACTTTCTATTTATGTTCACCGGCGTAGCCCTCTAGCCTCTGGTTGGCGCACCTGGATGCGCCCAAAAAAACCAGAGGAACCTGATATGAATTCCACTCTTGGACTGGGGGCTTTTCCCCATCGCCGTACGCTCGGCGTGCTTACCGCCAGCTTGCTGACCTTCTCCGTGCACGCCGCGCCCCTGACCCGGGATAACGGCGCGGCGGTCGGCGATAATCAGAATTCGCAGACCGCCGGCGCCACCGGCCCGGTGCTGCTGCAGGATGTGCAATTGATCCAGAAGCTCCAGCGTTTCGACCGTGAGCGCATTCCCGAGCGTGTGGTGCATGCCCGGGGTACCGGTGCCCATGGCTCCTTCACGGTGACTAACGACCTCAGCGACCTGAGCAAGGCCAAGGTATTTGCCGCCGGCCAGGTCACCCCGGTGTTCGTGCGCTTCTCCGCGGTGGTTCACGGCAACCACTCCCCGGAAACCCTGCGCGATCCACGGGGTTTTGCCACCAAGTTCTACACCGCCGATGGCAACTGGGACCTGGTCGGCAACAACTTCCCGACCTTTTTCATCCGCGATGCGATCAAGTTTCCAGACATGGTCCACGCCTTCAAGCCCGATCCACGTACCAACCTGGACGATGACTCGCGTCGTTTCGACTTCTTCTCCCACGTGCCGGAAGCCACTCGCACGCTGACTGAGCTGTATTCCAATTCGGGTACTCCAGCCAGTTATCGGGAGATGGACGGTAATGGCGTGCATGCCTACAAGTTGGTTAACGCCAAAGGCGAAGTGCACTATGTGAAGTTCCACTGGAAAAGTTTGCAGGGCATCAAAAACCTGACACCTGAACAAGTCGAGAAAGTTCAGGGCAAGGATTACAGTCATATGACTAATGATCTGGTCAGCCATATCAACAATGGTGATTTCCCGAAATGGGACTTGTACATCCAGGTGCTGAATCCGCAAGATTTGTCCAAGTTTGATTTCGATCCATTGGACGCTACCAAGATCTGGCCGAATGTTCCTGAGCGAAAAGTTGGACAAATGGTGTTGAACCGTAATCCAGCCAACGTGTTCCAGGAAACCGAACAAGTGGCGATGGCTCCGGCCAATGTTGTGCCGGGTATCGAACCTTCAGAAGATCGTCTGTTGCAAGGCCGAGTGTTTTCTTATGCCGATACGCAAATGTATCGTCTGGGAGCCAATGCCCTGCAGTTGCCGATCAACGCGCCAAAAGTTGCCGTCAACAATGGCAATCAGGACGGTGCGATGAACTTCGCAGCCACGCAGTCTGGCGTGAACTATCAGCCAAGCCGCCTGCAACCGCGTGAAGAGCCGCAAAGCGCGCGTTACAGCCAACTGGCACTGTCGGGCAGCACCCAGCAGGCGAAGATTCAGCGTGAGCAGAACTTCAAACAGGCCGGTGATCTGTATCGCTCGTTCAGCCAGCAGGAACGTCAGGACCTGATCGCCAGTTTCGGCGGCTCGCTGGCGACCACCGATGACGAGAGCAAGCACATCATTCTGTCCTTCCTTTATAAGGCCGATCCGGAATACGGCACTGGCGTAACCAAAGTG
This sequence comes from Pseudomonas sp. LF020, assembly GCF_053456425.1. Classification (NCBI taxonomy): domain Bacteria; kingdom Pseudomonadati; phylum Pseudomonadota; class Gammaproteobacteria; order Pseudomonadales; family Pseudomonadaceae; genus Pseudomonas; species Pseudomonas sp. LF020. The sequence continues at coordinate 193,022 of NZ_JBRFIX010000009.1, forward strand.
GCCAAGGGTGACCTTGGCCGGGTCAAGGCGCTGGCAGCGAAACTGGTCGACTGATCTCGATGCCCTGCCACGCGGGGCCTGACTCAGGCCCCGTTCTGCTCAAGGAGAAGGCTGATGCGATTTTGTCTGTTATTGCTGCTCGGTTTCCTGTCATTTACAGCGCTGGCCGAACAGAACCCCGAGGCGATCAAGGCGCAGTTGCAGGATTACTATTTCGATGCCGCACGACGTGGCGATGTGCCGATGCTCGAGACCTTTATCGAGTCCGGTTATTCCCTCGATACCCGCGACAGCAAGGGCTACACCGCTTTGATTCTGGCGGCGTATCACGGCCAGGGCGCGGCAGTTGACCGGTTACTGGCGGCGGGCGCTGATGCCTGCGCGCAGGACCAGCGTGGTAACACGGCGTTGATGGGCGCGATTTTCAAAGGCGAGATTCAGATCGCCCGACGGTTGATGGCCACCGATTGCAGCCCCGATCAGCGCAACGGCGCAGGCCAGACTGCGGCGATGTACGCCGGGTTGTTCAAGCGTGTCGAACTGCTCGATGCGCTCAAGGCCAAGGGCGCCGACCTCAATGCCGAGGATCCGCTGGGCAACAGCGCCGCGCGTCTGGCCAACGGCGAAATCCGCACCGCCGCGCCGCGCTGAGCGGTGGCTGCGTTATCATCGCGGTTTTTGCCGGGGGATCCAGATGGCCAAGGCCAAGCGCATGTACGGCTGCACCGAGTGCGGCGCAACCTTTCCCAAGTGGGCGGGCCAGTGCGGCGAGTGTGGCGCCTGGAACACCCTGACCGAAACCATGATCGAAAGCGGCGGGGCCACGGCGCCCACCGGACGTACCGGCTGGGCCGGGCAGCAGGCGCAGATCAAGACCCTGGCCGAAGTCAGCATCGAAGAGATTCCGCGTTTCTCTACCGCGTCCGGTGAACTGGACCGGGTATTGGGTGGTGGTCTGGTCGACGGCTCGGTGGTGCTGATCGGTGGCGACCCGGGCATCGGCAAGTCGACGATTCTGTTGCAGACCCTGTGCAACCTCGCCAAGAGCATGCCGGCGCTGTACGTCACCGGCGAAGAATCCCAGCAACAAGTGGCGATGCGCGCCCGGCGCCTGGGTCTGCCCCAGGATCAACTGCGGGTGATGACCGAAACCTGCATCGAAACCATCATCGCCACCGCCCGTCAGGAAAAACCCAAGGTGATGGTGATCGACTCGATCCAGACCATTTTCACCGAACAGCTGCAATCAGCGCCGGGTGGCGTCTCGCAGGTACGTGAGAGTGCGGCGCTGCTGGTGCGTTATGCCAAGCAGAGCGGCACGGCGATTTTCCTCGTCGGTCACGTCACCAAGGAAGGCGCGCTCGCCGGCCCCAGGGTGCTGGAGCACATGGTCGATACCGTGCTCTATTTTGAAGGCGAGTCCGATGGGCGTCTGCGCTTGCTGCGGGCGGTGAAGAACCGTTTCGGTGCGGTCAATGAACTGGGCGTGTTCGGCATGACCGACAAGGGCCTGAAAGAAGTCTCCAACCCTTCGGCGATTTTTCTCACCCGTGCCCAGGAAGAAGTCCCGGGCAGTGTGGTGATGGCGACGTGGGAAGGCACCCGGCCGATGCTGGTGGAAGTGCAGGCGCTGGTGGATGACAGCCATCTGGCCAATCCGCGCCGGGTTACGCTGGGCTTGGATCAGAATCGTCTGGCGATGTTGCTGGCGGTGCTGCACCGCCACGGCGGCATTCCGACCCACGATCAGGATGTGTTCCTCAACGTGGTCGGCGGGGTGAAAGTGCTGGAAACGGCTTCTGACCTGGCGCTGATGGCGGCGGTGATGTCGAGCCTGCGCAACCGGCCGTTGCCGCATGATCTGCTGGTGTTCGGCGAAGTCGGTTTGTCCGGCGAGGTGCGCCCGGTGCCGAGTGGGCAGGAGCGTCTGAAGGAAGCGGCCAAGCATGGCTTCAAACGCGCGATCGTGCCCAAGGGTAATGCGCCGAAAGAGGCGCCGCCGGGGTTGCAGATCATAGCTGTGACGCGGCTGGAACAAGCGCTCGACGCACTCTTCGAGTGACTGCTTACGCTCTCTCCAGCCGCAAATACTGCCCATTCGGCAAAAATAATCTGTGGCGAGGGAGCTTGCTCCCGCTGGACTGCGCAGCAGTCCCTTGCTTTTTTTAGTGAAGAGCAGGGGGCCGCTTCGCGACCCAGCGGGAGCAAGCTCCCTCGCCACAGTGGCAGCGTCACCCGTACCTGAGCAGCATTATTTTAGATTTCGATCAGTGCGCCGAGTTCGCGCTCCAGTTCGGCCTCATCCGCCAGATTCAGCTCGATCAACCGTCGCAAGCGCTGGATCGATTCCAGGCTTATATGCCGGCAGACGAAGCCCAACTGGCCGTTTTCTTCATGAGCCAGATGCACATCCATTTCGATTTCGACGTCCGGACTCAAATGGATCCTGACGAAAAAGTCTTGCGCTGCATCGCCCAACCACGGCTCTGGCATTTCGATCAGCAACCCCTTGAGCGACAGATCGATCAGCTTCACTGGCCAGATGTATTGGCCCTGACTCAGCTCGGTTCTGGCATCGAACGCAATACGTTTGAAGCGACGACGGTTGGCTGGGTGCTCGCTCATGGCGCAATCCTCGGGAGAGTTCGCTGACTATAGACCCGACCATTGGGTGGCTGCCAATCAACAAGCCGTCTAGACCTATGTCGGGGTATGGTCTTTACCGCCAGTAGCGCTAAACTCGAGGTGGCTGTCTTTCTTGTCCACCCTGGCTGGAATAATAAAATGAAAAATAATAATAGCCTGCTACGCCACTTACCCTGGCTAGTGCTGGCAATCGTAGGAGCGTGCGCCCTGGGCGTAGTGGCATTGCGCCGAGGAGAGGCGATCAACGCCTTGTGGATCGTGGTCGCGGCAGTGGCCATCTATCTGGTTGCGTACCGTTACTACAGTCTGTTCATCGCCAACAATGTGATGCAACTCGATCCACGTCGGGCCACCCCCGCCGTGCTCAACAACGACGGTCTGGACTACGTTCCGACCAACAAACACATTCTTTTCGGTCACCACTTCGCGGCAATTGCCGGCGCAGGACCTCTGGTCGGCCCGGTATTGGCGGCGCAGATGGGTTACCTGCCCGGCACGCTGTGGCTGATTGCCGGGGTGGTGCTGGCGGGCGCGGTGCAGGACTTCATGGTTCTGTTCATGTCGACCCGGCGCAACGGCCGTTCCCTGGGCGACATGGTCCGTGAAGAAATGGGCCGTATCCCCGGCACCATCGCGCTGTTCGGCTGCTTCCTGATCATGATCATCATCCTTGCGGTGCTGGCGCTGATCGTGGTCAAGGCACTCGCGGAGAGTCCATGGGGCATCTTCACCGTGATGGCGACCATCCCGATCGCGATGTTCATGGGCATCTACATGCGCTACATCCGTCCGGGCCGCATCGGCGAGATCTCCGTGATCGGCGTGTTGCTGCTGCTCGGTTCGATCTGGCTCGGTGGGCAGATTGCCGCTGATCCGGTGTGGGCCAAGGCCTTCAGCTTCACCGGCGTGCAAATCACCTGGATGCTGATCGGTTATGGCTTCGTTGCCGCCGTGCTGCCGGTGTGGCTGATTCTGGCGCCACGCGACTACCTCTCTACCTTCCTCAAGATCGGCACCATCATCGCCCTGGCGATCGGCATTCTGGTGACCATGCCCGAGCTGAAAATGCCGGCGCTGACCCAGTTCGTCGACGGCACCGGGCCGGTGTGGAAGGGCGGTCTGTTCCCGTTCCTGTTCATCACCATCGCTTGCGGTGCGGTATCGGGTTTCCATGCGCTGATCTCTTCGGGCACCACGCCTAAGCTGCTGGATAACGAAACCAACGCGCGTTACATCGGTTACGGCGGCATGCTGATGGAATCGTTCGTGGCGATCATGGCGATGGTTGCCGCTTCGGTGATCGAGCCAGGCGTGTACTTCGCCATGAACAGCCCGGCTGCCGTGGTCGGCGGTGACGTCGCATCGGTGGCGCAAATGGTCAGCAGCTGGGGCTTTGCGATCACGCCGGAGGCGCTGCAAGCCGTGGCGCATGACATCGGCGAAACCACCATCCTCGCCCGTGCCGGTGGTGCGCCGACCCTGGCGGTCGGTATTGCGCAGATCCTGCACAGTGTCCTGCCGGGTGAAAACACCATGGCGTTCTGGTACCACTTCGCGATCCTGTTCGAAGCGCTGTTCATTTTGACTGCCGTGGACGCCGGCACCCGTGCCGGGCGCTTCATGCTGCAGGACCTGCTCGGCTCCTTCGTTCCGGCGCTCAAGCGCACTGAATCGTGGACCGCCAACCTGATCGCCACCGCCGGTTGTGTGGCGATGTGGGGCTGGTTGCTGTATCAGGGCGTGATCGATCCACTGGGCGGCATCAACACCCTGTGGCCGCTGTTCGGCATCTCCAACCAGATGCTCGCCGGTATCGCGCTGATGCTCGGCACCGTGGTCCTGATCAAGATGAAGCGCCAGCGCTACATCTGGGTCACCCTGCTGCCAGCCGCCTGGCTGTTGATTTGCACCACCACTGCAGGCTTCATCAAGCTGTTCGACGCCAACCCGGCGATCGGCTTCCTGTCGCTGGCCAAGAAGTACAGCGATGCGCTGGCCGCCGGCCAGGTGATTGCCCCGGCCAAGAGCATCGAGCAGATGCAGCATGTGATCTTCAACGCCTACACCAACGCAACGCTCACCGCGCTGTTCCTGTTCGTGGTCTTCAGCATCCTGTTCTATGCGCTCAAGGTCGGCATCGCCGCCTGGGGCAAAAAAGAGCGTACGGATAAAGAATCGCCATTCCAGGCCCTGCCGGACGCGTAACCAGAGGATTGCACCATGTTCAATGACCTGAGTCGCCTCGGTAAATACCTCGGTCAGGCCGCGCGCCTGATGGTCGGCATGCCCGACTACGACACCTACGTCGAGCATATGCAAACCAAACACCCGGACAAACCGGTGATGAGCTACGAGATGTTCTTCCGCGAACGTCAGGAAGCGCGTTACGGTGGCAAGGGTGGGCCGAAGTGCTGTTGAGCTGACAGCACAAGGTTGAGGTCATCCCCTGTGGGAGCGAGCTTGCTCGCGAAAGCGGTGTGTCATCGAGCAATGATGTCGACTGGCACGACCCCTTCGCGAGCAAGCTCGCTCCCACATTTGTTTTGTGTTTGTTTCAGGAGATCGTGTTTTGTCTTCTCCCATACCCGTAACGGTACTCAGCGGTTTCCTCGGTGCCGGCAAGACCACCTTGCTGCGCCATCTGCTTAAAGCCGAGCACGGCCTGAAGATCGCCGTGATCGAAAACGAATTCAGCGACGCCGGCATCGACACCCAGTTGCTGGGCGACGAACCGGTGCAAGTCATGACCCTGGCCAACGGCTGCGTCTGCTGCACCATTCACACCGATCTGACCAAGGCCCTGTACCTGCTGCTCGAACGCCTGGACAGCGGCGAAATCGCCTTCGACCGGCTGGTGATCGAGTGCACCGGGCTGGCCGATCCGGCTCCGGTGGCGCAGACCTTTTTCATCGATGAAGAACTTCGCGAGCGTTATCTGCTCGACGGCATCATCACCCTGGTCGATGCCGCCCACGCCGACCTGCACCTGACCCAGACCATCGCCCAGGCGCAGATCGGTTTCGCCGATCGCCTGCTGGTGAGCAAGACCGATCTGGTGGATGAGACTACGTTCAACGCACTGAGCGAACGCCTGACGCGAATCAACCGGCGCGCGCCGATCCGCGTGGTCGAGCACGGCAACATCGATCTGGCGGAACTGCTCGATGTGCGCGGCTTCAATCTCAACGCCGACCTCGGTGGCGGAGTGAGTCTGCGTCCGGTGAGCAAGGCGCCTTCCATCGACCGTATCTCCAGCCTGGTGCTGCGCACAGACCAGCCGCTGGATATCGATCAGCTCAGCGAGTTCATGAATGAGCTGCTGGAAGAACATGGCAAGCAGTTGTTGCGCTACAAGGGCGTGTTGAACATTGCTGGTGAGGATCGGCGTCTGGTGTTTCAGGGCGTATTGAAACTCTATGGTTTCGACTGGGATACCGAGTGGGCCGAGGGTGAGGCGCGGGAGAGTGTGATTGTGTTTATTGCCGATGATTTGCCGGAAGAGAAGATTCGGACTGGGTTTGCCAAGGTGGCTGCTGCCTGATGGTTCTTCGGTGTCAGGGCTGACGCCATCGCGGGCAAGCCCGCTCCCACAGGTTTACAGGTGTACACACAATCTGTGAACGACAATAACCCTGTGGGAGCGGGCTTGCCCGCGATGGCGATTCAACCGACAACGCAATGCTTGACGGTTGGCTCCAGCAGCGTCTGCTCAAGATGATCCAGATGCCGATTCATCAGCATGCCTGCTTTGGAAACATCCCGAAGCTCCACTGCCTCAACCAACGCCAAATGCTCCTGCCATGCGCAACGGCTATGCGTCTGGCACTCACTTCGCGCAATCGCCAGCGACGTCTGCGGCACCAGGCTGCCAAGAAAATGCGCCAGCGGTGCATTCCCCGCCATCCGTGCCAACTGCAGATGAAACTCGCCGGACAAACGAATCGCCGCCGCACGCCGTTCCTGAGTCACGGCCAGACGTTCGCGTTCGACCAATCCTCGCAAGCGTTTCAAATCCTCCACTGACGCATTCTGACAAGCCAGACGCACCAGCGTCGCTTCCGTCAGGCGCCGGGCGTGCAGGGTTTGCCGGGTCTGCTCGGCATCCGGTGCGGCGACCCGTGGCCGATGATTGGCGCGCAGCACAATCACCTGCTCATGGGACAACTGCGTCAGCACCCGGCGCACATCGGCGCGGCTGACGCCAAACATCTGCTTGAGACTGTCTTCGGTGAAGCGGCTGGTCGGGTCGATTCGCCGGTCCAGAATCGCGTCGAACAGCCGCGGGTACAGATCATCTGCCGGCGCCTGCAGGTGGGAGAAGGGCAGGGGGGGCGACATCTGACGAGTGTGCGGCGATGTGGCAAGACTGTTCATGGCCGGTCTCCAGTGTGAGTTCTTCAGTGGCTGAGGTTGTCATCCGGAATGTTCAATTCAACGCCCATGCGTTGGCCTTCGCGCAAAATGTGCCGACGCATTTCGGCGCTGGCCTGGGCGCTGTTCTTGCTGCGGATTGCGCGCACCACCGCTTCGTTTTCTTCCAGACGCTCAGCCAGGTGCTCAGGCGAATTGCGCAGCACGTCGGCGCTTTGCTTGAGGGCATTGCTGGTTTGCTGCACCACGCTCTGGAAAATCGGGTTCGAAGTCAGAGTGAACAGCTCCTCGTGGAAGTCGATGTAGGCGCTGACCCCGGCTTCGCTGTCGCCCGCTTCAAGGGCTTCGCGCATGTCCATCAGGGTCAGACGCAACTGCCCGACTTCCTTACTGCTGATCGACTGCGCGACCAGACCGACGATGAATGGCTCAAGGGTGTAGCGCAGTTGCAGCACGTCTTCGAGGCTGGCGCCGGCCACCGCGCTGTCGTGGCTCTGGCTGTCGCTGAGTTGGGCGTCGAGCACCACCACGCCTTTGCCCGGCATCGAACGCACCAGGCCAAGGGTTTCGAGGACGATCACTGCTTCGCGCAGGCTTGGGCGGCTGATGCCCAGTTGTTCGGCCAGTTCGCGCTGGCCCGGCAGCATGTCGCCGGAGCGCCACTGGCCGCGGGCGAGGGCGGCGCGGAGTTTTTCTACGACTGAGTTGACGACGGTTGATGTGGTGATCACTTGTCTTGCTCCGTAAGCCCGTTGGGGCTGCCGCAAACAGGATCAAAAGATCGCAGCCTGCGGCAGCTCCTACAGGGTTGAAAATCAGAACTCTTGCTGGTGCGCCGGAGTTCCGGTTTTACGCGGTTGAAAGGTGTAGCCCTGCTGACCGCTGAGTACTTTGTTTGCGCGTTGCACATCGATGTCCTTTTCCCAACGGGCGATGGCCACGGTGGCGACGCAGTTGCCGATCAGGTTGGTCAGCGCCCGGCCGATGCCCATGAACCAGTCCACCGCCAGTACCAACACCAGACCGACCACCGGAATCGCCGGGATCGCCGTCAGCGTCGCCGCCAGAATCACCAGCGCCGAGCCGGGGATGCCGTGCGCCCCCTTGGAGGTGATCAGCGACACCAGCAGAATCGTCAGCAGATCGGTCATCGCCAGTGGTGTGCCGGTGGCGTTGGCGATGAACACGATGGCCAGGGTCAGGTAGATCGAAAAGCCGTCGAGGTTGAACGAGTAGCCGGTGGGAATCACCAGGCCGACCGTCGAGCTGCCGATGCCCAGATGTTCGAGCTTGCGCATGATCTGTGGCAGCACGGCGTCTGAGGATGCGGTGCCCATGACGATCAGCAACTCTTCGCGCAGGTACTTGAGCAGCGGCCACAGGCGCAGGCCGGAAGCGCGCATCACCACGCCGAGGATCACGCTGACGAACGCCATGCAGGTCAGGTAGAACAAACCCACCAGACTGCCCAGGTGTTGCAGCGAATCGAGGCCGTACTTGCTGGTGGTGAAAGCGATGGCGCCGAACACGCCGATCGGCGCCAGACGCACGATCATGCCCATGATCCGGAAAATCACGTGGCTTAGCTCGTTGATCAGTCGTGAGATCCCGGAAGCCGCTTCGCCCACCAGATTCAGCGCGCTGCCGAACAGCACCGAGAACAGCAGCACTTGCAGAATGTTGTTATCGGCGAAGGCACCGAGCACCGAGGTCGGGATCAGGTCCATCAGGAACTGCGTGGTGGTATGCATGTGCTGGCCGCGTTCGGCGATGTCGCCCATGTCGGCGGCGGACAACTGCTCCAGATGGATATTCGCGCCGCTGCCGATCCCGGTGCTGAAAGCGAACACCAGACCGATCACCAGGGCGATGGTGGTCAGCACTTCAAAGTAGATCACCGACTTGAGGCCGATGCGCCCGACCTTCTTCAGGTCGCCCGCACCGCTGATGCCGCTGACCACCACGCAGAACACGATCAGGCCGATGAGCATCTTGATCAGTTTGATGAAGCCGTCGCCCAGCGGTTTGAGTTGAGCGGAATATTCGGGAAGGGTCAGCCCGCAGACGATGCCGAGCACCAGTCCGAGAACCACTTGGAGGAAGATTGAACGCGAGCACCATCTGAGCATGGGAGGAATCCTGGTCGGTGTCCTGGCTGCCGTGCGCCTTTGGGCGCATCAGATTCAGAACTTAATTATTGTGGTCTTACCGGTATGTCCAGTGCGGGTGCAGTCTAGGCGCGGATTTTTGCGGATCGCAAGTGAAAATTGACGAATTGGCATGACCGGTATGACCAGTTGTGCGGTGAGTCCCATTCTTGAGCGGTTCAGGCGTTTGAAAAAATGTGGGCACAAAAAAACCGGCCAATCACTTGGCCGGTTTTTCATGCTGCGGATTTAACGTCGCGATTACGCGCCGTACACCGGCAGTTTCTTGCAGATGGCTTTGACTTTCTCACGAACGGCGTCGATCACCGCTTCGTTGTTCAGGTCAGCCAGGATGTCGCAGATCCAGCCGGCCAGCTCTTTGCACTCGGCTTGCTTGAAGCCGCGAGTGGTCACAGCCGGAGTACCGAAGCGCAGGCCGGAAGTGACAAACGGCGAGCGTGGATCGTTTGGTACCGAGTTTTTGTTCACGGTGATGAACGCTTTGCCCAGAGCAGCGTCGGCGTCTTTACCGGAGATGTCCTGCTTGATCAGCGACAGCAGGAACAGGTGGTTCTTGGTACCGCCGGACACCACGTCGAAACCGCGCTCGATGAACACTTCGGCCATGGCCTGGGCGTTCTTCACCACTTGTTCCTGGTAAGCCTTGAACTCAGGCTGCAGCGCTTCCTTGAAGCAGATCGCTTTAGCGGCGATCACATGCTCCAGCGGGCCACCCTGGGCGCCCGGGAATACCGCGGAGTTCAGCTTCTTCTCGATCTCGGCGTTGGCGCGCGCCAGGATCAGACCGCCACGTGGACCGCGCAGGGTCTTGTGCGTGGTGGTGGTGACCACGTCAGCGAAAGGCACCGGGTTCGGGTAGACGCCAGCGGCGACCAGACCGGCCACGTGCGCCATGTCGACGAACAGGTAGGCACCGACCTTGTCAGCGATGGCGCGGAAGCGCGGGAAGTCGAGAATCTGCGAGTAGGCAGAGAAACCGGCCACGATCATTTTCGGCTTGTGTTCTACAGCCAGACGCTCGACTTCGTCGTAGTCGATCAGACCGTTGGCGTCGATGCCGTACTGCACCGCGTTGTACAGCTTGCCGGAGGAGGAAACGCTGGCGCCGTGGGTCAGGTGACCACCGTGGGCCAGGCTCATGCCCAGGATGGTGTCGCCACCTTGCAGCAGGGCCAGGTAGACAGCGGCGTTGGCTTGCGAACCGGCGTGCGGCTGAACGTTGGCGTAATCGGCGCCGAACAGCTCTTTGGCACGGTCGATGGCCAGTTGCTCGACAACGTCGACGTACTCGCAACCACCGTAGTAGCGCTTGCCCGGGTAGCCTTCGGCGTATTTGTTGGTCAGTACCGAGCCTTGAGCTTCCATCACCGCAGGGCTGGTGTAGTTTTCCGAAGCGATCAGCTCAATGTGCTCTTCCTGGCGCTGAGCTTCTTGCTCCATGGCGGCAAAGAGATCGGCGTCGTACTTGGCAATAGTCAAATCACGGCTGAACATGGCGGTCCTCAAGGATCGGGGGCAGAAAAGGGGGGCATTCTAACCCAATGGGTTTTGGATGGCATATGAAACGACATCATGTCGCAGACAAGTGGCGTTCATGCCAGATGTGCGGTGCTTTTGCCGGCCTGAAAAGATCGCAGCCTTCGGCAGCTCCTACAGTAATCGGGGCTGATTCCCAATGCTGTGACCGACATCAATCCGTGTAGGAGCTGCCGAAGGCTGCGATCTTTTCTTCAGTCGAACATGAAGAGGGCGTCGTTACTGAACTGCGCCTCGAACCGGCTCGCCGGCATCGGTCGCCCGAACAGATAGCCCTGCACTTCATCGCAACCATGCTCGCGCAGGAAGTCCAGTTGCTCATGGGTTTCCACGCCTTCGGCGATCACCGCCAGATTGAGGCTGTGGGCCATGGCGATGATCGCGCGGGCGATCTGCGCGTCCTGCTCGCCGGACGGCAGGCCGTCGACGAAGGTACGGTCGATCTTCAGCACGTCGATCGGGAATTGCTTGAGGTAGTTCAGCGACGAATAACCGGTGCCGAAGTCGTCGACCGCAATGCTCAGGCCGAGGTTCTTCAGCCCGGCGAGGATCTGCATCGCCTCGCTGACTTCGCGCATCAGGATACTTTCGGTCAGTTCCAGCTCCAGGCACGCCGGCGGCAGACCGGTTTCGCGCAGAATGGTGGCGATACGCGTACCGAGCTGGCCATCGGAGAACTGCCGCGCCGAGATGTTCACCGAGACTTTCGGCACGCGCACGCGGTTCTGGTGCCAGGTCTTGAGCTGACGGCAGGCTTCGCTGATCACCCAGTCGCCGACGTCCACTACCAGACCGAGCTCCTCCAGCACCGGAATGAAATCCCCCGGCGGCACCAGTCCACGACGCGGATGACGCCAGCGCAGCAGTGCCTCGGCGCCAGTCAGGCGTTTGCCGTCGCCACTGAATTGCGGCTGGTAATACAGGACGAATTCGTTCTGTTCCAGCGCGTGGCGCAGGTCGCTTTCCAGCTCCAGACGCTCCAGCGCACTGGCGTTCATGTCGGCCTGATAGAACTGGAAGTTGTTCTTGCCGCGCTCCTTGGCGTGGTACATCGCGGTGTCGGCGTTCTTCATCAACTGGCTGAGCTCGTTGCCGTCCTGCGGGCTCAGGGCGATGCCGATACTGGCGGTGACGAAGAATTCGCGACCTTCCAGCACGAACGGACGCACCAGGCTGGCGAGGATCTGCTCGGCCACATGAATCGCCCGGTTCAGCGCCATCTCGCGGCTGGAGCGGTGCTGCAGGAGCAAGGTGAACTCGTCACCGCCCATGCGCGCCACGGTGTCGTCATCGTCGACGCAGGCCAGCAACCGCGTGGCCATGTCTTTCAACATGCGGTCGCCAGCCGCGTGGCCGAGGGAGTCGTTGATCGGCTTGAAGCGGTCGAGGTCGAGGAACATCAGCACCACCCACGACTTTTGCCGTTCGGCCGATTGCAGCGCGGTGTGCAGGCGATCCTGGAACAGTGTCCGGTTCGGCAGGTGGGTCAGGGCGTCGTAGTAAGCGAGGCGATGGATGCGTTGTTCGCTGGCCTTGCGCTCGCTGATGTCGCTGAAGAAACACACGTAACTGGCGAGGTCGCCTTCATCGTCGAGTACCGCCGTGATGCCGACCCACGCCGGGTAATGCTCGCCGTTACGGCGCTTGAGCCAGACTTCGCCTTCCCAGGTGCTGTGCTGGTGCAATTGCTTGAGCACGTAGCGCAGGTGCGCGTCCTGTTGCTCGTCGACGGTGAGCATGTTGGGCAACTGGTCGAGCACTTCCGACACCGCGTAACCGCTGACCCGGCTGAAGGCTTCGTTGGCCTGCACGATGTAACCGGCAGGGTCGGTGATCAGGATCGCCGAAGTCGAGTGCTCGAACACCGTAGCGGCCATGCGCAGGTCTTTCTCGGCGCGGCGCTGCTGGCTGATGTCGCGGCCGACGCCGAGCACGCCTTCGAACGCGCCGTGTTCGTCCCACACCAGCACCAGCCGCAGTTCGATCGGGATCTTGCGGCCGTCGGCGCGCAGGCAGTCGAACAGGAACATCTGCGTCTGCACCTGGCTTCGCAGTTGCGCGAGTTGCTCAGGCTTGTCGAGCGCTTTGCTCACCCGATCCATCAAGGTGTAAATGCCGGATAGCTGTTGCGGGTTGGCAATGGTCGATTGCCAGCCGTTCTGGAAGATCCACTCGGCGTCGTAACCCAGCACCGCCTGCACCGACGGGCTGACGTAGTTCAACGACAGCTTGCTGTCGGTGGAGAAAATCACGTCGCTGATGCTTTCGGCGAGCATCCGGTAGCGCTGCTCGCTGTCGCGCAACGATTCACTGGCCTCGATCTGCTCGGTAATGTCCTTGGCCACACCAATGATTCGCGTGACCTGATCATGCTTGTCGCGGGCCAGCGCCTGCTCACGAATGTCGAAGCGCCGCCACTTGCCGTCGCGATGGCGGAAGCGCAATTGGCACTGCAACAACTGGCTGTAACCGGCGTGCCGCTGCATCTGCCGCGAGCGATGGTAGTAGTCGGCGTCTTCCGGGTGCAGGAGAATTTCCCAGAAATACTCGCCCATCTGATGCAGCTCGGTGCGGTTGTAACCGAGGGTCTGGCCGAGGTGGTGGTTGCTGAAAATCATCCGCTGGCTGATCACGTCCTGCACATACAGATGATCCGGCACGGTGCGCACCACGTCCGACCAGAAACCTTCGCGCTCCAGCAACGACAGTTCGATCAGCTTGCGGCTGGTGATGTCGTTGATGCTCAGAATCACCGCTTTATAGTCGTGCTGCTCCTGCGGCAGGCGCAGGACCATCCACAGGTGCTGATCGCGACCGTTGATGTCCGGCAATCTGATTTCCAGTTCCAGCTGCTTTTGCTGCTGCAGAACGGCGTCGAGCACCTGGTTGCCGATGGCGCACTGCTGGTGCGGATGACCGTCGATCAGCAACTGCCAGGCGTGCTCGCAGGAATTGACATTGAGCAGTTGCAGCGCCACCTGATTGACCTCGGTGACCCGCAGTTCCTGCAGCAGTTGCTGGCGCTGGGCCGGTTGGTCGAGCCAGGCCTTGAGCTGGTCGCTGGTCTGGATCTGCGCCTTGTCGAACACCTGCTTGAGGCCCGACAGATCGAGCACGCACAACGCCACGCCGGTGCCTTCGAAAATGTCCTGATAACGCCGGCGACCTTCATGCAACTGGCGCTGACGGCGGCGCATGTTCAGCAGGGCGATCACCGGCAACATCGAGAACGCCAGGCCCAGCAGGCATTTGCCGATGAACGCTGGCAGCAGCTCTTCGAGCACCCGCTGACGGTCGAACAGCCCGCGCAATTGCCAGTCGCTGCTGCTCAGCGGCACGGTCAGCACGGTGTTGGCCATGTCGTCAGGGCTCAGCACCCCGGGCCTTGCAGAAGACAGTGCTTCGTCGCGGCTGATGATTTGATGGTTGAGACGGTTTTCCACCAGCCACAACGGGCGGATGCCGGTTTCGCCCAGCTTGGTCAGCGAGTCGAAGAAGGTCGGGGTCAGGCGCAATACCCAGTAGCCGCGCGTGCTGCCGCTGGCCTGATGCAATAACAGATGCACCACCGAGCCGTCATCGGCGTTGCTGAAGTAATGCGCCTGGGCGCGGCTGCGGCGCACCAGTTCAGCGAGGTAATCGGCGTCGTGGCTGTCGCTGGCGCTGTCGTTGAGGATTTTCCCGGATGGGCTGAGCAGGGCCAGGCTGCGCAGATCCGGCAGCGATTGCTGGAGCTTGCGCAGCAGCGCCTGCTGTTCGTCGGACGACTGCGGCTGTTCGACGATCGGTAGCAGGTTGAGGGCGATTTGCGCATTCAGCGACATGTTCAGGCTGACCTGCGAGGCGAGGTCGGCGGTGTAGTCGATGGTGTACTGGCGCTGGTTTTTCTGGGTCTCGCGCAATTGATCGAGCAGTTGCCAGAACAGCAGTGCCAGCAGCAAAAGTACCAGTGTCGCCAACGCACCCTTCAATGTTCCGCGCAGGGGCGTGCCGGTCCCCGGATTGGACGCGCTCACAGAAGCTGGCGGGGTAACGTTGGACAAGCTGAAATCCTGCGGTTTGGCTGGACTGGCGCGACGTGCACTATAAGCCGGACGCCCGAAGGGCGGCTAGCATGCCTTGAGTTGTGGCGAAGTGCCAGCCCCACTCGGCTGGACTGCCTTCCGTCATTAAGGTAGCTTTGCCGGTTACGCGGGAGCGTTCCAGCTCCTAGACTCAGGTTTTTTTAGCGCGCACGCCTTGATGGCCATCAAGTGATCAAGTGAACGACGCGCATCGGCCTGGCCGGGCATCGCCTGCGCTCCAATCATTCATCTGTCACTGACCCAAGGTTCTCCATGGCTCAATACGTCTTCACCATGCATCGGCTGGGCAAAGTTGTTCCGCCGAAGCGGGAAATCCTGAAAAACATTTCGTTGTCGTTCTTCCCCGGCGCCAAGATCGGCGTACTCGGCCTCAACGGTTCGGGTAAGTCCACACTGCTGAAAATCATGGCCGGCGTCGACACCGAGTTCGAGGGCGAAGCCCGTCCGATGCCGGACCTGAACATCGGTTATCTGCCGCAAGAGCCACAACTTGATCCGACCAAGACCGTGCGTGAAGTGGTCGAGGAAGCGGTCAGCGTGATCAAGGACGCACAAGCGCGTCTGGACGAGGTCTACGCCGCTTACGCCGATCCGGACGCCGACTTCGACAAGCTGGCTGCCGAGCAGGCCAAGCTCGAAGCGATCCTGCAGGCCAGCGATGGTCACAACCTGGAGCGCCAACTGGAAGTCGCTGCCGACGCCCTGCGTCTGCCGGCGTGGGACGCCAAGGTCGAACACCTGTCCGGTGGTGAAAAACGTCGTGTGGCCCTGTGCCGTCTGCTGCTGTCCGCCCCGGACATGCTGCTGCTCGACGAACCGACCAACCACTTGGACGCTGATTCGGTGGCGTGGCTGGAGCACTTCCTGCACGACTTCCCGGGCACCGTGGTTGCGATCACGCACGACCGTTACTTCCTCGACAACGTCGCTGGCTGGATCCTGGAACTCGACCGCGGCGCGGGCATTCCTTACGAGGGCAACTACTCGGGCTGGCTCGAAGCCAAGTCCGATCGTCTGGCCCAGGAATCCAAGCAGCAATCGG
This sequence comes from Pseudomonas sp. LF020, assembly GCF_053456425.1. Classification (NCBI taxonomy): domain Bacteria; kingdom Pseudomonadati; phylum Pseudomonadota; class Gammaproteobacteria; order Pseudomonadales; family Pseudomonadaceae; genus Pseudomonas; species Pseudomonas sp. LF020. Next base: position 208,870 of record NZ_JBRFIX010000009.1, read on the forward strand.
CTCACGAAAAAGCCATGAAGGAAGAGCTGGAGTGGGTGCGCAAAGGCGCGAAAGCCCGCCAGTCGAAATCCAAGGCACGTCTGCAGCGCTTCGAAGAAATGCAGTCGCAGGAATTCCAGAAGCGTTCGGAAACCAACGAGATTTACATCCCGGCCGGTCCGCGTCTGGGCGACAAGGTCATCGAGTTCAAGAACGTCACCAAGGGCTACGGCGATCGCGTGCTGATCGACAACCTGTCGTTCTCCATGCCCAAGGGCGCCATCGTCGGCGTGATCGGTGGTAACGGTGCCGGTAAGTCGACCCTGTTCCGCATGCTGATGGGCAAGGAAACGCCGGATTCGGGCACCATCGAAGTCGGCGAAACCGTGCAACTTGCCTGCGTGGATCAGAGCCGCGAAGACCTCGACGGCAGCAAGACCGTGTTCCAGCAGATCTCCGACGGTTCCGACCAGATCCGCATCGGCAACTACGAGATTCCGTCGCGCACTTACGTCGGTCGCTTCAACTTCAAGGGCGGCGACCAGCAGAAGTTCGTCAAGGACCTGTCCGGTGGTGAGCGCGGTCGTCTGCACCTGGCGCTGACCCTGAAGGAGGGCGGCAACGTCCTGTTGCTCGACGAACCGTCCAACGACCTCGACGTTGAAACCCTGCGTTCCCTGGAAGAAGCCCTGCTGGACTTCCCGGGCGCCGCTATTGTGATCTCTCACGATCGCTGGTTCCTGGACCGCGTCGCGACGCACATCCTGGCGTACGAAGACGACTCGCAAGCGGTGTTCTTCGAAGGCAACTACACCGAGTACGAAGCCGACCGCAAAAAGCGCCTCGGCGAAGCGGCGGCCCAGCCACATCGGGTGCGTCACAAGAAGCTGGCCTGATATCAGGCTGGTTGCATGAAAAAGAGCGGAGCCTTCGGGCTCCGTTTTTTTTTGCCTGGTTTTTTCGGCAATACCGAGTTGAATTCATCGCTGGCAAGCCAGCTCCCACAGGGATTTTTGTTGTACTTGTAATGTGTGAACGCCACGAAAAATGTGGGAGCTGGCTTGCCAGCGATAGCGGTGTAACTGTTGGTGCATTGCTTGAATTCAGACTCCCCATTCAGGTGCAAAACCCGCTCAAAAAACCATCTGATTTATATCCTGTGCACCATTTAATTTCATAACTGCGACATTTTGCGCTGTTCCTGTGCGCAATTCGTTTGTTACAGTCCGGCTCAATCGCTTCCAACGACAATAAATTTGCCGAGACTTTTCCCATGATCGAATCCGTCGAATCCTTCCTCGCCCGCCTGAAAAAACGTGACCCGGATCAACCCGAATTCCACCAGGCCGTCGAAGAAGTCCTGCGCAGCCTGTGGCCGTTTCTTGAAGCCAATCCGCATTACCTGACCTCAGGTATTCTGGAGCGCATCTGCGAGCCGGAGCGGGCGGTAGTGTTCCGGGTGTCGTGGGTCGATGATCAGGGCAAGGTGCAGGTCAATCGCGGTTTCCGCATCCAGATGAACAGCGCCATCGGCCCGTACAAGGGCGGCTTGCGCTTCCATCCTTCGGTGAACCTGGGCGTGCTGAAGTTTCTCGCCTTCGAACAGACCTTCAAGAACTCCCTGACCTCGTTGCCCATGGGCGGCGGTAAGGGCGGTTCGGACTTCGATCCGAAGGGCAAGAGCGACGCCGAAGTCATGCGTTTCTGCCAGGCGTTCATGAGCGAGCTGTACCGCCACATCGGCGCGGACGTTGACGTGCCGGCCGGTGACATCGGGGTCGGGGCGCGGGAGATCGGCTTCCTGTTCGGTCAGTACAAGCGCCTGAGCAACCAGTTCACCAGCGTGCTGACCGGCAAGGGCATGACCTACGGCGGCAGCCTGATTCGTCCGGAAGCCACCGGTTTCGGTTGCGTGTACTTCGCCGAAGAAATGCTCAAGCGCCGCGAGCAGACCGTTGAAGGCAAGCGCGTGGCGATCTCCGGTTCCGGCAACGTCGCCCAGTACGCAGCGCGCAAGGTCATGGACCTGGGCGGCAAGGTGATTTCGCTGTCCGACTCCGAAGGCGCGCTGTACTGCGAATCGGGCCTGAGCGAGGAACAGTGGCAGGCGTTGCTTGAACTGAAAAACGTCAAACGCGGACGCATCAGCGAACTGGCCGCGGCGTTCGGCCTGGAGTTCCGCGCCGGTCAGTTGCCGTGGTCGCTGCCGTGCGACATCGCGCTGCCCTGCGCGACGCAGAACGAGCTCGACGCCGAATCTGCTCGTACGCTGCTGCGCAATGGCTGCGTGTGCGTCGCCGAAGGCGCGAACATGCCGACCACGCTTGCGGCTGTGGATATCTTCATCGAGGCCGGCATCCTGTTTGCCCCGGGCAAGGCATCGAACGCCGGCGGGGTCGCGGTCAGCGGCCTGGAGATGTCGCAGAACGCGATGCGCCTGCTGTGGACGGCGGGTGAGGTGGACAGCAAGCTGCACGCGATCATGCAGTCGATCCACCATGCCTGCGTGCATTACGGCGAAGAGAACGGACGGATCAACTATGTCAAAGGCGCGAACATCGCCGGCTTCGTCAAAGTCGCCGATGCGATGCTCGCGCAGGGTGTGGTTTAAGCCGGTTCGATGCGAATCACTTCAATCAGCTGATCGCCGGCGGGGCGCTGCCATAGCACTTCGTCATTGAGCCGGGCGCCGAGCAGTGCCCGACCCAGCGGCGAAGCCCAGTTGATCAGGCCCTGAGTGGCGTCGGCCTGATCTTCGCCGACCAGTTGCACCCGACTTTCGGTGTTGTGTTCGTCGGCGTAGGTCACCCAGCTGCCGATCTGCACCTTGTCGGTGGAAGTCGCGGGAGCAGCGACCTGTGCACTGGCGAGGCGTTGGTTGAAGTAGCGCAAATCTCTTTCGAGATCGGCCTGACGCTGTTTGTCGGCTTGTTCGCCCTTGGCCGATTGCTCGGCGTGCAGGGCTTGCAGTTCGGCGACTTTGGCCTGCAACTGCGCCAATCCTTGGGGGGTGACGTAATTGGGCTGCGCACTGACCTGCCGTTCGACGGGCTGATCGGCTTGGGCGGCGGCGTTATCTTCGTTGACGAAAGCGCGACTCATGGTGTCCTCCTGTTATAGGAATTGGGCCATGGTCGCCGGCATTTGGTTTCACTGGATGTCTGGAAGCGACCTATTGCGAGCGATAAGCCCGCCCGGCGTCCTGATCTTTCTGTTGCTGCCAGGCGCGCTCGCGTTCGTCCCAGTGCTCATTGCGATACTCTTCGCGATCCTTGTTTTCCAGCATTGCCTGACACTGGCGGAAGCCGTCGGTCCAGCCTTCGGCGTATTGCTTGTCCTTGAGATAGCGCGGCACGTTCTTGCGGAACTCGCCGCTGATCGAACCGGCGGCTTGCCGGCCACTGATGCAGCCATCGTCAAAACCGTCGGCGAAGGCCGGTGGATAACCTTTGGCGATCAAGTCTTCGTGGGTGGTCTGGCAACCCCCGAGCAACAGCAAAACACCCAGCAATCCCGCACACCGCCACATCGCACTCTCCCGCGCCGATTTTCGGCTTATGGGGAAAGTCTAGAAGGTGATTCGTCGGACGTTGGTGAAAGGCATGTAGGTAATTCGTTGAACACCACAAATCCCTGTAGGAGTGAGCCTGCTCGCGATAGCAATTTACCAGTCACTGTTGCTGTGTCTGACCTACCGCTATCGCGAGCAGGCTCACTCCTACATGGGGCTAGGTTCCGGATCAGTAGTGATACCACTTCACCTCAAGCATCACTTCGGTTTCCGGCGTCGCCACATGACTGAACTCACGCTGCGCCGTCAGGCGCAAACCGAGGTTGCGTGACAGCTCCCACTGCTGGTTCAGGCTCAGGCTGCGGCGTACTTCGCCGTTGGTGAAGTAATCGCCCTTGGCTTCGACGCTGAGATTGCCCAACGGGTTTTTCCACAGCACGCCGGTGTTGAAGCCTGCGGCCGGCGTGACGAATCCGGCGAAGTCATTGTTGTGCTCGATACGCACCGTGCCAAGGGCAAAGCCGAGCGTGTCTTCGCCCAGTTGCCAAGTGCCGCCACCACCACCGTTGACGTGGCTGACCAGGTTTTCGTCATCATGCTTGCCCGGTACGCGCTCGAGGCCGCCGGTGACTTGCCAAGACAGTGGTTGCAGCAACTCATTGCGCGGGGTCAGCGAGCGGATGGTCGCCAGGTCCAGTTGCTGGAATTGCCACTGATTGCCTTCATACTGGCGCAGCTTCATCTGCAGGATTTCGATCTGCGCGCCAAGGGGGAAGCTTTCGGCGTTGTCGTTGAGATCGTGATAGGCCATGCGCAAGCCGTACTCGCCGAATGCACGATCGCCCCGCGTGCCGATGCCGGCCTGCCAGGTGCGTGATTCATGGCCGTCTTCAGGCAGGCCCGGTTGTGGGATCTGCAGCTCCGGCGCCGGGTTCTTGTTGATCGCCCGCAGCAGATCGAAGCTGCGCTGTGCGCGTTGCGCATCACGCTCCTGACCGTTGGCGCGGTAGCGCTCGAGACGATAGGCGGCATCGATGATCAACGCCTGACGATCCCGGGGCAGGGCCTTGAAGGTCGGCTCCTGCAACACCTGTTGATCGGCGCTGACTTTCAGCACCCATTGCTGCTCTTCCTTGTTCAACGGCTCGGCGCGGCTGAGCAGTTCACGCTCGCGGGACGGGCGGTATTCGATGCTTTCCACCAGCCCGGCTTCCTTCACCGCTTTGACCGTGTCGGTGGGGATGGCGGTCAGCGGGAATTGCTCGGTCAGGCGCAGGCTCGGGCGCGCCACCTGCAGCAGTTCGAGCAGGCGATAGGAGCAGTTTTCGTCGAAGAAGAAATAGTCGAACTGGATCTGCTTCAGCTCCCACACATGCTCGACCATGCGCGCGGTTTCTGCTTGCGTCAGGTTCAGCCGGTATTCCCACAGGTCGCGGTTTTCCAGGCTGCGGTACTCGGAGAGTTTTTCCTGATACGGCACCAGCGCAAACAGCCCCGGATAGCCACCCATCAAGCCCTTCCAGGCGTAGAGAATGCTGTTGTCGGAGCCTTCGATGTAGGCGCCGAAGTTGATCGCGTAGCTGAGCAGCGAGGTCTTGTCGGCCTGCACGTCGGCCTGATCGATACGCAACAGGGTGTGGCCAAACATTGAAGACGGGCTGTTGAGGTAGGCCGCCGGGAAGATCATCACCGCACTGTGTGGCGAGACGTCCTTGAACCACTTGTTGAATTCGGCGCAATCGGGGGCGGGCAGGTCGCTGAGGTTGAGCTGCGCTTTCAGCCAGCGGGTGCGCGCCGGGTAGACGCATTGCGCATGCTGCTCGCCGAGACTGGCGGGGGCGTACAGTGCCTGCACGGTGGCAGCCAGTTCATGGTCGGGGTGTTCGTTGCCATCGGGCGCAAGAAAGAATTTCCTGTCGCTGACATAGCTGCGCCAGCCACCAAGCTTGGCGGTTTCGTAATGACCGAGGGAAATCCAGAAGCGGTCGTTGGCCAGTTGCTGCAAACGTTGAGGGTCGATGTGAGGCGCGGCGGACAGCGGGGCGCAGACACAGAGCGCCAGCCAGGCAAGGCGTTTGAGCATAAGTGGCAACTTAAGTCGAAAGAAAGACAAAGACCCCAGGCATTAATGCCGATCAGTCAAACCCGCACCAACCCTGTGGCGAGGGAGCTTGCTCCCGCTGGGGCGCGCAGCGGCCCCGCTTTGAAAACCGGGAGCGCTGCGCACTCCAGCGGGAGCAAGCTCCCTCGCCACAGGGCTCGGCACATGTCACAACTGACTTGCATTGCTCAAAAAGGGTGGGCCATAAAAAAACAAAACCCGCTTCCCGAAAGAAGCGGGTGGGGTCGAGCTTAAGCCTGAGTTGCGTACTTGGCCAGACGTGGGTCTGATTTCAGAACGGCCAGGGTGTTGGTATGCACGTCTTCGGCGGTTACGTCAGCCTTGCTGAAGATCTGCTGGAAGTGCTCGTGAGTGACAGCAGCGAAGTGCGCACGGTCTTCCGGCGCAACGCCCAGTACCACGGCATAGGTCGTCAGCGCTTCGCCGTTGCCCTTGGCCATGTCTTCGGACAGCTCGTTCATCATGCCATTCATGGCGAACCAGGATTTACCGCCGTAGGTCAGCGACGCGTTGGTCGAGCAACCGTTGGTGCCGGAAGTCATACCGAACGTAGCGTTACCGGAGGTGCCGTTAGTGGTGGATGCCAGGAAGTGTGCCGGGGTGCCACGCTGACCTTCGAACAGCATGTTGCCCCAACCGCAATCCGGGCCACCCGGGGCTTGCGCCATGGCGTTGATGGAAACAGCGGTGAAGAGAGTACCGAGAAGAATCCGTTTCATAGCTTTGTTCTCTTTGTGTGCATACCAATGGACAGGGTTCTGACCCCCAGGCTCTGTGATAACAGACCCCTGAAGCGCCAGTGGGCCGGTATTAGTTCCAGCCGCGCAGTTTGGAGTTTAGGCACGTTCCGGGGGTTCCGTGATTTTTTACAAAAGATTTGGCGATAACCCCGGATTCACGGGGGGCGAAGCGGGGTGGCCCGGTTGTCTATGCTTTGTCGTGTGGCGCGCCTTGCCAGTGGGGCACGGGCAGCGCCAGAATGCCGCTATCTGCCCCGCCTGATTGTTAAGGAAGCCCGATGCCTGATCCTGTTGCTGCCAGCCTGCGTATAGCGCCCGAAGCGCTGACTCGTCCGTTTTCCGCTGAACAGTTCAGCTTCACTACCACCAATGATCTGGAGCCCTTTCGCGGTGTGCTTGGCCAGGAACGTGCGGTCGAAGCCTTGCAGTTCGGTGTGGCCATGCCACGCCCCGGTTACAACGTCTTTGTCATGGGCGAACCGGGCACCGGCCGGTTTTCGTTCGTCAAACGCTACCTGAAGGCCGAAGGCAAACGCCTGCAGACCCCGGCGGACTGGGTCTACGTCAACAATTTCGATGAGCCGCGCGAACCGCGAGCGCTGGAACTGCCTTCGGGAACGGCCGCTGCGTTCATCGGCGATATCAACGGGCTGATCGACAACCTGCTGGCGACTTTCCCTGCGGTGTTCGAACACCCGTCCTACCAGCAAAAGAAAAGCGCCATCGACCGCGCCTTCAACCAGCGCTACGACAAGGCGCTGGACGTCATCGAGCGTCTGGCCCTTGAGAAAGACGTCGCCCTGTACCGTGACAGCAGCAATATCGCCTTCACCCCGATGCTCGAAGGCAAGGCGCTGGACGAGGCCGAGTTCTCGCAATTGCCGGAAGCCGAGCGTGAGCGTTTCCACGAGGACATCTCCGGCCTCGAAGAGCGCCTGAACGAAGAACTCGCGAGCCTGCCGCAGTGGAAGCGCGAGTCGAACAATCAGCTGCGTCAGCTCAACGAAGAAACCATCACCCTGGCCTTGCAGCCGTTGCTCTCGCCGTTGTCCGAGAAGTACGCGGAGAACGCCGCGGTCTGCGGATACCTGCAAGCGATGCAGGTGTATCTGCTGAAAACCGTGGTCGAGCAACTGGTCGACGACAGCAAGACCGACGCCGTGGCGCGCAAACTGCTGGAAGAGCAGTACGCGCCGAGCCTGGTGGTCGGGCATCCGGCCAGCGGCGGTGCGCCGGTGGTTTTTGAACCGCACCCAACTTACGAGAATCTGTTCGGCCGCATCGAATACACCACCGATCAGGGGGCGCTCTACACGACTTATCGGCAGTTGCGCCCAGGTGCACTGCATCGCGCCAACGGCGGCTTCCTGATCCTTGAAGCGGAAAAAATGCTCAGCGAGCCGTTCGTGTGGGATGCGCTGAAGCGTGCCCTGCAATCGCGCAAGCTGAAGATGGAATCACCGCTGGGCGAGATGGGCCGTTTCGCCACCGTGACCCTCAACCCGCAACACATTCCGTTGCAGGTCAAAGTCATCATCATCGGCGCGCGGCAGCTGTATTACACGCTGCAGGACCTGGATCCGGACTTCCAGGAGATGTTCCGCGTGCTGGTCGACTTCGACGAAGACATTCCGATGGTCGACGAAAGCCTGGAGCAATTTGCCCAGTTGCTGAAAACCCGTACTTCGGAAGAAGGCATGGCGCCGCTGACCGCCGATGCGGTGGCGCGTCTGGCGACCTACAGCGCGCGGCTGGCGGAGCATCAGGGGCGTTTGTCGGCGCGGATCGGCGATCTGTTCCAACTGGTCAGCGAAGCGGATTTCATCCGCCATCTGGCCGGTGATGAAATGACCGATGCCGGGCACATCGAGCGGGCGCTGAAAGCCAAGGCAACCCGCACCGGTCGCGTGTCGGCAAGGATCCTCGACGACATGCTTGCCGGGATCATCCTGATCGACACCGACGGCGCCGCGGTTGGCAAGTGCAACGGGCTGACTGTGCTCGAAGTCGGTGATTCGGCGTTTGGTGTGCCGGCGCGGATTTCCGCCACGGTGTACCCGGGCGGCAGCGGTATCGTCGACATCGAGCGCGAGGTCAACCTTGGGCAACCGATCCACTCCAAGGGCGTGATGATTCTCACCGGGTATCTGGGCAGCCGTTACGCCCAGGAATTCCCGCTGGCGATCTCCGCGAGCATCGCGCTGGAGCAATCCTACGGTTACGTCGATGGCGACAGCGCGTCGCTGGGCGAGGCCTGCACGCTGATTTCGGCGCTGTCGAAAACTCCGCTCAAGCAGTGCTTTGCGATCACCGGTTCGATCAACCAGTTCGGTGAAGTGCAGGCGGTCGGCGGGGTCAACGAGAAGATCGAAGGCTTCTTCCGTCTCTGCGAAGCCCGCGGGCTGACCGGTGAGCAGGGCGCGATCATTCCGCAGGCCAACGTCGCCACGCTGATGCTCGACGAGAAGGTGCTGGCGGCGGTGCGCGCCGGGCAGTTCCACGTGTACGCCGTGCGTCAGGCAGACGAGGCGTTGAGCCTGTTGGTCGGCGAGCCGGCCGGGGAGCCGGATGCTGACGGTCAGTTCCCTGAGGGCAGCGTCAATGCGCGCGTGGTCGAGCGTCTGCGGGTGATTGCCGAGATGATCAGTGAAGACGATCTGAAAGAGGCCGAGAAGGAATTGGCGCAGGAGGCGTTGGCCGAGGCCAAGCCGGCGTAAGCCTCAACGCGGTCAAACTGTAGGAGTGAGCCTGCTCGCGATAGCGGAGTGTCAGTCAACGAATGATTGACCTGACATACCGCTATCGCGAGCAGGCTCACTCCTACATTTGTTTTTGTGTGTAATCGAACGAAAAGTGCCACTACTCTGGCGTCAACATTCACACAATGACCATTCGGCGCCTTCTGGTTCCATCCGGCTTGCGTGGCGGACTTTTCTTCTATTCTCAGCTCAAGGACATCGACAGTATCACTGGATCGAAACAGCCTTCGCGTGAAGGCTGAATACAGGTTTTACCGAGGGTCGCCGCCATGTCGCGCAACCTCTGCCTCACCCGTCAATGCCTGGGTCTTGTGACCCGCATCGAATGCGCCATCAAACCGCTGGCCGGCGATAACGGCATGTGGACCTTGCTCTTCGCTGCCGGCATGGCCGGTGAACAACCTTCCGCCATCAAGGCTCAGGGCCCGTTTCACGGGCCGGTCGCCGCCGAGTCGATTCTCGACACCATTGTTGAAAGCCTGACGATGCACGGTTACGAGCTGGCCGACGATCCGCAGATCTGGAGCCTGCACCTGCAAGCCCAACTGCGCCAGATCAATGGCGGGCGTGGGCGTACGGTCGGCGTGTTCGACCACTAGGCGCAATCATGGCGCGGTGTCGGACTGCTGCGCCTTGTCGAGCTTGACCTCAAAGCCGTATTGCACGGTATTGAGTTCGGTTCTCTGATAGGTCTCCACATGCGTTGGACGGCCATAGAAGTAATGCACGCCGAACAGCGCCGGACCATCCGCACTCGCGTCGTGACTGACCGAAAGAATCTGTTTCAGGTAGTTGCCGCTGTCGTCCTTGACGAAGAATCGCCAGGCGTTGGCCGGGAACAGTTTCAAGTCCACCACCAGCATGTTGTTCTTGATCTCCAGGCCTTTGGGCAAGGACCTGGCGTCGTACGTTTGCTTGTCGACGGTCGCGAGAAACAATGGCATCGAGCCCACGGCAATCGCCGGGGTTTCCGGAAACAGGTTCAAATCGTAAGTGATCGTCGCTTGCAGCGGATCGACCTGATACGCCTCGGGCGGCAGTTCGATCGGCTCATCGAGTTTGCCACTGCGTTTCTCGGTGAAGAAGGTCACGGGACTCTCGCCGGGGCTGAAGTCATCGCCGAGCAGCTCATCGTTGAAGGTTCGACGGTGAGAGAACTCGATGCGTGCAGCGCTCGGATCCTCCACGGACTGATGGATGCGGATGCCGGCCTTCAACGCTTCCTCGGTGAGGCTCGCGCCCTTGAGCCAGTTCGGCGCCAGGTCGTCATAGACGACTACCGCCGGGTCCAGCGGCTGGATGGCTTTTTCGGTGGTGTGCTGACTGAAGGTGCGCACCGGCAGGTCCAGCGCCTTGCGAGTCACGGTTGCCGATGAGAAATCGAGCACGCTGACTTCCAGGGTATCGATGGGGCCATTGAAGTAGACCTTGTTGTAGCGGCGCGGATGCTGCTGCTCGAAGGTCTGCTGTTCGTCCTCAAGCTGTTTTTCCAACGCCTCGCTCCAGGTTTTCTGCTGTTGCAGATGCGCCAGTTGTTTCTCGTAGAAGGCGACTTGTGCCGGGCTCTCATTGATTGAGCCGGCGCGCACCAGGTATTGCCCGCTGGTGTCACGGGCCTGAACGATGACTGGATTGAGCTGCGCACCCTCGACCTCAGGGGCCAGTGGCAGGCTGTTGCTGAATTCGACTTCGGCGTAGTTCTTTTCAAGCTTCAGCAGGGTGACGCTGAGGTTGTCATCGGTGCGGGTCTGGCCGACGTCCTTCTGGCTCAGGTTGAAGCTGAACAGGCGGCGCGGCGCGATGACTTCGACTTTGCCTTGCAGACTCACCGGTTGTGGCTGGTTCTTCTTGTCCACATCCAGCCCTTCGATGAACGGGTAGGTCACGGTCAGGTCATCGGGGTTGGTGACGTTGGAGCTGGACGGGCTCAACTGGATGCCGGGATCGGTTTCCGACCACTCCGGTTGATAGGCGATCACCCGTTTGTTGCTCAGGGTCACCGATTGCCATTCCACGCCATGCGGGAACAGGAAACCGCCGGGAATGTTCAGGTTGAAGGGGAACACCGGTTGCAGGTCAGTAAGGTAGTCGGAACTGGCGTCCTTGTGCAGCACGAACAGCCCGTTGATAAAGGTATCGACCAGCGCCTGCGGCGAAGGGTAGTGCTTGAGGATGCCGAGCGTGTCTTCGCCGTAGACGGTTTTCAGCGGGGTGCTGTCGAGCTTGAGCTGCGCGCGTTCGAGCAGCAGCAGCGAACCGCCGAGTTCTGTTACGGCGTCCTTGAGTTTCGGGTCGGTGATGGCGTCCAGTGAGTGTTCGAACGTTGCCGTCTTCGCGTCGAGGCTGACCGAGGGTTTTTTCTCTTCGCCGGGCGAGCAGCCACCCAGCAGCAGAGCGAGGCAAATTCCGGCAGTCATCATCGGCAATCGCACATCCATTTCCAGTCGTCCTGTCCACTTTCGCTAGGCGGTCAATGGTTTGGACAGTAGCAGAAAAAAAATCACCTACACATGCAGGTTGCAGTGATTGGAGGTGCGAGCCGGGCGGTTTCTGGTCGTCACGGGCGGCTGGTATACTCGCCGCCGATTTCAATCCTTATTGTGTGAGAGTCAATGGAACGCTTTATCGAAAATGCAATGTACGCCACGCGCTGGCTGCTGGCGCCGATCTATATCGGGCTGTCCCTCGGGCTGCTGGCGCTGGCATTGAAATTCTTCCAGGAAGTGTTTCACGTCATTCCCAACGTGTTCTCCATGGCCGAATCGGATCTGATCCTGGTGCTGCTGTCGCTGATCGACATGGCGCTGGTGGGCGGCCTGCTGGTGATGGTGATGATTTCCGGCTACGAGAACTTCGTGTCCGAGCTGAACATCGACGAAGGCAAAGAGAAGCTCAGCTGGCTGGGCACCATGGATTCCTCGTCGCTGAAGATGAAAGTGGCGGCGTCGATCGTGGCGATTTCCTCGATCCATCTGCTGCGGATCTTCATGGATGCCAAGAACGTCGATCCCGAGCACCTGATGTGGTACGTGATTATCCACATGACCTTCGTGATCTCGGCGTTTGCCATGGGCTATCTGGACAAGCTCACCAAGCACTGATCATTGGCTGATCGCTGCAAAAACACCGCCCGTCTGTTGCGAAACAGACGGGCGGTGTCGTTTGTGGCTTGTGCTTTGTTGCGCGCGGGCATATCCCTGTAGAGGTCCTGGCTCGCCACCGCACGAGGTGCGTTCATGAACCTGCAAGAATTGAATGCGTTTGCCATCGCCAGAAAGGTCGATGAGCTGAACCTGATCTCCATGGAGGGCGGACTTTATCTGCTCGAGGCGCGGATGCATGGGGCGGCGTATCCGCTGAGTGATCCCAAGGGCAACATGCTGATGTTGCGTTCGGTGGAACATGCGCGGGATGTGCTGCATAACTTTCCGGTGCTGCCGTTCAACCTTGTGCACACCTCGGTGCACGATGAAATGTGCGGACTGGGTGCCAGTGGCGAAGAAAGCCTGAAAGTGCCGCTGGCCTGGCGCTCGGCCCTGTAGGCCTTGCGTCCCATCCTCTGGGCATCTGTGCTAGTCTGCTCGCCCTTTTTCATGTAGGGCTTTTCGGAGGGGTTTGTAAGAATATTTCCTTCCGGATCGCCCCAGAGCGGAGCATTGTCATGTCCGAAGTAAATCTGTCCACCGACGAAACTCGCGTCAGCTACGGTATTGGCCGTCAGCTGGGTGACCAGCTGCGCGACAACCCGCCACCGGGTGTCAGCCTGGACGCGATCCTGGCCGGTCTGACCGACGCATTCGCCGGTAAGGAAAGCCGTGTTGGCCAGGAAGAAATGTCCGCCAGCTTCAAGGTTATCCGCGAAATCATGCAAGCCGAAGCCGCCGCCAAAGCAGAAGCTGCTGCCGGCGAAGGCCGTGCGTTCCTGGCTGAAAATGCCAAGAAAGAAGGCATCACCACCCTGGCTTCCGGTCTGCAATTCGAAGTGCTGACCCAGGGCGAAGGCGCCAAGCCATCCCGTGAAGACACCGTGCGTACTCACTACCACGGCATGCTGATCGACGGCACTGTGTTCGACAGCTCCTACGATCGTGGCCAGCCAGCGGAATTCCCGGTGGGCGGCGTGATCGCCGGCTGGACCGAAGCCCTGCAACTGATGAATGCCGGCAGCAAATGGCGCCTGTACGTGCCGAGCGAACTGGCTTACGGCGCTCAAGGCGTTGGCAGCATCCCGCCGCACAGCGTTCTGGTATTCGACGTCGAGCTGCTGGACGTTCTGTAAAACCTTTGTGGGAGCGAGCTTGCTCGCGAATGCAGGCGATCCGGTTCAAATCTGTAATCGCGTTGCTGCCTTCGCGAGCAAGCTCGCTCCCACATGTTTTGTGTTGCTGTTCATATTTCGATCTTGTGATGCAGTTCATTGGTCGGGCGCAAGGCCCGGGCATAGCAGAACAGGAACAGATTACGCACCAGTTCCTTGAGCACCAGCGGTTCGCTGGAATTCAGGCTGCTGACATCCAGATCACCCTGATCCTGCAGCTCATGCAGGGCTTCTTCTTCCAGTACTGCACAGACTTCGCCGGTTTCCCGATGCAGGATTCTGAGGTACGGGTGTGGGCGATCCAGCCAGGCGTCGATCAAATAAGTCATGGGTCTCATCTCCTTGAAAGGTTTCAATGAGAATAATTCTTATTCGTCAAGTAGCAAGCGCCTATTGGCGGAATGCGATTTTTTCCGGGTAAAGATTGCGTAAGGTCAAATCGGCTGGCGTCTGGCTATTACGCGAAAATGCGGGAGGGCAAAGCGGGGGAGGGCGAAGCTCCATCCCACGGCGGGCGCGGGATGGATGACAAGCGGATCAGACCTTTCTGACGAACTCGGACTTGAGTTTCATCGGGCCGATGCCATCGATCTTACAGTCGATGTCATGGTCGCCATCGCACAGGCGGATGTTCTTGACCTTGGTGCCGACCTTGACCACCAGCGAGGTGCCCTTGACCTTCAGGTCCTTGATCACGGTGATGGTGTCGCCGTCCTGCAGCACGTTGCCGACCGAATCTTTCTTCACGGCATCATCGGATGCCACTTCGGCTTCGCCGCTGGCCGACCACTCGTGGGCGCACTCTGGGCAGATCAGTTGGGCACCGTCTTCGTAGGTGTATTCGGAATTGCATTTCGGGCAGGGTGGCAACGTGCTCACTAAGGCTCCTTGGGATGTGGATCGCTAAAAGTCGCACATTGTATAAGGTTTTAGCGCGTAGAGGGCAGGCAACAAAAAGCCGCAGGCTTCGGCAGAAGGCTGCGGCTCTTTGGTTGCGCGGTGATCAGTGCGTGCGGGCGACCGCAAACTCGCTCAGTTCTACCAGTGCATCGCGGTATTCGCTGGCCGGCAGCGCGTCGAGGCACTTGATCGCACGGGCCACGTAGTCGCGGGCCAGTTGTGCGGTGTACTCCAGCGAACCCGAGGCTTCCACGGCGATGCGAATGCTTTCGAGGTCTTCGATCCCGCCTTTCTGGATCGCCTGGCGCACCAGAGCAGCCTGCTCCGGCGTGCCTTCACGCATGGTGTAGATCAGCGGCAGGGTCGGCTTGCCTTCGGCCAGATCGTCACCGACGTTCTTGCCCAGGGTCTCGGCGTCGCCCTTGTAGTCCAGCAGGTCGTCGACCAGTTGGAACGCCACGCCCAGGTGATCACCGAAGGTGCGCAGGGCTTCGCTCTGCTCGGCGGTGGCACCGGCCAGTGCGGCAGCGCTGTGGGTCGAAGCTTCGAAGAGCATCGCGGTCTTGCCGCGGATGACTTCCATGTAGGTTTCTTCGGTGGTGCTGGCGTCGCGTACCTTGGACAGCTGCAACACTTCGCCTTCGGCGATGATGCGCGTGGCCTGGGACAGGATCTTCATCACCGGCATCGAACCCAGCTCGACCATCATTTCGAACGAGCGCGAGTACAGGAAGTCGCCGACAAGTACGCTTGGGGCGTTGCCCCACATGGCGTTGGCGGTCGAGCGGCCACGGCGCATGCCGGACATGTCGACCACGTCGTCATGCAGCAGGGTCGCGGTGTGCAGGAATTCGATGGTGGCGGCCAGCAGACGCAGGTCATCGCCTTCGCGGCCCAGCGCCTTGCCACACAGCAGCACCAATAAAGGACGCAGGCGTTTACCGCCGGCCGAGGTGATGTAATCGCCGATTTTCGATACCAGCGGCACTCGGGAAGTCAGCTGCTTCTTGATGATGCCGTCGACGGCGCTAAAATCGTCCGCCACCGCGCGGTAGAAAGCTTGGGGTTGCATCAGCGACAGTTGCTCCAGAAGGGTTGCGCGGCATGCTAGGACCCCCACCGGGGCCTGTCAAGGCGCGATGGACGGCCACTTGCGTGACTCTCGATGCTTGCGTACAATCGCGCACCCTGAACTTCCTGGGCAGCACCTGCCTTACGCAATTGCACTTGGGCCGTTCCAGCCCCATGCAGCCATGCCAGCCAATACCTCTTCTTATAAAGAGCTGGGTGAGCAGGATTATCGGAGAAATACCATGTACGCAGTAATCGTTACCGGCGGTAAGCAATACAAGGTCGCTGAAGGTGAATACCTGAAGATCGAAAAACTGGAAGTCGCTACTGGCGAATCCGTGACTTTTGACCGCGTTCTGCTGGTCGCCAATGGCGACGACGTGAACATCGGCGCACCTGTTGTTGCTGGCGCAACCGTCAAGGCTGAAGTGATCTCCCAAGGTCGTCACGATAAAGTCCGCATCATCAAGTTCCGTCGCCGTAAGCACCACATGAAGCGTATGGGCCACCGCCAGTGGTTCACCGAGATCAAAATCACCGGTATTCAGGCTTAATTACAGCCTAATTCCTCACTAGGAGAATTGAACTCATGGCACACAAAAAAGCTGGTGGTAGTACCCGTAACGGTCGCGACTCAGAAGCCAAACGCCTTGGCGTGAAGATGTATGGCGGCCAGGTCATCAAGGCCGGCAACATCATCGTGCGTCAGCGCGGCACCCAATTCCACGCTGGCTACGGCGTTGGCATGGGTAAAGATCACACCCTCTTCGCGAAAATCGAAGGCGTGATCAAGTTTGAAGTAAAAGGCGCCTTCGGTCGTCGTTACGTGAGCGTTGTCGCGGCTTAATCGCGAGATCGCTGGAAGAGCCCTGTCTTGCGACGGGGCTTTTTCGTTTGTGGGGTGAGTCTCTTGCAAAACTGTTTGTATGGGCTGTCGGCGTGCGATGCAGGTCGTGTTTTGGGGTCGCTGCGCTCATTTTTGCAAGAGTCTTATGTCTTGATTGTTTTTCGGCTCGTCCGTATGGCGAGAGGCGTTGAGTTATGAAGTTTGTAGACGAAGTATCGATCCGCGTAAAAGCTGGCGACGGCGGCAATGGCTGCATGAGTTTCCGTCGGGAAAAATTCATTGAAAACGGCGGCCCGAACGGCGGTGATGGCGGTGACGGCGGTTCCATCTACATGATGGCCGACGAGAACCTCAACACCCTGGTCGACTACCGTTACACCCGGCACTTCGATGCCGAGCGTGGCTCCAACGGCGGCAGCACCGATTGCACCGGCAAGAAGGGTGAAGACCTGATCCTGCGCGTGCCAGTCGGTACCACCGTAATCGACTCGGCTACCCAGGAAGTGATTGGCGACCTGACCAAGGCCGGCCAGAAACTGATGGTGGTGCAGGGTGGTTGGCACGGTCTGGGCAACACTCGTTTCAAATCCAGTACCAACCGTGCGCCACGCCAGACCACGCCGGGCAAGCCGGGTGAGCAGCGTGACCTGAAACTGGAAATGAAAGTGCTGGCTGACGTCGGTCTGCTGGGCTTGCCGAACGCCGGTAAAAGTACCTTTATCCGTTCGGTATCGGCGGCCAAGCCGAAAGTTGCCGACTACCCGTTCACCACGCTGGTGCCGAACCTGGGTGTGGTCAGCGTTGACCGCTGGAAAAGCTTCGTCATCGCCGACATTCCCGGTCTGATCGAAGGCGCTTCCGACGGTGCCGGCCTGGGCATTCGCTTCCTCAAGCACTTGGCGCGTACGCGTCTGTTGCTGCACCTCGTCGACATGGCGCCGCTGGATGGCACCAGTGCACCGGACGCAGCTGAAGTGATCGTCAACGAGCTGGTCAAATTCAGCCCGTCGCTGGCCGAGCGTGATCGCTGGCTGGTACTGAACAAGTGCGACCAGATCCTTGAAGAAGAGCACGAAGAGCGCGTCAAGGAAATCGTCGATCGCCTGCAGTGGGAAGGCCCGGTCTACGTGATCTCGGCCATCGCCAAAGAAGGTACCGAGCGTCTGACGCGCGACATCATGCGTTATCTGGAAGATCGTGCCGATCGCCTGGCTAATGACCCGGCGTACAAGGAAGAACTGGCCGATCTCGATCAGCGCATCGAAGACGAAGCCCGTGCCCAGTTGCAGGCGCTGGATGACAAGCGAGCCCTGCGTCGCAGCGGCGTGAAGTCGGTCCACGACATCGGCGACGATGACTGGGACGAAGAAGATGTGGATGATGAAGACGGTCCGGAAATCATTTACGTGCGTGACTGATCTGTTGCGATAAACTTGAACGCCGCTCAATCGAGCGGCGTTTTGGTATCTGGAAATCGATAGTCACGATTAACGGGCAGCGCTGGGTCGCGCTGTCCTCAAGCTAAGGTTGAAGATGATGCGGAGCAAGGTGACAGGTGCGCAGCGTTGGGTCGTGAAGATCGGCAGCGCTTTGCTGACGGCTGATGGCAAAGGGCTGGATCGTGCGGCAATGAGTGTCTGGGTCGAGCAGATGGTCGCCCTGCATGAGGCGGGTGTCGAGTTGGTGCTGGTGTCCTCCGGGGCAGTGGCTGCCGGCATGAGCCGCCTGGGCTGGACCGCACGACCCAGTGCGATGCACGAGCTCCAGGCCGCAGCTGCAATCGGCCAGATGGGGCTGGTGCAGGCTTGGGAATCGAGCTTTGCCGAGCATGGTCGGCACACCGCGCAGATTCTCCTGACTCACGATGACCTGTCCGATCGCAAGCGCTACCTCAATGCCCGCAGCACTCTGCGCGCGTTGGTCGAGCTGAAAGTCATCCCGGTGATCAACGAAAACGACACCGTGGTCACCGACGAGATTCGTTTCGGCGACAACGACACGCTGGCGGCGCTGGTGGCCAACCTGGTCGAGGCCGATCTGCTGGTGATCCTCACCGATCGCGACGGTATGTTCGACGCCGATCCGCGAAACAACCCTGATGCACAGCTGATTTACGAAGCGCGCGCCGATGATCCGACGCTTGATGCGGTGGCGGGCGGTACTGGTGGCGCGCTGGGGCGTGGCGGCATGCAGACCAAGTTGCGAGCGGCGCGTCTGGCGGCGCGTTCCGGGGCGCATACGATCATCGTCGGTGGGCGTCTGGAGCGAGTGCTCGATCGCCTGAAGGCTGGCGAGCGCATCGGTACGCTGCTGTCGCCTGAGCGCGGCATGCTCGCGGCGCGCAAGCAGTGGCTGGCCGGGCATCTGCAAACTCGCGGCACGCTGGTGCTGGACGAAGGTGCGGTGTCGGCATTGTCGCAAGGTAACAAGAGTCTGTTGCCGGTCGGCGTGAAACTGGTCCAGGGCAGCTTTCGGCGTGGCGAGATGGTGGTTTGTGTGGCGCCGGACGGTCGCGAGATTGCCCGTGGTCTGGCCAACTACAGTGCGCTTGAAGCGCAAAAAATCATTGGTCAGTCGTCGGATGCAATTGTCGGCGTGCTGGGCTACATGGCTGAGCCGGAACTGGTTCACCGTGACAACCTGATTCTGGTCTAAGGAAAAACGCGATGCGCATGGCAAAAGGATTGTTGGGTCTGCTGATGGCGTTGCCGTTGCTGGCCTCGGCCGAGGAAATCGGTCAAGTGTCGACGGTGTTCAAGTTCGTCGGCCCGAATGACCGGATCGTGGTCGAAGCTTTCGATGATCCGAAGGTCGACGGCGTGACCTGCTACCTGTCTCGCGCCAAGACGGGTGGGGTGAAAGGTGGTCTGGGTCTGGCCGAGGATCGCGCCGAGGCGTCGATAGCTTGTCGTCAGGTCGGTCCGATCAAGTTCAAGGGCGAACTGAAGGATGGTGACGAGGTGTTCAAGGAGCGCACCTCGCTGGTGTTCAAGACCATGCAGGTGGTGCGCTTCCTCGACAAGAAGCGCAATACGCTGGTGTATCTGGTCTACAGCGATCGCGTGATCGAGGGTAGCCCGCAGAATGCGGTGACGGCGATCCCGATTGTGCCGTGGGTGCCGGTCCAGCAATAACACCGCAGAAACAACTGTAGGAGTGAGCCCGGAGCAGGCTCACTCCTACATTTTTTGTGCTGCATTCGCTAAATCGCAGGCAATAAAAAACCGACCCTAAGGTCGGTTTTTTAATGACTACGTCGATTAAGCAGCTTCTTTCAGTGCCTTGACGTGGCCATTCAGACGGCTCTTATGACGAGCAGCCTTGTTCTTGTGGATGATGCCTTTATCGGCCATACGGTCGATAACTGGCACAGCCAGAACGTATGCAGCTTGAGCTTTTTCAGCGTCTTTTGCGTCGATGGCCTTAACTACATTCTTGATGTAGGTACGAACCATGGAACGCAGGCTGGCGTTGTGGCTGCGACGCTTCTCAGCCTGTTTTGCACGTTTTTTGGCGGAAGGTGAGTTGGCCACCGTCGAGCTCCTCGAAAGACTTTTTAGGAAATAGCAAACAAAATAGGCCGCGAATCATGCCGATGAAGAGAAGTCTTGTCAAGGGCGCTTGAAACGTTCCGCTAAGTGGTAGGTATGAAGAGGCGGGATATTTATTTCCGGCGCTTGACCTGTAAACTCGCGAGCTTTGGCTCTGTGCTGTTGCGGCGCGGAGTATCGCACAAGTAGGCGCATTGTTCGCCTGCTGTTTATCGACAGGCACTAATTTCCTTAATGAATCTGCTCAAATCGTTGGCCGCCGTCAGCTCTATCACGATGCTTTCCCGGATTCTGGGGTTCGTCCGTGACACGCTCATCGCTCGCACATTCGGTGCCGGAATGGCGACGGATGCCTTCTTCATTGCCTTCAAATTGCCCAACCTGCTGCGGCGAATCTTCGCCGAGGGCGCGTTTTCGCAGGCTTTCGTGCCGATTCTGGCGGAATACAAGAGTCAGCAGGGTGAAGAAGCGACCCGCACGTTCATTGCTTATGTATCGGGCTTGCTGACGTTGGTGCTGGCTCTGGTCACAGCATTGGGGATGATCGCTGCACCGTGGGTGATCTGGGCCACGGCGCCGGGGTTTGCCGATACCCCGGAAAAATTCCAGCTCACTTCCGACCTGTTGCGGGTGACGTTCCCCTATATATTGCTGATCTCCCTGTCCTCGCTGGCCGGGGCGATCCTCAATACCTGGAACCGTTTTTCGGTGCCGGCCTTCGTGCCGACCCTGCTCAACGTCAGCATGATCGTGTTTTCGCTGTTCCTGACGCCGTATTTCGATCCACCGGTGATGGCTTTGGGCTGGGCGGTTCTGGTCGGTGGTCTGGCGCAGTTGCTCTATCAACTGCCGCACCTGAAAAAAATCGGCATGCTGGTGCTGCCGCGCCTGAATCTGCGCGATACCGGCGTCTGGCGAGTGATGAAGCAAATGCTGCCGGCGATCATCGGTGTCTCGGTCAGCCAGATTTCGCTGATCATCAACACCATTTTCGCCTCGTTCCTGGTGGCCGGTTCGGTGTCGTGGATGTACTACGCCGACCGTTTGATGGAATTGCCGTCCGGAGTGCTCGGCGTAGCGTTGGGCACCATTTTGCTGCCGACGCTGGCCAAGACCTATGCGAGCAAGGATCGTCACGAATACTCACGGATCCTCGATTGGGGCCTGCGCCTGTGCTTCGTGCTGGTGTTGCCGTGTGCGCTGGCGCTGGGGATTCTCGCCGAGCCGCTGACCGTGTCACTGTTCCAGTATGGCCAGTTCAGTGCGTTTGATGCGTCCATGACCCAGCGTGCGCTGATTGCCTATTCTGTCGGTCTGCTCGGAATTATCGTGATCAAAGTGCTGGCGCCGGGCTTTTACGCGCAACAGAACATTCGCACGCCGGTAAAAATCGCAATCTTCACCTTGGTGTGCACGCAGCTGTTCAACCTGATGCTGATCGGGCCGCTGGCTCACGCCGGTCTGGCGCTGGCAATCAGTGCCGGTGCCTGCCTCAATGCCGGGCTGCTGTTCTATCAACTGCGCAAGCAAAAGATGTATCAGCCGCAACCGGGCTGGTACATGTTCGGCTTCAAGCTGGTGGTGGCAGTGGCAGTGATGTCGGTGGTGCTGCTGCTGGGCATGCATTTCATGCCGGCCTGGGATCAGGGGCATATGCTGGAACGCTTCCTGCGTCTGGGGGCGCTGGTGGTTGCCGGTGTGGTGGCGTATTTCGGTATGTTGCTGCTGCTCGGTTTCCGCCTGCGCGATTTCAATCGCAAGGCTTTGAGCTGAGGTTTCAGCCTTTATAACCGGGCACGTGCCGGCAGTTTTGTCGGCTCGATCACTTTGCGTTACGGTGTTGCCTGTCGTCGACCGTCGGGTGTGGTTATAATCGACCACTTTATGAGCAAGAAGCGCGTTATGCAGCTGGTTCGAGGCCTCCACAACTTGCGCCCCCAGCATCGGGGCTGCGTCGCCACTATTGGCAACTTTGACGGTGTTCACCGTGGTCACCAGGCTATCCTGGCCCGACTGCGTGAGCGTGCGCTCGAGTTGGGCGTACCCAGCTGCGTGGTGATTTTCGAGCCGCAGCCACGGGAATTTTTCGCCCCCGAGACCGCGCCGGCGCGTCTGGCCCGTTTGCGTGACAAGCTGCAGTTGCTGGCCGCCGAGGGTGTCGACCGGGTGCTGTGCCTGGCGTTCAACCAGCGCCTGAGCAAGCTCAGCGCCAGTGAATTCGTCGATACCATCCTGGTGGACGGTCTCGGCGTGCAGCATTTGGAAGTCGGTGACGATTTCCGCTTTGGCTGCGACCGCCTCGGCGATTTCGATTTCCTCCTGCAGGCCGGACAGGTTCACGGTTTTACCGTCGAAGCCGCGCAAACCGTCGAGCTGGACGGCATTCGCGTCAGCAGCACCCAGGTGCGCAACGCGTTGGCCGCCGCCGATTTTGCCTTGGCCGAACGTCTGCTCGGCCGCCCGTACCGGATCGCCGGTCGCGTGCTGCACGGCCAGAAACTGGCCCGGCAACTGGGTACGCCCACTGCCAACATTCAACTCAAGCGTCGTCGCGTGCCATTCACCGGGGTTTATCTGGTGGATGTGGACATCGACGGCAAGACCTGGCCTGGCGTCGCCAACATCGGCGTGCGGCCTACGGTCCAAGGTGATGGCAAAGCCCACCTTGAAGTACACCTACTGGATTTTGCCGGCGATCTGTATGACCGGCGTCTGACGGTGGTTTTCCACCAAAAGCTGCGTGAAGAGCAGCGTTTCGCCTCCCTGGAGGCACTGAAAACGGCGATCAACGCGGATGTCGCCGCCGCCCGTGCACTAGCCGCACCTAGCGCCCATCGCTAATGAAGAGCCTTAAATGACCGACTATAAAGCCACGCTAAACCTTCCGGACACCGCCTTCCCAATGAAGGCCGGCCTGCCACAGCGCGAACCGCAGATCCTGCAGCGCTGGGACAGTATTGGCCTGTACGGAAAGTTGCGCGAGATTGGCAAGGATCGTCCGAAGTTCGTCCTGCACGACGGCCCTCCTTACGCCAACGGCACGATCCACATCGGTCACGCACTGAACAAGATTCTCAAGGACATGATCATCCGCTCGAAGACCCTGTCGGGTTTCGACGCGCCGTATGTTCCGGGTTGGGACTGCCACGGCCTGCCGATCGAGCACAAGGTTGAAGTGACCCACGGCAAGAACCTGGGCGCGGACAAGACCCGCGAGCTGTGCCGTGCCTATGCCACCGAGCAGATCGAAGGGCAGAAGAGCGAATTCATCCGTCTCGGCGTGCTGGGCGACTTCGCCAACCCGTACAAAACCATGGACTTCAAGAACGAGGCCGGTGAAATCCGCGCCCTCGCCGAAATCGTCAAGGGCGGTTTCGTGTTCAAAGGCCTGAAGCCGGTGAACTGGTGCTTCGACTGTGGTTCGGCGCTGGCCGAAGCCGAAGTCGAGTACGAGAACAAGAAGTCCTCGACCATCGACGTGGCTTTCCCGATCGCCGACGAGGCCAAACTGGCCGCCGCGTTCGGTCTGCCGTCGCTGGGCAAGCCTGCCTCGATCGTGATCTGGACCACCACCCCGTGGACCATCCCGGCCAACCAGGCGCTGAACGTGCACCCGGAATTCAACTACGCGCT
Organism: Pseudomonas sp. LF020; assembly: GCF_053456425.1. Classification (NCBI taxonomy): domain Bacteria; kingdom Pseudomonadati; phylum Pseudomonadota; class Gammaproteobacteria; order Pseudomonadales; family Pseudomonadaceae; genus Pseudomonas; species Pseudomonas sp. LF020. Next base: position 232,301 of record NZ_JBRFIX010000009.1, read on the forward strand.
GGTCGACATCGGCGACAAGCTGCTGGTCCTGGCTGAAGAGCTGGTTGAATCCTGCCTGGCGCGTTACGGCGTTGAAGGCACCGTACTGGCCACCGCGCCGGGTTCGGCGCTGGAACTGATCAACTTCCGTCACCCGTTCTACGACCGCCTGTCGCCGGTGTACCTGGCTGACTACGTCGAACTGGGCGCTGGCACCGGCGTGGTTCACTCCGCTCCGGCCTACGGTGTGGACGACTTCGTGACCTGCAAGAAGTACGGCATGGTCAACGATGACATCCTCAACCCGGTACAAAGCAACGGCGTGTACGTGCCGTCGCTGGAGTTCTTCGGCGGCCAGTTCATCTGGAAGGCCAATCCGGCCATCGTCGAAAAACTGACCGAAGTTGGTGCGCTGATGCACACCACCGTCATCGAACACAGCTACATGCACTGCTGGCGCCACAAGACCCCGCTGATCTACCGCGCCACCGCGCAGTGGTTCATCGGCATGGACAAGGAGCCGGTCAGCGGCGACACCCTGCGCGTGCGCTCGCTCAAAGCCATCGAAGACACCAGGTTCGTTCCGGCCTGGGGCCAGGCGCGCCTGCACTCGATGATCGCCAACCGTCCGGACTGGTGCATCTCCCGTCAGCGCAACTGGGGCGTGCCGATCCCGTTCTTCCTGAACAAGGAAAGCGGCGAGCTGCACCCACGCACCGTCGAACTGATGGAGGAAGTGGCCAAGCGCGTCGAGGTTGAAGGCATCGAAGCCTGGTTCAAGCTCGACGCCGCCGAACTGCTGGGCGACGAAGCGCCGCTGTACGACAAGATCAGCGACACCCTCGACGTCTGGTTCGACTCGGGCACCACCCACTGGCACGTCCTGCGCGGTTCGCACCCGATGGGCCACGAGACCGGTCCACGCGCCGACCTGTACCTGGAAGGTTCCGACCAGCACCGCGGCTGGTTCCACTCGTCGCTGTTGACCGGTTGCGCCATCGACAACCACGCGCCGTACCGCGAGCTGCTGACCCACGGCTTCACCGTCGATGAGTCCGGCCGCAAGATGTCCAAATCCCTGGGCAACGTGATCGCGCCGCAGAAAGTCAACGACACGCTGGGCGCCGACATCATGCGTCTGTGGGTCGCCTCGACCGACTACTCGGGCGAGATGGCCGTGTCCGAGCAGATCCTGCAACGCAGCGCGGACGCCTATCGTCGCATCCGTAACACGGCGCGCTTCCTGCTTTCCAACCTGACCGGTTTCAACCCGGCCACCGACCTGCTGCCGGCTGAAGACATGCTCGCACTGGATCGCTGGGCCGTTGACCGTACCCTGCTGCTGCAACGCGAGTTGCAAGAGCACTACGGCGAATACCGTTTCTGGAACGTTTACTCGAAGATCCACAACTTCTGCGTGCAGGAGCTGGGTGGTTTCTACCTCGACATCATCAAGGATCGCCAGTACACCACCGGCGCCGACAGCAAGGCCCGTCGCTCGTGCCAGACCGCGCTGTTCCACATCTCCGAAGCGCTGGTGCGCTGGATCGCGCCGATCCTCGCGTTCACCGCTGACGAGCTGTGGCAGTACCTGCCGGGCGAGCGCAACGAGTCGGTGATGCTCAACACCTGGTACGAAGGTCTGACCGAGCTGCCGGAAGGCTTCGAGCTGGGTCGCGCCTACTGGGATCGCATCATGGAAGTGAAGGTGGCGGTCAACAAAGAGATGGAAATCCAGCGTGCGGCGAAAGCCGTCGGTGGCAACCTGCAAGCCGAAGTGACGCTGTTCGCCGAAGACGCGCTGAGTGCCGACCTGGCCAAGCTGAGCAACGAACTGCGCTTTGTCCTGATCACCTCGACTGCCAGCGTGGCGCCTTTCGTTCAGGCACCTGCAGACGCGGTAGCCACCGAAGTCAGCGGCCTGAAACTGAAGATCGTCAAATCGGCCTTCCCGAAATGCGCGCGTTGCTGGCACTGCCGCGAAGACGTCGGCGTAAACCCGGAGCATCCGGAAATCTGCGGTCGTTGCGTCGACAACATCAGCGGCGCCGGCGAGGTTCGTCACTATGCCTAACGCCGTTGGCCGTTTCGGACGGTTGAGCTGGCTCTGGTTGAGTTTGCTGGTTCTGGTCATTGACCAGGCCAGCAAGTTCTACTTCGAAAACAAGCTCGAAATGTTCCAGCAGATCGTGATCATTCCCGATTACTTCAGCTGGACCCTGGCCTACAACACCGGCGCGGCGTTCAGCTTCCTGGCCGACAGCTCCGGCTGGCAGCGCTGGCTGTTCGCCCTGATCGCGATCGTGGTCAGTGCGGTGCTGGTGGTCTGGCTCAAGCGTCTGGGCCGCAACGATACCTGGCTGGCTGTCGCTTTGGCGCTGGTGCTGGGCGGCGCGCTGGGCAATCTGTATGACCGCATTGCCCTGGGCCATGTGATCGACTTCATTCTGGTGCACTGGCAGAACCGCTGGTACTTCCCGGCGTTCAACTTTGCCGACAGCGCCATCACCGTGGGTGCGGTGATGCTGGCACTGGACATGTTCAAATCGAAGAAAACCGGAGAAGCCGTTCATGACTGAACAGGTATTGGCTGAGCAACGCATCGGCCAGAACACGGAAGTCACTTTGCACTTTGCATTGCGCCTGGAGAACGGCGACACCGTCGACAGCACGTTCGACAAGGCCCCGGCGACCTTCAAGGTCGGCGACGGCAACCTGCTGCCGGGTTTCGAAGCGGCATTGTTCGGCTTCAAGGCCGGCGACAAGCGTACGCTGACCGTCGAACCGGAAAACGCCTTCGGCCAGCCGAACCCGCAAAACGTACAGATCATCCCGCGCTCGCAGTTCGTCGACATGGAGTTGTCGCCGGGTTTGCTGGTGATCTTCAATGATGCGGCCAATACTGAGCTGCCGGGTGTGGTGAAAGAGTTCGATGACGCGCAAGTGACCATCGACTTCAACCACCCGCTGGCCGGCAAGACGCTGACCTTTGATGTCGAGATCATCAACGTCAAAGCGATCTGAGTCACACTGCAAAACCACTGTGGGAGCGGGCTTTTGTGGTGAGGGGGTTTATCCCCGATGGGGTGTGAAGCGCCCCCAAATCTGATTACCGCGATTCAGAACCGGAAAGCGTTGACTGTTTTGACGATTGCTTCGCAATCGATCGGGGATAAATCCCCTCGCCACAACAGGCTCGCTCCCACAATGTTTTCCACCGTTTTCGCTATTTCTTGCGCGCAAGACACGAGGCACAGCATGCAAATCAAACTCGCCAACCCCCGTGGCTTCTGCGCCGGCGTGGACCGGGCGATCGAAATCGTCAACCGCGCCCTGGAAGTCTTCGGGCCGCCGATCTACGTGCGTCATGAAGTGGTGCACAACAAGTTCGTGGTCGAAGACCTGCGCAGCCGTGGCGCGATCTTCGTCGAGGAGCTGGATCAGGTGCCGGACGACGTCATCGTGATCTTCAGTGCTCACGGCGTTTCTCAGGCCGTACGCAGCGAAGCCGCCGGCCGTGGCCTGAAAGTTTTCGACGCCACCTGTCCGCTGGTCACCAAGGTGCACATCGAAGTCGCCAAATACAGCCGCGACGGCCGTGAGTGCATCCTGATCGGCCACGCCGGTCACCCGGAAGTCGAAGGCACCATGGGCCAGTACGATGCCAGCAATGGCGGCGCGATCTACCTCGTCGAAGACGAAAAAGACGTGGCCGAACTGCAAGTGCGGAACCCGGAAAAACTGGCGTTCGTGACCCAGACCACCCTGTCGATGGACGACACCAGTCGTGTGATCGATGCCCTGCGCACACGTTTCCCGGCCATCGGTGGCCCGCGCAAGGACGACATCTGCTACGCCACGCAGAACCGTCAGGACGCGGTCAAGCAACTGGCCGACGAATGCGACGTGGTATTGGTGGTGGGCAGCCCGAACAGCTCCAACTCCAACCGTCTGCGTGAACTGGCTGAACGCATGGCCACGCCGGCCTACCTGATCGACGGCGCCGAAGACCTGCAGAAGAGCTGGTTCGACGGTGTCGAGCGCATCGGTATCACCGCCGGTGCTTCCGCGCCGGAAGTGCTGGTGCGGGGCGTGATCCAGCAGTTGCAAGCCTGGGGCGCGACCGGTGCCGATGAGCTGGCTGGCCGCGAAGAGAACATCACGTTCTCGATGCCGAAAGAGCTGCGCGTGCGCTCGATCTGACGCTCTTCTTCAGGCACAGCGCCTGCTCAGCCTTCGCGCTGGTCAGGCGCACCCGGCCAGTTGCCGCCAGTACTACCTGGCGCTGGCTGACCGGCTCGCGTGCCGAACAGATATGTAATGTCCCTGCCTGAAACGCCCGCCCGGGCATCAGTGGTTGTCCCAGACTGCTGAAGCGCACGTAACGACTGACCGCCCAATTGCCGACGATCGGTGTCCGCCCATCACTCGCCTGTTCCACCAGCAGTGGATTGCTGCTGTCCTGCGGCCCCTTGCCGCTGATATCCAGAATGATTCGCCAGCCCTGACTCCAGTCGCCGTTGATGGCATGGATCACCACACTCTGATTGCGCGTGATGGCCAGGGTACGGGCGTTGCGAATGCCCTCAAGCAATGACCGCGCCGCCTGGTCGCGCTGAGTCGACTCGGTGAAGGCGGCGAATTCCGGGCTGATCAGCGACAGAACAATTGCGCCAATCGCCAGTCCCATAAGCAATTCGATCAGGCTGAAACCCTGTTGCGGCATGACGATTCCCTCCGTGGAGCATGAAGCCCGGCGCGATCCTTTTCGCCGGGCAGGGCAAATCAACCGACGCAGGCCGGTTGAATGTTCTAGTTTGTAGAAGCAGGTATAGCCGACGGCAACGGAGGGCATCGATGGATCATCGTACAAAAGGTTTCACGCTGCCCGAATTGTTGGCTGCGGTCGCGGTGATGGTGATCCTCATCACCCTGGCGGTGCCGGGGTTCACCCGCTCGATCCAGAGCAGCAAGGCCGACACCGAAATGGGCGACCTGCAGCGCGCCATCAACTATGCGCGGCTGGAGGCGATTGATCGTGGCGTGACCACACGCTTGCGCCCGAGCGCCGGCGGCAGCGTGTGGACCGGCGAACTGTCGGTTTACGACAGTACTGGCACTCCGGCCAATGTATTGCGGGTTGTTCCAGCGATGAGCAGCGGCGCGACTCTGACGCTACCCTCAGGAGTGACCGCACTGGATTTCAACAATCTGGGTGGTCTGGCGGCGCCGTCGACGGCGGTGGTCATCAGTTACGTGCTGGGAACGCAAAGCAGGACGCTGAACGTGTGTCTGAACGGACGAATTCAATCGGGTGGAAGTTGCGGATGAGGGCAGGGAGCAAACAGGCACAGAAGGGCATGTCGCTGATCGAAGTGCTGGTCGCGTTGTTGATTCTGACCGTTGGCATATTGGGCGCGGCAGCCGTTCAAGTGAATGCGCTGAAATATACCGACAGCTCGCGAATGACCAGTCAGGCCAGCTTCATCGCCTACGACATGATGGACCGCATCCGCGCCAATGCCGCTGCCGATTACACCGTCACGCCGCCGACTTCGGGCAATCTCAGTGTCGCCCGCGATCAGGATCTCTACGATTTCACCACCAACATCGTCAATTTTGGCGGACCGACCGCCACCGGCACGATCACCCTCAATCAGCGGGTGTACACCATCACCATCAACTGGAATGACTCACGGGCGGCGAATGCCACCGGCACCACGCGCAGTTTTGTTCTGAGCAGTCGTGCCACGGTCGATCCGGTGGCCACACCATGAAGCACGCCAACCGTGGTTTCGGCCTGATCGAAATGCTCATCGCTCTGGCACTGGGCCTGATCATCGTGCTGGGCGTAGTGCAGACGTTCCTCGCCGCTAAAAACACTTACGTCAGCCAGAACACCGCCGCAGCGATGCAGGAAGATGCGCGCTTCGTCCTGAGCAAGATGATTCAGGAGCTGCGCATGGTCGGCATGTTCGGCTGTCTGGGCACGATTACCGACGCGAGCTCGGCAGGGGATTTCAACGCGGCGCAGATCACCCCGATCAGTTGGGACAACAGCAACCTCAAGCTGACTCTGGTTACCGCCGATGTCGGCGGCAGTGGTGGCACGCCGACCTGGACCGTAGTCTCCGATTGTCGCAACAGCGCCACGGCTTACACCGGGTTGCGTGCTGCGGCGAGTGGGCAGATCGCCTTTCCGATCCGTCGCTTGATCTACAGCTTCAGCAACAACCAGATCCTCATGGGCACCGGCAGCGGCACGCCGACCCAACAGGTGCTGGTGAACAACGTCAGCGCGTTCACCGTGATGTTTGGCCTGGCGACGTCCGCTACCGATGTCGCGGCGTCCTCCTACAGCGCCAACCCCAGCGACCCGGCGCGCATCCGCAGTGTGCGCCTGAGCCTGACCCTCACCGACCCGAACAACCGGGTGGCCAATCAAACCTTCAACGTGGTTGCCGCTTTGCGCAACCGCTTGCAATGAGGGCCGGGCCGATGAGGATGACTTTCGACCAGCGGAAAAACCAGCGTGGCATGGTGTTGCTGGTCAGTCTGGTGTTTCTGTTGTTGCTGACCTTGATCGGGCTGTCCTCGATGCAGAGCGCCAACCTGCAGGAAAAAATGGCCGGCAGTGTAAGCCTGCGCAATCAGTCGTTCCAGACCGCCGAGGCGGCGTTGCGTATCGGCGAAAGTGCGGTGCAGCTCGACAGTTATTCACTGGCGGTGTGTGCCAGCACGACACAATGTGCGCCGCCGGCAGAGTCTTCAGTGGTCAGTGCGGCGGGGCTCAATTCGACTTCCGGAGTCACGTGGATCGCCGCCGGCAACGGCTTTTATGGGGTGCAGAACATCGGCACCACCCTGACCGCAGTCAACGTGCCGAGCAACACCTCGGCGACCCTGTATCGAGTGACCGCTGTCGGCATTGCTGGTACTTCGCGCAGTGTGGTGGAGAGTGTCTATGCGAAGTATTGAGCGCTACTGGACGCTGTTGACGGGGATGCTGCTGGGTTTGTATCTGGCAGCGCCGGCGTATGCGTTCACGCCGTCCGATTCGCCACTGCTGAGCGCGGCGGCGGTGCCGCCCAACGTGATGCTGCTGATCGACGATTCCGGCAGCATGAACAGCATCATTTACGCGGCGGGCTTCGATCCGACGGTCACGCGCACCCCGGCCCGGCAATGTAATGCGCTGCTCGGACTGTGCCTGAGTTCGACGGCGATCACCGGCGATCCGGTGTTTCTGTCAAACCTGCCGACTGCCGGTTGCTCTGGCGGAGCCTTTGCCTTCTACAACAACAGTCTGGTGCCGCAGTGCCTGAAGTTGCCGGACCCGGTCGGCGGAGGCAACACGCGCTACACCGGGGACTACATCGCCTATCTGGTGGGGCTGGCGAACGGCAGCAACCGCGACTTCACCACCGGATCCATCCCCAACGACTACCGGATCAACGTGGCGCGCAACGTATCCACCGCGCTGGTTACCAGCAACCGTACCTTGCGCATGGGCCTGTCGACCTTCAATCCGGTCACCAGCAACAACCCCGGCAACGGCGGTTACATCGCCCGCGCCATCAGCGACCTGTCACCGGTCTCCGGCAGCGTGACCCAGGCGCAAGCCGACACTAACTACAACGCGCTGATTTCTTCGATCAACGCCCTGGGCGCCGTGGCCAACACGCCGTTGGCGGAAACCTATTACGAAATCACCCGCTACATGCGCGGCATGACGCCGTACTACAACAGCACGCCGGCGACCTACACCAGCCCGATCCAGTACCGTTGCCAGAAGAACTACGGCGTGGTGATCACTGACGGTTTGCCGACCTACGATCGCACCTTCCCGACCAACGATCCGTTGGGTGGCAGTCGTCTGCCGAACTGGGACGGCATCAATAATGATGGCAACAACCTCAATGGCGACAACGAGGGTGACACGCTGTATCTGGATGACATCGCCAAGTTCGCCTTCGACATCGACATGCGTTCGACAGGCACCGATCTCGCGGGCAAGAGTTGGGGCTTGGCGGATTTTCCCAAACAGAACATGAACACCTACACCGTCGGTTTTACTGCCGACAACGACATGCTCTCGGACGCCGCCGCTTACGGGCAAGGCAAGTATTACCAGGCGACCGATAGCACGGGCCTAAATGCCGCGCTGTCCTCGGCGTTGAGCGACATCACCTCCAAGGCCGGCTCCGGCGGCAGCGGGGTCACCAGCGGCACCACGCTGGCCAGTGGCACCAGTTATTTCCAGACCAGCTACGACCCCAAGGACTGGCGCGGCACGATCAAGTCCTTTGGTTTCACTTCGGCCGGCGCGGTAAATACCTCCGCAGCGTTGTGGACCACCGATACCACGATCGTGCCGGGCGCGACCGCACCGACTTATCAATCGTGGAACACCAGCAGTAACGCCGCCGTCACCCTGGCTTACGGCAACTTTTCCGCGGCCCAGCAGACGACCCTCAGCCAGAGCCTGCCCACCGGCATCAGCGGCAACGATCTGGTGGAGTGGAGCAAGGGCACCAACAAGACCGGGCTGAAAGTGCGCAGCGTGTTGCTCGGCGACATCATCAACTCGCCGCTGGTGCTGGCCTCGCCCAGCGACAAAACCGCCTCAGACCTCTCGGGCGACACCACCTACACCACGTACCTGACCACCAAAGCGGCGAACATGAATGCCAATCTGGTGGTGAATGCCAACGACGGTTTCGTCAACGTGATCAACTCGGCGAACGGCACTCGACGCTACGCTTACATGCCTTCCAGCGTGTTGCCGTCGCTGCGGCTGATTGCTGATCCGGCGTACATCAATGGCGTCAGCCACAAGTTTCTGGTGGACGGTCAGGTCGGGGTTTACGACCTTCAGTTCAACAGTGCCTGGAAAACCGTGGCCATCGGCGGCACCGGTGCTGGCGGCAAGACGTTCTACGCGCTGCAACTGTTCGATGCGTCCGCGGGCAATGTGCTCAATGCCCTGTGGGAAGTCAGTGCACCCGCCACGGCGAACACTGCGAACACCTTTAATGATCTGGGTTATGCCTATGCGCGGCCGGAAGTGGCACGCTTGGCCGATGGTCGCTGGGCGGCATTCATTGCCAATGGTTATGGCAGCAACTCCGGGGTGGCGGCGTTGTATGTGCTGGATGTGCGTGACGGTTCGTTGATCAAGAAGATCGTGATCGACAGCACCGAAACCACCAATGGCCTGTCGTCGGTGAAGCTCAAGGTCAATTCGTCGAACGTGGTGCAGGCCGCTTACGGCGGTGACTTGAAAGGGCGTTTGTGGAAATTCGATCTGAGCGCGACGTCAACCGACAGCTGGGGTGTGGCGTTTTCCGGCAAACCACTGTTTACCACGGCGGGCGGGGCGACCCAGCCGATCACCGCGCAGCCGTTGCTGGCGGACAATTCGCTGGGAGGCAAACAGATCTTTGTCGGCACCGGCAAATTCAACGAAACCGCCGACAAGACCAACAAGGATTTGCAGGCGTTCTACTCGGTGTGGGACGCCGACGGCGGTTCCGGCCAGTTGACCGTCAGCAACCTGCAGGCGCAAGCGGTGACCGGAGTGTTCTCCGGCAGCACCGGGCAGTTCATCACCACCAGCCAGAACGACACGACCTATCCGGGGGAGAAGGGCTGGTATCTGCCGTTGGTGTACAACAACGTGCTGACCGGCGAGCGGGTGATCAATCAGGCCAGTCTGGTGCTCGGGCGCATCGTGTTTACCACTGCCAGTGTCGACACCACCGACCCGTGTGCCAGTTTTGGCACCGGCAAACTGGTCGAACTCGATGCGTTCAGCGGTAAGATGCTCAACTACGCAGTGCTCGACACCAACGCCGATGGCGTGGTCGACAGTAACGATACGATTTCCAGCGGCGTGGTGTTCACCGGCGGGATTCCGACCCTTAACGCCATCGTCAATGGCGCGACGCGCAAGATCGTCAACGATTCCAGTGGCACCGTGACCACACTGGTGGAAAAATCCGGCGGCGGCAGCCGTCGTATCATGTGGCGACAAATACAGTAATTGAGAGTTTGAGGCATGCGCAGAGTCAACCAAGGCTTCACCCTGATCGAAATCATGATCGTGATTGCGATCATCGGGATCATCATCACCATCGCCGCACCGAGCTACACCGAGTACCTGAAAAAGGGCCGGCGTGCCGAAGTGGTGTCGCTGCTCTCGGAGCAGGCGCAGAGCCTCGAGCGTTTCTATACCAAAAACAACGTCTACACCGGCATCACCGGGCTGAGCACGGGCAATGATTTCTACACCATCACCCCGACGATCGCTGACCAGACCTTCCTGCTGACCGCCACCCGCAAGGCTGGCACTGCCATGGCCACCGACAAGTGCGGGGACTTCACCCTGACCAACACCGGTGTCAGAAGCATGAACAACGCAACCACCGGGCTGACCACCAAGGATTGCTGGGGCCGCTGAGGTACCTTCTCAAGGGCGCCTTTTGCGCCCACTGTCTTTTTTACGGTTGGATCAAACATGACCAGGCAACAGCAAGTGGTGATTGTCGGTGGCGGGGTGATTGGCCTGCTGACCGCCTACAACCTCGCCTCCGAAGTGCGCAGCGTGGTGCTGCTGGATCGTTCGAACGTCGGCCAGGAATCGTCCTGGGCCGGCGGCGGTATCGTTTCGCCGCTTTACCCGTGGCGCTACAGCCCGGCAGTCACCGCGTTGGCGCATTGGTCGCAGGATTTTTATCCACAGCTGGGCGAGCGGCTGTTTGCCGATACCGGGGTTGATCCCGAGGTGCACACCACCGGCCTGTACTGGCTGGATCTGGAGGATGAAGCCGAAGCGCTGGCCTGGGCCGAGCGGGAAAACCGTCCGCTGCGGGCTGTGGATATCTCGGCGGCGCACGATGCGGTGCCGGTGCTGGGCGGCGGGTTCTCCCGGGCGATCTACATGGCTGACGTGGCCAACGTGCGTAACCCGCGTCTGGTCAAATCGCTGAAAGCCGCTTTGCTGGCGCTGCCGAACGTGACCCTTCACGAGCAATGCGAAGTTCGCGGGTTTGTGCGCGAAGGCGAGCGGGTGGTTGGCGTCGAAACGTCGAAAGGCCTGATCAGCGGCGATCAAGTGGTGCTGACGGCCGGGGCATGGAGCGGTGATCTGCTCAAGACGCTGGACCTGACGCTGCCGGTCGAGCCGGTCAAGGGCCAGATGATTCTCTACAAGTGTGCGGCGGATTTTCTGCCGAGCATGGTGCTGGCCAAAGGGCGCTATGCAATTCCGCGTCGCGACGGGCACATCCTGATCGGCAGTACGCTGGAGCATGAAGGCTTCGACAAGACCCCGACCGATGTTGCGCTGGAGAGTCTCAAGGCTTCGGCGGTCGAGCTGCTGCCGGCGCTGGCGGAGGCTGAAGTGGTGGGGCATTGGGCCGGTTTGCGTCCAGGCTCGCCGGAGGGGATTCCGTATATCGGCCGGGTGCCGGGGTTTGAGGGGTTGTGGCTGAACTGCGGGCATTACCGCAACGGCCTGGTGCTGGCGCCGGCGTCGTGTCAGTTGTTTGCCGATGTGATGCTGGGGCGGGCGCCGATTATTGATCCTGCACCTTATGCGCCAGAGGGGCGCATTTAAGCAAAAGCAAAAGATCGCAGCCTGCGGCAGCTCCTACATTGGATGCGTTTCCTATAGGAGCTGCCGCAGGCTGCGATCTTTAGGACTTAATCCAGCCCGAGTTTTTTCAGCCGATAGCGCATCGACCTGAACGACAGACTCAAACGCTGCGCCGCCGCCGTACGATTCCAGCGCGTTTCCTCCAGCGCCTGCAGAATCAGTTTGCGTTCGACGTTTTCCAGGTAATCCTCAAGGTTATCGATCTGCGTCAGGTCGGCAATGCCGCCCTCGACCGCGCAATTGCCTTCGCTGAGACGTAAGTCCGCGGCCTCGATCAACTGGTTTTCACACAGCGTGTGCGCCCGTTCGAGGACGTTTTCCAGCTCCCGTACATTCCCCGGAAAGCGGTAGCTCTTCAGCGCCTCAAGCGCCTGTGGGTGCAAACGAGCCGCCGCGCGGCCGCTGCCTGCCGCCAGACGCTGGAGCATCCGCGCAGCCAGCACTTCGATGTCATCGCGCCGTTCGCGCAGGGATGGCACGCGCAGTTCGATCACGTTCAAGCGGTAATAAAGATCCTGGCGAAAGCGCCCGGCGGCGACCTCGGCGTCGAGATCCTTGTGGGTAGCGCAAAGAATGCGCACATCGACCACCGCTTCCTGCTGGCCGCCGACGCTGCGCACGGCCTTTTCCTGAATCGCCCGCAGCAATTTCACCTGCATCGACAGCGGCAGGTCCGCCACCTCGTCGAGAAACAGGGTGCCGCCGTGCGCGGCCTGGAACAGTCCGGGTTTATCCTCGACCGCGCCGGTGAAGCTGCCCTTGCGATGGCCGAAAAACTCGCTTTCCATCAGTTCGGACGGAATGGCCCCGCAGTTGACCGGCACAAACGGCTTGCTGGTGCGCGGTCCCTGTTCGTGGATCAGCCGCGCGACCAGTTCTTTGCCGCTGCCCGATTCACCGCTGATGTAGACCGGGGCCTGACTGCGCGCCAGTTTGTCGATCTGTTTGCGCAGCTCGCGCATGGGCTGCGAGTCGCCGAGCAGGCGTCGATCGATCGGCGAACTGTCGCCACCCGCCGCCGGCATGCGCAACGCGGTGCTGACCAATTCACGCAGGCGCGTGAGATCAACCGGTTTGGTGAGAAAGTCGAAGGCTCCGGCCTTCAAGGCGTTGATCGCGGTTTCCAGACTGCCATAAGCGGTAATCATCGCCACCGGCAGTTGTGGATAACGTTGCTGGATGTGCTGCACCAGGTCCAGCCCCGTGCCGTCAGGCAGGCGCATGTCGGTCAGGCACAGATCAAACGCATTGCGCTGCAACAACGACTGGGCTTCGCCGAGATTGCGCGCGCTGAAGGTGTCGAGTTTCATCCGTCCCAGGGTGATTTCCAGGAGTTCGCGGATATCCGGCTCGTCGTCGACGATGAGGATTTTTTGCCGTGGGCTCGTGTTCAACTTTGTTTCCGTCCGTGAGCAAAGGTGATGCGAAAGCAGCCGCCGCCTTGGCGTGGTTTGAAGTCTAGGCGCGCCTGGTTGCTTTCGCACAGCTCACGGGACAGATAAAGCCCAAGGCCGGTGCCCTGGCTGCTGGTGGTGAAGAACGGTTCGAACAGATGCGACTGCTGATCGGGCGGCACACCGGGGCCGTTGTCCTGCACTTCGAGCACCGCCAGCTGGCTGTCAGGATCGATGAACAACGCCAGCCAGACCTCGGCCTGCTCATGCAGCAGGGCGCTGTGTCGCCAGCCATTGCGTAACAGATTGTCGAGAATCTGCGTGAGCTGGTCGGGGTCCATCAGCGTGATGAAGTCCCCGGAATTGATCCGCAAATGAATCGACTGGCGCTCGTTCGCCTGTTCGCGGCTCTCGGCAACAAAGTGTTCCAGCCAAGGCTTGAGATCCAGGCGTTGCGGAGCGCTCTGCTGGCGGCGCGACAGTTGCAGGACGTTTTCGATGACTCGGTTCATGCGCTGGGAGTGGTCTTGAATAATCTGCGTCAGACGCCGATCGGCGCCATCGAGTTCCTCGGACTCGCCCAATAGCTGCGCGGCGTGACTGATGGCCCCCAGCGGATTACGGATTTCATGGGCGATGCCGGCGGTCAGGCGCCCGAGCGCGGCGAGCTTGAGTTGCTGGGCTTGCTGGGCGACTTGCGCAAGGTCTTCGAGAAACACCAGGGTCTGCTGGTTCGGGCTCTGTGCGAGGGCGATGAAGTTCGGTTGCAGTTCCAGACCGTTGCCGGGAATCTTCAGGCTCTGTGGGCGCAGGGTCGGATTGCTCAGCCACAGTTGCAGGCGCTCGACCAGTGCCGGCGAGTAGTCATCGATCAAATGCCCCTCAAGGTGCGACTGCGCCAGCAGGTTTTTCGCGCTGTGATTGGCCAGTTGCACCCGGCGCTGTTCGTCGAGCACGAGGATGCCGGTGCGCATGCGCTGCAGAATCAGGGCGTTGAGGGCCTCGAGGCCGACCACCTCGCTGGCGCGCTGTTCGGCGAGGGTCTCGCTGACTTCCAGGCGCCGCACCAGGCCCTGTACCAGTAGTGAAGCGGCAAAACACAGGGCGCCGAGGGTCCCGGCTTGCAGATAATTATTGGCACTCAAGGGCTGGCTGAGCCCCAGCAAGAAACTGGAAGCGACAATGCCGAGGGCGCCGACGGCGGCAATCAGCAGGCCGATGCGGCGGCGCAGCAGGGTGTTGGCGATCGCCACCGAGACAATCAGCAGGTTGCCGATGGCACTGGCGACGCCGCCCGCCGCGTAGAACAGGCCGCACAGCAGCAGCACATCGACCAGCGCCAGGCTGAACAGCTGCGCCGGGCGGCGAGTGTTCTCGAGGAACACCACCAGCAGAATATTCAGCACCAGATACAACCAACTGCCGCTGCGCAGCAGGTCGTCGTCGGCCGAGGTCAGCAGGCGGTTGTCCATATTGCTGGAGATCAACAGCACCAGGGTGATGCCGACGCTCAAACGGTAGAGATGATAGAGACGCAGCAGGCGCTGCGCCTGTTTACTGTCGGCGTGGGCGGCCTCAGCGATCACTGGTGCCCGGGCCTTGCTCAAGGTGAGCCTGGCTGCAATACCACTGTTGCTGAAGGTTCAGCGCGCGATCGCGCGGCAGGTGCACGCCGCAATGGGCGCAGCGCACCATCGGCGCGGCGTCTTGCTCGCGGGGCGACTGGGCGGAAGCGGCGGGCGCCTTGAATTTTCGCCACAGCCATACCGCAGCAAAAATCAGGACAATCCAGAACAGTAAACGGAGCATGATGGGCGGCTTTTCGGCTAATGATTCGGCAGTTTAGCCAAGGAGCCGGCAAGCGCACAGACTATTAATGCGCGGCGATGAAAAAGGGAGATCCGCAGATCTCCCTTTTTTGTGACGCACGGTGTGATCAGTCGAACACGCCGAAGGTCATGTAGCTGAACCACGAACGGTCATCGTTGTTGCCTGCGGCTTCGTGATGTTCTTCTTCAATCACGTCACCGTTTTCGTCTTTAGGCTTGAGCTCGTTCGGGATCGCGTCTTTCGCGTCCTGGAATTGCTTCTGCACGTCCTGGTTGGCGCGGGTTTCTCCCGGCGGCAGCGGTGGACGCGATTCGATCAGACCCAGCGTCGCCTTGCTCAGGAACGAACGGTTGTCAGCTTCGGCGACCGATGGCACGAACTGACCGTCCTTCAGGCTTGGGTGGTTCGGATAGTTGAGCTTCAGGGTTTCCAGGCTGGTGGCGGCCAGATCGTCCAGGTGCAGACGCTGGTAAGCCTCGGTCATCACCGCCAGGCCGTCGCCGACCGATGGGGTTTCCTGGAAGTTTTCCACTACATAACGGCCACGGTTGGCGGCGGCGACGTAGGCCTGACGGGTCAGGTAGTAGTCGGCTACGTGGATTTCGTAGGCGGCCAGCAGGTTGCGCAGGTAGATCATGCGCTGCTTGGCGTCCGGCGCGTAGCGGCTGTTCGGGTAGCGGCTGGTCAGCTGCGCGAACTCGTTATACGAGTCGCGGGCAGCGCCCGGGTCGCGCTTGGTCATGTCCAGCGGCAGGAAGCGCGCCAGCAGGCCGACGTCCTGGTCGAAAGAGGTCAGACCTTTCAAGTAGTACGCGTAATCCACGTTCGGATGCTGCGGATGCAAACGAATGAAACGCTCGGCGGCGGATTTTGCAGCTTCCGGCTCGGCGTTCTTGTAGTTGGCGTAGATCAGCTCCAGCTGCGCCTGATCGGCGTAGCGACCGAACGGATAACGCGACTCCAGGGCCTTCAGCTTGGCTGTGGCGCTGGTGTAGCTGTTGTTGTCCAGATCAGTCTGAGCCTGCTGATACAGCTCGGCTTCGCTGAGGTTTTCGTCTACGACTTCCTTCGATGAGCAAGCAGCGGTCAATGCGAGGATGGCGATCAGCAGCAGGTGTTTCACTTGCATGGCGGCTTGCGTCCCTATGACGGCCGCTGTCTTGGGCGGGGCCGTCCTGTTATGATGAGCGCCCCGTTGAAAAGCCTCGGGGCAAAAGACGCCGTATTTAACCACAAGCGCGCAGCCGAAACCAAAGGCTGTGCCGACGCCCAGTCAGAGCATGTCCGATAAAATTGAACTTCGCGCAGAGGTGCCGTCCGATTTGGGCGGCCAACGCCTCGATCAAGTCGCCGCCCAACTCTTCGCTGAGCACTCACGCTCGCGCCTTTCCGCCTGGATCAAAGAAGGTCGCCTGACTGTGGACGGGGCGGTCATCCGCCCGCGCGACATCGTGCACGGCGGTGCCATCCTTGAGCTGACTGCCGAGCAGGAAGCCCAGGGCGAGTGGATCGCCCAGGACATCGAGCTCGACATCGTCTATGAAGACGACGACATTCTGGTGATCAACAAGCCTGCGGGCCTGGTGGTGCACCCGGCTGCCGGCCACGCCGATGGCACCTTGCTCAATGCCTTGCTGCACCACGTGCCGGACATCATCAATGTCCCGCGTGCCGGTATCGTGCATCGCCTGGACAAGGACACCACCGGTCTGATGGTGGTGGCCAAGACCATTCAGGCGCAGACCAAGCTCGTTGCCCAGCTGCAAAGCCGCAGCGTCAGCCGGATCTACGAGTGCATCGTGATCGGTGTCGTGACTGCCGGGGGCAAGATCAACGCCCCGATCGGCCGTCATGGTCAGCAGCGCCAGCGCATGGCAGTGATGGAAGGCGGCAAGCCGGCCGTCAGTCACTACCGCGTGCTGGAGCGTTTCCGGTCCCACACGCATGTGCGGGTGAAGCTGGAAACCGGTCGGACCCACCAGATTCGTGTGCACATGTCGCACATCAACTTCCCGTTGGTCGGCGACCCGGCGTACGGCGGTCGTTTCCGCATTCCGCCGGCCGCGAACCCGACCATGGTCGAATCCCTCAAGCACTTCCCGCGTCAGGCCCTGCACGCGCGTTTCCTCGAGCTGGATCATCCGACCACCGGTGAGCGCATGAGCTGGGAATCGCCGCTGCCGGAAGATTTCGTCTGGCTGCTGACCCTGCTCAAGCAGGATCGCGAGGCATTCGTCGGATGAACTGGCTGACGCCGGACTGGCCTGCGCCGGCCAGCGTCAGGGCCTGTGTCACCACCCGCGAGGGGGGTGTCAGCGAGGCGCCGTTCGACAGCCTCAATCTGGGTGATCATGTCGATGATCGCCTGGAAGCAGTCGCCGAGAATCGTCGGCGTCTGACCGAACACTTCTCTATACAGCCTGCCTGGTTGCAGCAAGTGCACGGGATTGCCGTGGCCCATGCTGATTCGGGCGTGGTTGCCACCGCCGATGCCAGTTGGACGGCGACTCCCGGGATTGCCTGCACGGCGATGACCGCAGATTGCCTGCCGGCATTGTTCTGCAACCGTGCCGGTACTCGCGTCGCGGCGGCTCACGCTGGTTGGCGCGGTTTGGCGGCGGGAGTACTGGAAGCTACCCTCGATCATCTCGACACCGCTGCGGCGGACGTACTGGTCTGGCTCGGTCCGGCCATTGGCCCGAAGGCTTTTGAAGTCGGCCCGGAAGTCCGCGAAGTCTTCGTCAATCAATTGCCAGAAGCAGCATCCGCCTTCGTCCCCAGCCACAATGCTGGCAAGTTCATGGCTGACATCTATCTGCTGGCGCGCTTGCGTCTGGCTGAACGCGGTGTCACTGCGGTTTATGGCGGCGGTTTCTGCACTGTGACCGATCCGCGCTTCTTTTCTTACCGCCGTGCGTCGCGCACTGGCCGTTTCGCCTCCCTTGTCTGGCTCACCCGCTAGACTTGCCTGACCTGAATCAACTCGCTGACGCTTGAATCTCCCAGAATCGACCGCATCTACAGTGGTATCTGGCAGGTTTCTTTATTCAGGATGGTTTTTAGGTCCGGCCTGCTCAAAAGGAAGGTGACCCCATGCGTATAGACCGTTTAACCAGCAAATTACAGTTGGCGTTATCCGACGCCCAATCCCTGGCCGTTGGCCACGATCATCCGGCCATCGAGCCGGCGCATTTGATGCAAGCCATGCTTGAACAGCAGGGTGGTTCGATCAAACCCCTGTTGATGCAAGTCGGCTTCGACGTTAACAGCTTGCGTAAAGAGCTGACCAAAGAGCTCGATCAATTACCGAAAATCCAGAACCCGACCGGCGACGTCAACATGTCGCAGGATCTGGCGCGTCTGCTTAATCAGGCCGATCGCCTGGCCCAGCAGAAGGGCGACCAGTTCATTTCCAGCGAGCTGGTGCTGCTCGCCGCGATGGACGAGAACAGCAAGCTCGGCAAGTTGCTGCTCGGCCAGGGCGTGAGCAAGAAAGCCCTGGAAAACGCGATCAACAACCTGCGCGGCGGTGAAGCGGTAAATGACGCCAACCACGAAGAGTCGCGTCAGGCGCTGGACAAGTACACCGTCGATCTGACCAAGCGTGCCGAAGACGGCAAGCTCGATCCGGTGATCGGCCGTGACGACGAAATCCGTCGCACCATTCAGGTTCTGCAGCGCCGCACCAAGAACAACCCGGTGCTGATCGGCGAACCTGGTGTGGGTAAAACCGCGATTGCCGAAGGTCTGGCCCAGCGCATCATCAACGGCGAAGTGCCGGACGGCCTCAAGGGCAAGCGTCTGCTGTCGCTGGACATGGGCGCACTGATTGCCGGTGCCAAGTATCGCGGTGAGTTCGAAGAACGCCTCAAAGCGCTGCTCAACGAGCTGTCGAAGCAGGAAGGGCAGATCATTCTGTTCATCGACGAGCTGCATACCATGGTCGGCGCCGGTAAAGGCGAAGGCTCGATGGATGCCGGCAACATGCTCAAACCGGCGCTGGCCCGCGGCGAGCTGCACTGCGTCGGCGCAACCACGCTCAACGAGTATCGCCAATATATAGAGAAGGATGCGGCGCTTGAGCGGCGTTTCCAGAAAGTGCTGGTGGACGAGCCGAGCGAAGAAGACACCATCGCCATCCTGCGTGGCCTCAAGGAGCGTTATGAGGTTCACCATAAAGTGGCGATCACCGACGGCGCGATTATCGCGGCGGCCAAGCTCAGCCATCGCTACATCACTGACCGGCAGTTGCCGGACAAGGCCATCGACCTGATCGATGAGGCCGCCAGCCGTATCCGCATGGAAATCGACTCCAAGCCGGAAGTGCTGGATCGCCTGGAGCGTCGCCTGATTCAGTTGAAGGTGGAATCCCAGGCGCTGAAGAAAGAAAGCGATGAAGCGGCGATGAAACGGCTGGAAAAACTCCAGGAAGAAATCGTCCGCCTCGAGCGTGAGTACTCGGATCTGGAAGAAATCTGGAACTCGGAAAAAGCCGAGGTACAGGGTTCGGCGCAGATTCAGCAAAAGATCGAGCAGTCGCGTCAGGAACTGGAAGCGGCGCGCCGTAAAGGCGATCTCAACCGCATGGCCGAATTGCAGTACGGGGTGATCCCGGATCTGGAGCGCAGTCTGCAAATGGTCGACCAGCACGGCAAGAGCGAAAACCAGTTGCTGCGCAGCAAGGTGACCGAAGAGGAAATCGCCGAAGTCGTTTCGAAGTGGACCGGTATTCCGGTGTCGAAAATGCTCGAAGGCGAGCGCGACAAGCTGATGAAGATGGAAAGCCTGTTGCACCAGCGTGTGATTGGTCAGGACGAGGCGGTGGTTGCGGTCGCCAACGCGGTACGGCGCTCGCGTGCCGGGCTGGCGGATCCGAATCGTCCAAGCGGCTCGTTCATGTTCCTCGGCCCGACCGGTGTCGGTAAAACCGAGCTGTGCAAGGCGCTGGCCGAATTCCTCTTCGATACGGAAGAGGCGATGGTGCGGATCGACATGTCCGAGTTCATGGAGAAACACTCCGTGGCGCGGCTGATCGGTGCGCCACCAGGCTACGTGGGCTACGAGGAGGGCGGTTACCTGACCGAAGCGGTGCGCCGCAAGCCTTACTCGGTGATCCTGCTGGACGAGGTCGAGAAGGCGCATCCGGACGTGTTCAACATCTTGCTGCAGGTGCTGGAGGATGGCCGTCTGACCGACAGCCACGGGCGTACGGTGGATTTCCGCAATACCGTGATCGTCATGACCTCGAACCTCGGTTCGTCGCAGATCCAGGAACTGGTCGGTGACCGTGAGGCCCAGCGTGCAGCGGTGATGGACGCGCTGACGTCGCACTTCCGTCCGGAGTTCATCAACCGGGTCGACGAAGTGGTGATCTTCGAGCCATTGGCGCGGGATCAGATCGCGGGCATTACCGAGATCCAGTTGGGCCGTCTGCGCAGCCGTCTGGCCGAGCGCGAGCTGAAGCTGGAGCTGAGCCCGGAAGCGATGGACAAGCTGATTGCCGTCGGTTACGACCCGGTCTATGGCGCACGTCCACTCAAACGTGCGATCCAGCGCTGGATCGAAAACCCGTTGGCGCAGTTGATCCTGTCGGGGCATTTCCTGCCAGGCGACACGGCGACCGGCAAAGTGGTGAACGACGAAATCGTTTTCGACTGAGCCGCAACGCCAATGAAATAAGGAAGGCCTCGCTTTGCGAGGCCTTTTTTTCGTTAGGCTGTTGAACTCTAAGGAAAAGGCTTGTAAAGTGCGCCCCGCAGTCAGTCACCGGCAGCGTTTCAACCCACTGGGTTGAAAACTGAAATAAGTTGCAAATCATTAACTTGAAAGCAATTTAGGGGGTTGACAGAGGTGTTCTAGGTTGTAGAATAGCGCGCCTCAGACACACGAACGCAGCGATGCGAAAACGATGTCGAGAAGCTTCAAGTTTCACCGTTGTAAATTGAAATATGTAGTTCCGTGATAGCTCAGTCGGTAGAGCAAATGACTGTTAATCATTGGGTCCCAGGTTCGAGTCCTGGTCACGGAGCCAATTTCAAGCCGGGGTATAGCGCAGTCCGGTAGCGCGCCTGCTTTGGGAGCAGGATGTCAGGAGTTCGAATCCCCTTACCCCGACCATTTTTGGGTCGTTAGCTCAGTTGGTAGAGCAGTTGGCTTTTAACCAATTGGTCGTAGGTTCGAATCCCACACGACCCACCATTTTTGAAACCAGTTAGCGCTGGGATCGAATCTTAAGATCAGAGGCCAAAAGCGCTGATCGAAGAAGGCGATCTTTGAAAGGTCGCCTTTTTTTTACCGGGGTATAGCGCAGTCCGGTAGCGCGCCTGCTTTGGGAGCAGGATGTCAGGAGTTCGAATCCCCTTACCCCGACCATATTAAAAATCCTCGTATCGAAAGATACGGGGATTTTTTTTGCCCATGAAAAACTCAGGCCCTACGCAAAATCATTGTAGGAGTGAGCCTGCTCGCGATAACAGTGTGTCAGTCATGAATGAATTGACTGACCCACCGTTATCGCGAGCAGGCTCACTCCTACAGGGTTTACGCCATCAATGCAGCTTCAGGCGTGGCTCGGTGCCGCGACCGATCTTGCTGCCCAGCATCAGCATTGCCGTGCGGAACGGTCCGTACAGCGCCATCTGGTGCATGCGATACAGCGACACGTAGAACATCCGCGCCAGCCAGCCCTCCAGCATCACGCTGCCGGTCAGGTTACCCATCAAGTTACCCACCGCCGAGAAGCGCGACAGCGAAATCAGCGAGCCGTAATCGGTGTATTTGTACTCCGGCAGGGTTTTGCCCTCGATGCGCAGCTTCAGTGACTTGGCCAGCAGCGATGCCTGTTGGTGCGCGGCTTGTGCACGGGGCGGCACGTTGCGATCCGAACCCGGTTGCGGGCAGGCGGCGCAGTCGCCAAACGCGAAGATGTTTTCGTCGCGGGTGGTCTGCAGGGTCGGCAGCACTTGCAGTTGATTGATGCGGTTGGTTTCCAGACCGTCGATGTCCTTGAGGAAACCCGGTGCGCGAATCCCCGCTGCCCAGACTTTCAGGCTGGCCTTGATCTCGTTGCCGTCGGCAGTGATCAGGCTGTCGGCGGTCACTTCGCTGACCGAAGCGTTGGTCATCACGTTGACCCCGAGTTTCTCCAGAGTCTTGTGCACCGGGCCGCTGATACGCTCCGGCAGGGCTGGCAGCACCCGTGGCCCGGCTTCGATCAGGGTGATGTGCATGTTTTCCGGTTTGATCCGGTCCAGACCATAGGCCGCCAGCTCATGCGCCGCGTTGTGCAGTTCGGCCGCCAGCTCGACGCCCGTGGCGCCGGCCCCGACGATGGCCACGCTGATCTGTTCTACCACATCGGTCTGCCCGGCGTGAGCGCGCAGATAGTGATTGAGCAGTTGCTGGTGGAAGCGTTCGGCTTGTTTGCGGGTGTCGAGGAACAGGCAGTGCTGCGCTGCGCCCTGGGTGCCGAAATCGTTGGTGGTGCTGCCGACGCTGATTACCAGCGTGTCGTACTGCACTTCACGGGCGGGAACCAGTTCCACGCCGTTTTCGTCGTAGGTGGCCGCCAGCTGGATTTTCTTCTGCGCCCGATCAAGCCCGCTCATGCGCCCCAACTGGAACTCGAAGTGGTTCCATTTCGCCTGGGCAACATAGTTGAGTTCGTCTTCGGAAGAGTTCAGCGATCCGGCAGCCACTTCGTGCAGCAGGGGTTTCCAGATGTGCGTGAGGTTCGCGTCGACCAGCATCACACTGGCCGTGCCGCGCTTGCCCAGAGTCTTACCCAGACGGGTAGCCAGCTCCAGACCGCCGGCGCCGCCGCCGACAATAACAATACGATGGGACATAGGGATAACTCGCAAGGTTTTTAAAGGAAATCGGTGCGGTTACCCGAGCGAGCGCGAGGCAGCTCATAGCGTCAGGTAACTGATTAATCGGCTCAGCAAGCCCAGACCAATGGTCACTGCCAGCACCAGCACCAGGAGCATCCACGGCCGGAAAGGCCGGCGCTCGACACGGTGTTGGGACAACTGCAGGTACTCTTCGACATGCTTCTGGTCTTCGGGGTTCAGGCGGCTGGTCATAAAGGCCTCGTCAGGTAGACGTTGCTGAAGGTGGGGAAGCTACAGCGGTTTTTAACCCGGGTTGAATGCAGCATAGCCACTGGCCGGAACCGGTTCGACCGAAACACCGTCGTCGAGGCGAACGATCCCGCTTTGTAACACCCGCGCGGTTATTCCGCCATGCCCGCGCACCGCTTGAAAGGTGCCGGGGCCAAGGTTGTTTTGCAGGCGCGCGCAGGGCTGACACCAGCCGGTGGTCTCGAATATTGCCTGACCGATGCGAAAGCGCCGACCTTTGAGACTAAACAGATTGATACCGCTGATTACCAGATTGCGCCGCAGGTCTTCAGGCCTCACGGGTTGATCGGCAGGTCGGCCCATCAGTGCGTTGATCACGGCCAGGTGTTCGAACTGAATCAACGTCACTTGCCGCGCGTTGCGTACACCCGGGCGGGCGTGATCGCCGGTCAATCCCGCTTCGAGCCGTGCCTCGACGGCGTCAAGCTCGATCATCGGCCCGCGAGACTCCGGACGCACGCCGATCCAGCGTACGCGGCCGGTCTGCGGCACGTCGGCAATCAACTGCTGCAGCGGCGTCACAGGCTGATCCCGACATCGAAGACGATGCTGCGACCGAGGTTGCTGCGCAGAAAGTCCGGCGCATCGGGATGGGCGAACAGCACCCGGGCGAACGTCGGCCCGACCAGTGACAGCGAGCGCCAACCCTGGCGCAAGTACTCGGTGGGCGGTGGAAAGTGGCTGTTGAGGTCCAGCACCTCGCGCTTGAGACTGGCGAAAGCGATGATGTCCAGTTCACCCAGATCCATGCCGCGTTCCTTGTAATTGTGCGCTTTTTTACGCAAGGTCGGCGCCAGTCGCAACAGGAACTCATTGGCCGGGATCCGCCGTGGCTTGGCTTCACGGCGCACCAGTTGGCTGAGGGAAAACGCACTGCGCCGGCGCTGCAGTTCGTCGCGCCATTCGTCGTTGAGCCGGCGACCTTCATCGAGAACGAAGAACACTTCGAAATTGGCATCACGAAACAGCACGTCTGGCGGCTCGCCAGCGGGGGCGAACTCATCGGCACGATAAGGGATGTTCAAGCCTTGCAGCAGGCGCTGGCAGACCCAACGCTCACGCTCCCATTTGCGGGCATTGGACAGGAACGCGTTGGCTTGCTCGGCCGCAATGGTCAGCAGGCGTAAATAATCTGAGTCATCCATAGGCCCAAGCTTAGCGTTCAAATGCGACAAGCAGAAAGCTTTGCATCGGCGGATGCTGACAGCTCGCACGTTGAGCTCTTGTAGGAGCTGCCGAAGGCTGCGATCTTTTGACTGTCAAAGTGCAAGATCAAAAGATCGCAGCCTGCGGCAGTTCCTACAGGGGATGTGGGAGTTTTCCTGATAAAAGTGAGGGAGAGATGATCGGTGCAGAACTGCTGTCCTCGACAAGCCTGACACTCGGCTGGCTGATTTACCTGCCGGTGCTGCTGTGGGCGGTTGTCCGCGCGCCGTGGGTCGAATTGTTTAGTGACAGTCGTCGCCAGCATTTGCTGTTCGGCACGGTGTTCGCCTTGTTTCTGCTGTGGCTGGTGCGCAGGGATTTCGACACCGGGGTCTCTTATCACTTCATCGGCATGACCGCCGTGACGTTGCTGCTGGACTGGCCACTGGCGATTGTCGGCGGGCTGATTGCGCAGCTCGGTCTGGTGTTGCTCGGGCGTCAGGATCTGGCGGCGGTCGGGGTCAACGGGACGTTGCTGATCCTGTTGCCAGTGCTGATCACCGAGGGTGTGGCGATCCTCGTCGAGCGCGCGCAGCCGCGTAATCCGTTCGTGTATATCTTCTGTTCCGGTTTTTTCGCCGCAGCGTTGTCGGCGTTGTTGTGTCTGACCCTGAGCCTTGGCCTGCTCTGGTACGACGGCCTGTTCGCCATGCCGGAATGGCTGGAAGATTTCATCGGTTATCTGTGGCTGCTGATCTTTCCCGAAGCGTTCATCAACGGCATGGTGATCAGCGCGCTGGTGGTGTTCAGTCCCGAGTGGCTGGAAACCTTCAACCGCACCCGCTACCTTTCGGCGCCGTGGAAGGACGACGATCCCAAGTCTTGATCCACATCAAATCCGCTACCCGCGCGGCATTTCATGCTCGGCAAAATTCCTTCAGGAGCAGCGGCATGAGTGTGTACGAGTGGGCAAGACAGGAAACGCGACAGAGTCTTGAGATGGCACAGGAGGTCGGCTTCGATCCGGGCCTGAGTTTGCGCGCCTTGCTCAGCGCGGTGGTGCAGCAGAGCAAGACGGTGCGCAACGCCGAAGACCTGGCCGACGAGTTGCGCTTTCTCGCGGAAAACCTCGACGACGATCAGGACTACGGCTTCATGCGGCCCTGATCGCGATCAGTGACGCGGGTCGAAATCGCCGGAGAACATTTCGTCTTCGGCATCCGGGGCGACCGGAATCTTGTGCTCTTCGGACGCCCAGGCGCCAAGGTCGATCAGCTTGCAGCGATCGGAGCAGAATGGGCGGAATTTGTTCTCTGGGGTGAATTCCACGGGGGCGCCGCAGGTTGGGCAGTCAACGGTTGGGATTGGGCTCATGCTTGGCCTCCGGATAAAGTCAGGTAAAAGTGATGCAGGCGCTCGACTTCGCTGTGCAGCCAGGCGAGGTCGCGATCGTTGACCACCACATCGTCTGCACGACTCACGCGATCCTCGCGGCTCGACTGGGCCTTGAGGATCGCCTGGACCTGCTGTTCGCTGGTCTGGTCGCGCTGCAAGGTGCGTTCGATCTGCAGTTGTTGCGGGGCGTCGATCACCAGGATGCGCTGGGTCATCGCGTATTGCCCGGATTCGATCAGCAGCGGCGACACCAGAATCGCATAAGGCGATTTTGCCAGCGCCAGATGGTGAGCGATTTCCTCGGCGATCAATGGATGCAGCAGGGCTTCGAGCCAGCGGCGTTCCTCCGGCACTTCAAAGATCAATTTGCGCAGGACCGCACGGTCCAGCGTGCCATCGGCTTGCAGGACGCCGGGCCCGAAGTGTTCGGCAATCTTCGCCAGTGCCGGACGCCCCGGCTCGACCACCCAGCGCGCTGCGTGATCGGCGTCGACCACATGGATCCCGAGATCGATGAAGTGCTGGGCAGCGGCGCTTTTACCACTGCCGATGCCGCCGGTCAGGCCGAGAATCCAGGGTTTTTCCACAGGGGTATTCATTTCAAACCGACAAACTGCCAATAGAAGTCGGTTATTTGACCACCCCAGAGCAAGGCAATCCAGCCGGCAATTGCCAGATACGGCCCGAAGGGCATCGGCGTCGAGGTTTTCTGCTCACGCAGACGCAGCAGAATCACCCCGACAATCGCCCCCACCAGCGACGACAGCAGGATCGTCAGCGGCAAAATCTGCCAGCCGCCCCAAGCCCCGAGCAGTGCCAGCAGCTTGAAATCACCATGGCCGATGCCGTCCTTGCCGGTCAGCAGCTTGAACAGCCAGAACACCGACCACAGCGCCATGTAGCCGGCCACCGCACCCCACAACGCCGCGTGCAGCGAGACGAACAGCCCGAAACTGTTGACGATCAGCCCCAGCCACAACAACGGCAACACCAGCACATCGGGCAGCAGTTGATGTTCGGTGTCGATCAGGCTCATCGCCAGCAGCCCCCAGGTAAGGACGATCAACAGGCCGGCCGGCCAGCCGAAACCCAGATGCCAGGCGACGAATGCCGAAAGCAGGCCGCAGGCCAGTTCGGTCAGGGGATAACGTTTGCTGATCGGTGCGGCACACGCGGAGCAGCGCCCTCGCAGAAGCAGATAGCTGAGCAGCGGAATGTTTTCCCACGCCCGAATCCGGTGGCCGCAGTGTGGGCACTGGGAGTGCGGCAGCATCAGGTTGTAGGTCGGCAGTGGGGTTTCGCTCGGCAGGCCGAGGACGTCTTGGGCCTGCTGGCGCCAATCGCGCTCGAGCATTTTTGGCAGGCGCCAGACCAGTACGTTGAGGAAACTGCCGACCACCAGACCCAACAGCAGGGCGGTGCACACAAAGGCCAGCGGATACAGACTGAAGAGTTCGTCGATAGGCATGTCAGATCGCTGAGCCGAGTTGGAAGATCGGCAGGTACATGGCCACGACCAGCCCGCCGACGATGACCCCGAGCACCACCATGACGAACGGCTCCATCAGGCTGGTGAGGTTGTCGACCATGTTATCCACTTCCTCTTCATAAAAACCGGCGACCTTGTCGAGCATGTCGTCCAGCGCACCCGACTCCTCACCGATGGCGGTCATCTGCACCGCCATGTTGGGGAAGACGCCGGTGCTGCGCATCGAGAAATTCAGCTGCATGCCGGTGGCGACGTCCTGGCGGATACGCAGCACCGCGCGTTTGAACACCACGTTGCCCGTGGCGCCTGCCACCGAATCCAGTGCCTCCACCAATGGCACGCCTGCGGCGAAGGTGGTCGACAGGGTGCGGGCGAATCGTGCCACCGCCGATTTGTACATCAGCGTCCCCACCAGCGGCAGTTTCAGCAGCCAGGTGTCTTTGCGGTCGCGCAGGGCCTGGGATTTCTTCAGCGCATGACGGATGCCGAACACCGCTGCAATCAGTGCTCCAAGCACCGCCCACCACCATTGCTGCATGAACTCCGAGATACTGATTACCATCAGGGTAAAGGCCGGCAGTTCAGCACCGAAACCGGAAAATACCGACTGAAACTGCGGCACCACTTTTACCAGCAGAATCCCGGTAACGACCATTGCCACCAGCACCACCGCGCTGGGATAGGTCAGGGCTTTCTTGATCTTGGCCTTGAGTGCTTCGCTTTTTTCCTTATAGGTCGCGACCCGTTCGAGCAACGTATCGAGGGCGCCGGATTGCTCGCCGGCATCCACCAGGTTGCAATACAGCTCATCGAAAAACTGCGGCTTCTTGCGCAGGGCCGCAGCGAAGCTGTTGCCGGCGGCCACTTCCTGCTTCACCTCGTCTACCAGTTTGCGCATCGCCGGGTTGTCGAAGCCTTCGCCAATGATGTCGAACGACTGCAGCAGCGGTACGCCGGCCTTCATCATGGTTGCCATCTGCCGCGTGAACAGGGCGATGTCCTGGGCCTTGATACGTTTGCCGAGGCTGAGCAGGGAGGTAGATTTCTTGCGCACCTTGCCCGGGTTGATCCCCTGTTTGCGTAGCTGGGCCTTGATCAGCGCGGGGTTCTGCCCGCTCAGCTCGCCCGTGACCTTGCTGCCTTTGCGATCCGTGCCTTCCCAGGCGTAGATACTGATTTTCGCTGCCTTGACCGCCATGTTCAGTCCTTGGTGACCCGGTTGATTTCTTCCAGGCTGGTGATGCCTTGCATGGCCTTGTGCAGGCCGGAGGTGCGCAGGTCGTCGAAGCCGTCGCGACGCATCTGGCTGTCGATTTCCAGCGAGTTGCCTTCGGCCATGATCAGCCGTTGCAGCTCGGGGGTGTTCTTCACCACTTCATAAATCCCCACGCGGCCCTTGTAGCCACCGTTACAGTGATCGCAACCGACCGGCTCATAGATCGTGAAACTGCCGATCTGTTCCGGCGGGAAACCTTCCCTGATCAATGTCTCGCGAGGGATTTCGATCGGTTTCTTGCAGTGGCTGCACAGCTTGCGCGCCAGGCGCTGGGCAATGATCAGGCTGACCGAGGTGGCGATGTTGAACCCGGGAATGCCCATGTTGTGCAGACGGGTCAGGGTTTCGGCGGCGCTGTTGGTGTGCAGCGTGGACAGCACCAGGTGGCCGGTCTGTGCGGCCTTGATCGCGATCTCGGCGGTTTCCAGGTCGCGGATCTCGCCGACCATGATCACGTCCGGGTCCTGCCGCAGAAACGAACGTAGGGCCTGAGCAAAATCCAGCCCCTGTTTCGGATTGACGTTGACCTGGTTGATGCCTTCCATGTTGATTTCCACCGGGTCTTCGGCGGTGGAAATGTTGATGTCGACGGTGTTGAGGATATTCAGGCCGGTGTACAGCGAAACAGTTTTCCCCGACCCCGTAGGCCCGGTTACCAGAATCATGCCCTGCGGCTGCTTGAGCGCGGCCATGTACAGTTCTTTCTGCGCCGGCTCGTAACCCAATGCATCGATGCCGATCTGTGCGCTGGACGGGTCGAGAATCCGGATCACCACTTTTTCGCCCCACAGGGTCGGCAAGGTGTTGACCCGGAAGTCGATGGACTTGGTCTTCGACAGGCGCATCTTGATTCGCCCGTCCTGCGGTTTGCGCCGTTCCGAGATATCCAGACTGGCCATGACTTTCAGGCGTGCGGCGATCCGTCCGGCCAACTGGATCGGCGGTTTGGCCACCTCGCGCAGGATGCCGTCGGTGCGCACCCGCACCCTGAAGTTTTTTTCGTAAGGTTCGAAGTGCAGGTCGGAAGAGCCACTCTTGATCGCGTCGAGCAGCATCTTGTGCACGAAGCGCACGACCGGCGCGTCGTCGGCGTCGAGGCCGCCAATGGCGTCCTGGCGGCTGTCGTCGACGGACTCGACATCCACGCCGTCGAGATCGACGTCGGCCATGTCTTCGAGACCACTGGCGTGAGTGTCGAAGAATTTCTCGATGGCCTCGGTGAGCTTGTCGTCCTCCACCAGAATGGCTTCGGTGCTCAGCCCGGTGCTGAACTGAATGTCATTGATCGCCTGATGATTGCTCGGATCGGAAATACCCACGAACAGTTTGTTGCCACGCCGCCACAAGGGCAGGGCGTGGTGCTGGCGCACCAGTTTTTCACTGACCAGGCCTTTGGGCTGGGTTTCCTTGTCGAGGCAATTGAGGTCCATGAAGGCCATGCCGAAATGCTCGGAAGCGATCTCGGCCACCTGTGAGCTCTTCACCAGTTTGTTCTGCACCAGGTAGCTGACCAGCGACAGCCGATTGCGCTGCGCCTGTTGCCAGGCCTGCTGGGCGCTTTTTTCCGTAAGCAGTTCGGCTTGTACCAATTGCTTGGCCAGACCGCTCAGAGCGATGTCATTCATGGGGATTCCGGATGCTGACAGTTCATGACTTATAGCCTAGTCAAGTGACAGCGCCAAACACGCCCGGTACAGGTGACAAAAAGTGTCAGATAGTGCGGTTGCAGGTTGTAGGAACTGACATCGCACACGCTTTGCGCCCAATGGACGGGGCCTGGAAGGCATTGGCATGGCCTATGCTGCGTCCCTTTCAGATCATGAGATTTCGACTCATGCATGGAGCGTGTCTATGAAAAAACAACAAGGTTTCACTCTGATCGAGCTGCTGATCGTCGTCGCGATCATCGGCATCCTGGCAACCATCGCCTTGCCGCAGTATTCGAAGTATCAGGCGCGGTCAAAAGTGACCGCGGGGCTGGCGGAGATCAGTGCGATGAAGGTGCCGTTCGAGGACACCATCAATCAAGGTACCGCTCCGGATATAAACGCTGTGAATGGCGGTACAGCCACCACCTCCAACTGTACGGTCTCGGTTACAGGCACAGCGGCGACGGGGGCGGGCAGCATCAGCTGTACGCTGCTCAACGCTCCGGGTCCGGTACTGGGCAAAACCATCACGCTCACTCGTTCGGGCGCTGCTACGGGTAATACCTCTGGCGTGTGGACCTGTGCCACTACTGTTAACGCGGATTATTCGCCAAAAGGCTGTACCGCCAGCGGTACTTGATCGCTAGCGCGTGATGTACGAATGCCCTGCCACGCAGGGCATTTTTCTTTATTCGGTGAAAATAAAAGTCTCAATAATTTCAGCGCCTTAGGAACTTTCCAAAAAACCGCAACTTGCAAGTGAATATTCCCCGAATCATGCATTTTGCATGAATCCGGAATTTTCCATTATCTGTAAGATGTTGATTTATATAGCTTTTGTATCTTTTAAAAAGTTGGCACAACGTTCGCAACTACCTCGGTAACCCTGCTGACAAGTAATCCAGCAGACTTTCCAGAAAAACAGGAGTTACTCGTATGAAGAAGTTCGCTATCACTGCCGCTGCTGCTACCGCGCTGACCCTGACCATGGCTTCCGGTGCCTTTGCACAAACCACCCAGGCTACTCAGGCTCCAATGACTCTGGCTGCTGGTGAAATGACCAAGGCTAAAGAAGCTACTTCCGATACCTGGATCACTACCAAAGTCAAAAGCGACCTGGTAACCGAAAAAGGCATTCCTGGTACCGACATCAAAGTCGAAACCAACAAAGGTGTGGTTTCCCTGTCTTCTGACGTCGCTGTCACCGAAGCTCAGAAAACCACCGCGGTGAACATCACCAAGAAAATCAAAGGCGTCAAAGCGGTTTCCGCTGACGGCCTGAAAGCCGAGTAAGGCATGACTTCTCGCCTGGACCGGGAGAAGACGCGACAGACGGGCCGAGCAATACGTCTGCCGCAACTTTAGAGTTCATGCGAACGGTCACACGGATGTGACCATTACAGGCCCCGACACAAGTGCCGGGGCTTGTTCTATTTCAGGGGCACCACAAAACAATTGTAGGAGTGAGCCTGCTCGCGATAGCGGTGTGTCAGATGGAGAAATCTGCTGACTGACACACCGCTATCGCGAGCAGGCTCACTCCTACAGGGGGGAATTAATTACCGCGCTTGCTGTTGATCTGCCGCAGGCGATTGCCTTCAAAGCGCAGGTACTGATACATGCCGTTACTCGGGCCGTAGGTCCATTCCTCGACCTGAAACTCTTCGCGGCGGTTGGCGCTGCGCTTGTAGCCGAGGGCATCGCGGTTGACCGGTTCGCCACACTTCTGCAGCACTTCACTGGCGCGGTCGCCGAGACTGACCAACTGGCTGCCACAACGCAGCGTGTCAGAGGCCTGAGCCGGGCTGGCGGCGAGCAGCAGTGTCAGCGCAACCAGCCACTTGTGGTTCATCATTCGGCGTCCAGGTGCATTTGCGTCACGACCCGGCCATCGCTTTCGGCCTCGCCAAGGTTGGCGTCGATGAAGTACACCCGGTCATCCGCCAACTGGCCTTTGTCGACCAGATAGTCCTTGATGCTGCTGGCGCGTTCCTGACCCAACTGCCGCAGCAGCACATCGCTGGAACTCCAGAACTTGATCACACCATCACGCATTTTTGCCGTGCGTTCTTCCTTGCCCAGATCTTTCCATTCGGCCGGTGGCTGAGTTTTCAGACGGGTACGGTAGATGCCTTCAAGCAGCGGGCCTTTCTCGCTCTCCGGCACTTGCAGCAGGGACGCTTGCGCCGGCACCTTGTCGCCCCGACGCTGGAGCATCTTGTAGTAGTTGTACTGGTATTCGCGCTCCAGACGCTGTTCGGCGATCAACGGACCGTCGCTGCTCTGTGCGGCAGTTCCTTCGATTTCCAGACGCAGGGCTGGACGTTCCTTGAGGGCCTTGGACAGTTTGTCCAGCGCCGACTCGGCGTCCTTGCTCAGGTCACTGGAGCCCGCAGCAAAGGACACGGTACCGAGGTCCTCGGAGCCGCCACCGTTGATCAGCCCGCCAATCATCTTGAACGGTGCGGCGGCGGCCTTGACGATCAGGTTGCGCAGGGTCTGCCAGACAATCGGCATCACGCTGAACTGCGGGTTGTTGAGGTCGCCGGTCACCGGCAGCTCGATGGAGATCTTGCCATCGACGTCCTTGAGCAGGGCAATCGCCAGTTTCAACGGCAAGCTCACGGCATCCGGGCTGTCGACTTTCTCACCGAGTTGCAGTTGCTCGACCACCACTTTGTTTTCAGCCTTCAACTGGCCCTTGGTGATCAGGTAATGCAGGTCGAGGTTGAGCCGGCCCTTGCGGATGCGGTAACCGGCGAACTTGCCGGAATACGGCGTCAGTGTGGTTAGTTCGACGCGTTTGAAACTGGTGGCGATGTCGAGGCTGGCCATCGGGTCGAACGGGTTGACCGCGCCTTTGATGGTCACCGGTGCATAACGGTCGACCTTGCCCTTGATGTCGACGCTGGCCGGTTTCGCCTGACGGCTGTCGATGGTGCCGATCTGACCGTTGAGCTGTTGAATCGCGGTGGCGAAGTTCGGCGTCAGGCTGAAGTCGGCGAAGTTGGCCGAACCGTCGTTGATCGCAATCGCGCCGATGTGAATGCCCAGCGGCTTGTCCTTGCTGGCCGGTTTCGCCGCGGCGGTTTTTGCACCGCTGTCGGCGGGCTGCGGGATCAGCAGGTCGTCGATGTTGGTGGTGCGGTCATCGTTGATCATGAATCGGGCGTACGGCTGGAACAGATTGACCTTGTCGATCGACAGGCTGTCACCGTGCTGGTAGTTCAGGCCTTCGACCACCACTTGCTGCCACTTGAGGAAGTCGCGGGTTTTCAGGGTATCGAGGGTGTGCAGTTGATCGATCTGCGCGCGCCCTGTCACGCCGAGTGCCAGGGGGGCGGTGCTCTTGAGGTTGACCTTGAGGTCACTGCCGAGCATGCCGCTGCGCAGCTCCAGGCGAATGAACGGATTGATGTAGGACTGTGCGACACGCAGGTCGATGTCCTGGGTTTTCACATTGAGTTGGGCGGTGACCGGCGCGAGGTTGACCACCCCGTCGGCGTTGATCTTGCCTTGTTTGCCCAGACCGCTGTCGAGCCTGACCTTGAAAGGCGAGCCGTTGAGGCTGTCGAAATCCTGCAGGTCGATATTCAGCGGGGTGACATCCAGTGCCACGGGCGGGTTGGCCGAACGGTCGGCGAGATGCACGGTGTAGTTGCGCAGTTGTACGTCTTTGAGCAGCACTTGCCAGGGCTTGCTCGGCGCCGCCGGTTCTTTCGGCGAGTCGGCGGCGGCCGGAGTGGTCTTGGGTTCGGCGGCGGCCTTGGCGGCAGGTTTTGATGGCTGGCTGGCGAACAGTTTCTGCCAGTCGAGCTGGCCGTCGGCTTCGAGCGCGGCCCAGGTTTCCAGTTTGTTGCTGCGAATCTTGCCGACTACTACTTGCTGTTTGGCCAGGTCCAGCGAGGTTTCGCTGACGTCCAGTCGTTCAAGTTTCGCCAATTGGCGTCCGTCCGGCGCCTTGATCGCGAACGGCGCGACACTCACTGCGATGTTGTTCAGCAGCAGCTCGGTTTCTTTCGACAGATTGAGTTTGTATTCGGTGCTGAGATTGATCACACCGTCTTCGAGCACCAGCGGCACGGCGTCACGCACGTAGGGCCAGAACGACTTCATCTTGCCGTCGGTGACTTTCAGTGTGCCTTCGGAGGTGAACGGGATCAGGCTGAAGTTGCCCTTCCAGTCGATCTGCCCACCGGCCGGGCCGGCAGCCACCAGGGTCATGTCGGCATTGTCTTCGGGCAGCGTGCTGAGGTTTTTCAGCTCGAAATCGAGCTTGTCGTAGAGAAACTCGATGGGCTCGCTCGGCCGGGCGTCCTGGAAATGCACGTTGCCGCCGGCCAGTTGAATGCGGTCGATGCGCAGCGGGAACGGCTTGGCATTCGGATCGGCCGGGGTCGGTTCGCTGGCGGGAATCTTGAACAGGCCCAGCAGATTGAGCTGGCCGTCCTTGGCGAAGAGGATTTCGGTCTTGGGCTTGTCCAGCTCGATATCAGCCAGGTGCAGCGCCTTGGTCCACAGGCTGTCGAGTTGCAGATTGGCGTACAGCCGCTCGAAGCCGACTTGCTCCTTGCCCGGCTCACCGACGACCAGCCCCCACAGGGTAACTTCCAGGCTGAACGGATTGAGTTCGATGCGCTGGATATGCGCAGGCACCGTGGCATAGTTCGCCAGTTGCTGGTTGGCGATACGCAGGGCGATGCCCGGCAAAATCAGAAACCCCAGCAGGCTGTAGAGGGCCAGAGCAGTCA
The DNA here is from genome assembly GCF_053456425.1 of Pseudomonas sp. LF020. NCBI lineage: Bacteria > Pseudomonadati > Pseudomonadota > Gammaproteobacteria > Pseudomonadales > Pseudomonadaceae > Pseudomonas > Pseudomonas sp. LF020. The sequence continues at coordinate 267,010 of NZ_JBRFIX010000009.1, forward strand.
ACAAGGCGCCAATCGCGCGAATCAATCCTTTGGGCATGTGCGGCTTCATCTGTCTGAATCGGAGTGCCTTGGAGTATGGCACGCGATTCTGGTTCCGAAGTACATCGTGGGGGGCAGGATTGTTCAGATTGTTCTGTAGGACCAAGACACTGTGGGAGCGAGCTTGCTCGCGAAAGCGGTGGATCAGTCGAGAAATATGCTGACTGACACGCCGCCTTCGCGAGCAAGCTCGCTCCCACATTGGATGGTTGCCAGTCCCGCAGGGGGGGTTACAGCTGCAGGATCAGGGTTTTCAGCGGTGGCTGCTGATCCAGCGACGGGAAGTCCGCGCCCGGGGTCATTACGCTCCATTCGCGCACCGGTCGCCCGGCCTTCTCGGCACAACGCAGTACCTGTTCACGCCAGTCGTCCATGCTGACTTTTGCCAGGTTGTTGCAGCAGATCAGCACGCCGTTGTCGGCGGTGGTCAGCAGCGCCGGTTTGAGCAGGCTCTGATAGTCGCGCAACAGGTCGACGGTGCCGAATGCACTCTTGGCCCAGGCCGGCGGGTCAAGCAGCACCAGATCGTATTGGCGCTGTTCGAGGCGCTGGTAGCTCGGCAGTTTCTGCCCGCGCCGCTGGCTGATCGGCAGCCCGGCGAGCTGACGGATCGCCGGGAAATAATCGGACTGGATAAATTGCATCTCGGGCAATTGCGGGTTGAGCTGACCGTTTTCTCGACCGACCGCCAGATTGCCTTCAGCGAAATCCAGATTGCACACCTCACGCGCACCACCGGCGGCGGCACTCAGGCCGACGCCACAGGTGTAGGCAAAGAGGTTGAGCACACTTTTACCCTTGGCGTGATCCTTGACCCAGCCGCGCGTGTTGCGCAGGTCGAGGAACAGCAGCGGATCCTGCCCGGCATGCCGCCCGCGCACGCGATAGTTCAGGCCCCATTCGTGGCCGACCAGATCCGCCAGCGCGGCGTCATCGGCTTTGTACACACTGTCTTCGCGATCGATGCGCGAGTTGCCCCGGGAGCGGTCGTTGTAGACCAGCAGGGTTTCAAAGCCCAGGGTCTGATTGACCATGGTGTGCAGTTGCAGCAGGTCGTCACGCTCCAGCGTCTGATGAAAACTTTGCACCAGCAATTGCGGGCCATAGCGGTCGACGGTCAGACCACCGGCGCCTTCCTGGCTGCCGTGGAACAGCCGATAACAATCGGTGCCCTGGCTGTGCAGCTCAGCGAGCAGATCCTGGCGTTTATCGAGGGCGGCGCGCAGCGCCTGATTCAAGGAAGACATGCGTGCGCCTTGCTGGTGAGAATTGAGGCGCGGGAGTTTAGCAGTTACCGATGCCCTGAGACATCGCGCAGTCTGTGGCGAGGGAGCTTGCTCACGCTGGGTTGCGCAGCGACCCTCGAAAGGTTGCGAGCGCTTCGCACTCGAGCGGGAGCACGCTCCCTCGCCACGGGTTTTGTGTATGGATCAGGTGAGCACTCCCATCCGCCGCTTGGCCCGTTGCACCGAACCGTTACGCATCGCCCAGCGCAGCATCGGCGCGCTGCGCTTGACGCTGGCGCGAATCAACTGGCGCTGCAGCGGATTCTGACGGACACCGAACATGTCGCTGGCCCAATCCGGCAGCAGATCGATGCCGGCCTTCATCATCAAATCGCCAAAGGGGCGCGCCAGAACACTCGGTGCCGGGGCGTCGAGCAGCAGGCGCAGGACTTCACGGCTGCGCTCATCACAGAGCAGCTGCGGGCGCATGCGTTGCAGATAGTCGGCCACGGCCTGCCGCGATTTCGGCACCTCCCGCGCACCCAGGCGCTCGGCGACCACGGCGATTTCCGCGTAGTAGCGATCCTGATCCGCCGCCGACAATTGCGGATTGCGGTAACGCAGATGCGCCGCAAGAAAGTGACTGACCTCGGCTACATGCACCCAGGTCAGCAGGTCCGGATCGCTGGCCGCGTAAGGCCGGCCATCCGGCGCAGTGCCGACCACCTGCAGGTGAATGGTGCGCACTTTTTCGATCAGCCATTCGGCGTCGCGGCGCGAGCCAAACGTGGTGCCGGAGACAAACTGGCTGGTGCGGCGCAAGCGGCCGAGCATGTCCTGACGAAAATTCGAATGATCCCAGACCCCGGCCAGCGCCAGTGGATGCAGGGCTTGCAGCAACAGCGCGCTGATACCGCCGATCAGCATGCTGCTGAAATCGCCATGTACCTGCCAACTGACCGAGTCCGGCCCGAACAGCCCGGGATCGCCCTTGGGGTTTTCCAGGTCGAGTTGACCGAGGGACAGCCCGGTCAGGCTCATGAGTTGATTTTCGATACGGCTGCGGATGAATTCCATGACAACTCATTGGTGGTGGACGGGCGCGGCCGGTTGACCGCGCCACGGACGTTACTGATTGAGGCGCTTGTCGATCAAACCCTGCACCACGCTCGGGTCGGCCAGGGTCGAGGTGTCGCCGAGGCTGTCGAGTTCGTTGCAGGCGATCTTGCGCAGGATCCGCCGCATGATCTTGCCTGAACGGGTTTTCGGCAAGGCCGGCGCCCATTGGATCAGGTCCGGTTTGGCGAAGCTGCCGATTTCCTTGCTGACGTGGGCCAGCAGTTCTTTCTTCAGATCGTCGCTCGGCTCGACGCCGTTCATGGGGGTGACGAAGGCATAGATGCCCTGGCCTTTGACGTCGTGCGGGTAACCGACCACGGCGGCTTCGGCGATGCTGTCGTGCAGCACCAGCGCGCTTTCCACTTCGGCGGTGCCAATGCGGTGGCCGGAGACGTTGATCACGTCGTCGATGCGCCCGGTGATCCAGTAATCGCCGTCCTCGTCGCGGCGTGCGCCGTCACCGGTGAAGTAATAGCCGGGGTAGGGTTTGAAATAGGTGTCGACCATCCGTTGCGGGTCGCCGTAGACGCTGCGGATCTGCGCCGGCCAACTCGACTTGATCGCCAGCACGCCGCTGCCGGCGCCTTTGATTTCCTTGCCGTGTTCATCGAGCAGCACCGGTTGCACGCCGAACATCGGTTGCGTGGCGCAGCCCGGTTTGATCCGTTGCGCGCTGACCAACGGGCTGAGCATGATGCCGCCGGTTTCGGTCTGCCACCAAGTATCGACAATCGGGCAGCGCTGCTCGCCGACCACGTTGAAATACCATTCCCACGCCTCCGGGTTGATCGGCTCACCGACACTGCCGAGTAATCTGAGGCTGGCGCGCGACGTTTCCTTCAACGGTTCGGCACCTTCGCGCATCAGCGCGCGCAGGGCCGTCGGCGCGGTGTAGAAGATGTTGACGTGGTGTTTGTCGATCACCTGCCAGAAGCGCGAAGTGCTCGGATAGCTCGGCACGCCTTCGAAGATCAGCGTGGTCGCGCCGTTGGCCAGCGGGCCATAGACGATGTAACTATGGCCGGTGACCCAGCCGACGTCGGCGGTGCACCAGAACACTTCGCCGTCGCGGTAATCGAGCACGTACTTGAAGGTCATCGCCGCCTGCAGCAGGTAGCCGCCGGTGGTGTGCAGCACGCCTTTGGGTTTGCCGGTGCTGCCGGAGGTGTAAAGGATAAACAGCGGATCCTCGGCGTCCATCGGCTCTGGCGGGCAGTCATCGCTGACGTCGCGCACGGCCTGGTGATACCAGAGGTCGCGGCCCTCGACCCAGTCGACCTTGCCCTGAGTGCGTTCGACGACGATGACGGTGCTGACATCCGGGCAACTTTGCAGCGCCTTGTCGACGTTGTGCTTGAGCGGGACGAACTTGCCACCGCGCACGCCTTCATCGGCGGTGATCACCGTGCGGCAGTCGGCGTCGAGGATGCGGTCGCGCAAGGAGTCCGGGGAGAAGCCGCCGAACACCACCGAGTGAATCGCACCGATTCGCGCGCAGGCGAGCATGGCGTAGGCCGCCTCGGGAATCATCGGCATGTAGATGCACACCCGGTCGCCTTTTTTCACCCCACGGCTTTTCAACACATTGGCCAGGCGGCAGACGTGATGGTGAAGTTTTTTGTAAGTGATCTGTGCCGATTCGGCAGGGTCGTCGCCTTCCCAGAGAATCGCGGTCTGCTCGCCGCGCTGGGCAAGGTGACGGTCGATGCAGTTGTAACTGACGTTCAGTTGGCCGCCGGCAAACCAGGACGCTTCACCGGTTTTCAGGTCGTAGCGCTGGACGGTCTGCCACGGGGTGCTCCAGTCGAGGAAGCGCGTGGCCTGTTCGGCCCAGAAGGTGCTGGGGTGTTCAATCGATTCGCGGTACAGGCGCTTATAGTCGTCCTGACTCAACTGCGCAGCCCGGCGGACGGCATCGGCTTTGGGGAACGTGCTGATATCGAACATGACGGTTCCTTATTCTTGTTGTGCGAAGAATAAAGATGCGCCGAGAGGGCCAAGGGTTCAAGCCGCATCAGGAATCTGATGGCTGGTATTGAATTCAGGTGTACGCAAAACAACTGTAGGAGTGAGCCTGCTCGCGATAGCGGTGTGTCAGTCAACATCAATGCTTAAAGACATACCGCTATCGCGAGCAGGCTCACTCCTACAAGGGAATTTGCTTGCCCACAGGATTCTGGTTGATCCAAATCCTGTGGGTTTTGCTTTCAAATCATCCGCGGTGACGACCGCGGAAGTAGTTGATCAGGCCCTGGGTGGAGGCATCGTCAGCGACGGTTTCATCGCTGCCGACCAGACGGTTGTAAACGCCCTTGCCCAATTCCTTGCCCAGTTCCACGCCCCACTGGTCGAAGGCGTTGATGCCCCAGACCACGCTCTGCACGAACACTTTGTGCTCGTACATGGCGACCAGCGCGCCGAGACGCCGCGGGCTGATGCGCTCGACCACGATGGTGTTGCTCGGACGGTTGCCCGGGATCACCTTGTGCGGTGCGAGTTTGTGCACCTGCTCTTCGCTCATGCCTTTTTCGCGCAGTTCGGCTTCGGCTTCCGGCAGGGTCTTGCCGAGCATCAGCGCCTGGCTCTGCGACAGGCAGTTGGCGTACAGCCACTGATGGTGGTCGGAGACCGGGTTGAAGCTGACGATCGGCACGATGAAATCGGCCGGGATCAGTTGGGTGCCCTGGTGCAGCAACTGGTGATAGGCGTGCTGACCGTTGCAGCCGACGCCGCCCCAGATCACCGGGCCAGTATCGGTCGACACCGAAGTGCCGTCCTGGCGCACGCTCTTGCCGTTGGATTCCATATCTAGCTGTTGCAAATGTTTGGTGATGTTACGCAGGTAGTGGTCGTACGGCAGGATCGCGTGGCTTTGCGCGCCCCAGAAGTTGCCGTACCAGACGCCGAGCAGGGCCAGCAGTACCGGCATGTTCTGTTCGAACGGCGCGCTCTGGAAATGCTGGTCCATGGTGTAGGCACCGGACAGCAGTTCCTTGAAGTTGGACATGCCGATAGCCAGGGCAATCGGCAGACCGATGGCCGACCACAGCGAGTAACGACCGCCGACCCAGTCCCACATCGGGAAGATGTTTTCTTCACGGATACCGAACGCGACTGCCGCAGCGTTGTTGCTCGATACCGCGATGAAGTGGCGATACAGCTCGGCTTCGGAACCGCCCTGAGCCAGGTACCAGGCGCGTGCGGCCTGAGCGTTCTTCAGGGTTTCGAGGGTGTTGAAGGATTTCGACGAAACGATGAACAGCGTGGTTTCGGCGCGCAGCTTTTGCGTCAGTTCGTGGAACTCACTGCCGTCTATGTTCGCCAGGTAGTGGCAACGCACGCCTTTCTGCGCGTAGGACAACAGCGCTTCGGAGACCAGCTCCGGGCCGAGGAACGAACCACCGATGCCGATGTTGACCACGTCAGTGATCGGCTTCTCGGTGTAACCACGCCACAGACCGTCGTGGATGCGGCCGACCAGATCGGTGATCTGGTTCAGTACCTTGTGCACTTCCGGCATCACGTTGACGCCGTTGACCGACAGCTTGTCGCCCACCGGGCGGCGCAGGGCGGTGTGCAGTGCCGGGCGGCCTTCGGAGGCGTTGACGATTTCGCCGTCGAACAGCGCTTTGATCGCGCCTTTCAGATCGACTTCATTGGCCAGGCCCACCAGCAGGTTGCGGGTCTCGGCGTTGATCAGGTTCTTCGAATAATCGAGAAACAGGCCGCAGCTGCTGAGCGTGAATTGATTGAAGCGCTGCGGATCGGCGTTGAAGGCTTCGCGCATGCTGAAATCCTGCATGGCTTGGCGGTGATCTTTCAACGCTTGCCAGGCAGGCAGAGCGGTAACGTCATGAGGAGTGCGGTAGTACGCCATCGCTGCGGTTTTCCTTTTTACTTGAACGGCCTTTTGAACACAGAACAGACCGATACGCCATGTTTGGGCGAGGGTCAAATGCGTCGACACGATTTTTCAACGCAGGGCGAATACAGTAAACCTCGCGCTGCGATCTGTCTTGACTTCTTCTGACCTGTTCCCTGTACTTTTTTAACATCAATACCGGGAACGGGCCGACCAACGGAAGGGGAGTGACGCGTCGAGGCGGCTCAGGCCACCTGAACCGGAATGGCGTTGCTGGTGTGGCTGAGCTCATTGCCCGGCGCCATGTACAGCATGCGCGGCTTGAAATTGAGCAGTTCCGCTTCGCTGTAATGGGCGTAGGCGCAAATGATCACGCGGTCACCGACCTTGGCTTTATGCGCGGCTGCGCCGTTGACCGAAATCATCCGCGAACCTTCTTCGCCACGAATCGCGTAGGTGGTGAAGCGCTCGCCATTGTCGACGTTATAGATCTGGATCTGCTCGTACTCACGGATGCCGGACAAGTCCAGCCATTCGCCATCGATGGCGCAGGAACCTTCGTAATCGAGGACCGCGTGAGTGACTTCGGCGCGGTGCAGCTTGGCCTTGAGCATGATGGCGTGCATGAGGGATTTCCCGGGTTGGAAACAAACGGCGGGCAGTGTGCCCGAAGGCTTTGGGGGCGGCAATACAACGCAAAAGATCGCAGCCTGCGGCAGCTCCTACATGGACTCATGTGTAGGAGCTGCCGCAGGCTGCGATCTTTTGATCTTGCTTTAAACGGGGGTATCGAGGTTCAGATGCAGGTTGTCGATCAACCGCGTGGTGCCGAGGAACGCCGCCACGAGAATCACCAGATCGCGGTCTTCTGCCGTCGCCGGACGCAAGGTCAGGGCGTGGCGAATTTCCAGGTAATCCGGACGCAGGCCGGCGGCTTCCAGCTGTCGCACTTGGGCGGCGATCAGCGCCGGGTAGTCGCGCTCACCTTGCTTGATCGACTCGGCAATCGTGCTCAGGGTGCGATAGACCACCGGGGCGACCGCACGTTGATCTTCGCTGAGGAAGCCATTACGCGACGACAGCGCCAGGCCGTCGGCCGCACGCACAGTCGGTTCGCCGATGATCTGGATCGGCATGTTCAGGTCATGCACCAGCGCGCGGATCACCGCCAGTTGCTGGAAATCCTTCTGGCCGAAGATCGCCAGATCCGGCTGGACCATGTTGAACAGCTTGCTGACCACCGTTGCCACACCTTCGAAGTGCCCCGGACGGCTGGCGCCACAGAGGCCTTCAGACAGTTGCGGCACGCTGACCCGGGTCTGCCCGGCCATGCCGTCGGGGTACATCTCTTCGACGGTCGGAGCGAACAGCAAATGACAGCCGGCTTGCAGCAGTTTTTCCTGATCTGCCGCCAGGGTGCGCGGGTACTTGTCGAGGTCTTCGCCGGCGCCGAACTGCAGCGGGTTGACGAAAATGCTCGCGACCACGAAATCCACGCGCTGAGTGGCTTTGGTGATCAGCGCGATATGGCCGCTGTGCAGGTTGCCCATGGTCGGCACGAAGCCGATGCGCTTGCCTTCACTGCGGGCGCGGGCCACGGCGGCGCGCAATTCGCGTACGGTTTTGACAGTGTTCATGCAGAGAATCCGTGTTCGATCCCAGGGAAAGTAACGCCTTTGACTTCGTTGACGTAGGCCTTCAGTGCGGACTGGATGCTGTCCTGACCCTGCATGAAGTTCTTGACGAATTTCGGTACGCGGCCGGTGATCGACAGGCCGAGCATGTCGTGCAACACCAGTACCTGACCGTCGGTCTCGCTACCGGCGCCGATGCCGATGACCGGAATCTTCACGGCCTGGCTGATTTCGGCGGCCAGTTCGCTCGGCACGCATTCGAGCAGCAGCATGGCTGCGCCAGCCTGCTCCAGCGAGATCGCGTCGGCACGCATCTGCCGCGCCTGGTTCTCGTTGCGGCCCTGCACTTTATAGCCGCCAAGAATGTTCACGGCCTGTGGAGTCAGGCCCATGTGCGCGCAGACCGGCACACCGCGTTCGGCCAGCAGGCGGATCGACTCCGCCAGCCACAGCGCGCCTTCGACCTTGATCATGTGCGCGCCGGCCTGCATCAGCGTGGCGCTGTTGGTCAGGGTTTGTTCGATAGTGGCGTTGGCCATGAACGGCAGGTCAGCCAGGATCAGGGCGTCGGTGTTGCCGCGTTTGACGCAGGCGGTGTGATAGGCCATTTCTGCGGTGGTCACCGGCAAGGTGCTGTCGTGCCCTTGCAGAACCATGCCGAGGGAGTCGCCCACCAGCAGCACTTCGACACCGGCCTCGTTGCAGGCGTGGGCGAAGGTCGCGTCATAGCAGGTCAGCATGGTGATCTTTTCACCTTTCTGCTTGAGGCTCTGGAGCGTGGTCAGGGTGATGGCTGGCATGTAAAAAATCCTCGTTCAGGCGCTCTGGAAACTACTGCGAGTAACGCGCGTGATTCTTCGTCTACTCAGGCGCACGCTCTTTTGTCGTGCTTATAAGGCCTGGATTGCGCCCGTATGTGCCGGGTTGGCGGCAGCGGGACGCCTATAGTCGTGAGGAGAACCTAGGAAGTCAATTGCGTGTGTTACCGCATTGTTACGAGGGGAGTGTTACCGGCGTTACTGATGCGATTCAGCGCTGCGGCAGGGCTGATTGGCGGGTTTTTTGTCCGACAAAAATGGCAATGCTGCACGCTCTCTGGTGTAGGAGCTGCCGAAGGCTGCGATCTTTTGATCTTACTCTTGATTCTAAAAAACCAAGGTCAAAAGATCGCAGCCTTCGGCAGCTCCTACAGGGGATTTTTGTCAGGCTTGGGGAAGGCGTTCGAGGCCGACGAACGGGCAGGCGGCGAGCAGGTCGGGCAGGGTGCGGCCATCGGCGAGACGCAAATCCTGCGGGGCCAGTTCGGCCAGAGGATAGAGCACGAACGCACGTTCCTGAATCTGGTAGTGCGGGACTTTCAGACGCGGTACGTCGATCAGGCGGTCACCGAACAACAGGATGTCCAGATCGAGCGTGCGCGGGCCCCAGCGTTCGAGGCGTTCGCGGCCCTGATCGTTCTCGATGGCTTGCAGCGCATCGAGCAAGTCCAGCGGCGCGAGGTCGCTGTCGAGGGCAGCAACTGCGTTGGTGTAACGCGGTTGCCCCGGCAGCAGCGAGTCGCTCTGATAGAACGCCGAAACACCGGCGAGGGCGGTTTGCGGCAATTGCTCCAGCGCGTCGAGCGCGCTGCGCAATTGTTCGGCCGGGTCAGCGAGGTTGCTGCCCAGGCCGATATAGATGCGCTCCATGTCTTATTCGCCCGATGCGCTCGGTGCCCCGGCGCGCTTGCGCTTGGAGCCGCTGCTGCGGCGACGTTTGCGCGGTGCGCCACTGGCGTCATCGCCCTTGCCGCTGAGGTCACGGATCATGTCGCGACGTTCGCTGTCGTTGGCGTCCTGATAGTCCGTCCACCACTCGCCCAGACCGTCGGTCTGCTCACCAGCGCTTTCACGCAGCAGCAGGAAGTCGTAGCCGGCGCGGAAGCGTGGATTGTCCAGCAGCAGGTCGGCGCGTTTGCCGCTGCGGCGTGGCAGGCGTTCCTGCATGTCCCAGATCTCGCGGATCGGCATGGTGAAACGCTTCGGAATGGCGATGCGCTGGCACTGTTCGGCGATCAGCTCGTGCGCACCTTCCTGCATGGCCGGAATTGGCGGCATGCCACGTTCCTGCAGACGCAGCACGCGGGCCGGCAGGGCAGGCCACAGCAGCGCGGCAAACAGGAACGCCGGGGTTACCGGTTTGTTCTGCTTGATGCGCAGGTCGGTGTTGGTCAGCGCTTCGCTGATCAGCGTGTGGGTGTATTCCGGGTTGTGCTCGAGTGCGTCGGCACTGGCCGGGAACAGCGGGGCGAACAGTTGCAGATCGACCAGCATCTCGAAAGTGATTGCGCCGTGGCCGGAGAGGAACAGCTTGAGCACTTCCTCGAACAGACGGGCCGACGGGATCTCGCGCAGCATCGGCGCCAGTTCGCGGATCGGCTGCACGGTGTGCTTCTCGATGCCGAAATTCAACTTGGCGGCGAAACGCACGGCCCGCAGCATGCGCACCGGGTCTTCCTGGTAGCGCTGCTTCGGATCGCCGATCAGGCGGATCAGGTGATTGCGGATGTCGTGCACGCCGTTGGCGTAATCGAGAATGCGCTCGCTGACCGGATCGTAATACAAGGCGTTGATGGTGAAGTCGCGGCGTTGCGCGTCTTCTTCCAGGGTGCCGTAGACGTTGTCGCGCAGAATCCGCCCGCTCTCGTTACGCGAAGACTGGTTGCTGTCTTCGTCGTCTTCATTGACCGGGTGATTGGCGCGGAAGGTCGCGACTTCAATGATTTCGCGACCGAAATGGATATGCACCAGTTTGAAGCGGCGCCCGATGATCCGCGCATTGCGGAATTCGGCACGGACTTGCTCGGGGGTGGCACTGGTGGCGACGTCGAAATCCTTGGGCGTGATGCCCAGGAGCATGTCACGCACGCAACCACCGACCAGATAGGCCTGGTAGCCGGCGCCTTGCAAGCGTTCGACGATATTCACCGCATAGCGGCTGAATTGCCCCTTCTGCAGCGAATGTTGGCCGCTGTTGAGCACTTCAGGGGTGCTGCGGATGTGTTGCGTACGACGCACGGGAGTTCGGAATGACTGGAACAGCTTCTTCAGCATGGGATGCACTGTTTGAAGGAATGTTCGGCCATACCAAAGAATGACCGCATGATGGGCGCAGATTCTAGCATTTAGTCGGGGGATGGTGTAGGACGCAGCAGATTTGCGCTGTAAGCCGCAAGCTGCAAGGGTCGAGGAGGGTAAAGACAGCAGGATTTTCAGAACGGGAGAAACTACAAGGGGAGCCGAAGCTCCCCAAGAAGTAGTTGCGTGCTCTTTTTATTATTGATTCGGGCTTCTTGTTTTTGTTGAGTGCCCTCGCCATGAAGCTTTTCCTTCATGACCCTCCCAATCGGGAGCCAAGAGCAAACGGATTGCTTTGGTCGCTGTGTTGCAGTGATCTTGCGATCCAACCAGTACAGGCTCTGTCTTAGGACAGTTTTTGTTGTTCTCGGCCTGGTCGTGGGGCTAGCCCCAAATACAACGCCTCTCCAAAAGAATCAGTTAGCTGCGCCTCTCGCCGTCTTGTTTTTATTGTGCGTGAGTCGATTCGTCTTATTTTTATTGTCTTGTGCATTGCTTGTTATTGTTCTTGTACCAAACATATAGCAGGTGCCGTGCCAACTTTTGCGAAGCCCAATAAAACAAGGGGTTAGGTCGTTATAACCGTTTTCTCGGGGCGAAAAAAAGCCGGGGTTTCGTTACCGATAACCCCGGCTTCTGTTACGTGAAAGGACTGAGGTAACAGTTTTTTCACGTCTTCAAGCGTTACCCGCGCACTCGACAGGTAACGTTCAGCTCTCGCTGGTAACCCCGGTCTTGCGCCGTGGAATGCCCAGACGCTGACGGCGTTCCCACAGGCACTTGCGGCTGACGCCCAGTTTGCGCGCCAGTTCGGTTTCGGTCATGTGGTCCTGATGCTCAAGAACGAAGTGCTGGAAGTAGTCTTCCAGCGACAGGTCTTCAGTCGGTTCATGACTGCTGTTGCTGGCGTTACCCGGCGTTTGTGGCGGCAGACCGATGAACTCGTCGTCTTCCAGGTCGCTCAGCTCGATGTCGATGCCCAGCAAATCGGCAGAGATTTCCGGGCTTTCGCTCAGGATCACTGCGCGCTCCACCGCGTTTTCCAGCTCGCGCACGTTACCCGGCCAGGAATAATGCCGGATGGCCTGTTCGGCATCGGCGGCAAATTTCAGGTCGGTACGGTTGATGCGCGCACTTTGACGGGCGAGGAACGCGGTGGCGATTTCGTTGACGTCGGTGCCACGTTCGCGCAACGCCGGCAGTTTCAGGGCAATCACGTGCAGTCGGTAATACAAGTCTTCACGGAACTGGCCGATTTTCGCCAGGCTCTTGAGGTCGCGGTGGGTCGCGGCGATCAGGCGCACATCGACCTTTTGCGACTGCACCGAACCCACGCGGCGAATCTCGCCTTCCTGCAGCACCCGCAGCAAACGGGCCTGGGCTTCCAGCGGCAACTCGCCGATTTCGTCGAGGAACAGCGTGCCGCCGTCCGCCGCTTCCACCAGACCGGCGCGACCGGCGCTGGCGCCAGTGAACGCGCCTTTTTCGTGGCCGAACAGTTCGGACTCGATCAGGCTTTCCGGAATGGCCGCGCAGTTCACCGAAATCATCGGTGCCTTGGCGCGCTTGGACAGGTTGTGCAGGGCGCGGGCCACCAGCTCTTTACCGGTGCCGGACTCGCCCTGGATCAGGACATTGGAATCGGTCGGTGCGACTTTGCGGATCTTGCTGTACAGATCCTGCATCGGCGGGCACGAGCCAATGATGCCGATTTCGCCGTTGCTGTTGTCGACAGACGGTTTGCCGCTGCCATTGGCTGCTTTGCCGGCAGGCGCTTCGCCGGCGGCAGGCGTCGACTGGTGATCACGCAGGATCCGCGCGACAGCCTGAAGCATTTCATCGTGATCGAAAGGCTTGGCGATGTAGTCCACCGCGCCCATCTTCATCGAGTCGACCGCCGAGCGCAGGCTGGCGTAGCTGGTCATGATCAGCACCGGTTTGCCCTGGCCAAGCTTGATCAGCTCGGTGCCGGGGGCGCCAGGCAGGCGCAGGTCGCTGACGATCAGATCGAATGTGGGAATACTGAAGCGTTCTTGTGCTTCCTGCACAGAACCGGCTTCGCTGACCTGATACTGGTTACGTTCCAGCAGGCGGCGCAAGGCGGAGCGGATAATGGTTTCGTCTTCGACGATCAAAATGTGCGGCATTGATTCGATACTCTCGACGGTCTCAGTTCACAGCGGACGTCGCTTCGACATGACGCGGTAAGGTCACCCGGATACGGGTGCCGCGCTGGCTTTGAACATCAGCCGGGCTGTCGATGGTGATTTGTCCATAATGCTCTTCAACGATGGAATAGACCAGTGCAAGGCCCAGACCGGTACCTTCGCCAGGGTCCTTGGTGGTGAAGAAAGGTTCGAACAATCGGTCCATGATGTTCTGCGGAATACCACTGCCTTCGTCTTCGACGATCAGATCGACCGTGTGTTCGCCGGCTTCACTCTTGACCCGCACCGCACTGCCCGCAGGCGAGGCATCACGGGCGTTGGAGAGCAGATTGATCAGCACCTGGGCGAGTCGCTGCGGATCGCCTTCGACCCAGTGATCCGGATCGCACAGGTTGTAGAACTGCACTTCGAAATTGCGCCGGTTCAGCGCCAGCAGGCCGATGGCGTCCTGCGCCACTTCCGCCAGACAAACCGGTTCGTCGCTGTGCTGATGGCTGCCGGCATGGGCGAAGCTCATCAGCGACTGCACGATGCGTGACACACGCTTGGTCTGTTCGAGAATCTGCCCGCTGATTTCCGTCAGTTCACCGTCTTCTTCGCGCTCTTCGCGCAGGTTCTGCGCCAGACACGCAATACCGGTGATCGGGTTGCCGATTTCATGGGCTACGCCTGCCGCGAGACGGCCGATGCTCGCCAGGCGTTCGGAATGCACCAGTTTGTCTTCGAGCATCTGCGTTTCGGTCAGGTCTTCCACCAGCAGCACCAGGCCGCTGTTGCCCGGTGCCAACGGTTCATCGATCGCCGCTTTGTGCAGATTGAGCCAGCGGGTCTGGCCGTCGAGGGCCAGGTGCTGCTTGTGCAAATGTTCATCGGGCAGGTTGATGAAGCCTTGCAGCAATTGCTTCCACGGATTGGCGATGGTGCTCAGGCGCGAGCCGACCACCCGTTGCGCGGCAATCCCGGTGAGTTCTTCCATGGCCTTGTTCCACATCAGGATCTCTTGATCCTTGGCCAGCGAGCAGACGCCCATTGGCAGCTCCTGCAGGGTCTGGCGGTGGTAGCGACGCAAAGCGTCGAGTTCGGCGGCCAGCCCGGTGAGGCGCGAGTGGTAGTCCTCGAGACGGCTTTCGATGAAGTGGATGTCTTCGGTGACGTAGTTTTCGCCACCGGCCTTGTACGGCAGGAAGGTTTCAACCATGTCCTGCGCCACGCTCGGCCCCATCAAGCCGGAGAGGTTGGCTTCAATGCGATCGCGTAGACGACGCAATGCATAAGGACGGCGTTCGTCGAACGGCAGATAGAGATCGCGCAGCGCCTGCTCGACTTCTTTCTGCGCCGCCTTGGCGCCCAGCGGTTTGGCCAGTTGCGTGGCGAACTCCTGGGGCGAGGCCGCATGCAGTTCGCGGCGTTGCGGGCGACGCACATTATCCACCGCACAGGCTTCGGCGGCGCTGGCTTCTTCCGGGCTGGCGTTGGTGAACAGCGAGATCAGGGTGAACATCAATACGTTGGCCGCCAGCGAGGCGATGGCCGCCATGTGCCAACTGGTGTCGTCCAGCACGTAAATCATGTTCAACAGGGGAATGTAGAAACCCTGCAGGTTGCCGACCAGCGGCAACAGCATGGTCACCACCCACACCAAAATCCCCGCCAGCAAGCCGGCGATAAAGCCGCGACGGTTGGCGGTCGGCCAGTACAGCACCGAGAGCACGCCGGGCAGGAATTGCAGGGTCGCGACGAAGGCGACGATGCCGAGGTTGGCCAGATCCTGTCCGGCGCCGAGCATCAGGTAAAAGCAGAAACCGGCCATGATGATCGCGACGATCAGCGCCCGGCGGGTCCACTTCAGCCAGCGATAGATGTTGCCTTCAGCCGGTGGCTGGTACAGCGGCAGCACCAAGTGGTTCAGCGCCATGCCCGACAGTGCCAGGGTGGTGACGATGATCAGGCCACTGGCCGCCGACAATCCACCGACGTACGCCAGCAAGGCCAGCGGTTTGCTGTTGGCGGCGATGCCGATGCCGAGGGTGAAATATTCCGGATCGGTGGTGGCGCCGAGCTTCAGGCCAGCCCAGAGAATCAGCGGCACCGCCAGGCTCATCAGCAGAAGGAACAGCGGCAGGCCCCAGCTTGCACTGACCAGCGAGCGCGGATTGAGGTTTTCGGTGAAGGTCATGTGATACATGTGCGGCATCACGATCGCCGAGGCGAAGAACACCAGCAACAGCGTGCGCCAAGGCCCTTCCTGCAGCGGCGTGTGCAGCGCGGCGAGGGCGGTCTGGTTTTGCAGTAGCCATAACTCCAGCTGTTGGGGGCCGTCGAACACGCCGTACAGCGCATAGAGGCCGACGCCGCCGAGGGCGATCAACTTGATCACCGACTCGAAGGCAATCGCGAACACCAGCCCTTCGTGTTTCTCGCGGGTGGCGATATGCCGGGAACCGAAGAAAATCGTGAACAGAATGATCAGCGCACAGAACGCCAGCGCGACGCGGCTCTGGATCGGCTCGCCGGTGAGGATGCCGATGGAGTCGGCCACCGCCTGAATCTGCAACGCCAGCAGCGGCAGTACGCCGATCAGCATGAAGATCGTGGTCAGCGCGCCGGCCCAGGTGCTGCGGAAGCGGAAGGCGAACAGGTCCGCCAGCGACGACAGTTGATAGGTGCGGGTGATTTTCAGGATCGGATACAGCAGCACCGGCGCCAGCAAAAACGCTCCAGACACCCCGAGATAACTGGACAGAAACCCGTAGCCGTACTGATAGGCCAGGCCCACCGTGCCGTAAAACGCCCAGGCACTGGCATAGACCCCCAGCGACAGGGTGTAGGTCAGCGGGTGGCGAATGATCGCCCGCGGGATCATGCCCCGCTCACTGATCCAGGCAACACCGAACAGCACCGCCAGGTACGCGGCGCTGATCAGGATCATCTGGGTCAGGCTAAAGCTCATCGGCATCTTTTTGGCTCTGCAGGATGAAGGTCACGACAATCAGGATCAACCAGAGCAGATACGGCCGATACCAGGCGCCCGTGGCGTCGATCCACCAATCCATGATGGCTGGCGAAAACAGATAGATTCCCACGACCAGAAGCAGGACCAAGCGATAGATGTACATCCCGGCCTCTCTTTTTTATGCGCGTGCCCGAAAACGTGCGGCGATGGTAACGGATGGGCGCGCCACTGCAAGTGCCGTCATTGCAGTTGCGCTTCGGGCAGGCTCAGTGTGCGCGGGATCTTTGTCGCATCCCAGTGGCCTGCGCCCCATTTCAGCAATTCCTGCGGTGAAGCGTGGGCCAGTTCGGCGCCGGGGTTTTGCCCCAGCGCACGCAAGGCTCGCAACAGCAGCGGCGTGGCCTGGTCGGCCTCAAGCGGTGGCGAACGGTAGGATTTGCCGAGCTTGTTGCCGTCCGGTTGCGTGATCAGCGGCAGGTGCAGGTAGCGTGGCTGACGTAAGCCCAACAATTCTTGCAGGTAGAGCTGGCGCGGGGTGGAGTCGAGCAGGTCGGCGCCGCGCACGATGTCGGTGATGCCCTGCCAGGCGTCATCCAGCACCACGGCCAGTTGATAGGCGTAGAGGCCGTCGCGGCGGCGAATCACGAAATCGCCGACATCACGCCCCAGGTGCTGGCGGAATTCGCCTTGCACCCGGTCGATGAAGTGGTATTCCAGCTCCGGCACGCGCAGGCGAATCGCCGCGCCTTGCTGTTCATGGCCGGCATTGCGGCACAAGCCCGGATAAATACCGTTGTAAGCCTCCAGCTGTTTGCGCGAGCAAGTGCAGGCGTAAGCGAGGCCGTGATTGAACAGACTGTTGAGAACTTCGGCATAGGCTTCGTGCCGGTCACTCTGGCGCACCATCTCGCCGTCCCATTCGAAACCGTAGCTTTCCAGCGCCTTGAGAATCGCCGCCTGTGCGCCGGGTTCTTCCCGAGGCGGATCGAGGTCTTCCATGCGCACCAGCCAGCGCCCGCCGACCGCGCGCGCGTCGAGGTAAGAGGCGAGCGCGGCGACCAGCGAACCGAAGTGCAGGTGGCCACTGGGAGTGGGGGCGAAGCGGCCGATGTAGGCGGGGGCAGTTTTGGCAGTCATGGGTCAAACTACTTTTCAGGGCGTGCGCAGGTCAACTTGTAGGAGTGAGCCTGCTCGCGATGGGGGTGGTTCAGTCATCATTGATATTGAATATCAAACCGCTATCGCGAGCAGGCTCACTCCTACACAAAGGCAAAAGGCAGAAACAAAAACGGAGCGTTCGCACGCTCCGTTTTTCGTTCAGGTCGAGATTACTTGCCGACCTGCTTTTCCTTGATTTCCGCAAGGGTCTTGCAGTCGATGCACAGATCGGCGGTAGGACGGGCCTCGAGGCGCTTGACGCCAATCTCGATGCCGCAGGATTCACACCAGCCGTACTCTTCGTCCTGGATCAGTTCGAGGGTCTTGTCGATCTTCTTGATCAACTTGCGCTCGCGGTCGCGGGCGCGCAGCTCGAGGGCGAATTCTTCTTCCTGGCTGGCACGGTCGGCCGGGTCAGGGAAGTTGGCCGCTTCGTCTTTCATGTGATCAACAGTACGGTCGACTTCCTGCATCAAGTCCTGTTTCCACTTGTTCAGGATCTTGGTGAAGTGCGCGCGCATGGGGGCGCCCATGTACTCTTCGCCGGCCTTCGGAACGTAAGGTTCGAAGCCGCTGATCGTCGCTTGCTGCTGTTGCTTTGCTTGGGTGGGCATGAAATGGACCGCCTCTACTCTTGTAATCCATTGCGCAGGATTGCTCCATCACCGACACCTGCCGGCCCTGCGGCTGCAAGCGGGCGAACTTACCAGATCAATTCGGCCCGCGCTACTCCCGGATGTCGAGGCCCCGGCGGGTGGCGCTTGCAGATGTTTGGCAAGCCGTGTCTGGCGCTGATGAAAGCCTGTTCAATCACTGATTTTAGTCAATCCTGGAGCGTACGCTCATATCGTTACAGTCCAGCGTTCTTGAGGCTGTGACCGCGACGGGTTCTCGCTCGTTCCGGCAGATGGGTAGAATCGTCTCTTTTTCCCCGTCGAAGGAAAACCAATGGCTCAGCCTTACAGTGCGCGCAGTCGTGCGATCGAACCGTTCCATGTAATGGCACTGCTTGCGCGGGCCAACGAACTGCAGGCCGAAGGCCACGACGTGATCCACCTGGAAATCGGCGAGCCGGACTTCACCACGGCCGAGCCGATCATCCGGGCCGGGCAAGCGGCGCTGACGGCGGGCAAGACCCGCTACACCGCGGCGCGCGGTATTCCTGAGCTGCGCGAGGCGATTTCCGGGTTCTATCAGACGCGTTATGGCCTGAACATCGATCCGCGACGGATCCTGATCACGCCGGGGGGCTCCGGCGCGCTGTTGCTGGCCAGTGCCTTGCTGGTCGATCCGGGTAAGCACTGGCTGCTGGCCGACCCGGGTTACCCGTGCAACCGGCACTTCCTGCGTCTGGTCGAAGGCGCGGCGCAACTGGTGCCGGTCGGGCCGGACGTGCGCTATCAACTGACCCCGGATCTGGTTGCGCGGCACTGGGATCACGATAGCGTGGGAGCGTTGGTGGCGTCGCCGGCCAACCCGACCGGCACCATCCTGACCCGTGACGAGCTGGCCGGGTTATCCACCGCGATCAAGGCGCGCCACGGGCATCTGGTGGTGGACGAGATCTACCACGGCCTGACTTACGGCACCGATGCCGCCAGCGTGCTGGAAGTCGATGACAGCGCTTTTGTCCTCAACAGTTTCTCCAAGTATTTCGGCATGACCGGTTGGCGCCTCGGCTGGCTGGTGGCGCCGGATGCGGCGGTCAGTGAGCTGGAAAAACTCGCGCAAAACCTCTACATCAGCGCCCCGAGCATGGCGCAGTACGCCGCATTGGCCTGTTTCGAGCCGGACACCATCAGCATTCTCGAAGAGCGCCGCGCCGAATTTGGCCGCCGTCGCGACTTCCTCCTGCCGGCGTTGCGCGAGTTGGGTTTCAACATCGCCGTCGAGCCGGAAGGGGCGTTCTATTTGTACGCCGATATCAGCCAGTTCGGCGGTGATGCCTTCGCGTTCTGCCGACATTTCCTCGAAACCGAGCACGTAGCCTTCACCCCGGGTCTGGATTTCGGCCGTTATCAGGCCAGCCACCATGTGCGTTTTGCCTACACGCAAAACCTCCCTCGCTTACAGGAAGCGGTGGAGCGTATCGCTCGCGGCCTGAAGAGCTGGCAAGGCTGATGCGCTTTTATCCGGCTCTGGAAGAGGCGCGGCTGATCCGTCGCTACAAACGTTTTTTGGCAGATGTTGAAACGGTCAACGGCGAGTTGTTGACCCTACACTGTCCGAACACCGGTTCGATGCTCAACTGTCAGGTTGAAGGCGGGCAAGTGTGGTTCAGTCGCTCAAACGACCCGAAGCGCAAACTGCCCGGCACTTGGGAAATCGGGGAAACGCCGCAGGGTCGACTGTTCTGCGTGAACACCGGCCGCGCCAACGCCCTCGTTGAAGAGGCGCTGCAGGCCGGTGTCATCAGCGAGTTGAACGGCTTCACGGCGCTTAAACGCGAAGTGGCATACGGTCAGGAAAAAAGCCGTATCGATTTCCGCCTTGAATACCCGAGCGGGCCGGCTTATGTGGAAGTGAAGAGTGTCACTTTGGGGTTCGACGGGACGAACGTCGCGGCGTTTCCCGACGCGGTCACCCAGCGTGGCGCCAAGCATCTGCGGGAGCTGGCACACCTCGCCCGTGACGGTATTCGTGCGGTGCAGCTGTATTGCGTCAATCTCAGCGGGATCGAGGCGGTGCGTCCGGCCGAGGAAATCGATTCGGCGTACGCGGATGCCTTGCGTGAAGCGGTGGCGTGCGGGGTCGAGGTGTTGGCTTACGGCGTACGTTTGAACCACGAAGAGATGGTGATCGACCGGCGGCTGGACGTTTTGCTCAACGGTTAAACATCTATCCACAGCCCCTGCGCGTCTTCGCGGCAAGGAATGGCGGTCAGGGATTGCCCGGCGCAGGGCCCGGCGACGCATTCACCGTCCTCGATCAGAAACAGTGCGCCGTGGGTGGCGCACTGGATCAGGCTGTTGCTCGGGTCGAGAAACCGGTCGGGCTGCCATTCGAGGGCGACGCCACGATGCGGGCAGTGGTTGCGATAAACATAGGCCTGGCCATTGCGGCGCACGGCAAACAGTTTGTTGCCGTCAATGTCGAATCCACGGCTGCTGGCCTCAGCGAGATCTGCGCCGGGGCAGAGAAACTTCATGGCTTTCATCCTGTTTGGAAGACGGCGGTTGCAATGAGCCAGGTTCGACCGGAACCTGGCTAGGCATGCCAAGGCTCAAGACAAAGTCTGCGCCCAGCGTATCGAGTTGGAAACAGATGTTTGCAAAGGCGTAGCAGGCTCCCATCCCAGTAGCTCGCGCGCAAGTTCGCTGGACGCGTAACCGCCAATAATGTCTCCGGATCTTCGATCAGCAATCTCTACTATCAATTCACTGGCCGTGGTGTTTTGGAACGCCGCAACAAACTCTTTGACCGTGACCCCTTGTTCCGACCCCAGATTTATGACGGGAAGGCCAAATTCATTCAGGGGTACGGATAAACAATTGCGGTCAAACGCTTCAGCCGCCAGGACGTGGGCGTTGGCGAGGTCGCAAACGTCAACGAAATCCCGGATGGTGGACCCATCCCGGGTATTCCAGTCGTCACCGTTGATCTGGAAGGGGCGATCAAGTGCAGCACATTGAATCAATGAGTTCAACAGGCTGCTTTTATTGCTGCCGCGGAAACCGGTTCTGAGTTTATGGTCACTGCCAATGGGGTTGAAATATCTGAAGATGACAAGCTGAAAATCGCCTACTTTCGAGAGGTCATTCAACGCCAGTTCCAGAAAAAACTTTGAGCGCGCATAAGGGCTCGTGGGATTCGGAGCAAAGTTTTCGTCAAAACTATAAGCGGCTTCGGAGTTGTACAGGGATGCAGTGCCACTCAAAATCAACTTGCTGACACCCAGGTCCAATAGATGATTGATCATCGCTATGGATTTTGAGAAGTTGTTATTGTAATAAAGCTCAGGGTTGGTCGTGGATTCGGCGACGTCAATTTTCGCTGCGCAGTGAATAATCAGCGACAGGTCAGGATGGTCGTTGATGATCTTGGTCAAAAGTGTTTTGTCTGCGATGTCGCCTTGATAATAGTCGAAATCTTTATTCGTCTTGCTGTTGCTTTCCGGTTGTTCGTCAAGAATGACCGGGTGATGTCCCGCGTCGGCCAGCGCAAACGCAATCGTGTTGCCGATATACCCGGCTCCGCCAGTGATAAGCGCTTTCATTTTGTATTTCCAAATAAATCAAGAATAGTGTCTGTTGCATGGATCATCTGGCTCTGCGGGTGAGCAAAGTTGAATCTGATCCAGCCAGGAGCGCCGAAGTCCGCTCCATCCGATATCGCGATCCCCTTATCCAGAAGCCTTGCGAAGACATCGCAACCCGCGGCCCGTGCATCAATCCATGCGAGGTAAGTGCCACCTGAAGGAACGTACCTCAAGGATGTTTTTAACAGACGATCATGCAGGTAGCGCTGGTTGTACCTCAATTGCTGTAAAAGTGTTTCCAGCCAGGCTGAGCAGTGAACGTACGCATGCTCAAGTGCAACAAGACCCAATGCATTTATCCCAGAGCAATGAAGTGCCAAGGTTGATACGAAAGCTTTGCGGATCTGCTTGGATGGAATGACGGCGTAGGCTACCGAGACGCCTGCCAAATTGAAAGTTTTGCTGGGTGACAGGACCGTTATCGATTTGTTTTCAAGACCTTTCACGGAGCCTAGCGGAACATGGCGCTGATCACCGAGAATAATGTCAGCGTGCGCTTCGTCGGAAATGACTACCGTGCGCAGACCCTTGATGCACTCTGCCAAGGATTCTAATTGCGCACGGCTCGCGACCGTACCTGTTGGATTTGCAGGATTGCATAGAACTACAGCGGACGGGTTCTCAAGTGCGATGCTTTGTAGATCATGAACCGAGAATGGTATGTGCGAGGTATTTATATCTATTGTGGTTATGCCCGCATCAAAGCTTTTGCCAATATCCAGAAGCTTATGGTAGTTCGGCTGTTGGGTGAAAATTGCCCCACTTTTATATACGCTTTTAACACCTGTGCGGACGCCGGAAATTGTATTTGGAATGATAACAATCCACTCGCGATTGATTACCCAGTCGTAGCGAGTCGCGCACCAATGTTGAATGGATTGATAAACGGTTTCCGCAAGCTTTGGGTATGAAAAATGTCCTTCCTTGACTCTTTCGGTTATTGCCCGAAGTATTGGTTCGGGGGTAGCGAACGACATGTCTGCTACCCAATGTGGCTGAGCGCCTGGGTAGCGGGCGAGCGCCAAGGTGTTTTGCTCCGAGCGGTTGGCTATGCGCAGTGGGTTCATCGGAAAAACTCGCGCATTGAAGTGAAATCAGAATTTTCGTAAGCCAAGGTGTGCTCACTGTCCAAAATTGCAAGAAGACATTCAGATAGATCGAGTTTATTGCCGCTGAATTCGTCTAGCGCATACCTTATGTCTTTGATGGCGTATTTGAGCTTGCAGTGTACATCTTCATAGTTCGCGGACAGAGATTGGGAGAGTTTCTGACGTGCGATAGCGCCCATCCAGAAATCATCATTCGAAGAGACGATCTCGGCTGCAAGTTCTTTCTCAGGCAAGGCATTCAAAAGCGGCAGCATTTGGCTCATCAGGCCTAGGCAAGAAAGTCCCCAGAGGTTATAGAACAATTTGAACTGCGTGGCTCCGGAAATGCCGTTGAAATTGTATATTCGACTGGACGTCGCTTTCAGAAACTCATTGGTTTCAGGTGAGGTTGATTCTGAGTAGGCAAAATAAATCAAACTTCCATTCAAAGCGCCGGATTTACTGCCTGTAAAGGGCGCTTCGATGAATGAAAATTTTTCTTTACAAAAAATCTTGTTGATATTTGTAATGATCTCGCAGGTTAGCGTGGAGATCTCTATGAATTGAGTGTTGTAAGCTTTCCAAGTCAAAGCGCAATCAAGTAATTCGTTCCAGATGCCTTTTGCGATCGCAGCATCGGGAAGGCAAGAGACTACAAAATTATACTCGGAGATATTGATTGTTCTCAAATCTGTGGACGAACGCTCGTAATAATCTAGGCACCATTCCTTGCCTGTCAGGTAACTGGCGATCGAGGAGGTGATGACGCCTTTACCGATAAACAAGACGTTATGCATATTGAGCGCCGTGTACAGTGAAAGAATCAGAAACAAAGCCTGCTTTGAAGGGAGTTGTATTTCTGATTCCATATTCCGCCAACAAAGGAAGATCTAGTTTTATCGTCTTGCATGTTGAAATAGGGGTGGCGGAGTAGTCGGAAATATTCAGCACTGAAAGGCCTTTGGCTTCAAATTCCGCAGTGCGATAGTTTCTATAGGTCAGATGAGGAAGGAGAGAAATGTCCTCAGAAACCGATTCCAGTGTTTGGAATTGGACGACATTTTCATAGCCTTCCCAGTGAAACTCATGGGATCGGCTGGAGATATTGATTTTGCCAATGCTTTTTGTATAACCCAGCAGTGCCCCTCTAACAATAGAGTGGGGGGCGTCGACAATTGCAAATATGGGGAAGTAATATTGTACTGAGTTGAGGGTGACAGCTACTTTAAGAATTGCCTCGTGGCTTGTCATGAAATCATCGTCGGCAAAGCATGTTGATTTCATTTTCGAAATGGTCAATAACATCTGTTGGCTTGGTGTTACATTGACGGGAAGCAATTCAAGCGTTTCAGACGCCCGGGAGTCTGGCTTAACTTCAGCGCTGAACTGAATGTGCAGGTTTTCGCATTGGAATTTCCATGGTGCAATCATAAACGCTCCTTGGTTTTAGAGTTAGGCTGCGGTGCTTCGCATTTGTTGGGGTATCAAAGTTTTAGATCGTCACCGCAGTAATCCGGACTCGAAGGAGCAAGATGGCCGAGGAACAGTAGGAAGAGAATCGCAGTTGCGCTGCAAGCCAGGAGCACCATTTCAGTTCCACCAAGTTTTTGCAAAATGGGCCCTGTGATGTATCCAAAGGTAACTCCTATAAACGCATACATACCCCGAATTCCATTAAATTTGGCGCTCATGCCTTTAGGGATTTTTATCTGAAACTGATTGTGAGATCTGAGGAACATTATTTGAAAGCAAAAGCCTATCAAGAAAGAGAATGCGTTGATCAGTGAACTGGAATGCGTAAAGATAAAGCCGAATTCGCAGGCGGCAATGATTATGATCAGAATGCCATACATTCTGAAGTGCTCGCCAAAAAATCGTTCAAACATTACGTTTGCAATGATTAATCCGACAACCTGTGAAAATATTACTTGGGTGTACAATTGGGTCGGGTTGTCTGAACTGCTTTGACAGTAAGCCAATAGAATGCTTAGAAACAACCCGGACAGAAGCATACCGGTGAAAATAAAATAATTGGCAGTGTTCAGTTCCTTTGGCGCGCGCAGTGTGAGAGTTGGTGGCGTGGCATGTTTCGCTGGAACGCTGAATGATGATGTAAAGAGGCTCAAAAGCAGACAGGCCCACAATATAGCTACGGTGAAGTCCAAATAATCATCAGCCAATATCAGGCTCAGGCACAACGGGGCGGCTGCCATAGCGAGGGTAATTGAAAGCTGCATGCGAGTATGAGCACGAGACAGATACGATTTGTCGACTTCGCCGTTGATTACCGCTAAGCGACGGTAATTGATGATTCTGAGCACTGCGCCAATGCAGAACATCAAGGAGCACCCCCATTCGAGGCCTTGGGTAAGCCCAAACATAAAATAAGATAAAGTCCCCGATATTCCGAGCGCACCAATAAGGCCCAAGTAACGCTTCTGGTCGTACGTATCAATGTAGGGGGCGATAATTAACCCGGTAAATACAGTCGAAGCGGCGAGCGCGCTCAGGAGTAGTGACATTTCAAAGCTGCTGAGGCCCAAGTGATCAACGATTAACGGGATCGATGCCTGAGTAAAACGTTCGGTCAGAGATATGCTGAAGCACAACAGAATAATCATGTGGCTTTTTAAAGTGTTCACCACGTTGTTCCTTTTTGGTCGGCGTTGCATTTGTGGCGAAAATACTAATTATTTACCGCATATTTTTTTGTTTCATACAAACACCAGACCATCGTCGGCCTGAATTCGGACTTTATGAACCTGCTGTCTTTTTTGTTATCGATGATGCTGTCACTGGTTAGCGCAGCCGAAGCCTCACCACGCGAGAAAAGTTCATAAGCCTCCACCTTGGATCGGGTGTATTTGATTTTTTCGTACCGCTCCAGCTCGGGCACAAGACTTGATGTGGAGGGGTGGATAGCAATCATGCTGTATGAATGATGCAGAAGGACCATTGGCATGGTTTTTTCGAACCAGGCTTTCTCGAGTTCGAGGTGGCCAAGGTTTTCAAAGTGAAAATCGACCCAGGAAAACTGCTTCCCGTCGCGGTTTTCTCTGAATCCCGCGGGGACTAACAACTTCGTATTGTTGAGCTTTGCATGATTTATTGCGGCGTGAAAAGTATCATGCAATGAAACGATTGCTCCAAGCCGCTCAGCTTGCCTGTGCGAGTCTGTGCCGGCTGGGCCCAGCGTAGCGATAATGTCTGGCATTGGTCATTCCCTTAAAATAGCGCGTCTGCTCTACTCATCCTGTTGTTTTCCAGAAAAACCGCTTCGATGATTTCTTGTGAGTATTTTTGCTTGTCGAGAAAATAAAGACTTGTCGACGTTAAGTTTCTAGTAAATTGTGTCAGGACCTGGCATTCTGATACATGATGTTGCAAAATCTCTGCAATACTTGTAAGTTCTGCGTCTGGTGTTTCTCTATTTAGGATTTTGCATATAAGTCTGTTGCTGATTCTGGTGTTGTTGTAAGCGAGCAGTTCTCGTTCATAAACGAAAGATCGTCTATCCACGTGATCTGCGAGGTATAGCAACTTTAGGCAGCTGATCGAAATTTTACTAAGCAATCGTCGTTGAGCTTCAGGTGCTGAATGATTTAACTGAGCCGAGTAATAAGCCAATGGTTGTGCTTGATAGGAGATGAAGCCTGCGGTGCTGGAACTTGCGAAATTTGGCTTTGATAATTTGAGCTGGTTTTCTATCAGAGCATCGAAGTCAATTGACAAAACAGCATTTGAAGGATAGCTCAACGCATCTGTGCTCATCAGGATAAGAGATAGCTTCTGGAAGCTTTTTCTTTTCTGGGTGAGTGTTTTGTCAATATCCTCTGCATTGATAATGCAAAGGATATCCGTGTCTGAAGTGTAGTCGCAGCTTCCCGAGTTGTTGCGCATCTCGCGCCTCGCGGTAGACCCGGTCGGTGCCAGCGTGAAGCCTACTCCAGAGTCCGTCAGGGATCTGAGAAATCCTTCGGCTGCCATCACTTCACTCATTTGCTGATATCCCTATTCATCGCGTGTGTGGTTGAGTGAATCGAGGATTTTTTATCAATCCTTGATTCGGATGGGGATCAACTACGGTTACCCGAAAGCCCCCTTTACCAGGCTCTCAAACAACGAATAGGCTGATTGAACCTCGCTGACATACTGTTCAGGGGGAGAATCAAGTGCGGTGATGTTTGACGATATAATATCAATTTTATTCGATGCGACATTCCAGTGATAGTTTACAGCAACCGAAATGGCGTAATTTGTTCCGCATAGACTGAAACACACGTTCATGTATTCCGGTGTCATCACGGGCTGATTATTGATTATTGAATAGATGGCCAGCGCACATACTCTCGCCTGGCAAGTTGCGGCGAATGCTGATTTAGGAAGGTGCTGGGCATCCGCCGCATCACCAATCACATGCACGTCTGGTATTTTCAGGGATTCAAGAGTTTTAGTGTTTACCGGGCACCAGCCATTATCTCCTGTCAACCCGTTTTCAGCAGCAAAGCGATCTGCTCTCTGCCTTGGGATGATATTGATGATGTCGCCTTTGAATGTTCCTGCTTCGCAAACAAGCTCATGACTGGAAGCTTTAAGTTCAGTTACTGTGCCACCTTGTTTGGCGCCGATCCATTGGATATAACTCCTGTCGGTGCCATATCCATAAAGGGTTGACCAAGCTAACTCAAACTGCGCCTGTTTCGGGAATCTTTCTTTGGAATCGAGAAATATAATTCTCGAATTGGGCTTGTGCGTCTTCAGATACTCTGCGATTTGACTGACGCGCTCATATGGGCCGGGTGGGCATCGATATTCCGTGTTCGGAGCTGTCATAAGTACAGTCCCGCCGTCCGGCATTTCATGTAGCTGTCTTTTCAGAATGTTGAGTTGCTTTGCGCCTTGCCAGGCGTGGGGGAATTTATCTGCCAGCTCGTGGCTATGGCCCTTTATCTGTTCGAAATCAAAACTTATACCGGCAGCCACAATACATTTATCATAGGTATAGGTTGCGTTACGAGTTACTACGCATTTCTTTTTTGGGTCTATTTTTATCGCACGATCATGGACGATATTAATGCCTTCAGAAACCAATCTATTGTAGTCAAACGTCAGCGTCTGCTCGTCTCGCTTGTCAACCAATAATTCCGCACATAGCGGTCCGGATTGATAGGTGCGGTTCTCTTCAATGAGGGTAATAGCTACGTTGGGTTCAAGACGTTGCAGTGCGCGCACAAATGTTGCACCTGCAAAGCCGCCCCCAATAACGACTATTTTTACTTTCTTGCGTGCGGTAACTTTTATAGCGGAGCCCGCCAGTGCGTCCAGCGCAGTAAATCCTACACCTGTTACCAGCCATTTGAGCAGCGTTCTTCTGTCTTCGATCATTGTATTCCGTCCTTGGTTTTCCTTACTTGAGTTCAAGTCGCGAGACTGGCAGTTCTTTTCTGAAGACTGTTCGTATGGCTGTTGTTTTAGAGTAGAACATGTCAACTGTGTCGTCGTGGCGGCATCCGTGATGGTGGCTCTGGACAACGTTATAACTCAGGGCCGTTGGATCAGATAATAATCGATATGATCGCAATGGAACCCTGAGTGGATTTATTGCCTTCGTCTTATTTGACGACGTCAGCAAAAAAGGATTGAGAGTTTTGCAGGTAGATCTTCGGGATTTTCAGGTCTCCGTATTTTTCGGAGTGCTTACCCACGTACGCACCACGGTTTTCCTTTGGGCCAAATGCTTTATATGTTTCGTCAAGCACCGCTTTTTCTTTGAGGATGGTGATGTGAATGAGCGGCTCGCCCAATTTCGTCGGAATGAGGTTTATGGATTCAGTGCGCTTTTGTTCGGGATCGGAGTGGGCTGCGAAGTTAACTGCCTGTTCCTTTGCAAATTTATCAAGGAACTCTTGTTCCATACCTTTCGGAGGATTGAAAACGATGACCACAGCTTTTTGAGTGTCTGATACTTTGGCCGGGGTTTCTGCAAAGATGGCGCTGCTGGTGAGACCAATAGAAAGCGCAAACAATGACGTCAGAATGTTTTTTTTCATAATGTTCCCTTAGATTCCTTGGGGGGCGCGTCCAGATGGCCGAACGGGGCCGGAGATGGATGTGTGATAGATAAGGTGGTCTGACTTAACGATTTTTTCCCTTGTCGAACGAACTGTTTCACCGGCTTTTGCAATACTCTTGCAAGAGACTCCGTTATGGTCTGCCTGGCGTGAAAACTGAGGCAGAGAACACCGCTAACCGGTAAAGGTTTGCTCATTCTGGGTAGAATTCGCGATGTTAACGGGAGTCAGCGTTCGTTGAAAATGTTAGATTTCGTCAGGCGACGAATGTTATATATTCAGGGTTTTATGTCGACAAGTGACAAACTGTTACAGTATGTGTATTTTGCTATTTCGGTGTCTATGAACGAAATTCGCTATTGCGTCGGAATGTCTTTTTCCTGTCAGGTTGGTCGCTGGGCAAAAAAATCTTTAGACTCGTGCGATTAGTTACGGTCTTGACGCGTATTGCTTGAGTAAGATAAGTTTTATGGGTGCTGTGCACCTTTGGTATCTCTAGGTAGTTGTATTTAAAAAGTATCTTTTTATTTGCATTGGAAGGCATTTTTCGATTAATGGATTTAATTGATTGCCGTTTTTAAATAGGGAGAAAAACATGCGGTTGTCAGTTGTGTTGGCTGTTGCGCCTTTGTTGTTTTCTGCTGGTATAGTGTTGGCCAGCGAAGATGTGGTTGGGATAATGGCGGCTAATGGATGCGTAAACTGCCATGGTTCTGAGGGGCGTGGGAGTGATGTTGGTAATATCCCTCCCTTGTTCGGTCATTCCAGGGAGTTTTTGGTTGTTGCATTGAATGGGTATAAGTCTGGCTCCTTGCATGGAACGGTCATGAACCGGGTAATGAAGGATGTTGATGAGAAGAAAATTGAAGTGTTGGCTAATTATTTTAGTTCCATTAAGTAAGCTTTTGCCTAAGCTGATTGAATAGCCCGTAAAGGGCTTGTTCGTTGAATGTCACGATGGTTGTCGTGATTTTTTATTTTGTGTTGTTTTATTGTCACTGATTTGGATTTACAGTAGTAATCCTGCACTGAGGGGTTATTTTTTGGTTTTGCAACCAATAGATGATAGGTCTCAAGCCTCGTCCGGCTTTGCCGGCGGCTGACTGGGTGCGGAATCTGGCATTGCCGGACTGTTTCTTATCCATCTCTTCCTGCTGAATCCGATCAGGCCGTGCCAATAGATGACCTTGATATTAAAGCCGCGGGGCTTGTTCGTCGGACTGACACTTCTGTGTTTGCTGGCCATTTGGTTTTCGCTGGCGCTAGGGCCTGTCAGCCTGCCGTTGTTTGACACATTGCGTGCTGCGTTGCGCATGCTTGGCTTGCCGTTGACGCCGGATGGTCTGGAGCAGGCTGAGCTGATTCTGTGGCAGATTCGTTTGCCGCGTACATTGCTCGGGTTTGTGGTTGGTGGTGTGCTGGCCTTGTCCGGTACTGCGATGCAGGGCTTGTTTCGCAATTCGCTGGCTGATCCAGGATTGGTCGGAGTTTCCAGCGGTGCGGCGCTGGGGGCGGCAATTGCGATTGTCGGTGGCTCGTTTTTTGGTGGTTTGCCTGAGTGGCTCGGGCCTTATCTGTTGTCGGCGTGCGCGTTTCTCGGGGGACTCGGGGTGACCGCGCTGGTCTATCGATTCGGACGGCGCAATGGTCAGACTAACGTCGCGACCATGCTGCTTGCGGGTATCGCCTTGACGACGCTGGCGGGCTCGGCAGTGGGGTTGTTCACTTATCTGGCGGATGACGCAACCCTTCGCATGCTGACGTTCTGGAATCTGGGAAGCCTCAATGGCGCCAGTTACGCGCGGCTCTGGCCTTTGTTGATCATTGGTACCGGTGTTGTGGTGTGGTTGCCGCGACGCGCTAAGGCCTTGAATGCGTTGCTGCTCGGGGAGTCGGAAGCCGGGCATCTGGGGATTGATGTCGAGCGACTCAAGCGTGAGCTGGTGTTCTGCACCGCGCTGGGTGTCGGGGCTGCAGTGGCGGCGGCCGGGATGATCGGATTTGTCGGGCTGGTGGTGCCGCATCTGGTGCGCTTGCTGGTCGGGCCGGATCACCGTGTGCTGTTGCCAGCGTCGGTACTGGCGGGTGCGAGCCTGTTGTTGCTGGCGGATCTGGTGGCGCGGCTGGCGCTGGCGCCGGCGGAGTTGCCAATCGGTATTGTTACTGCGTTTATCGGCGCACCGTTCTTCCTTTATCTGCTACTGCGAGGACGTGCCTGATGCTGCGCGCGCGCAATCTGCAGATCCGTCGCGGGCGCAAGACCGTCCTCAGCGACGTCACGTTGCAACTTGAACCCGGCGAGGTGCTGGGCGTACTCGGGCCGAACGGTGCCGGTAAAAGTACCTTGCTCAGTGCCTTGTGCGGTGAACTGGCGACCAGCGAAGGCGAGGTGTTGCTCGATGACAAGGCCTTGAATCACTGGACAGGTACGCAGCGCGCTCAGCGTCTGGCGGTATTGCCGCAGGTTTCGACGCTGGATTTTGCCTTTCGTGTCGAAGAAGTGGTCGGCATGGGCCGGTTGCCGTATCAGAGCGGCCGCGTGCGCGATGACGAGATCGTCGCTGCGGCGCTGGACGCGGCGGATGCCGGGCACCTGAGCGGGCGCAGTTATCTGGCGCTGTCGGGTGGCGAGCGTCAGCGCGTGCATCTGGCGCGAGTGCTGGCGCAGTTGTGGCCGGGGCAGGCCGGGCAAACCCTGTTGCTGGACGAGCCGACCTCGATGCTCGATCCGCTGCACCAACATACGACGCTGCAAGCGGTGCGTGAATTTGCCGACCGTGGTGCAGCAGTGCTGGTCATCCTGCATGATCTGAATCTGGCGGCGCGCTATTGTGATCGGGTGTTGCTGCTTGAGGGCGGGCGCCCGGTGGCGCTGGATACGCCGCAGCAAGTCTTGCGACCGGATACGCTCAAGGCCGTGTTCGGCCTTGAGGTTTTGGTGCAGCCGCACCCGGAGCGTGGGCATCCGCTGATCATCGCCCGCTGATTTCGTCATCGAGGTGAAAGCATGCGTGGGATTTTGCTGTTTGCGGTGTTGTTGCTTGGCGGTTGCCAACATGTCACTCCGCCACCGGTCACTGGCGAGATTCGCGACTTGCGCAGCGGAACACTGATTACCCCGCACGAATTGCTGACGCGTCTGGGCAAGCCGGCACGGGTGATCGTCGGTGAGCAACATGACAACGCCGATCATCATGCCGTGCAATTGTGGCTGTTGCAGACGCTGGGCGAAGCGCGTCCCCAAGGCAGTCTCCTGCTTGAAATGCTGACACCCGATCAACAATCGCGGGTTGATGACGTACACCATTCCCCAAAGCCTCCTGTTGATCTTCCGGTCGAGCTGGCGTGGCAGGACGGTTGGGACTGGAAACTCTACGGGCCGATTGTGCGGTTTGCTTTCACGCAACCGTATCCACTGTTGGCGGCCAATCTCGATAACATTGAAATTCGTGCGTTCTATCGCGACCCTCCGGTATTGAAGGGGGATCGCAGCAACGCCGAGTCGGTGAAAAACGAGCTGGCCGGGCAGATCAACGATTCTCACTGCGGCTTGCTGCCCCAATCGCAAATGCCGGCGATGCTGGCGGTGCAGCAGCAACGGGATCGGCGGATGGCTTCACGATTGATGGCGGCGCCTGCGCCGGCGTTGTTGTTCGCTGGTGCGTTCCATGCGCGCAAGGATGTTGGTGTGCCGCTGCATGTGCTGGATCTGGGCGCGCGCGAAGCGCCGACGGTGCTGATGCTGGCGGAGCAGGGCAGCGAGGTCACGGCGGCCATGGCCGATTATGTCTGGTTCACGCCGGCCACACCGAAACGGGATTACTGCGCCGAGATGCGCAAACAGTTCGGCCAATGACTTTTCCACAGGCAAAAAAAGACCCGGTAAAAACCGGGTCAAATAACCGTGATTAGCCTGATGAGGAGATAATCTGAGAGTCCGAACCAAGGGCTTTTCAGAATATCGACTGATCTCGCGACCAGTTGTGATAATCATAGCGATTCTCATTAGCGAGTCAACCACTGTTTTTCCATTCGCCTGATTTAGTCGGGCAAATGGCCGGAATGCCCCGGAAAAAGGTGACTTAACGCGCAGCTTTCACAGCGTTGAGTTGCGTGATCTGTTGATTTAGCTGGCCGATGCGCCGGGCCATGCTCTCAATCAGGCTGTGGGCAATCTTTGGATTGTTGCGGGTCATGTTCAGAAACTGCTCGCCGGGAATCAGCATCACCGTGCTCGGCTCGCGCGCGATGACCGTAGCGTTACGGGGCTCACCGGTGAATACGGCCATGGCGCCGAAAATCTCGTCCTTGGGCACTTCGCCAACCTTGTGTCCATCAACAAAGGCTTCGGCATGTCCATTGATGATCACGAAGACGTGATCGGCGGCATCGCCCTGCTGGATCAACACCTCACCGCTCTCGACGCGTTTAAAGCCATTGGTGCTGCGAAATTCCCGTGGTTTCAGTTCGGCCAGCGCGTGAGCCAGTAGCGCCATCTGTCCCAGCAGATACTCAAGCCATTGCTCGGCGCGGTCAGGCTCGGCATACAAATGCTGGAACAGCTCGGTTCGCCGATAGGGCAGCAAGCGCACTGGCCCGTCGCTGCGCAGGTGGCAGTCGGCCCAGGCGTCACCTTGCTGCAGACCGATCAGATCGCCCTCCTGCCAGTAAAACAGAGCACGACCGCCGATATGGCCGTGGATCACGCCTTCTGTCAGCAGAAACAGCTGATCGTGTGGGAGCTGCACCATCAGGTCGTCAGAGATTTCTGGCTCAAAGGCTGGTCCGCACGGCGCAAGGCCTTCCAGCCAGCGCTCAGGCAAACTCTGCAAGCGATTGATCAGTGCATCGACCTGTGCCGTTTGTTCCCCGAGCAGATACATGAAAGTCAGCGCCCGTTCAGTTCTTGTGACGCGAGGAGATGGCTTCGAGCTGCTTGTTCAAGGCGTCTTTGCGTTCGGCCGGGATGTCGTTCCAGTGCACATCCATCAGTGCCCCTTCGATCGCGTACAACAACACCTTTGATGCGCGAAACCCGCGGGTACGCACGGCCCGATAGGCGTCCACCGCCCCTAGGCGACGCAAGTCCGAGGCGCTGTGGATGCCCACGGCATGCAGCCACTGCGCCGACGTCTTGCCAAGATTCTTCAGGTGTTGCAGTTCATCATTCATCAAGCCTCCTTGCGACGGCCGAATGGTGCGTGGGCGATCTTCTCAGGAGTGTAGCCATCAGTAGGAAAAGCGTGGTTGTTTGGTCGGATTAGACGCAAACGCTTCTAAGAAAGGGCGGCGAACCCAGAAAGGAGGGAAGAAACGCGGAAACATGTGGGAGCGAGCAAGCCCGCTCCCACAGGGGAAAGGCGTCGGGTCAGAGAAAGATAAAAAGTATCAGCGCGTGCGATAGCGCAGGCGAGTACCAAAATTCATCGACATCAGGATCTCGTCGGCACTCAGTTCCGGCGGGAAGTACGCTCCGGAAATCTGGGCGTGCGCCAGGCTTGCGCCTTCGAGTGATGAATTACGGAAATCGATGCCACGCAAATCGGCAGATCGGAAGTAGGCGTCACGGAAATCCACGCCGTCGGCGTTCAGTTCACGCAGATCGAGACCCCGGAAGTCGCCACCGACCATGTCGATCGGGCCGTCGTTCGGGCGTTCCTTGTTGAAGCCTGTGATGTCGTCCTTGTGCAGCAAGGCATAAAGCGGGGTGTCGAGAAGTTTCGGCTGGCTCATGTCACATCACCTGTTGGTTTTATGACGCCAGTATAGTGCCACTATTTGACGGCCGTGAAGCCAGCGAGGGCTTCACGGCCGAAATAGTTTCTTACAGGCCTGGCAAACGCTGACGGATCTGTGCGACTACGGTGTCGAGGGTCCCGCTTTCATTGGTCTGCACGCGTTTGCTGCGCAGAATCTCTTCTGGCGTCAGCGCTTCGCGGCTGGACTGCTGGGCCTCGATGACCGCCAGCGTGGCGTCGGAAGGATCCTTCTTGTCAGCCTGACGAATCGCCAGCCAGCTTTCGATCACCGCCTGAGGCGCGTTGCAGTCGAGGATCAGGAACGGCGTGCCGGTGGCCTCGGCCACTTGAGCGGCGTTGTCGCGCTGCTCACGCTTGAGGTAGGTCGCATCAATCACCACCGGAAACCCGGCGTGCAGAATCACGCCGGCAATCTCATGCAGGCGGGCATAAGTGGCGGCGCTGGCGTCGGCGCTGTAAATCCCGGCCTGCACGTCGTTGGCTACGGTCTGCTCGCCGAACAGACGTTTGCGCTCGACGTCGGAACGCAGGCGAATCGCGCCCAGCGCTTCGACCAGACGCATCGCCACGTGGCTCTTGCCGACAGCCGATACGCCGTGGGTGATGGCCATGAAGCGCGAAGGAATGGTGCTGTAGCTTTCCGCCAGGTTGGCGTAATTGCGGTACTGGCGCAGGGTGGTGGCGCGCTGCACCGGGGTGGCGTCCGCCGGCATGCTGAACAGTGCAACTTTGGCGCGAACCAGCGCGCGGTAGGCTTTGTAGAAATTCAGCACTTCCAGGCCTTGATAGTCGCCGGTCAGTTCCAGGTATTGACTGATGAAACGACGGGCCAGGGATTTCAGGCCGCGGTCTTCCAGGTCCATCGCCAGGAAACCGGTGTCGGCCCAGACGTCAGTGAAGCGGAATGGTTCGTTGAACTCGATGCAGTCGAAGATCACCACCTTGCCGTCGATGACTGTGGCGTTGCCCAGGTGGATGTCGCCGTGGCATTCGCGAGTGAATCCCTCGGCCTTGCGCTGGGCGAACAGTGGCTTGAGACGATCGAAGCTGCTCTCGGCCCAGGCTTTCAGTGCCTCGAGTTGCAGCAGATCGTTTTTGTCGCTAAGGAACGGCAGAATCTGTTCGAAGTTCTGGCGCACCGGGGCCATCACGCTGTCTGGCGTGCCGGCGTCGTGATCGGCGGGGACTTTTGGCGCGCTGAGGTGGAATCTGGCGATCTGTTCGGCCATTTCGTCGATGTGCTGGGTGGTCAGCTCACCGTTGGCTTGCAGGGTGCTGAGCAGGCCGGTCTGCGGGAATTGACGCATCTTCAGCACATAGTCGATCACCGGGCCGTCGCCGCCCAGTTGTGGCGCCTCGACGCTGCCGGTCACCGGCAACACGTCCAGATACAAATCGTCGGTCAGACGCTGGTTCAGGCGCAGCTCTTCAGCACAGAAATGTGCGCGGGATTCGAGGCCCGTGAAGTCGAGAAAGCCGAAATTCACCGGCTTCTTCACTTTATAGGCAAACGGGCCGGTGAGGATCACCCACGAGATATGGGTTTCGATGACCTGGAACCCTTCGATGGGGTGCGGGTAGAGGGCCGGGTTTTGCAGGGCAGCGATCAGGGACTGGCTCACGGGCGATCCTTCAGAGACTGGGAAATTCGAGGTCGTCATTATGGCCGCTCGCCAGCCTGACGCAAACCTCGGAGCGCTCCTGTTGAGTATGAATAAAGTGCGTATAATCCGCCGCCATGACTCGAACTCGATCCCCCCGTACCAAGAAAAAACCAGTCTCCAAGGGCCTCAGCCCATGGTTGAGCTGGGCCATTAAACTCAGCCTGGTCGGCCTTGTGGTGTTGGCCGGCTTCGCTGTTTACCTCGATGCCGTGGTGCAGGAGAAGTTCTCCGGCAAGCGCTGGACCATCCCGGCCAAGGTATACGCGCGCCCGCTGGAGCTGTTCGTCGGACAAAAGCTCGGCAAGGACGATTTCCTCACCGAACTCGATGCCTTGGGCTATCGCCGCGAAGCCGTGAGCAATGGCCCCGGCGCTGCCGCCGTCAACGGCAATACCGTCGATCTGAATACTCGCGGCTTCCAGTTCTATGAAGGCCTGGAGAAACCGCAGCCGGTGCGCGTGCGTTTCTCTGGCGACTATGTAGCCGAGCTCTCCGGGCTCAACGGCGGGAAGTTGTCCGTGGTGCGGCTCGAGCCGCTGATGATCGGCGGCATTTACCCAAAAAATCTTGAAGACCGCATCCTGATCAAGCTCGATCAGGTGCCACCGTATCTGCTCGACACCCTGGTCGCGGTGGAAGACCGTGATTACTACAGTCACTGGGGCGTTTCGCCGAAATCGATTGCCCGGGCGATCTGGGTCAACACCTCTGGCGGCAAGATGACCCAGGGCGGCAGTACGCTGACCCAGCAGTTGGTCAAAAACTTCTACCTCACCAATGAACGCAGCCTGAGCCGCAAACTCACCGAAGCGATGATGGCGATGTTGCTGGAGCTGCATTACGACAAGAAGGAAATCCTTGAGGCCTACCTCAACGAAGTCTTCGTCGGGCAGGACGGCCAGCGTGCGGTGCACGGTTTCGGTCTGGCCAGCCAGTTCTTCTTCGGCCAGCCATTGTCCGAGCTGAAGCTGCATCAGGTTGCGTTACTGGTCGGCATGGTCAAAGGTCCGTCCTACTACAACCCGCGGCGCAATCCCGAGCGTGCGCTGGAACGGCGTAACCTGGTGCTCGACGTGCTTGAACAGCAAGGCGTGGCAACTGCCGAACAGGTCGAGGCGGCGAAGAAAATGCCCTTGGGTGTAACCACGCGCGGCAAGCTCGCCGACAGCTCGTTCCCGGGCTTCATCGATCTGGTCAAACGCCAGTTGCGTGAAGACTATCGCGACGAAGACTTGACCGAAGAAGGCCTGCGCATCTTCACCAGTTTCGACCCGATTCTGCAGATGAAAGCCGAGGCGTCGGTCAACGACACCTTTAAACGCCTGGCTGGACGCAAGGGCTCCGATGATGTGGAAGCGGCGATGGTCGTGACCAATCCGGAAACCGGCGAAGTGCAGGCGATGATCGGTAGCCGTCAGGCCAGTTACGCCGGTTTCAACCGGGCGCTGGACGCCGTGCGGCCAATCGGCTCCTTGGTCAAGCCAGCGGTGTATCTGACCGCACTGGAAAAACCGAGCCACTACACGCTGACCAGTTGGCTGTCGGATGATCCGCTGTCGATTAAAGGCGCGGACGGCCAGGTGTGGAAACCACAGAACTATGACCGTCGCTCTCACGGTACCGTGTTCCTTTACCAAGGGCTGGCGCACTCCTACAACCTGTCGACCTCGCGTCTGGGCCTGGAAGTCGGTGTGCCGAATGTGCTCAAGACCCTTGCGCGTCTGGGCGTGACCCGAGAATTCCCGGCGTTCCCGTCGATGTTGCTCGGGGCTGGCGGCATGACCCCGATCGAAGTGGCGACCATGTATCAGACCCTCGCCAACGGTGGTTTCAATACGCCGATGCGCGGGATTCGCAGCGTACTGACCGCTGAGGGCGAGCCGCTCAAGCGTTATCCGTTCCAGATCGAGCAGCGATTTGATCCGGCGTCCATCTACCTGATCCAGAACGCCATGCAGCGTGTAATGCGTGAGGGTACCGGCAGCTCGGTTTACAACGTGCTGCCCAAGACCCTGACGCTGGCCGGCAAGACCGGTACCAGTAACGACTCGCGTGATAGCTGGTTCGCCGGTTTCAGTCAGGATCTGCTGGCGGTGGTCTGGCTGGGTCGTGACGACAATGGCAAGACCCCGTTCACCGGGGCGACCGGTGCGTTGCAGGTGTGGACCAGTTTCATGCGCAAGGCTGACCCGCTGCCGCTGGACATGCCGCAGCCGGACAACATCGTGCAGGCGTGGGTCGATTCGCGTACCGGGCAAGGCTCCGATGCCAACTGTCCGGGTGCGGTGCAGATGCCGTATATTCGCGGCAGCGAACCGCCACCCGGCTCCGCGTGTGCAAGCGAAACGCCTGCCTCGCCGGAGTCGGTGATGGATTGGGTCAAGGGCTGGATGAATTAAGCAAAGAGGGTTTCAAGTGAACAAGTGGTTGATTCCAGCGGTGACTGCCGTGGCTTTGCTCAGCGGCTGCTCTACCGTACAGCGTGGTTCGATCCCGGTGGTGGACTCCGGCACAGCCGTGTCCAACAGCGAACGTCTGTCGGCCAACGGCGGTTTCCGCAAGACGACAGTCAAACGTCCAGTGCAGGGTCAGGCGCAATCCCAGGCCATCCCGCAAGGCGATACCGGCGTGGTGGTGATGGTGCCGGGTGGCGGTGCTGCGACATCGGCGCCGATCAGCTCCTCGCCGATCGTTCCTGGTCCGGCTTCCGGCGGAATTACGGCGGGTCCGTACAATCCTTCGCCGGCCGAGTCGGCACCGGTCAACACCGGCAGCTACAGCATGCCTTCGACGCCGAGCGGGATTCCTTCGGCCAGCAATGGCGGTGGTCTGTCGGCGGATGAGCAACTGGATGGCCCGGTGCTCGCCTTGCTGACCACCGCGCAACAGCAACAGGCCGGTGGCGACCTCAATGGCGCGTCCTCCAGCCTGGAGCGCGCGCAGCGCGTAGCCCCGCGTGAGCCGCAAGTGCTTTATCGTCTGGCGCAAGTGCGCATGGCGCAAGGTGATGCACCGCAGGCCGAGCAGTTCGCCCGTCGTGCGCTGACCATGGCCAACGGCCGCCCGGATTTGCAGGCCAACCTGTGGGAAATCATCGCGCAGTCCCGTGAGAAGCAGGGCGATTCCGCCGGCGCCGCTCTGGCTCGTCAGAAGGCCAAGGTTTCGCTGTGATGGATTCCCGTTTCCCGAAAATCGCCGATCAGTTGCTGCTGATCGAGCGTGAACTGCGCACGCAGGGCTGGTGGGACGAGGTCCAGCCATCGGCCGAAGCCCTTAGCAGTGTCGAACCGTTTTCGGTCGACACGCTGGATTTCGAGCAATGGCTGCAATGGATCTTCCTGCCACGGATGAAAATGATCCTTGAGCAGGATCTGCCGTTGCCGAATGCCTCGGGCATTCAGGAAATGGCCGAAATGGTCTTCGCCCAGCGCAATCTACAGGGCAAGGATCGACAGTTGCAGGTACTGCTCAAAGAGTTCGACCTGCTGATCACCGCTTCCCGCTGAACCTCTGTAGGAGCTGCCGCAGGCTGCGATCTTTTGATTCTGTTTTTAAAAGCAGGATCAAAAGATCGTCCGATCGCGGCCCGAGCCTGCGGCAGCTCCTACAGGGTTATTGGCAGTTTTCAGTAATCTGTTTCTGCGTCTCGGCGAGACGCTCCTGACGCTGCGCATCATCCAGTCGCCGCAATTGCCCATCCACTTCTTCCCTCAAACGCGGATTGTTCTGCAACTGCGCCAGGTTCGTCCGTGCCTGTTCGCAAAACGCCTTGAGCTGCGCCTGCTGCTCGGTTACCTGTTTCTTGACCTTGTCGTCGATGGCTTTCTGATCGCCCAGCGCGCCGCTGCCAGGCATGGCTGCAGGTTTCGGTGGGGGTGAGGAGGGTGTCTGCACGGTCGTTGCGGGCAAACCTTGCGGTGGCTGCGCATCGAAGTGAGTGACGCCCTGGGCATCGACCCATTTGTAGATCTGACCGGCCGAGCACCAGGGGCTGAGGCCGATCAGCAGAGTTAACAGAAGCGTTCGCATGCTGATTCCTTGGCAAAATTGCGCAATTGACGCTAACAGAGTAGCTGTTTTCAGGTTTTTTCTTGCGTTCTCATGTGCTTACCCACAATTAAGCACATTGACGGCTTGACTTGGAGAGGGCGAAACAGAAGAATCCAAAGTCCGCTGTAGAGGGACTGCCAGAAGCAGACCCACTCGGTAGATCATGAGGCGCATATCCGCGTCGACCTGTTACACCCGCAACGCGTTACCTCGCGCTGGGTGGGAAAGGCCCGCAACACTTGGGACGATCCCAATACTTGCTCAGTCAGTGCTGACGTAGTCGGCGACCACCGTCGCTCATGCTCTGCCGAGAAGTAAACCTATTAAGACCCGCCCCTTTTTTTGTGGACGGTATTCTGGCGTTTTAGAGGTGAACAACGTGGAGCTTTTATCTGGCGGTGAGATGCTCGTCCGCTTCTTGCGTGACGAAGGCGTCAAATATATCTACGGGTACCCGGGTGGTGCTCTCCTTCATGTTTACGATGCCCTGTTCAAAGAACCGGAAGTGACCCACATCCTGGTTCGTCACGAACAAGCGGCTACCCATATGGCTGACGGCTACGCCCGTGCCACCGGTAAAGCCGGCGTGGTATTGGTGACATCAGGTCCTGGCGCCACAAACGCCATCACCGGTATCGCCACCGCCTATATGGATTCGATTCCAATGGTGATCATTTCCGGTCAGGTGCCAAGCACCATGGTCGGCACCGACGCGTTCCAGGAAACCGACATGATCGGTATTTCCCGGCCGATCGTGAAGCACAGTTTCATGATCAAGCACGCCTCGGAAATCCCGGAAGTCATGAAGAAAGCGTTCTACCTGGCGCAATCCGGTCGTCCGGGCCCGGTCGTGGTCGATATCCCGAAAGACATGACCAACCCGGCCGAGAAGTTCGAATACGTTTTCCCCAAGAAAGCCAAGCTGCGTTCCTACAGCCCGGCCGTTCGCGGCCACTCCGGGCAAATCCGCAAGGCGGCAGAAATGCTCCTGGCGGCCAAGCGCCCTGTGCTCTATTCCGGTGGTGGGGTGATTCTGGGCAACGGTTCCGCACCGCTGACCGAACTGGCGAAAATGCTCAACCTGCCAGTGACCAACACCTTGATGGGCCTGGGCGGTTTCCCTGGCACCGACCGGCAGTTCATCGGCATGCTCGGTATGCACGGCAGCTACACCGCCAACCTGGCGATGCACCATGCCGACGTGATTCTGGCTGTCGGCGCGCGTTTCGATGACCGTGTGATCAACGGCGCGGCGAAGTTCTGCCCGAACGCCAAGATCATCCACATCGACATCGACCCGGCTTCGATCTCCAAGACCATCAAGGCCGACGTGCCAATCGTTGGCCCGGTGGAGAGCGTCCTGACCGAAATGGTCGCGATCCTCAAGGAAATCGGCGAGACCCCGAACAAGGAGTCCGTTGCCAGCTGGTGGAAGCAAGTCGATGAGTGGCGCGGTGATCGCGGCCTGTTCCCTTATGAAAAGGGCGACGGCAGCCTGATCAAGCCGCAGACCGTGATCGAGACCCTGTGCGAAGTGACCAAGGGCGATGCCTTCATCACCTCCGACGTGGGCCAGCACCAGATGTTCGCGGCGCAGTACTACACGTTCAACAAGCCGAACCGCTGGATCAACTCCGGTGGCCTGGGCACCATGGGCTTCGGTTTCCCGGCGGCCATGGGTATCAAGTTGAGCTTCCCGGATGACGATGTTGCCTGCGTCACTGGCGAAGGCAGCATCCAGATGAACATCCAGGAGCTGTCGACCTGCCTGCAATACGGCTTGCCGGTGAAAATCGTCATCCTGAACAACGGCGTTCTGGGGATGGTTCGTCAGTGGCAGGACATGAGCTACGGCAGCCGTCACTCGCACTCGTATATGGAGTCGCTGCCTGACTTCGTCAAACTGGCTGAAGCCTACGGTCACGTCGGCGTGCGCATCACCGATTCGAAAGATTTGAAGTCGAAGATGGAAGAAGCGTTCGCCATGAAAGATCGTCTGGTGGTGATCGATATTTCGGTCGATACCAGCGAGCACGTCTATCCGATGCAGATCAAAGACGGCTCCATGCGCGATATGTGGCTGAGCAAGACGGAGCGTACTTAATCATGCGGCACATTATTTCCCTGCTTCTGGAAAACGAACCCGGCGCTTTGTCTCGCGTAGTCGGCCTGTTCTCGCAGCGCAACTACAACATTGAAAGCCTGACCGTGGCGCCAACCGAAGACCCGACACTGTCGCGTCTGACGCTGACCACTGTCGGCCACGATGAAATCATCGAGCAGATCACCAAAAACCTGAACAAGCTGATCGAAGTGGTCAAGCTGGTGGACCTGTCGGAAAGCGCTCACATCGAGCGCGAGCTGATGCTGGTCAAGGTCAAGGCCACTGGCGCCCAGCGCGCCGAGATCAAACGCACCACCGATATTTACCGTGGACAGATCGTCGATGTCAGTGCCAGCGTGTATACCGTTCAACTGACCGGTACCAGCGACAAGCTCGACAGCTTCATTCAGTCCATCGGCACCGCATCGATTCTGGAAACCGTCCGTAGCGGCGTGACCGGCATTGCCCGCGGCGACAAAGTACTCAGCATCTAAACCAAATTAGCGAATGGCCTGAACGGCCTGGATATATAGGGGAAATTCATGAAAGTTTTCTACGATAAAGACTGCGACCTGTCGATCATCCAGGGCAAGAAAGTTGCCATCATCGGTTACGGTTCCCAGGGCCACGCCCAGGCGTGCAACCTGAAAGACTCCGGTGTCGACGTTACCG
Source organism: Pseudomonas sp. LF020 (assembly GCF_053456425.1). NCBI lineage: Bacteria > Pseudomonadati > Pseudomonadota > Gammaproteobacteria > Pseudomonadales > Pseudomonadaceae > Pseudomonas > Pseudomonas sp. LF020. The sequence goes on from NZ_JBRFIX010000009.1 coordinate 309,951, forward strand.
TCGGTCTGCGTAAAGGTTCGGCTACCGTTGCCAAAGCCGAAGCCCACGGCCTGAAAGTGACCGACGTGGCCGCCGCTGTTGCCGGCGCCGACCTGGTCATGATCCTGACCCCGGACGAATTCCAGTCCCAGCTGTACAAGAACGAAATCGAGCCGAACATCAAGAAAGGCGCCACCCTGGCCTTCTCCCACGGCTTCGCGATCCACTACAACCAGGTTGTTCCGCGTGCCGACCTCGACGTGATCATGATCGCGCCGAAAGCGCCGGGTCACACCGTGCGTTCCGAGTTCGTGAAGGGCGGTGGTATCCCTGACCTGATCGCGATCTACCAGGACGCCTCGGGCAACGCCAAAAACGTTGCACTGTCCTACGCAGCTGGCGTGGGTGGCGGTCGTACCGGCATCATCGAAACCACCTTCAAGGACGAGACCGAAACCGACCTGTTCGGCGAGCAAGCCGTACTGTGCGGCGGTACCGTTGAACTGGTCAAAGCCGGTTTCGAAACCCTGGTTGAAGCTGGCTACGCGCCGGAAATGGCCTACTTCGAGTGCCTGCACGAACTGAAACTGATCGTTGACCTCATGTACGAAGGCGGTATCGCCAACATGAACTACTCGATCTCCAACAACGCTGAATACGGCGAGTACGTGACCGGTCCGGAAGTGATCAACGCCGAATCCCGTCAGGCCATGCGCAACGCCCTGAAACGTATTCAGGACGGCGAATACGCCAAAATGTTCATCAGCGAAGGCGCAACCGGCTACCCTTCGATGACCGCCAAGCGTCGTAACAACGCCGCTCACGGTATCGAAATCATCGGCGAGCAACTGCGCTCCATGATGCCGTGGATCGGTGCCAACAAGATCGTCGACAAAGCCAAAAACTAAGTCGTCATCCTTGTGCAAAAAACGCGGCCTCGGCCGCGTTTTTTCGTTTGAAACCGATGGTTCTGGTATAAAGCTGCATCGTTTGTGGCCGAACCGTCGTCACAGGCACCTGTCGAATTTTTTCCAAACCGTTGCAAGGTAATGTCCATGAGCGAACGTCCCGAAGAGCCGAACCAGGCTTCTGACGCCGAAAGCCTGCTGCCCATCGATGAACATGTCGAGGAAGGGCACGACGCAGAAGGTCGTAAAGTCCGGCATCGTGGTATCTATCTGCTGCCGAATCTGTTCACCACTGCGAACCTGTTTGCAGGGTTTTATTCCATCATCAACTCGATGAGTGCCCAGGCTGCGTTGAGCGCTGGTGACTCTGCGAATGCGAGCAAGTATTTCGCCTTCGCCGCGATCGCGATCTTCGTAGCCATGGTGCTCGACGGTCTCGATGGCCGTGTCGCGCGCATGACCAATACGCAAAGTGCCTTTGGCGCCGAGTATGACTCGCTATCCGACATGGTCGCTTTCGGTGTCGCACCGGCGCTGCTGGCCTTTGGCTGGGCATTGGGCGACATGGGCAAGGTCGGCTGGATGGTTGCCTTCATCTATGTAGCCGGCGCGGCATTGCGTCTGGCGCGTTTCAATACTCAGGTCGGTACAGCTGACAAGCGCTACTTCATCGGTCTGGCCAGCCCGGCAGCTGCCGGCGTGGTCGCGGGTATCGTCTGGGCCTTCAGCGATTACGGCATTCAGGGTTCGAAGATGTCGTTCCTGGTCGCGCTGATGGTGGCGGCTGCCGGCATGCTGATGGTCAGCAACATCAAGTACAACAGCTTCAAGGAGCTGGATCTGAAGGGGCGCGTACCGTTCGTGGCGATCCTCGCCGTGGTTCTGGTGTTCGCCGTAGTGTTCAGTGATCCACCGCGCATTCTGCTGCTGGTGTTCCTCGCTTATGCGGCTTCCGGCCCTGTGCAATACCTGTTGCATCTTCGTCGGCGCAAAAACGTCGAGTGATGTAATTTCCCGCATACTCCGCAGTCTATGGGTGCATCTGTCCTCCAAAGCTGCGGAGTTGCCATGCTGATCAAATTCCCCAAAGCGTCCGACTGCCATGAGTCGGATGTCACGCCTGAATCCATCTATCTCTCCCGTCGCCATTTGCTCGGAGCTACCGCGGCCGGTATCGCCGTGAGCAGCCTGCCGCGTTGGGCCAGCGCCGAAAACGCGGTGCGTTATGCCGATGTCGAGCCAAGCAAGACGCCTGCCTGGTTTGCCGAGAAACTCCCTTCTATCAAGTGGGGCGCAGTCAACGTCAAGGATGAGGCGATCACGCCTTATAAAGACGCGACCCATTACAACAACTTCTATGAGTTCGGCACCGACAAAGGCGATCCGGCGGCCAATGCCGGTTCGCTGAAAACCGAGCCGTGGAGCGTTGTCGTCGATGGGGAAGTGGGCAAGCCCGGGCGTTACGCGCTGGAAGACTTCATGAAACCGTACCAGTTGGAGGAGCGTATCTATCGCCTTCGCTGTGTTGAGGCGTGGTCGATGGTCATCCCGTGGATTGGTTTTCCGATTTCTGCGTTGCTCAAGCAGGTCGAACCGACCTCCAAGGCCAAATACATTCGCTTCGAAACCCTGCAGGATCCCAAGAGCATGCCAGGGCAGCGCTCAGGTTTTGCCCTGATCGATTGGCCGTATGTAGAAGGCTTGCGTCTGGACGAGGCGATGAATCCCTTGGCGATTCTGGCGGTTGGCATGTATGGCCGTGAGTTGCCGAATCAGAACGGTGCGCCGTTGCGTCTGGTGGTGCCGTGGAAGTACGGCTTCAAAAGTGTGAAGTCCATTGTGCGGATCAGTCTGGTCAGCGAGCAGCCCAAGACCACTTGGCAGAGCATTGCGGCAGATGAGTACGGGTTTTATGCCAACGTGAATCCGACGGTCGATCATCCGCGCTGGACTCAGGCGCGGGAACGGCGTCTGCCGAATAGCCTGTTCAAGCCGAATGTGCGTGATACGCAGATGTTCAACGGCTACGCGGATGAAGTTGCTTCCTTATATACAGGGCTCGATCTGCGGAAGAACTACTGATGCGATATCCGTTCTGGCGTGTAGGCGTTTTCATTGCCGCAGCGATCTGGCCATTGCTCTGGTTTTATCAGGCGTTTGCCGATTTGCTCGGCCCGGATCCCGGCAAGGTGCTGGTTGATCGGTTGGGGCTGGGGACGTTGGTATTGCTTTTGATCACGCTGAGCATGACGCCACTGCAGAAGGTGACGGGGTGGGCGGGGTGGATTGCTGTGCGCCGTCAGTTGGGGCTCTGGTGTTTTGCTTATGTGGTTCTGCACCTGTTCAGCTATATGGCGTTCATCCTCGGTTTCGACTGGTCTCAGTTGGGCGTGGAGTTGCGTAAGCGGCCATACATTATTGTCGGCACACTGGGTTTTCTCGGGTTGTTGGCGTTGGCAGTAACCTCTAATCGCTACAGCCAGCGTCGTTTAGGTGTGCGCTGGAAGAAACTGCATCGGTTGGTGTACGTGATTTTGGGGCTTGGATTGCTGCACATGCTATGGATTGTGCGAGCTGATCTTAAAGAGTGGGCAATCTACGCCTTTATAGGTGCAGTGCTTTTGCTGCTACGTGTGCCCGCTGTTGCGCGTCGCATCCCGCGTTTGCTGACTAAAAAGCAGGTTTTGCAATAAAACTGAAATTAACGGTTGACGGCAGATTCAGGAGGTCTATAATTCGCCCCACTTCCGGCGCGGTCGAAACGGAAAACTCCTTGAGATTCAATGAGTTACGCAGTTTTCGACAGCGGCTTGCTTCAGTTCACCGAAGCCTGGAAGGAGTTGAAAGAGTGGTGATGTTTGGCTCTTTTGACGGTTCGATCTTCTCGGTCGAAAGCGGAGAAAAAGAGGTGTTGACAGCAGCGTGTAACGCTGTAGAATTCGCCTCCCGCTAACGAGAGATCGGAAGCGCAAGTGGTTGAAGTTGTTGAAGAAATCTTCGAAAACT